>CALDQM010000050.1:0-36196 GCA_937911225.1 uncultured Cellvibrionales bacterium
CATGACAGCATATTTTTCAGGCTTTGCTCTGGGGCTATCCTTGATTTTAGCGATTGGCGCACAGAACGCGTTTGTTTTAAAGCAAGGTCTAAAAAAGCAGCACGTCTTTTTAGTGTGTAGTCTTTGCGCCGTTTCTGATGCTCTTCTTATTACCTTTGGTGTACTAGGGTTTGGCGCTCTGGTTGGACAATACCCTTGGGTTGAGCAAGTTGCCCGCTATGGAGGGGCGGCCTTTTTAATCGTTTATGCAGCAATGAGCTTTTACTCTGCCTACAGCCAAAAACACAGCTTGGTCCCTAGCGACAATGCTCCTGAATCGGCACTAAAAATTGCCTTAATGTGTCTTGGTTTTACCTGGTTAAACCCGCATGTTTATCTGGATACCGTAGTATTTTTAGGCTCCGTTTCAACACAATTTTCAGAGAACATAGAAGCCTTTACCCTAGGTGCTATTAGCGCCTCTTTTGTATTCTTTTACAGCCTAGGTTTCGGGTCGCGCATTTTGATTCCAGTCTTTGAAAAACCAAAGGCATGGCAAATACTTGAAATTTTCATTGGTCTTTTAATGCTGATCTTGGCGCTCAGCTTACTTTTTACTTAGCCACTTTTATAAGGTAGCAATATGAAAAAAGTCATTACAGGATTACTTTATACTGGCCTATTTGTAGTCGCCTTGACGCTTGCTGCGTATTTTATGGCGCTTAATAGTTTAAACGAGTTGGATCAAAAAGCGCGTGACAATCTGGGTGGCCTCTATTTGCAAACCAAACAGGGCACGCTCTCCTACACTCGCGAAGGCCCTGTTAATGCCCCCGCGGTCGTATTAGTCCATGGTTTTAGTACACCAAAATTTGTGTGGGAGCAGATCACCCCATCGCTGGTTAAAGAGGGTTATCAGGTAATTACCTTTGACCACCTGGGCCGTGGTTTCTCTGACCGGCCAACAGGTCCTTACAATGCTGACCTCTACCAGAGTGAAATCTCTGACTTAATTACAGGTCTAGCCCTTGAGACGCCGCTCACATTGGTGGGCTACTCCATGGGCGGCGCTAATGTTATTGACTATGCAGCCGTGCACCCCGAGCAAATTAAACAGCTTATTTTAATTGCCCCAGCAGGCTATATGGGCGACCCCGGATCAGCAGCATGGGTTGCTAAACCGGTCATAGGTGAATGGTTTGCCACTGTGTTTGGCAATCAATATGCCGGCGATGCTATTGAAAGCGAAATAGCAAAAGGCCTAGCCCCGAAGGCGATGTATGAGAAATTTAAAGCGCAAGCTGCGTTTAAAGGCTATACCGGTGCATTGCTATCCACCCTTCGCCATTACCCCATGCATGATCTGAGTCACCGCTACAAAATAGTTGGTGAAGCAGGCATACCGGTTTCGGCTATATGGGGCACGGCGGATCAAGTTGTGCCTTACTCAGGTGCCAGCGCTATGGCAGCCGATGTACCGCAGCTGCGTATTGAACCTATTGAGGGTGGCAACCACAACATAGCCTATGCCCAGGCTAAGTTAGTGGCCAATAAAATTTTAGCAGCACTGCAAGAGCACAAGGATGAATAACATAGAGTCGCACATTAGCATTCAATACTTTCAGCATACCTATGCTGAATTTATTTTGGGCTCCTATAATAATGCGCTGTGCCTCTGCGATTTTCGCTATCGCAACATGCGCAATGCGGTGGATAGACGCGTTCAACAGTCACTAAATGCAAATTTTGTTGAGCAAACCAGTGATGTGATTGAAATGACCAAGGTGCAGTTAAACGACTACTTCGTAGGAAAAAGACAGAACTTTGATATTCAACTAATAACCGCTGGCTCTGATTTTCAAAAAACCGTTTGGCGCGCTCTGCAGACCATTGGTTATGGCACGACGGTTTCCTATAAGCAGCTGGCTGCCGCCATTAATAATCCAGATGGTGTTAGAGCGGTGGGTACCGCCAATGGTGCTAATGCCCTAGCTATTGTTATTCCCTGTCATCGAGTGATTGCCAGCGATGGAACGTTAGGTGGCTATGCCGGTGGTTTAGCTCTGAAAAAACGTCTTTTATCCCTGGAACAAAAAGCTCAGCAATACACGACAATACCCAACAAGGAATGAGCATGAAAAAATCAAGGATAGACGCGCTAACTGACAGCCATTTAAACTGCGAAAGAAATAATGTTTAAAACTTTCCGTAGCCCAGCACCCAAGGTTCAACTGTTACATGCAGCACTTTGCATAATCTGGAACATCACTGGCTTATGGCAACTCTCAAACGATCTTCAACCTATTGGACCAACCGCATCAATGGCCGCCATAGGCTTAATTATAGTATTTTCATCTACGTTGATACTGGGTGAGCGCAATAACAAGCCTGTACCTTACTTACTGGCATCAGGGCTATTGGCACTAGCCGCTGTGAGTGCCATTTTTGGTGGCTTTACAAAAGATTCTTCGCTATGGCCATCTGAGTTGTGGCGTTATGCCGGTGTTGCCGTCAATAGCATTGGCGTAGTAGGTTTTGGCTTAGCATTAGCGCACATCAAATACCTAAAATCCTAGTCAATAATGGTGTTGATAAGAAGAAGATTAAAAGGATAACAACATGATTGAGCTTTATCTAGACTATGAATATTGGGTTGCTGCTGTGCAGTTATCGCTGGCTATGCTGGGCATGGGCGCTGGCCTGAGAACCTCTGATTTCCGTGAGGTAGTACAGCACCCAAAAGCGGTTAGTCTGGGTCTGATGATGCAACTGCTAGTAGTGCCACTGATTGCCTTCGGGTTTATAACATTTACCCAATTGTCCGCCGGGGTAGTTATTGGTTTTGCTCTAATTGCCTCTATCCCAGGGGGTACGGTATCGAATATTTTTACACTTTTGGCCCGAGGTAGTGTGCCGCTATCAATTAGCATTACAACATTGACCTCATTTGCCTGCCTTATAACAACCCCATTAATACTAGACTTTTTAATTGCTGATTTTATGCCTGACAATTTCTCAATGCCGGCCATGCAAATTGCCATTGAGATTGGCTTTTATGTATTAATACCTCTTCTGTTGGGCATGCGCTTCTTAGCCCAATACCCACGCTATGCCGAGAATTTTTCTACCTTTTGTGTAAGAGGCTCTCTGTTGGGCATTGCCATTATTGTGCTCGGATCTTTAGGTGCTGGACGTCTTGATCCCTCTAATGCGTCTTTTACAGACCTTGTGTGGCTATCGCTGTTTATTGTTAGCCTGACCTTGGCCGGTATTTTTATCACCAAAACTTTTGGCCTAAGTAGAGCAGACAATAGTGCTATTGAAATGGAGGTAGTGGTTAGAAATATTAACCTAGGCTTTTTAATCAAAGTTTCATTGTTCCCAGCGGTGGCTGGGCAGGTAAATACCACGGCAGACTTGGCGCTAATGTCGCTACTTATTTATGGCGGCTGGCAGCTACTGATGGGCTTTGGACTAATTATGTGGCGTCGCAGATAAACCACAGACCTGTTGGTATAAGCACGACTGCTCTGTAAGCTCCTGTAAATAGTATTTTCAGCTACGCTGGTACTGGGTGAGCGCCATTTTTGGCGACTTTACAAAAGACCTTTGCTATGGCCATCTAGGTCATGGCGTTATGCCGGCATTGCCACCAACAGTATTGTCATTTTGAATTTCGCCTTAGTATTAGCGCGCATGAAACACCTAAAACATAATCAATAAAGGTGCTGGCAATAAGAATCTGGCAGACGTTAACCTTTTGGTGTCTCAAATTGCCCTTAGCAAGCGGCCCATAGGCTTTTGCCCCAGGTCAGATGCAAACTTATTATTCTCCCAGGCGGTGTGCCCTCCGATCATGACCAACGGAACAACACTATCTGAGCGATTAACGAGCTGCTCGTGCTGAAATTCTTCGCGGTGCACGCGCTGAACATTACTTTCGCCGTCATAGCTGGCAAGCTGCTCCGGGTCGATCAAAATTAGATCAGCAACATCACCTTTATGAATAGTTCCTCCGGCCACACCAAAGACATCAGCCGCGTCTTTGGTCAGTCGCTTGACCATGTAACTAACATCGCCATCACCGCCCTCGGCTGCCAACTTTAAACTTCTTAAGTTAACGTCATAAAATGCCATGTTAGTCAGATGCGCGCCGCTGTCGTTAAACCCCGGTAGCAGCTTAGGGTTCATTAATAGTTCTCGAACAACCTTCATATCACGGTTTGCGGTGACCGTGCTCCAGCTTAAATCAGTATCAAAGGTTCTTAGCATTTGCAGCATGAAGTCTCCCTCATCGGCAATCCAGAAGAAGTCTTTTTGTATTAATTTTTGTTCGGCTTTAGTAACAGGCTCCCCCCATTGGTCTTGCTTAATGGCCACAACACGATCAAAAACAGCCTGAAAATCCATTCCCTGCCAATTTTTTTGAGGGCATCTCTCTACTGTCATGTCAGCCAGCGTTCGATTAAAGGCGAAATCTTCGACATTAAGTTTGCGTTTTAAACGGTCAAGATTCCAACCTTGCTTACCCCTCATCCACATAGATTTGAACAATTTAATATAACCGGGCTCATGCATAATTTTGCGTCGCCCCTCACGATCTTCAAGATCAGTTTCGTTGAGCCGGCGGAGCTCTGGAATCTCCTCTGCAATCGGAGTGATAGCACCATCAGACCAAATCTTAAAAGGAGCACCCAGCGCTTGCATGTGAAAATCGCCTTGTACTAATGATGAGTTAAGTACGTTCGATAACGTCTTCACCATTCTGGACAGCTTCCAGTTATTAGCAATATCCAAGGCAGCAACAACAGTTGTTCTCAACGGTTTCCCATGCAACCTGCCGCTGGTTAGTAAAAAGGTCCTCAAGGTCCCTATAACACTGTCTTTTGGTGGTGTTGCCTGCCAAGTAGACCCCTGCTCCCTAACTACCTGAGCAAGTTCTTTCAGCTCCCCATACTTTGCAAACTGGGTTGGAATAGTCTTTTCACAGTGGGGTTGCGCGGCCAAATAATGAAACGGTAAGGCATCTGTGGAGAACCCCGCATAACCGCACTTAAGTGCATCATGCAGAGTCGCTTTCATATTTTTTATTTCGCTACTTGTTGGATCTCGGGTGACGCTATTATCAAACCCCATCGCATCAATACGAAGCATTGAGTGAGGAAATAAAACCGCCACATTAGGACCAAGATTCAATCCATCCAAATGTTCTAAGTAGGCTTTTGGATTATCCCAAGTGATATTATCAGCACAACTTTTTAGCACCGACTTGGGAATATTTTCAACTCTCGCATAACAGCTAACAATCGGGTCATTAGTACCATCGCGCTGAGTACCAAATGCAAGTCCTAAACTGCAATTGGCTATCACCACTGAAGTAGTGCCATGGCGTGTTGATTCAGGTAGTCCTGGCGCAACTTCCAGCTCTAAATCATAGTGGGTGTGTATATCGAACAGGCCCGGCATTAGCCACATACCCTCTGCATCGATAACACGATGAGCATTCACTTTATCTAAGTTAGGCCCGCGTGCGACAATTAGCCCTTCGCTAATGGCAACGTCTTCAATAACAGGCGTCTCTCCATTATTGAACACTTTTGCATTTCTAATAAGGGTATCAATATTCTGAATGTCCGCATGCATTGGGGGTGGTTCTCGCAAGATTATTTTAGCCCAGTATTGCACTTACCAGAAATTAAGGTCAAGCTTCCGGCCCAATCTACAGTGACCTTAGGGTACTGATAACTCATTTTTGGAGCGCCTAATGGTATCTACTGACAACGTTGCCCCTATCAGTCCAAAACAATGGCAATCCCGAGGTAAGCTAGAGATTCTGATGGGTAACTCCATTTTTGTAGTTGATGAGGGAGATGTCAGCCTACCGACTATTGTCCTACTACACGGCTTTCCAACCTCTAGTTGGGATTGGCTGCCCATCTGGGATCAGCTGGCAAAAAAGTATCGTTTAATCGCCCTAGACATGTTGGGGTTTGGCTTCTCAGACAAGCCCAATAATCGAAGTTATACCATTCACGGCCAGGCCGATATTGTTGAAGCCCTCGTTAAAATTAAGGGTCTCAAAAGCTTCCATGTATTAGCCCATGACTATGGCGATACGGTAGCGCAGGAGTTATTGGCACGGCAGCTAGAGAAAAGTGGTCAGGGAACATGGCTATCTTGCTGCTTTCTTAATGGCGGTTTGTTCCCAGAAACGCATCGTGCACTGCTAACCCAAAAGTTGCTACTGAGCCCGCTAGGTCGGTTCTTAAATGCATTGACGGGTTTTGCAAAATTTAGTCACAACTTTAGTTCGGTTTTTGGCGTCCAAACTAAGCCCTCAGAGCAAGAGTTAGAACATTTTTGGTGGCTTATAAATATTAATGATGGAAAGCATATTTTCCACAATCTAATTACTTATATGCGTGATCGTCTTGAACATCGAGCACGCTGGGTGTCCGCTCTGCAGCAATCTACGATTTCACTCGCCGTCATTAATGGCTCTGTGGATCCAGTATCAGGGGCACATATGGTAGCCCGCTATAAAGCGCTTAAATGCCGATTAGATTATCTAGCAGAACTTCCTTTGATCGGCCACTACCCGCAAGTCGAGGCGCCTGATGAAGTTGTAGCGCATTATGAAACCTATCTGAAGTCACTACCTGATAGGAGTGCTATAGTGCATGATGACTGAAAAACAACCTAACAACCCATTACACGGCATCACTCTAGAAATGGTAGTTACAAGTCTCGTGGACCATCATGGTTGGGACGGTCTTGCCCAGCGTATTAACATTAACTGCTTTAAGAGCAACCCATCGGTAAAGTCATCACTAAAGTTTTTACGCAGGACCCCATGGGCTAGAGACAAAGTGGAGAGTTTATATTTGTCGACGTTTGAGTCTCCATCTCCGTGGGGAAATCGAACCCCTGATGGTGCCAGAATACCCACAAAATAGAACAACGTAAAAGGATTTACGATGAGCTATATGCAACTCACCTATTTACATCTTGGCACTTTAGCGCCGGCCTTCGCCTTGGGTACGTACTTGCTAATTAATCGCAAGGGTACTCCGCTCCATCGGTTGCTTGGTAAGCTGTACATGGGCTTAATGCTATTTACCGCTACCGCGACCCTCTTTATGGAGGCTCAAGTCGGCCCTCTATTTTTAAATCATTTTGGTTACCTTCACTTACTGAGTTTATTAGTCCTCCGCACTGTGCCCTTGGCCTATATAGCGGCAAAGCGCGGTAATATAAAAGTCCACAAACACCATATGATTGGTATGTATATTGGCGCACTACTCTTGGCGGGTAGCTTCACACTGATGCCCGGACGCTTAATGCACACTTGGTTCTTTGGCTAATTTAATCGTATATTGCCATGGCTTGCAGCACAGCAGCCCAAGCAGTAGCATAGCTGCTCACTCACCTTTGCAATGGATGCTTTTGCCATCAAACAACTAGCTGTTAATTTGTTGCTTACAGTTGCTCTATGGGGCAGCGGTAGCCACGCGGTATCAGGTGAAATCAGGGTGGCCGTGGCGAGCAATTTTTCCCCGGCAATGAAAGCTCTTGAATTAGTGTTTGAGGAGCTATCCGGCCATCAAGTGATATTGTCGTTTGGCTCTACGGGCAAACATTATGCGCAAATAAAAAACGGCGCTCCTTTTGATGTATTTATGGCTGCCGATGTTGAACGCCCGCGGCTTTTAGAAACTCAAGGCCTTGTCCAGGTAGATAGCCGCGTAACCTATGCCAGAGGGAAGTTAATTCTATGGACATCGAAGTCTGGAATCGATGACATTAAAAACGCCCTGCTGATAGGTCAAGACTTTCGCCACTTGGCGGTGGCCAACCCAAAATTATCTCCTTATGGGTTGGCAGCACAGCAAGTTATGATAAAGCTAGATGTATGGCCAAGGCTGCAATCCAAGCTAGTGCGAGGAGAAAATATCGCGCAAACCTTTCAATTTGTGCACAGCGGCAATGCTGGGCTGGGATTTGTGGCTTACGCTCAGGTAGTTAATCCTGTTCGGTCGTTGCAAGGATCATTTTGGGTGCCGCCCGAATCACTGTATAGCCCGATTGATCAACAAGCCGTATTATTAACGGACAAACAAGCCGGAAAAGATTTAATGGCATTTTTAGAGGGATCTTTAGCGCGCCAAATAATTCAAGACTATGGGTATGATGTACCGTGATAATTAGCGAACAAGATTTGACCGCACTGTGGGTGACTATAAAGTTAGCATCAGTGAGTACTTTCGTCTTATTGATCATAGGCACTCCTATCGCATGGTGGCTGTCACGCAGTCAGTGGCGTTTTAAATTTATTATTGAAGCTATTATTGCCCTACCCCTTATTCTACCGCCCACCGTGCTGGGCTTTTATTTATTGATTTCACTGGGTCCTAATGGCCCTATCGGAGGGTTGGTTAGTCTCCTTGGCGGCGCTCCATTGGCGTTTACGTTTACTGGACTAGTGATTGGCTCAGTCTTTTATTCCATGCCTTTTGTTGTGCAACCTCTGCAAAATGCGTTTACGTCTATTGGTAGCCGGCCTTTAGAAGTCGCAGCAACACTTCGAGCATCGCCACTAGATCGTTTTTTCACTATTGTTATACCCATGGCTAAGCCGGGATTCATAACAGCAAGCGTTTTGGGTTTTGCTCACACCCTAGGCGAGTTCGGGGTGGTGCTGATGATTGGCGGCAATATTCCCGGGAGTACGCAAGTGGCCTCAATTGCTATTTATGATCATGTAGAGGCTCTCGAGTATGGCCAGGCACACTGGCTGGCAGGTAGCCTTTTACTGCTCTCATTTCTATTGTTAGTCGTTGTATATGGCGCTAATCGCCGTTACACGGTGGCCCAGCCATGAGCATAGCGCTGCGCTTTAATATCCAGCGTGATGCGTTCACCCTCAACATAGATGCGGTCATTCCGGAAAACGGCGTGACCGCTATTTTTGGACCTTCCGGTAGCGGTAAAACAACCCTATTACGTGCCATTGCAGGGTTAGAATATACTGAAGATGGTTACCTCAAAGTGGGTGACATTTTGTGGCAAGATAATAAAACCTTCCTGCCCACGCACCAGCGTAAAGTCGGTTATGTCTTCCAAGAACCCAGCCTATTTTCACATCTCACCGTAGCGGCTAATATTAACTACGGTCTAAAACGCTCAAAGAGTCCGACATCTCAGGATGGTCTGCAGCAAGCCTTAGATCTGTTAGGTATTGAACACCTGCTTGAGCGTATGCCTTGGCAGTTGTCCGGTGGTGAACAACAGCGGGTGGCCATTGCCCGGGCATTAGCCACAAACCCCTCAATGTTGCTACTGGACGAGCCTTTAGCAGGGTTAGGAGATGACCAAAAAGCCGCAATATTGCCGTACCTTGAATCTGTTTACAAAACCTTAAATATTCCAGTGCTCTATGTCAGCCACTCACGCAACGAAGTCGCTCGTCTAGCTAATCATTGTCTGTTGCTTGATACGGGTGAGCTAAAAGCCTGCGGACCCATTAGTGAGCTATTTACCGCGCTGGATCTACCGCTGGCTCATCAGACAAATGCTGAAAGTATCATTGAGGCCTTGGTGTCTAGTTATGATGAAAAATATGGCTTGGCAACCTTGGTCTTTTTAGGTGGTCAATTTTTAGTGGCCTCCAAGCCATTGCCATTAAACGCCAATGTCCGCCTACAGGTCCTCGCCAGGGATGTAAGTATTACCCTTAAACAACAAATCAATACTAGTATTCTCAATATAATTCCGGTGACTATCGATCAGATGGTAAAAGAAAATAATGCTCAGATGACTGTTCGATTGATCGCCGATGGTACGGTTCTACTCTGTAAGATTAGCTGTAAATCGGCAGAAGATCTGCATCTAAAGCCAGGTGATAAGGTTTTTGCACAAGTCAAAACCGCCGCCATACTGATCTAACGACTTAACTTTAAAGAGTAAGCACCTTATGAATTGGGTCTTTGGAATGCTTTTGGGTCTGCTCATCGCCGTTATTTTGTGGCGACTAATCTCTCAGCATGAGAAAAAATATGCGGCTAAACGCGAGGCTTTGATCCAACATAAACTCGATCGTATTGCTGGCACTAGTCAGCGCAAGACAAAAAAATGACACGGTTAATACTCAATGGTTGAACTACGCAATGCTGAGGCTCATGAGCTAGAAGCCCTCAAGAACTTCTTAACAACCCATGGCGCTAATCAATGGAACTATTTACCTGAGGATGGAATAGACGAACAATTTCAGCGCCTTTATAAGGGTACCGATCACTGCATAGTGGCCATGGGTGACGGGCGCCCCGTGGGAATAGCTGTTTATAGCCAACCGGGCGATATTCCAACTTTGTTTGAGCCCTATGTTGCAGAAAACCCAGCGGCCTATGTCGCGGAAGTCACGGTACATGCGGAATGGGGTGGCCAAGGTATTGGTAGTGCGCTACTGAACCATATCGCGGCAACGTCCAAAGCCGGCGGCGCCAATGAACTTATATTAGAACGGCATGAACAAAATCTTGCCTCTGCGGGAATGATGCGAAAAGCTGGATTTGTCGAAATTGACTGTTTTTTAGATCTAGAACGCCGAGAAACTGGGAGTCGTAAAACTACGGTCCTTAGCCGCAATTTAAATACATAAACGTAAAGTGTTAAAGTGGTAGTATCAAGCAAAAGTTCAGCAGACGTTGCTGGCGGCCCTGCGATAAAAAGGTTTCGATATAAACAACGAACCTTGTGCTTATTGACAGTGTTTTAGGTGTGTATTAACCGGCTAAATAACGAGAACTTAATGGAACAATCTAATCAACCTAAGAGTCAGTTTCATTTATTTACGCAACGAAGGTTTTTACCTTTTTTTGTGACACAATTTCTCGGTGCACTGAACGACAATTTGTTCAAAAATGCACTCTTAGTTATTGTTGTTAGCTCAGCCGTTGCAGGGTCGGAGGCTAGCACTAACTTCACCACTAATTTTGCGGTTGGCTTGTTTATTTTGCCTTTTTTCCTTTTCTCTACCACCGCCGGTCAGTTAGCTGATACCTATGACAAGGCAATGTTAATGCGCAGAGTTAAGCTTGCCGAAATTTTGATTATGCTGGCTGGTAGCTACGCTCTGATGACCCAAAACCTCAACTTCATGCTGTTGATCTTATTTTTGCTAGGTACCCAATCGGCTTTTTTTGGCCCTGCAAAATATTCTCTCATCCCTCAACACTTAAATAACGATGAGTTATTAGCTGGTAATGCGCAAATCAGCATGGGTACCTTTGGGTCAATCTTGCTTGGCACCCTAATTGGAGGCTGGATGGTAACGCTTGAGAATGGTATCACCCTGTTAAGTGGAGCTATTGTATTAGTCTCTGTTGTTGGATGGTTAAGTAGCCGAGAAATTCCAGAGGCCCCCTCAGAAAATCCTCGGCAAAAAATAAGCCTAAATCCATTTGCCGAGACGGCCGGTAATTTCCGTATGGCGCGGGAGAATCGCACAGTGTTTCACTGTATTTTAGCGATCTCTTGGTTTTGGCTCTACGGTGGATGCTTTTTGACCCAAGTGCCAAACTTTACCGTCACTGTGTTAAATGGTCACCCCCGACTAATATCAATTTTACTGGGTGCCTTCATCGTTGGCGTTGCGCTTGGATCCTTATTATGTAACCGGCTATCTCGAGGTGTTGTGGAGCCAGGCATTGTTCCTCTAGGCGCGATTGGTCTAAGTATTTTTGCCTTTGATCTCAGCTTCGCATCAATTGCCTATCAAGAAACTCATGGGTCACTCAGTACGGTAATGCCCAGTCAATTTATAGGCCTAGCTGGTGGGCCTCATATCCTCATCGATTTAGTGTTGATTGGCATGTTTGGTGGTTTTTTTATCGTCCCCCTCAACTCTATGGTTCAACAGCGAACGGCCGCCAATAAACGTGCTCGCGTTCTTTCAGTTAATGCCATTATTAATGCGGCATTTATGGTTGGTGGGAGTCTTATGGGTATTTTTTTCCTCAGCATCTTAGGCTGGAGTATAATGTCGTTCTTCATTACGGTAGCAGTAATGAATATTCTGGTTGTCGGCATTATTTTTTTGCGCGTCCCTGAATTTTTCTCACGATTTAAACTCTGGTCCTCCAGTCGCTTTACATTAACATCTAATCGCTAAAAAGGAGCTCTACGCGCTTATGCAACTTTCATCAAAAATTCTATCAGGAATGGTACTTGGCATTATTCTAGGTTTAGTGCTGAATGCACTAGGTGGCGCTGATCCTGAGAAAACGCCACTTATCGCTTGGTTTGTAAGCAATATTTTTGATGTGATAGGTCAGATTTTCGTCATTTCTTTAAAGCTGTTAGTGGTACCTCTGGTGTTTTTCTCTTTGGTGTGCGGTTCTGCCTCGATGGGCGAGGATGTCAAAATGGGCCAGGTAGCCCTTAAAACCATCGGCCTTTACTTAGTGACAACAGCCATTGCAGTGAGTCTTGCTTTGGTCATCGCTAACATCGTCGACCCTGGCGTAGGTATCAATACCGCTGAAGCGGCTGACTATGTCGCCAAAGCCGCGCCATCCTTTAAAGACGTCTTTATTGGAATTTTCCCCTCTAACCCGTTTCAGGCAATGGTCGAGGGTAATATGTTGCAAGTTATCGTCTTCGCGATTCTAGTCGGCGTTGCTATATTGCAAGCGGGTGATTCTGGAAAAACCGTTCTGCGCGGCTGTCAGATGATTAGTGATGTCATTATGAGAATGGTGGGTATTTTGATGAATCTTGCGCCTTATGGAGTGTTTTGCCTGTTGGCGAAATTATTTACCAGCCAAGGGTTCTCAGCCATTATTAATCTGGCGCTGTACTTTGGCACGATAGTATTCGTTCTATTTCTCCATGCCAGCGTTGTGTATACCAGTATATTTGCTCTACTTACCCGCTTAAATCCACTGACTCTATTTAAAAACATGCGCCCAGCATTATTATTCGCTTTTAGCACCTCATCGAGTAATGCAACAATGCCAATCACTCTAAATGTAGCTCGAACAAGAGTCGGCGCGCACAATTCAATTGCTTCGTTCACTATCCCCTTAGGAGCAACAGTCAACATGGATGGCACCGCAATTATGCAAGGCATTGCGACTGTCTTTATTGCTCAGGCCTATGGTCTTGATTTGACAATGGGCGAGTACCTAGCCGTTGTTGCGACCGCCACATTAGCATCCATCGGCACCGCCGGCGTACCGGGTGTAGGGTTAATTACCTTAGCTATGGTCTTGCAGCAAGTTGGCTTACCTGTCGAGGGTATTGGCTTGATTATCGGTGTTGATCGCTTACTGGATATGATGCGAACTGTCGTCAATGTATCTGGCGATGGCATGGTGACCGCGGTGGTGGCTAATAGCGAAGGCATGCTAGACAAGGATGTATTTAATGATCTCTCTGAGCAGGAAGATTATAAAGACTCGCAAACAAGCTAACTTAGTCTGAGTTGTGCTATTTGACGTATCAAAATTTATTTGAACTCTTTTGAATCTAAATTCACTGCTCACAGCGTCATTTGATAGGTAATAGCTTAAAAATGGCGCAGCTGGATTAAAAAAATAACCTGAGAGGCGTCAACGCTTAAAATTTTGAAGCGTTTTGTAGTGCCAATAAACCATAAATTACGTGTCTGTGACCTTGAGTAGTGTTGTTTCGGTCGCTCTTTAGAAAGGTTTTAGTGAAATGCCATTGTTGAGTCGTAAAGGAAGAATAACGATTGTCGTCTTGTGTCTTGGCTTATTGCTGATTGCTTCCCTTGCTATGCTCAAATCAAAGCCCCAGAGAGAACCACGCACAAGCAAACCGCCACTGTCCGTAGATTTTATAAGCGCTTTGCCTGCCCCCCTTGCAGTGACAGTGTTGAGTCAGGGAACTGTCGCGCCCAAGCGTGAAATAGATCTAGTTTCACAGGTTGCTGGCCGCGTTGTATCCGTGGCAGGGCAATACGCGAATGGTGGTTTTTTTAATGCCGATGAAACGTTGCTACAGATCGAACCTGAGGACTATGAGTTTTCTGTCACACGGGCCAAAGCACAGGTCGCCAAAGCACAAGAGCAGGTGGCTCTAGAGAAGGGTCGTTCTCGGCAAGCGAAGCGAGAATGGAGAGAGCTTGGTGACAAAACTGCAAACGCGTTATTTCTAAGGCAGCCGCAGTTGAATTCTGCCCAAGCCTCGCTTGAGTCCGCCCAAGCTGATTTAAAGAAAGCACTCTTAGATCTTAGTCGCACTGCGATTAGCGCGCCCTTTCCCGGTCGAATTCGGCAAATATTTGCAGATCTTGGCCAGTATGTAAGCCCAGGAGCACGGATTGCCAAAGTGTATAGCACTAATATTGTTGAAGTGCGCCTGCCCCTCTCAGACAGGCAGGCTGCCTTAATACAGCTACCCACCAATTATCAGAATAGTCAGACGGGCAATTATCCAAGTGTCACGTTGCGTAGTAGCGTGGGTGAACTCTCCTATGAATGGCAGGGCAAGATCGTTCGAACAGATGCGTCAATCGATATCGAAAGTAGAATGACCTACGCAGTGGCAGAAGTGAAAAATCCCTTCAAAGCTGATCTTTCATTGGATCGGCCACCACTGAACATAGGTCTTTTTGTACAAGCAGAGATCTCAGGAAAAACTATTACTGACGCCGTAACTCTGCCTAAGGATGCGGTATATAAGGGCAATCAAATTCTTGTTCTAAACCAAGCTAATCAAATCAATTACCAGAAAATTTCCGTGATTCAGACGAGTAAAGATAGTGTAACTGCAGTCGGTATTACTCGAGGAACACGAATCGTCTCCTCCCGCATTCCACTCGCAATCGCTGGCATGAAAGTATTACCAAAAAAACAAAGGTTGGTGGGAAACCAGTCTTTAGATGAGGAAGTAACCCTTTGAATGCTTCCATCAAATGGTTTGTTACCAATCCAGTAGCCGCTAACCTTTTGATGTTATTAATTATCATCGGTGGGACTTTTGGTGCCTATGGTATTGGTAAAGAAGTCTTTCCCTCTGTCTCTGTTAATTATATTAGCGTTAATATGCCCTACCCAGGAGCGGGGCCCAAAGAAGTTGAAGAGCAAATAGTCGTGCGTATCGAGGAGGCTATTTATAACCTAGAGGGTATCAAAAGCTTATCTTCAGAAGCCCGTAAAGGTCGCGGTTCTGTCACCGTGGAAGTCGATATGGACTATGACATGACCAAGATGCTCAATGATATCAAGAGTCGTGTCGATGCCATCATTACCTTTCCAAAAGACGCCGAAAGGCCCATTGTTACCGAGGTTGTAAATCGCGAAGAAGTCATAAGAATAGCCCTCTTCGGCGATGCCGATGAACGCGTCCTGAAAGAGTATGGTGAGCGTATTCGTGATGACCTTGCCGCCCTGCGCGGCGTAGATTTCGTCGAAGTATGGGGTGTCCGCCGACCTCAGGTAGACATCGAACTATCTGAAATGGATATGCGTCGCTACGGTATCTCTTTTGATAATGTAGTCAACGCAGTACGCCGCACATCGATTAATTTGCCCGCCGGAACTATCCGCGCCGACAGCGGCGATATTCAAGTTCAAACCAGAGGCCAGGCTTACTACGAGGATGACTTCAAGAGTATCCCTATCACTAGCGGGAGTGACGGCACTCAAGTCACCATCGGTGATGTAGCCGCAGTAAACGACACATTTGAAGAGCGCAACGCCGTTACCCGTTTCAACGGTAAAAAGGCCATATTCCTAGCGATAAGTGTCGGTGAAGACCCAGATGTTATGGCCACAACGAAGGCGGTCAAAGACTATGTAGCAACAGGTGCTTCATTTTTACCTGATGAGCTTCAAATGGATACGTGGAGAGATTTTTCTGTGCTCTTTGAAGGTCGCTTATCGTTACTGACCAAGAATGCACTCGGTGGTTTAGTGTTAGTATTTATTGTACTCATGCTGTTTTTAAGCCCCCAATTGGCCTTTTGGGTAGCGCTGGGTATCGCCATTGCCTACATGGGTGCGCTGTGGATCCTACCCGGAGTCGGCCTGACTCTAAATATGCTCTCAATGTTCTCATTCCTACTTATTTTGGGAATTATTGTCGACGATGCCATTATTGTTGGCGAGAGCGTTTTCAGGCATCAAGAAGAGGGGCTTGATCCTCTGGCTGCAGCAAGAGCAGGGACTCAAGCGGTTGCCAAGCCGGTGTTTTTAGCGGTACTAAGTACCATGATCTTTTTCTCGCCAATATTTTTCCTTCCTGGGCTGTGGGCAAACTTTCTTTGGGCGATACCGGCCATAACTATTGTGGCCCTTAGCTTTTCGCTGATCGAGTCGCTCTGGATATTGCCTTCTCACCTTGCTCAAATGAAAGCGAGTAAAGCGCCAACATCAAAGTTTGGCATATTGTTACTTAAGGTTCGGCTGAAGTGTGCCAACGGTTTAACCAGTTTTGCTAGAAATCGATTTCGCCCGCTATTACAAAGAGCCCTGCGCTGGCATTACCTAACCTTAACTTTGTTCTTTTTGGCCTTAACTCTATCACTGACCTTGGTCGGCGCAGGCTATGTCAAGCGAGTACAATCGCCAGAGGTAGCCTCAGACTTTATTTCAATGCGCCTAGAGATGCCCGATGGTCATTCTAAAGAAGCAAAACTCGACATTATGAAACGTGCAGAACGAGCGGCTGAACAGCTCGCAAATGATGCGCTGATTCGAGACGAGATTGTGACTGATGACTTAATTGCTAATCAACTATCCTTCATGTGGGGTGATACTGTTCGCCTTTTGATCGAGCTCACCCCCGAGGTCAGTGGCCAGATAAATCCGAAACTGGTAGGAGAGCGTTGGCAGTCCACTATGGGCCCAGTGCCGGAAGCCAAAAAAATTACTCTTGATACGACCCTTGGGCCACCATCGTCGATGTTTTCAATTTCCCTGACGTCATCCAATGTTGCGCAATTAGCGGAAGCTGCTGTATTCATCAGAGAGCAGTTAGAGCGGCTACCAGGCACAAAGAATATTCGCGATGATCTGTATTCTGGGCGCGCCGATATCGATATCAGTTTATTACCCAACGCGGATAGTCTTGGTGTTAGCCTGTCGCAGGTCGCCAGCCAAGTGCGCCAAGGTTTTTATGGCGCTGAGGCTCAACGCATACCTCGTGAACGAGATGATGTTCGAGTTATGGTTCGGTATCCCAAAGATGCTCGATCTCAGGTTGATACCTTAGAAAGCATGCGCATACGCACCGCTAGTGGTGCTGAGGTACCTTTCTACTCTGTTGCTGAAGCCAATTATGTTCCCGGATACTCGCGTATAAAGCGCAGTGACCGAGAGCGTAGCATTCGTATTACTGCCCTGCCATCATCGGGTAAACTAACCGTGAGCGAGATAGCTGAGATTATCTATGGCGATGTCGCTGATGAGATGCGCGAATCGTTTCCAGAAGTATCTATTAAAAAAGATGGTCAGATTGAGGATCAAGAGGAGTTTAATAGCACTGGCCTTAAACTGTTCTGTCTGGCAATTCTGTTAATTTATTCGTTAATGGCGGTCGAGTTTAAGTCCTATCTAAAGCCCATCGGCGTTTTGTCTGCTATTCCGTTTGGTATTATGGGCGCTATTTTCGGGCATCTTTTGTTGGGCTTAGACTTTAGCTTACTGTCTTTAGTTGGCGTGCTGGCAGTATCTGGAGTCGTAGTAAACGACAATTTAGTACTGATGGATCGGATTATTCAGCTACGTGAGGAAGGCGAAGGTCTCTATGATGCTTTGGTTAGAGCCAGTGTTGACCGATTCAGGCCCATTATATTGACGTCAATCACCACTTTTATTGGTCTTGCCCCCATCCTTATGGAGACTAGCCTGCAAGCACAGTTTTTGATACCGATGGTTGCTTCACTATCCTTTGGTGTACTATTTGCGACCTCCGTAACACTGCTCTTTGTACCTTGCCTTTATATGGCTGGCGCTACTCTCAAGCAACAACTAATCGGCGAATCATCTGACACTGACACCATCTCCAACTAGTCGGTTAATAGTAAGCAGTGGGTGATGTTGTTAGTACCAGCGGTGATGCCACTTCCTCGCGCTTAACCACACCACATAGTTGCTCAACTAGTTCCAGAGCAAAATCGATCGCCGTGCCTGGGCCCTGACTGGTCACACAGTTTCCATCAACCACCACCCGAGACTCAGTATCTATCTCTTTTGCCTTCATTGCTTGATAAAACTGTGGGTGACAGGTGGCCGTCTTATCAGCCAGAAAACCTTTTTCACCAAGCACTATTGCCGGTGCTGCACAGATAGCACCCAATAAACGACATTCTTTAACCTGTGTTTGCAATAGCTGATCAAGCACCTGACTTTTCGCAAGATGTTCTGACCCAAGGACCCCTCCTGGAAGTGCAATCAAGTCCCAGGTTTTTCCTGCGCACTCTTGAATATCACAGTCAGCGACGATATGAGTTCCTCGAGATGCGGTAATTTTTAGATCTTTAGATTCGCTAACCGACGCCACGGTCACTAAGATTCCAGCCCGCCGTAACACATCTATTATGGTTACCGCTTCAATTTCTTCACTGCCATCGGCAACTGGAACTAAGGCCTGTTTAGTCATGTTATTTCCCTTTTTATCGAACATCTGTATAGGGTACACTGTGCCCGAAATCAACGGTTCTGTCACGGGAAGTGCATGAGAATTTACATCATACAAAACCAAGGGATGGCAATGCTTGATAAGCACTTACAGTGGACTCATGATATTGAATCCAGCCGTCTTTTTTATACTCCTCACAGAGACATCGCGTTGAATCAACTGATCGAGTTAAATGCTAAAGACATCAGTTTGAGAGCGGAAATAGTTGAGTGTGCGGCAGATTCAAAAGGACGCCCTTTAGTGCTGCTTGAGGCGCTCAATACTGAACAAACTGCTGCTGCTGAAAATCAGTCTAGCGCAGCCTAAACGGGATTCTATTTTGTCTTTAGATGCTAAACTGAACATACTGAGCAACCCTGCAAAAGCAGATCGATTAACCGGAATAGCGCGGGGTATCGAAAAGGAAAGCCTTAGGGTTGAAGCCAATGGAATGCTTGCTCAGACACCTCACCCTGCCTCGCTGGGCGCCGCGTTGACCCATCCAAATATAACAACAGATTTCTCTGAAGCACTGTTAGAATTTATCACTGCGCCTTCTTCGTCGATCGACACAGTGATGAATCAATTAGAAGAGATTCATCGGGTGACCTACCAGAATATTGGTGATGAGTTGCTGTGGGTCAATAGCATGCCTTGCCAGCTCGGCTCAGATGAAAGTATTCCTATTGGGCAATACGGCAGTTCCAATGTCGGAAAGATGAAAAGCGCCTATAGGCGTGGGCTTGGAAACCGATATGGCCGCTTAATGCAAACCATTGCAGGTATTCACTACAACTTTTCAGTGCCCGATTCACTCTGGGAAGACTTACAAATTAGTGCGGACAACCAGCAATCATTGCAAGATTTCAAATCTGATGGATACCTTGGTCTGATTAGGAACTTTCGGCGCTACTCTTGGTTGCTTCTTTATTTACTAGGCGCTGCTCCTGCAATCTGCCGAAGCTTTGTGGGTGATCACGATCACCGCTTAACCTCTGTTGGTAGTGATACTCACAGTTTGTATCAACCTTATGCGACTTCGCTGCGTATGGGTGATTTAGGCTACCAGAGTGATGCTCAAAGCTCACTGGTTGTCTGTTACAACGACTTGCCTCAATACACTGAAACGCTTAAAAAAGCGCTCTCTCAAGCTTATCCGGCCTATGATACGATCGGCTTAAAAGACAGTGCTGGTGAGTATCAGCAACTTAGTACTAGCCTCTTACAAATTGAAAACGAGTTCTACAGTACCATTCGGCCGAAACGTACCGCCGCTTCAGGCGAAACCCCCGTGCATGCACTTGTCGAGCGTGGTGTAGAGTACATTGAAGTTCGGTGTGTCGACCTCAACCCACTTCTACCCTGTGGGATTGATGAAGAAACAATCTGCTTTTTAGATACCTTTTTATTATTTTGTTTGCTCCAAGACAGTCCCCCAACTGATGCTGAAGAATATGCATGCATTCCTGAAAATATAGATCGTACCGTCTATTCTGGCCGCGATCCGGCATTAAGTCTGTTGCGAGGCAAGGAAGAGGTGCCCCTAAGAGAATGGGGTCGAACGCTACTTGATGAAATGCGTCCAGTGGCAACGCTTCTAGATAGCGCAAACCAAACTGTAGCCTATACTCATGTTTTAGAGGTCATGCTGGACCGCATCCATGATGATGGTTCAACACCTGCTGCTAGGCTATTGACAGAAATGCGTGAGAATGATGAGACATACTATGGTATGGCAATGCGCAAAGCCTGTGAGCATAGAGACTATTTTCAAGCCAATCCACCCAGCGTCGAAACAATGCATAAGTACAAAGAATTAGCAGAAAAATCTTTGCAAAAACAAGCGGATATAGAAGCACAAGATAGTCTTTCTTTTGACGAGTTTTTGGCTGACTATTACCGCTAGGCATGCCCTGTATGAGAACATCAGCTAACTACTAATGGAGTCGTCATTGAATTATCTAACCTACAGAGCATTAAACCTTTTAGGTGCCCTTGGCTGTGCTGGCGCGTTGATAATAGCGGTCGTTTATTTTCAACAGCACCTAGGCCTTGAGCCCTGCTACCTGTGCATCACTCAACGGGTATTTGTGGCTATGGTTGGAGTAATATTTTTAATGGCGGCGCTGCATAACCCCCTAGGTCGCGGGCGGAAAATTTACTCTGGCCTCGCTATAGCCGCGTCTATTGGCGGTGCATTTTTCTCGATTAAACAGCTGTGGTTACAAAGTCTTCCTGAAGACTCTATACCCGCATGTGGCCCGCCGGTGGACTATTTGATGGATGTTTTCCCAGCCTCGGAGGTCATTACCATGCTAATTCGCGGAGATGGCAATTGCGCGAAAGTCCAATGGGAACTGTTTAGTATGAGTATGCCGGGTTGGGTGCTTGTTGTTTTTGTAATACTCTCTGGCATAGGCCTCATCCAATTATTTCGCAAGCACTGAGATTCATCTGTGGGCTAATAGTCCTCGTTGCCTTTCAATGGTTTGGAGAGCTGTTAGTCCGATGGACTGGTGTTATTATTCCTGGCCCGCTGGTTGGAATGTTGTTACTGCTAGTGGTACTTATCTTCTCAAGGCAACTCAATGATCTAATTCAACCGACTAGTTCTCACCTGATTCAAAATCTTTCTCTGCTATTTATTCCAGCCTGTGTTGGCGCTTTTTTTCTTAGTGAGCAGATCAACTTGCAACTGCCCAAGCTTTTACTCGCTGTTATTGTTAGCACCCCTTTGACAATGATCTTAATGACTCTGCTAATTACCTCGATTAAGGGTAACAAAGATGTCTGAACTGATAATGTATCAGTGGCAGCAAATCACTGAGAGCTCTTGGTTAATCTTCTTTTCTATTCTGGGTTTTGGTATTGGTGTTTTTGTCTATCGACGTTGTGGCAATCATCCACTGAGTCATCCCTTAGTGATAAGCACTCCTCTTATTGGCCTTACTTTATATTTGCTAGAGATAGACTATGGTGTTTATTATTCTGCAAACGGCATATTGAATTGGCTACTTGGTGCTGCAACTGTAGCTTTAGCCGTCCCTTTGTCGCAGCAACTGAAAAACCTCTCTGTACTGTGGCCAACAATCCTATTAACCGTGTTCAGTGGTGGCTTTTTCGCTGCCGTTAGTGTTCTAGTTATTGGTAGCTGGCTTATCTTGGAGCCCATAGCAATTTTCTCATTGGTGGCTAAATCAGTCACCACACCCATTGCGATTATTATCACTGAGCAATTAGGCGGTCTAATCGCACTGATTACTTTTCTTGTGCTGTTTACAGGGATCGTTGGGATCGTTGTCGCAGAGCCTATTTTTAAATTTTTTAGTTTACATGATGAGCGATGGCAAGGACTGATCTTGGGTGTCACTGCACATGCAATTGGGACTCTTAAAGCGTTCGAAAAAAGTCCTCGATGCGGGGCTTTCTCAACCATTGGTATGGGTCTAAACGGTATTTGGACAGCTCTGTTCCTCATTCCTCTTATGCAATCTTTTGGGCCTTGAATGATTATGCTTTTATGAAAAAAGAGGTACACTTGTGAAAGGGTTTAATACACAGGTGTAAAGATAATGGTTAAGGATAATCAAAAACTGCAATCTCATTGGAGTAACGTAAGCAAAATTATTGAGCGATGGCTCGAAGAGCGTCGAGAATTACTCGCCAAATACTGTGACCTAACGGAAGTTATCGACGTTAGCGATAATGCGGTCAAGCATGTCGAAGAGCTGCAAGAGTTCTGTGAGCTGATGGTAGATTACATCTCGGTTGGCCACTTTGAAATATTTGACCAGCTGCATAAAGAAGGACAGCTTTTTGAGGATGCGTCAGGATTAGACAAAGAGCCCAATTTACTCGAAAAAATCCAAACAACGACAGAGTATATACTTGATTTTAACGACAAGTATTTAAGCTCTCATGATTTGGATGCACGTATTATTGACCTTGCCAGCCTTGGTGAGATATTTGCACAACGCTTTGGGCTTGAAGATAAGTTGATCGATGTGTTGCATAGTTCTCATGTCGGAACGTTACTGGGCGAAAAAGAACTCATTTAGGTGTCATCAATTATTAGTTATAAAAAAGCCCCGTCTTGCGGGGCTTTTTTATAACTGTCTACATCATAATCATGCTATTCGCTGTCAATATTCGCCTTTAGCAATTCCACTTCAAAGATAAGCAACGAGTTAGGTCCTATTGGCCCCGACCCACCCGGCCCATAAGCAAGATCAGCAGGGATATAGAGCTCCCACTTAGACCCCTCAGGCATAAGTTGCAACGCTTCGGTCCAGCCAGCAATAACCTGGGTAACACCAAACTGAGCAGGCACGCCACGTTTTACCGAGCTATCAAATTCGGTACCATCCAATAGTCTGCCCGCATAATGAACTTCAACGGTACTATCAACCGATGGTTGCGCTCCAGCTCCCTTAGTGAGTACCCGGTACTGTAAACCGCTGTCAGTAGTTACTACGCCCTCTTTAACACCATTGGTCGCCAGAAATGCTGTCGCCTCAGCAGCGTTATCATCAGACTGAGCTGATACCACTTCCTGCTGTGCCGCTTGCATGATCTCTTGCTTTGCTTTCATGTCGACCTCAAACGTCTTGATGACCACAGCAATCTGCTCATCACTCAAACTCGGCTTATCACCCCTTAAGGCAGTTTCAAGTCCGTCTTGAAAAGCGCTAGCATCAAACTCAATTTCCATACTCTTTATATTGTTACCATTGTCCAAACCCATCAGATAACTGATTTTTTGTGCTTGGCTAATAAGCTCTACTGAGGTTGATTGAACAGCTGGCTCTGATGTGGCATCTGTATTCTCCGCTGCCTCACAGGCAGTCAAAAAAAGCAGCGCAGTGAGCGGTAAAATTTTTACTAGATTCATTATATTTCCTTTATAAAGTTTTCTTTGGTCTATGGATGTCGCCCAATTTAGGTCATTTTTAAATTAGTATCAACTAGTTGTTAAAATCCTTTCTGTTATAGCTATTTGCAATACAAAACTCACCTCAGCAAACCTAATTTATTAACCCGGGCCTACCTTTAGTCAATTTTTTTAAATACTAAATCCCAAACACCATGACCTAATTTCTCGCCACGTTTTTCAAATTTAGTAATCGGCCGATAACTAGGTCTCTCAGAGTACTGCCCTGCACCTGCACAATTCTCAAACCCCTCTGCCTCACTTAAGGTCTCCATCATTTGTTCAGCATAATGCTGCCAGTCCGTCGCCATATGCAATATGCCACCAGAACGTAGCTTTGCCCTGACCTGTTGAACAAATGTGGACTTCACAATGCGTCTTTTATTATGCTTTTTCTTATGCCAAGGATCTGGAAAGTAAAGTTGTAATCGATCGATACTTTGAGTAGCAAAACATTCCTCTAAAACATCGTTGGCATCGGCTAAATAGACTCGTAAATTAGACAAATCCTCGATACGCGCGCTATTCATTAGTGTCCCAACCCCAGGCGGATGAACCTCTACACCAATAAAGTCAGTATTAGGGCTAGCCACCGCCATCTCAATCAACGAGGTCCCCATGCCAAAACCGATCTCAAGAACTTTTTGGCCAGTACGCCCAAAAATAACATCAGTATTAATAGCACCATCTGCTAATTTTAAGCCATATACCGGCCAACTAACTTCAAACGCTTTGCGTTGAGCTTCAGTCATGCGACCCGCTCTGACGACATAGCTACGGATTGATTTTTCTCTATACTCTGGCCGCATATCCATCTATTGACCACTCTTAGCCGCAAAAAACAATAGTACCCAGCCAGCCATAAAAGCAACGCCTCCCAAAGGCGTAATCATACCCATGGCCGGCATGTCCGCTAACACTAGTACATAGAGCGATCCTGAAAACAGTAGAATTCCCAAAGCAAAGCTGATTGCGGCCCAGTGACATAGGGAAACCCTAACAAGTTGATCAGGCAGACTGATCACCGCTAATAATGCCAACGTATGCAAAAATTGATAAAGCACGGCTGTCCGAAAGGTATCCATGTAGCGGTCCGACAATTGATCTTGTAGGCCATGAGCCGCAAAGGCACCTAGTACTACCGATATAGCCCCACTTAGGGCAACGAATCTAAGCCAAAAAACATTATTCATAGCAATAAAAAAGCCGCACATTTAATTAGCGCGGCTCCTTGTAGTAGATGGTTAAGTTAGCCTTCCATTAACAGTCGAACTTTTTTCATAGCGTTTTTCTCAAGCTGACGAATCCGCTCAGCGGAAACACCATACTCAGCGGCAAGTTGGTGCAAAGTCGCTTTAGTATCGTCCAACCAACGGCGCTGCAGGATGGCTTGACTGCGTTCATCAAGATTCTTAAAGGCTGCGGCTAAACGCACATTGTTGTCACCTTCAAAATTTTCATTTTCTATTTGTTCTGCAGGATCAGCACCTTTGGACTCTAGATATAATGACGGGGAATAAGTATTACTATCTTCGTCGTCGTCTACCGGAGCATCAAATGTCGCATCCCGCGATGTCAGGCGCATTTCCATTTCCATGACATCTTTAAGATCAACGCCTAAATCATCGGCTACTGCTTTTGCTTCATCAGCAGACAGCCATTGCAATTCTTTTTTAGCACTGCGCAAATTAAAGAATAGTTTACGCTGAGACTTGGTCGTAGCAATTTTAACAATACGCCAATTTCGCAGGATAAATTCGTGTATCTCCGCTTTAATCCAATGGACCGCAAAGGAAACAACCCTCACACCTTTCTCAGGATTAAATCGGCGAACCGCCTTCATCAAACCAACGTTACCCTCTTGGATCAAGTCAGCCAATGGGAGGCCGTAACCATTGTATGATCGAGCAATATGTACGACAAAACGCAGGTGCGACATTACTAGCTTTCGCGCAGCATCAAGATCATCTTCATAGTACAAAGCTTCGCCTAAGGACTTCTCCTCATCTAGCGTTAAGATAGGCACAGTTCCGGTCCCCTGAATGTAAGCATTCAGATTAGCGCCGGGGGTCATCCATTCCATTGTTTGTAAAGCTTTACTCATGACTTCCTCTTAAAGTCGCTGGTCGATCATAATAGCATTAATTGTTTAGTCGTTCCAAATCTTAAAAAGTTCATCATAACCTAGGTATTTACGTGTTTACCAAGGGTTTAGCTCAAATTTTCCTTACTTTGGCTCAATGGCTCGCAGATTCTGCATTACAGCAATCCAAGCACCCACCAGTCCAATCAGTGCCCCAAGCAAACAAAGCGCCAAAATACCCGCCAATCCAGGGCCCGCCAGTTGGAACTGGCTCTGATATAAATCAGCCAGCACAGCGACTGACCGACCAATCCAAAAAAAGCTTCCAAGCAATAATATCGACGCCATAACCCCGCCAAACAGGCCCAGCAATAAGCCAGTGTAAAGAAATGGACGGCGCACGTAGGCGTCTGTTGCGCCAACCAATTTTACTACAATAATTTCCTCTCTACGGTTTTGAATCGCCAAGCGGATAGTATTTCCAATCACTAATAAAACACCAACACCAAGAGCCATACCCATCGCCAATACAAGCTTTTTGCTAACCTCTGTAATAGTGGCCAATCGTTGTATCCACTTCATATCAACTTGAACATCTTCCACCGCGGCAAGCTGGTCAATAGCCTTCACCAATTGTTGCGCCTGCTTTAGGTCTGTGGCACCGGACATCGCAGGCTGCACCAAAAATACTGCTGGCAGTGGATTTTCATCCAAATACTGAAGTGCGCTACCAAACCCTGATAGTGCTCTAAATTCTTCAAGCGCCTGATCAGCGGAGATGAAAATTATTGCCGACACCTCAGGTAAGTCATCTAGCTGTTTTCCTAGCTGTGCAACCTGCTGGCTGTTTGTCTCTTTTTTGACGAACACGGTTATTTGCGCCGAAGACTCAAAGCCACTACTTAGCTGTTGCACATTGTGCAACGCTAAAAACATCGCTGATGGCAACGCTAGAGCAATAGCAATAACCACTACCGTAAGGGTCGTTTGTATCGGTTCTCGAGCCATTTTTTGCAGAGTTGTTGAGAAAGTGGTTCGGTGATGGGCCCTGTAGCTGCGCCACCGATCAACTAATCTGACCTTTTGATCACTAGCGCCCCGGGCCGTATCCCGTTTATTGAGGCTACCGACCATTGGAGTGCGCACCATCATCAGTCAAAATGCCATCCTCAAGATGCATAATCCGATGGTCCAGAGAATTAATTAAGTTTATATCGTGGGTGGCAATCAAAATTGTCACGCCAACGCTTTGGAAGCGCCTAAAAAGCGCCATAATCTCTGCCGACAAAGTAGGATCTAAATTACCCGTTGGCTCGTCGGCTAACAATATTTTAGGCTTGTGAACCACCGCACGAGCAATACCAACTCTTTGCTGCTCACCACCAGATAAGGTCAGCGGATTATGTGATTCTTTGCCAAGAAGCCCAACCCCGTCAAGTGCAGCGCGCACGCGACGACCAGTCTCTGATGACGGATATCCGGAAATTTGTAGCGGTAAAGCAACGTTTTCAAAGACACTCCGATCTGACAATAACTGATGGTTTTGAAAAACCACACCAATTTGTCGTCGATAGGACGGTATTAGTGATCGCGAGAGTCGGTTTAAATTTTTACCATTAATTAGCAAAGTTCCTGATGATGGTCTTTCCATTAACATTAGCAACTTCAGCAAGGTACTTTTACCCGCCCCCGATGGTCCAGTAAGAAAAGCCATTTCGCCAGCCTCAAGTTCAAAGTTGACGCGCTTTAACGCTTCCAGACCTGAGGGGTAACGCTTGCTAATGTTGTCAAAACGAATCATCGGTATAAGACCTATTTCTCCACGTCCAACAGAGCCTGAACAAACTCTTGCGCATTAAAGGGCTGAAGATCGTCCTGCCCCTCACCAACACCAATAAACCTTATTGGCACTGAAAACTTATCTGCTAAAGCAAAGATGATTCCGCCTTTCGCGGTACCATCAAGCTTAGTTAAAGCAATACCGGTGATACCGACCACCTGATTAAATTCAGCCATTTGCACCACTGCATTTTGGCCTGTCCCAGCATCCAATACGAGCAAAACCTCATGAGGTGCGCTTTCGTCTATTTTTCCGGCAACACGTTTAACTTTTTTCAACTCTTCCATTAAATTGCTTTTGTTGTGCAGCCGCCCTGCAGTATCGGCAATAATGATGTCAGCACCACGCGACTTGGCGGCCTGAATACCATCAAAAATAACTGACGCGCTGTCTGCTCCAGTATGCTGAGCGATCACTGGTACCTGATTACGTTCACCCCAGACTTGCAATTGCTCTACCGCTGCCGCTCTAAAAGTATCTCCAGCGGCCAACATGACTGACTTGCCCTGCTTTTTAAGTCGACTCGCCAACTTACCAATGGTGGTGGTTTTGCCGACGCCATTGACACCTACCACAAACATCACAAAGGGCTTACCCGACGCGTCAAAATCAATATCAGACTCACATACTCGCAGCCTATTTATTAAAATTTCCTGAAGTGCGGTCTTTAGTGCGGCGCCATCTTTAAGTGCCTGACGACTCAATTGTTGGGTCAATTCGGCAATAATAGACGAGGTAGTCTCAATGCCGACATCCGCCATTAATAATGCTGTTTCTAACTCATCCAGTAACTCACCATCAATCGCCTTGCTGCCTAGAAAAAGACCTCCAAGGCCCTCCCCTGTCCGTGATAGTGCAGAGCGCATGCGCTCTGCAAAGGACACTTTAGGCTCTAACAGCGCTTTATCTGAGTTATCAATAGACGACTTCTCAACACCTTTAGTGCTACCTCTAAAGCGATCTAAGAACGATCGTTTGGCCGGTTTTACATCGTCATTATTAGGTGGCTGAGAATCCATGAATATCCGTACGCTACAGTTAATGAATTTTGGTGTATCCTACCATTTACATTAGAAAAAGTGGTCAAAAGTCACGATCTTAGGGCATCAATTTGTCGATTAAAAAAAATAACGCCCGCTCTCCAGAGATCTCGAGTCTAAGAATTATTAGTGGTCGCTGGCGTAGTCGCAAAATTGCATTTGCTGAGGCACCAGGCTTGAGACCTACCGGTGAGCGAATTAGAGAAACGCTGTTCAATTGGCTGACATCCCGTATTAATGGCGCCCATTGCCTCGATCTTTATGCAGGTTCCGGCATACTCGGTTTAGAGGCATTATCGAGAGGAGCGGCGAGTTGCACCGCTCTAGATAATAATCCAGACACTATTAGACAACTTCAGGCCAATGGCGACTTACTTAATGCCGAGCTCAGTATTATTAACGCAAACTGCATCAATTTTTTGACTAACCACAAGGACATTGTCCGCTTTGACATAGTATTTATAGACCCGCCATTTGCCGAAGATCTCCACACCAAAAGCTGTCTTCTGCTAGAGAAAAACGGGTGGCTAGCAGACAAAGCGCTCATTTATTGTGAGCTCCCCAGCGATGATAGGTGCTTTGTCGCACCGCCAAACTGGCAGTTACAAAAGGACAAAATAGCCGGTGGTGTTCGGTACATGCTGTATACTCGATTTGAGTCAACGGTTTAATTTAAGTACCATGCTCGCCTAAATACTTTACAGCGGTGGTTTTAGTCCATGAAGACTATTGTTTATCCAGGCACATTCGATCCCATTACCAATGGTCATATTGATCTTATCGAAAGAGCATCAAAACTATTTGATAAAATCATTGTGTCTATTGCCAGCAGCCAGAAGAAGAGCCCCCTTTTTACTATTGAGGAGCGAATCGCCCTGGCGGGGGAGTGTCTTAGCCATTTACCCAACGTAGAAATAAAAGGCTTTGACTATTTATTGGTGAACTTTGTTAAAGACTGCAATGCTGACGCAGTCATGCGTGGTCTGCGTGCGGTATCAGATTTTGAATATGAGTTTCAACTGGCCAACATGAATCGAGCTCTGAGTCCTGACGTGGAGAGTATCTTTTTAACACCAGCAGAGAAGTTTTCTTATATTTCATCCTCACTAGTACGCGAAATTTCGTCTCTGCAGGGTGATGTGACTAAATTTGTTCCTCCCAATGTAGCCGATGCTTTAGTTAGAAAATTCCAGTAAGGGCTCCAGGCTCCCATTGCTAGCGTTGACAAGTTGGGCAAAATACTGAACTACGCTGACCCAGACGCAGCTCTCTAAGGACGGTACTGCAGTGATTACATTCTTGGCCTGCGCGCCCATAGACTGCTAGCGTTTGCTGAAAATATCCGGGTTCACCATTGCTGTTAACGAAATCGCGCAAGGTAGTTCCTCCCTGCTCAATCGCTGCGGCTAACACCTCTTTGATATGTACTCCCAGTACTTGGTAACGCTTTTGGGACACCCTCCCAGCGGCTCGGTCTGGTCTAATGCCGCTTCGAAACAGAGCTTCTGACGCATAAATATTACCCACCCCTACCACTACTTTATTGTCCATAATAAAAGGTTTTACCGCGACCTTTCGTTTCTTGGCTAGCTCCCAGAGCCTGTCCCCATTAAAAGCGGAGGTTAATGGCTCTGGACCTAAGTGTTGCAATTGGTGATGTGTACCTTCGCTCCATAGCCAACATCCAAAACGCCGTGGATCGTGATAACGCAATGCCGTACCATTGGCAAGCTGCATTTCAATATGATCATGCTTGCGCCATTCTGTATTAGCTTGAGCAATCCGCAAACTACCACTCATGCCCAGATGTACCAAAATTGAGCCATGAGAGAGCCGTAGAATTAAGTATTTTGCCCGTCTGGATACCTCGATAACCGTTTGCTGCTCAACAATCCGAGACATATCTGGCGTCACTGGCCATCGTAATGACCCTTGTCGCACTATTAGTCGGATTATTTTTTCACCTGAAATGTAAGGGGTGATGCCTTTAAGAGTTGTTTCGACTTCGGGTAATTCAGGCATTTGAGAGATAAACTCCTGTTTAATAGCGATTTATAAAAAATACTCTGCTTTGAGTAGTTTTTAAAATGTTTTTTGCGGATGTTAATCTTTTTTGAATCTAAATTCACAGCTATCCGCGTCCTAAGTTATGATAATATATATTCAGAGCAATCAGGAAGGCCGGGGCTCTAGTATTTTGCGGAAAAATCAGTAAAATGCCGACACCCAATAAAATCTAGCTACGCAAAGGTAAACGCAATAATGGCGCTTGGAAAAAGACGTAGGGAACAAGAAGAAAACGAAATCGATATGACTCCCATGCTTGATGTGGTTTTCATTATGTTGATTTTCTTTATTGTAACGGCCTCATTTGTCAATGAGTCAGGCCTAGGCGTGAGTCGTCCGCCAGTATCTGATCAGCCACCACCGGATACCGAAAACACTAATATCGTGTTCCGAGTTTCTGAAAGTAATGAGTTAACACTTGAAGGTCGGCGAATTGATATTCGCGCGGTGCGTGCCAATGTTGAACGCTTGCATGCTGAGAAACCAGAAGCTAAAGTCGTGATTAGCTCTCATCCAAAAGCTAAAACTGAGATGTTTGTAAAGATTTCTGACCAGGCTCGCGAAGCCGGGGTCTATGATATATCTCTGGCCACCGACGAGTAAGCTCATCGTCTAAGTTCTGTAGTGCTTGAAGCCCTAGGTTAATCACCTGGGGTTTTTTGGTTTTATCCACAGAACTTGGTCAACCGATCTTTGGTTTGCAATGCCGGCAATATCTGACAAGATACTTGTGCGGTAGCCACAAGCATCCTTTAATCGGACCTAAAAAATGCACAAGCGACGTAGCACCCCTGATAAAAAAACCCTCAATAATCTGCGCTTGGCAATGCCGCTATTCAGTGACGCAATCGTTAACGCAGATACCCCCATTAATGGGTTAACTGACTATTTGCGCTTTTACCAACTGCCATTGGCAACGCCCGATCTTACGCTGACATCAGGTACAACCGAGGATCGTCAAACCGTCATTATGTCATGGCGTCCTATTAACAGCCTTGGCACGGTCATTATCGTCCATGGCTACATGGACCACACTGGCCTTTATGGGCACCTCATTCGCCATCTGCTGGCGCGTCAAATGACCGTCGTTTGTTTGGACTTAAAAGGTCATGGTTTGTCAGCAGGTACGGCCTGCTCAATTACGGACTTTGGCGGATATGTTGATCAGGTAAAATCAGTTATTGCACTTTGTCAGGCACACTTTACGGGATCGTTACATGGTATTGGTCAAAGTATGGGGGGCGCTGTATTAACTAAACATTGCCTTAACAAAACCGCTACAAGCGACTACCCCTTTGCGTCATTGAATCTGCTGGCCCCAATGCTACACCCCTGGGACTGGAAAAAAATCCGTCGGTTTTACTATTTGTTGCGCTGGTTTGTTAAATCGATCAAAAGCCCGCCTCGGTCTAGCTCCTCTGATACTGAATTTTTAGCTTTTTTGCGTGACCAAGACCCCTTGCAGCCCACTCGGATGCCACTTGATTGGCTTGGGGCCGCAGATCAATGGATTTCAGAATTCGCTAAAGCGAGCGATCTGGACTATCCAATGCGTATTATTCAGGGAGACAATGATGAAACCCTTGACTGGAAATACAACCTTAGCCAGTATCGATCGAAATGTCATGCCTTGCAGGTGAGTATCATTGAGGGCGCAAATCATAACTTGGTCAATGAAGAGGAATCATTAAGAGAGCGTATCTTTACTCAGATCAAACTATGATTAGTTATAAATCTTGCTCGGTAGCCAAGTAGCGATCTCTGGCCAAATAGATAGCAGTAACATCAGCAGTAGCTGTAAACCAATAAAGGGTACTACCCCACGATACATGTCTGAGGTTTCCACGCTGGCCGGGGCCACGCCTCGCAAATAAAATAGTGCAAAGCCAAAAGGTGGGGTCAAGAATGAGGTCTGTAAGTTAATCGCAATCATTATCCCAAGCCATACTGGGTCAAGACCCATTGCCAGTAGTACCGGCGCAACTATAGGTACCACCACAAACGTAATTTCAATAAAATCGAGAATAAACCCCAGTAAAAAGATGACAACCATAACCAATAATGTAGCGCCGATAATTCCCCCTGGCAGATTGGTAAAGAAGTGCTCTACAATTTCTTCCCCACCAAAGCCTCTAAAGACTAACGAAAACACTGACGCACCGATAAGTATCAAAAACACCATAGATGTCACCTGCGTAGTGCTAAGGGCAACCTCACGCAGTTTGGTGAAGTTTAGCTGGCCTTTAATGGCCGCTAGCGTAGTGGCGCCAAAAGCCCCAACGCCGGCAGCCTCGGTTGGGGTGGCTATCCCAGTAAGAATAGAACCCAACACTGTCACAATTAAAAACACGGGGGGCAATAAGTTTTTCATCGCCCTTGATAGGCTAGCCCTGCCTGTACTTTGCGCCTCATAGTCAATTTTCGCTGGACGAGAAAAAAGAACCAAATAAACACAATAAAATATGACGAGTAATAATCCAGGAATAAGCGCACCCACAAATAAATCACCGATAGAGATCGTTTTAGGTGTAAAGATACCCATATTTAATTGCGCCTGTTGATAGGCACTAGAGAGGGTGTCGCCAAGTAACACTAACGCAATGGACGGTGGAATAATCTGCCCCAGTGTTCCCGTGGCTGCAATAAGGCCTGTTGCTTGGGAGGCAGAGTAGCCGCGCTTTAACATCGTCGGTAATGACATAAGCCCCATTGTCACCACTGTGGCACCAACAATACCGGTACTGGCCGCTAACAATGCACCAACCAACACTACCGAAATACCTAGGCCACTGCGAAATTCACCAAAGAGGTCAGCCATACTCTCAAGCAGATCTTCTGATAACTTTGATTTCTCAAGCATCACTCCCATGAGAATAAACAGCGGCACCGCAATCAATGTGGTATTTTCCATAGTGCCGAACAACCGATTAGGCAGGGCCTGTATAAACGCCATGTCAAAGTGGCCGGTAACCGTTCCCACCATGGCAAACAGCAGCGCCGTACCCGCCAGAGAAAAAGCCACGGGATATCCGGCCATTAAGACCAAACAAACGGCTAGAAACATTAAAAAGGGAATAAACTCAGCCATCAGATTATAGGCTCGTTATTATTCGCTATTTGAGCCTCTGAAATATCTGCGCCACTGATCACCAAACCACTTTTAATAATTTCAGCAATACCCTGTAGTAACAGCGTAGCAGGCATGAGTAACATGAGCGTTTTCAGTAAATAAACAAACGGAAGTCCATTATTTTCAGCTGACGTTTCTTGAATTGCCCAGCTGGCTAAAACATAGTCCAAGCTGGTAAAAAATATTAACAAGCAGACCGGTACCAAAAAGAAAATTCCACCCACCAGATTGACCATGGCCTTAGACTTTGGCGAAAACCCGCGATAGAAAATATCAACTCGCACATGACCATCGTGCTTTAGCGTAAACGCCAGACCCATCAAAAACACTAGGCAATGTAAATAAGTCACCGCCTCTTGTAGAGCAATCGATCCAATCTCCAAAAAATATCGCGTGACCACCACTAGCATCACTAATAGCACCATGAGCATGGTTAACCATGCAATAAGGCGGCCGGTAATCTCGGTAAACGATTCAACGGCATTAAGAAAGATTACTAGTGGTTTCAACAGTCTGAGAATTCCGATTTAATGCCGACCGATAGTATAGCGGCTGAACAACCAGGCCGATACCACTGGTCAGACTATAGATGCTATGCGTGTTGTGGGTGTTCTGAGCATGAAAGCAGCTTGATAAATGATTAAAGTCCTTGAGCTTGTTGCCGATTTAATCATTATGGGTAAAGGTAGACATCTAATCTGACATAGCACAAAGCCGCTAAAAAGCATGGTCTTTTAATGTGAGCTTTAAAAAGACTGCGCAGATCTTCATGCAGTACTTTACCAACAATCTAGTTCGTCGTCTCTTAAATGAAAAATTTAACATTTTTGCCTAAAGATAAAGACAGTTGTGTCGATGTTTGACGATAGAGAAAACAATGCCGACTGTATAATATCCAAAATCAGTCTCAAGCATTCAACGAAAAACAGCTAAATATGGTGAATATTATGACAAATGCAGAGATCTCAATGCCGGCAGCAGGGGCCGCAGTAAGCGCACGCCAAGCATCCAATTATGCTGGCAGCATGAGCACTAGCTCAGCTAAAGCGATGGACCATATCGCGTCAACTGTTAAAACCGCTAGTGCCGCTTCTGTTATTAGTAAGACCACCAGCCAGCCAACTGAAAAAAAAGTGGATGCTGCGATAATCGAAATCAATCAAGTCTTTCAGTCTGCCAACACAAGCTTGGCGTTTTATGTAGACAAATCTTCACAGCGCTTTGTAGTAGAAGTAAAAGACACTAATACCGGTGAATCTATCGTCAAGTTTCCAGGTGAAGCCGCACTTAAGATTGCTGAAACTATCGAATCTCTCAAAGGCGTGCTGTTCGATAAGACCCTATAGACCTAAACGCAAAGGCAGCTGAGTGAAAAATAATTAGCTCGGCGTTAGCAAATTTGCTTCAGGCTCTAACCATAATTTCTCCTAACCCTCTTCTTAGAGGGTTTTTTTTGCTCAAAAAAAGACGTCGCTTTTTCGGCAGCACATTTATCGTAACTAATGTTAATGAGCGTGCCCGTCCAGTTCGCCATCAATGTTCGGCGGCCTAATAAGTGCCGTTTATTGACTCGCCCTGCTAGCCACTTTTTACCCGACTAATGGCACCCTTTTGCCACGTTAAAGTATATTTTTTATGTGTCGATTAAATACTCAGCAACGCAAAAAAGTCGCTAACTTGTTAACACAGACACTGCATAGAAAGACAAGAAGATTCAACAAAGTCAGTGAGTTAGAAAGCTAAGTGTTAAAGAAAATTTAGCTTATGTCGATAATAGGTTTAGCAACGCACGAAAAGATTATCCCAACAGATTTGGGTAAATCTAAACTTTTTACCCGAAGACTAATTTATTGTAGAGGACATTAAAATGACTGTTATTAACTCAAATTCGGCGGCCATGTTAACCGCCAACTCGATTAACCAAAATGATCGCGCTATGACTAGTACTATGGAGCGCTTGTCTACAGGTAAGCGCATTAACTCTGCAGCAGATGACGCAGCAGGCTTAGCCATTGCCACTAAGATGACCGCCCAGGTTCGTGGTCTTGACCAGGCTGGCCGTAATGCTAACAACGCTACATCTATGGTTCAGTTAGCTGATGGTGCTGCTGAGCAAATCAGTAACATTCTGCAAAGAATGCGCGAGATCGTAGTTCAAGCCGCTGATGGCTCTAACTCTGTCTCCGACCGAGCGGTACTGGATGTAGAATTTAAAGAAGCAGCCGAGGAGATAGATCGAATCGTTGATGTTACCGAGTTCAACGGCAAGAAGCTCCTAAACGGTGATGCCGGTGGAATAGCGGGCTCAGGTGAGGCTAGAGTTTCTTTCCAGATTGGTGCTAATGCTGGCCAAACATTAACTGTCGATTTTGGTGATTTCAATCTTGCTGCGGGCGCCGACGCTGGTGTTTACGAGTCATGGACCATTGCTTCCGTAACCGATTTATCAAGCACTGGAGCAGAACTGACCTTTAATGATGGG
>CALDQM010000051.1:0-1298 GCA_937911225.1 uncultured Cellvibrionales bacterium
GCGACTATGCTTAGTTGCAATGTTTAGTTTTTTTCTGGTTACACCCTCTTTTGCAGTGGTTGATGAGACTATAGTAAAGTCTAACAACGCAGAAAGCGTTGTGCGCACTCAGTTTGAGATTTTGTTTGCATCGGTCACAGAGCAACTGGCTAATCGCCAGCAGATGTATATTGACAACCCCGTTGCCTATTATGATTTTTTAATCGCAACAGTCGTTGCCTCGTGGGACAGTTCCTCAACTAGCCGTGCCCTTGTGGGTAAGCAGTCCTACACTGCATTTAGTGATCAGCAACGCTCTCTGTTGGTGTACTCAGTTGATCAAACGCTTATCCGATATGCGTTTGAGGGTCTTGAAAGCTATGGCGGCCAGGTGTTTAAGGTTGCTGATGTTGTGGTGAATGATGAAAAAGGCATGGGGTGGGTGCAAGTTTTGATGGAATCTCCTATTTTACCTGATATCAATCTGGATTTAGTGATCAAGCGTAACCTTAATAACCAGTGGCATGCTGTTGATGTTCGGGTCAAAGGGCTGACCTATGTCAAAATTAAGAAGTACAAATATCGAGAAATAATTGAAGAGCAAGGATTTGACGCGTTGATTGATAACCTAACCACAAAGAATACTGACTATTTTGGTAGCATCTGTGCGCCACTAGTAGATACTGAGCTAATGGGCCGCGCACCTTGTTAAGTAAAGCAACCATTAGTGCCATTCGACCGTTTACTGTGGTCAGCGATTACTCGCCTGCCGGAGACCAGCCAGAGGCTATTAAGGGCCTTGTAAAGGGCTTAGAGAATGGTCTTGCCAGCCAAACTCTGTTGGGGGTAACCGGTTCGGGAAAGACCTTTACTATTGCTAAGGTGATTGAGGAGGTGCAGCGCCCGACGATAGTGTTAGTGCATAACAAAACATTGGCTGCCCAGCTGTATGGAGAGTTTAAAAGTTTTTTCCCAAACAATGCAGTAGAATACTTTGTTTCTTACTTTGATTATTTCCAGCCAGAGGCCTATGTGCCTTCGTCCGATACGTTTATTGAAAAAGATTCGTCGATCAACTCGCATATTGAACAGATGCGCCTCTCGGCAACAAAATCACTGATAGAGCGCAAAGACGTTATCGTTGTGGCGACCGTTTCATCTATTTATGGCCTTGGTTCGCCAGACTCCTATTTAAAGATGGTTTTACACCTCTCTCGTGGCGAACAAATTGGTCAGCGAGACATATTGCGGCGTTTAGCTGAATTGCAGTACAAGCGCAATGATGCGGTTTTTGATCGGTCCTCTTATCGCGTTCGTGG
>CALDQM010000052.1:0-5131 GCA_937911225.1 uncultured Cellvibrionales bacterium
CCAGTTCGGCAACCTCGGCATTGGAATCGGCGGGGAGTGGTGTGACTAGTGGCATGATATTTGGCTCAAAAAATTATGTTTCTCACTATAAAAAAAATTACGTGAATGTAACAGTCTTTATCTATTAAATCCTCTTTCTCAGCATAGAATAATCTATACTTACGCATGTTTAACCAATTCTCCCAGCAACTCAGCCAGTGGTACCCAAAACGCGACGAGCAAAAATGGGTGCTGGGGACGTTGTATAAAATAGACGGTCCCAGCTATCGCTCCCCCGGCGCTATGATGCTATTCAATGACCTAGGTGAGCAGTTCGGATTGTTGAGTGGTGGTTGCTTGGAAGCCGATATACAAAAAAAGGCGTCACAGGTCATGCGATCAAAGCGATCAATGACGGTTTGTTACGATGCTAGCGATGAAGATAACATGTCTTTTCTGTTAGGTATTGGTTGCGGAGGCACTATTCATATACTGCTGCAACCTGTCCTTGCTGAAAATACCTACTTACAGTTACCGTCTATTTTAGATGCCTTGGCACATCGGCAAACCTCTATTTTTCTACAAAAAATTACCGAACATGGTGAGACTGCTGAAGCTGATATCTTACTGCAAGACAGTGCTAAATTTAGTGCCATCACCAAGCAGTTAGTCCGTGAAAATGCAGCGCTAATTGAGTTGAACGAACATACGTGGCTGGCAACGGCAATAAAGCCGCCGTTTCATTTGTTGATTGCTGGTGGTGGTGTCGATGCTCGACCCTTAGCCAATCTAGCGGCGACATTGGGCTGGGAAATAACCGTCTGCGATCCGCGGCCTGCTAATGCTCGTCGTGAGCATTTTATGCGGGTGGCAACTATTTTGCGATGTCCGCTATTGCAGTTGGTTGAAGAACCTTTATTTCATAACTTTGATGCAGCCATTGTCATGACACATAACCTGCAACTTGACGCAGATGCTTTGGCGGCTTTACAAAGTTCCACTGTTAAATACTTGGGTTTACTCGGACCCATAGTTCGTAAAGAGCAGGTCTTAGCGTTGGCGGGGTTGGACAAAAATAACTTGGCAATTACTATTGCTGGCCCGGCTGGATTACGCTTGGGTGGTGAGTTTCCAGAAGATATTGCGCTGTCTATTTTAGCGGAGTGCCAAGCCGTGGTTAATGGAAAAGATGCTCGTTCCATAAGTACACTTATATGAAGACTGCCGCACTTATTCTTGCTGCCGGTGAAGCCTCTAGGTTTGGTTCAGTGAAGCAACTCGCGCGCATTGGTGGTAAGCCAATGTTGCAACACTGTATAGACACGGCCAATAGCCTTTTCCCTGGAGCGGTTTATTCGGTGTTAGGAAAAAACTCTGATGAAGTATGCCGCTACATTTCCTCTACTACGATTATTATTAACTCTCAATGGCAACAGGGACTTGGTAGTTCAATAGCTATCGGTGTTACCCATCTCCAAGATGACTTCGATGCCATTTTAGTTTTGCTGGCTGACCAGCCGCGCATCAAGAGCCATCATTTAGAGCAGCTAATCGAACTGTTTGATAACCAGCAAGTTGCTTGTACTCAATATAATAGTCATCTTGGTGTGCCAGCAATATTTGGCAAAGCCTATTTTAATGCCTTAATGAATTTGAACGGTGATAAAGGCGGCAAGGACCTTTTGGAAAGCATCTGCCCTGCACCCAAGGCCCTAGTGTTAGGGAATGTTGCTGATGACATAGATTACCCAGAGGATTTAGCCTTTCTCGTTCAGCAAATCAAAACTGAGAAAACTCAGGAGTCGCAGATAAAAAAGCATTGATCAAAAGTGGTTTGACAAACTAGGGTCAGGAGACTAGTTTAAAGTGATCCTAAGTCAGAGCCAAACTACGTTTTTCAATTAATTGATCAAGGCAGGTCTACATAGTTCTAGAATAGTTTTATCGATTGGTATGATTAATTTGCCTACTTGTTAACATTAACCTGTTCGGCAAATCATATTTTTCAACGTAATAATAATACCCTCAAACCAAACTAAGTTAAGAGAGTCAAAAATGACCGTGATAACTGTTAATGGTACTGAACAAAAACTCGAGGTAGACCCCTCAACCCCCTTATTGTGGGTGCTCCGAGAGCAACTTGCTCTTACGGGTACAAAATTTGGTTGTGGTATAGCTCAGTGTGGCGCTTGCACAGTACATGTAAATGGTTCGGCCATACGTTCTTGTGTCACGCCCGTGTCGGCAGTCAGTGGTAAAAAAATTACTACTATTGAGGGGCTTGCTCCTAGTAATGACGAGCTTCACCCTCTCCAGAGCGCTTGGATTGAAGAACAGGTGCCTCAGTGCGGTTACTGCCAGTCGGGGCAACTTATGTCTGCGGCAGCGCTTTTAGCCACTAATCCATCGCCCTCTGATGCCGACATTAATAGTGCCATGTCCGGCAATATTTGTCGCTGCGGCATGTATTCGCGAATTCGTAGAGCGATTAAGTCTGCCGCAGGGGTGCAGCAGTTTGATCCAGCTCTTGCTGAGTTAGCTCGGGAGCTTAACAATGGGTAAGTGGACCAGAAGAGCGTTTATTAGTGCCGGTGTTGTTGTCGGTGGTGGTTTAATTGTCGGTGTTGCTATTCGTCCAGGGAATCGTGCCGCAGAACTGTCCAAGCTCGTTGCCGGTGAGGGCGAAACGTTACTGCATACTTGGGTAAAACTTGATAGTGATAACGTGGTTACCGCGATTATTCCACATGCTGAAATGGGTCAGGGTGTTGGTACGGCGTTAGCTCAAATGTTGGCCGATGAACTCGATGCGGATTGGGACCTTGTTAAGTTTGAAGAAGCGCCAGCTCTTGGTGAATTTGCTAACTATCCTTTGGGTCAATCTATACTACTGGGCGGCGCGGATATCCCCGATTTCGTTCTCCCTACAGTAGAAGGTGCCCTCATTCGCACAGCGCATGCCCTTGATCTGCAGATTACCGGTGGTAGTCTCAGTGTTAGGACCACAGGTGCATATGGAATGCGTATTGCCGGCGCTGCAGTGAAGGAGATGCTGAAGATAGCTGCAGCAGAGGCCTGGCAAGTGCCTGTTAACCAAGTAATTGCAGAAAATAGCCAGCTGATGCATAAAGCCAGTGGTCGGGTCGAGCCTTACGCTGCGTTTGCCGAGTCGGCCGGTCAGATGACACCGCCGGTATCACCGACCTTAAAGTCGGTAGATGAATTTAAAATTATGGGGCGACATGTGGAGCGACATGATCTCCCGAGTAAGGTCGATGGTACGGCAATCTTTGCGCTTGATGTGCGCTTACCTGACATGCTTTATGCCACGGTGAGGCGGGCGCCAACCTTCGGCGGCGGCATTGATCGTATTGATGATGTTCTTACACGCGCAATCAACGGTGTTATGGATGTTGTTCGGTTACCCTCTACCGAGGTTAGTTCAATGCTTGGTAGCTTCACCTTTGCAGAATCCGTTGCCGTGGTCGCTAAAGGTTATTGGGCCGCCAAACAGGGGATGGATGCTCTTAATATCCAATGGGGAAGCACCGAGAATGATGCTGTGTCCAGTGATGTAATTTTTGCACAGTTTGATCGAGACATAAGCGCTGGTATAGATCGTGAGACCGATGTTGTTAAAGGTAATTTAGTAGCGTCTATGCAGAATGCAGCGCAGGTAATCAATGCTGATTATCGTGTCCCTTTTCTCGCCCACACTTGCATGGAACCTCTAAACGCGACTGCGATGGTTGAGGATGGTCGTTGCGAGGTGTGGGTAGGTTGTCAAAGTCCATTGAGCTTTCGACGATCTATTGCAGATGCTCTGGGTTTTGATATTGAGAACGTCACTTTGCATAACTGTTTCATGGGTGGTGGCTTTGGTCGTAAATCAAGGCCTGATTATGCGATTCAGGCAGCGCAATTGGCCTTGAGTCTTGGACGTCCGGTACAGCTTATTTGGACGCGAGAAGAAGATGTTCGGCAAGATTTTTATCGTCCAGCTATACAGAGTCGCTTTCGCGCTGCGATTGATGACACTGGTGATCTAATCGCATGGGAAAATACCTATGTGGACAAACATGATCCCGATGAAGCTGCGCTTATCCCTTATTCGGTTGATGCACAGGATATTGGCCATGTGCGCAGCCCTACTCACGTACCCTTTGGGGCATGGCGTAGCGTAGCTCACTCGCAACATGGGTTTTTCACTGAATCATTTATCGATGAAGTGGCAGTCGCGGCAGGCCAGGATCCTTTTGAATATCGCGCTGCGCGCTTACAACATCTGCCAAGACAACTTGCCGTATTAACCAGAGCGGCTAAAGAGGCCCAGTGGCACATACCGTTAGCGCCGGGAAGAGGGCGAGGTATTTCATTACAGTCTTCATTCGGCTCCATCGTCGCAGAGGTTGTAGAAGTGACTGTCAATGATGGAAATCTATCAGTTGATCGGGTTGTGGCAGTTATCGATGCAGGCTATGCGGTTTCTCCTGATGGTATGAAGGCGCAAATTGAATCAGGTATTATTTATGGGCTAAGTGCAGCCTTATATGGTGAGATCTCTATTAAAGAAGGTGCTGTGGTGGAGAGTAATTTCCACAACTACCCGTCCGTACGAATGTCTGATGCGCCGGCTATGGAGACGTATATAATAAATAGTGGGGCAGACTGGGGGGGTGCGGGAGAACCCGGTACTCCACCCATTGCTTCAGCGCTCACCAATGCAATATTTAATGCTACCGGCAATCGGATTCGCCAGCTACCTATCAAGAATGTTAATTTAAAATTGACTGAAGAGCCCTCCTTAGTGGTGGGGTAAAGGGTGGTTCAACAAGCCTTGATTTAGTCTAAGTGCTGAGATCAAACTCAGTACTTCGTTGGTCAACGCCTTTTCGACTAGTTGGTGGGTTCATAGGTATCCTAATCTAGACTAACTTCTATTTATTGGAGCCATAAAGACCTATCTAAATCGCACATTCGGTGGCTTCGTCTTCGCATCATTGTTGGATATTTTAGGTCGCCTTTATGCTCTTAGTGTAGTAACTGTAATAGAGGCCATTTTACGGTTGACAATTGAGTTCTTGCCGCTAGAATGCACGCTCCCAACAGCGATGTTGAGAGGTTAGTAAAGCGTCAATTAAAGAGAGTGAGA
>CALDQM010000053.1:0-1084 GCA_937911225.1 uncultured Cellvibrionales bacterium
TAGTCAGATCATCGCGCAAGCCGGTACTGCCATGTTGGCCCAGGCTAACCAGAAGTCACAATCTGTGCTATCGCTACTGCAGTAAAACGAAACAGCACCACTCCTTGAACCGGCTCCTCTTTGGGGCCGGTTTTCTCGTTATATCAATTCTCTCACCGCCCCTAAATAATATCCTGCACCTCAGATTCCTACCTTAATGAACTATCACTATCTGACGGACTATTAATCAAAATATGTTCTTAGTCTTTTTTATTTATCCCCTCATTCGATAGACCATAAAAATAACTTATGACGAAAAGCTAAACTCCGAAGGTTAAAGCTATTGCTCTTAAACCCGGCAAAAGTTCGCCTTTTTTGCCACCTTTAGGTAAAGGTTTGCCGGTTTCTGCCGATTAATAACATAAGCAAATAGAGTATAGGTTTTTGAAACAACCGCTATTTGCCATAACCAACCTTTAATGGGGACACTAAAATGACTGTAATTAACTCAAACTCGGCGGCCATGTTAACCGCCAACTCGATTAACCAAAATGATCGCGCTATGACTAGTACTATGGAGCGCTTGTCTACAGGTAAGCGCATTAACTCTGCAGCAGATGACGCAGCAGGCTTAGCCATTGCCACTAAGATGACGGCCCAGGTTCGTGGTCTTGACCAAGCCGGTCGTAACGCCAATAACGCTACTTCTATGTTACAGCTAGCGGATGGTGCCGCTGAGCAGGTCAGCAACATTCTGCAAAGAATGCGCGAGATCACAGTGCAGGCCGCTGACGGCTCTAACTCTGTGAGTGATGTTGCTGTACTTAATGTGGAATTTAAAGAGGCGGCTGAGGAAGTAGACCGTATTATTGATTCAACAGAATTCAACAGTAAAAAGCTTCTTAACGGTGATGCTGGCGGGGTAGCAGGCTCAGGTGATAGCTCCGTAACCTTCCAAATTGGTGCAAATGCTGGGCAGACATTGACTGCAGATTTCGGCGATTTCAATCTTGCCGAAGGCGCCGCTGGTGTTTACGAGTCATGGACCCGTGCTTCCGTAACCGATTTATCAAGCACTGGAGCAGAACTGACCTTTAATGATGGG
>CALDQM010000054.1:0-5129 GCA_937911225.1 uncultured Cellvibrionales bacterium
TGTCAAGTGTGCTCTCGGGTAACCTAACGCTTGAGGACCCCAATACTCTGTCAACATGGGAGACCCTGTCCTCTGTACCGAGAGACTTGAATTTTGGCTTTACTGTTCGGGATAACGCGGTTGGTGGAGGTGGAATTGCGCAAAAAACTATGAAGGTAAGTGTTGTTGATACTGACGGCGCATTTAGAGTGACCTCACCTGTCAGTGAGCAAGTGTATCTGGCAAACACCAATCATACGGTATCATGGAATGTCGCTGGAACGAACCTCGCCCCGATGCTAGCTAACAAGGTAACCATCACGCTATCAGTAGATGACGGCCTTACATTTTCCTACACGCTGGCAAGTAACGTGGAAAATGATGGTAGTCATGAAGTGATGATGCCTGATTTTGCAACATCAAAAGCTCGCGTTCGAATTCAACCGAATAATAACAACATATTTTACGCCATCAATAACCAGAGTTTTACACTGACCCGCAAGGATATCATTCTCACTACTGAGCAATATGATTATACGGTTTGTAGCGCGCAGAGCACTGAAGCATCGCTGACATATGGCACCTCATCGGAGTATACGGATACCGCAGTGCTGTCAGCCAGCAATCTTCCCACAGCATTAAGCGTTGGGTTCTCACCTACGAGTGTCTCGACTAATGGCACCGTAATTAATGCCACTATCGCAGCGGGTGCTGACATCGCAGCGGGCACGTACCCCATTAATATCGATGCAATATCAGACAGTCGGAGCCAATCTCTGCGTTTCAGTGTCAAGGCATATGCGGCTGAGTTCACCCCTATTAAGTTACTAACCCCCTCAAATGATAGCGTCATAGACCAACTTAGGTCGACGCTAACATGGAGGGCAGATATAAATGCAGAGCAATACCGAATTGAAGTATCTGCTGAGGAAAGCTTCAGTGAGGTGCTCTATAGCGGTGTTACTAAAGAGATTTCTTTTGACATCCTCGGGCTGCAGCCCAACACCAGCTATTTTTGGCGAGTTTCTCCTTTAAATCGTTGTAGTGACGGGGTATTTGGCGATGTGCTTAGCTTTACTACATTTGGTTCTTTTACTTCGGCGAAAGATCTTCCGGTAATCATTCCAGCTGATTCACGTGCGAGTGCATACACATCAACAATATCAATCACGGAGAACGGTCGAATCAGCGATGTTAATGTTTTGATTGATGTTTCTTTTTCTAACATTCATTTTATATTAATCAGTTTGACATCACCTTCTAATACAACCGTGGATCTGATTTGGGAACCTTACTTTTATCCCAAGGATTGTAATACTCACGACAGGCAATTCGGTAATGATGACATTAGTGCTATCTTCGATGATCAAGGTGAAAAATTTAATTGTGGTCCTGAGGGCTCTGTACCAATAATCTCGGGTCGTGTAACGCCACAAAATCGCTACTCTGGCGAACCCTATGACCTATTAAGTCGGTTTAATAATGAATCTTCTCAGGGAGATTGGGTGTTAACGGTAAGGGATCGAGGATATTATTATAATGACGATCGCATAAATAGTTTTGCTCTTGAAATAACTACCGATGCCGGAGTCGAATTCGAGAATTATCCACCGGTAGCCTACGATGGTGCTGTCTCTGTTACCGCAGGACAAACAAGAGCAGTCTCGTTGGACGCATCAGATCCCGAGGGGTCTCCTCTAACCTATCAATTAGCTACTGATTCAGCTGGAGCACTAGAGGCCTTTTCGGCTAGGAAAATAGGTAGCTGGTTAGCGCCATATGACACCTGGTTTGGCGAGTCAAAACAACTATTACTATTTGAAAGCGAAGACTACGCTATTTCTATTGGTAGAACTTTAGCGCTCCTTGATATTAAAGATCCATCAAATCCTACGTTAGTCTCCGAATTGGAAACCCGTGGGTGGTGGATGAATTCAGGCACGATGTCAAAGGATGAAAGCAAGTTATTTATAACCTCATGTTATGGGTGTCAGAACGGAGAGGATGGAAGGCTTTCAATATACGATATATCAGACCTTACCAATATTAAGGAACTGAGCGATTCGCTAGTCGCCAAACGAAGTTACTATTCAGTGGTTCTATCGAGTGATAGCAATACCGCATTTATAGGTAGAGGTGATGGGCTAGAAATTGTTGATGTTAGTGATGCGAGCAATCCACGCTCTCTAAGTACTTTTTACGGCAATATGATTGATGTCACTCTTTCTGAGGATGAAAATACTGCCTATGTAGTAGGTTATTCCGGCTTGTATGCTATTGATATTAGCGATCGCTCTGAGCCAAAACTTCTTACGTATGCCGCTACTATGAATCCCGGTGCTGTTCTCACCTCATTGATCCTTTCACCTGATAAGCAAATAGCCTATATAAAAAGTACTGGCTTTGGTCTCATAATTTATGATGTCAGTAATCCAACTGATCTAAAACCGTTGGGTACCCTAGAGGGAGGTTGGAATAGCGAAGCCATAGGATTTGGCAAGCTGACTCTGTCTCCAGAGGGAACTACGATATATCTATCTGAAGGAAGTTACGGTATCAAGGTTATTGATGTCAGAGACCCTGAAAATCCTGTTTTAGTGAGTACTATTCCGATAACTGGGATGTCTAATGGGCTTATATTGTCTGCTGCGGGAGACAAGCTATACAGCGCTAATAAGGCGTTCCATAATTTCTATCGAACTGAAGTAATTGGAGGAGTAGAGGTCTTTGAGATAGGAAATAAACCCTTAGCCGAAGGCGACATTATGGGGTCCGTCGTATACTACAATTCCCCTGCAGATGAATCAGTCCCCGATAGCTTTGACTTTCGTGTCAATGATGGGGCTCTAGACAGTCAATTGGCTCGCGTATCTATCTCTAGTTCGGCTTCTGGCAACGACACATGGCTCTTTACAAAAAATCTCGATGGGACTGTTTTAATTGATGGCTGTGTGGGTGTCTGCGCCTCTGATATTGTCATACCAGAGAGTATTGACGGCTCAATTGTGATGGGTATTTCCGATTATGCCTTCGCTTCAAGTCATCTGACCTCAGTGACGTTACCAGATACTATAATTACGATTGGAGACTATGCTTTCTACAAAAATGGGTTAAAAACGATGCTGTTTGGGGATAATATTACTAATATTGGCCTAGGCTCCTTCAAAGATAACAATATTATTGTTGTGAGTTTTCTTGGGGATCGGCCCAGTTTTGATGCTGATACGTTCAAACTGAATAGAAATTTATCCTCTATTACATACTGCTCGGACAGATCAAATTGGCCGGGTGATGATATTTCTAATGGTCTAGTGGCGATCCAACCGACACCAAATTGTGATGAAGTCTCAACGCATATAGCTGCTATCACAAAGGTAAAAACCGCCTTAGAAAGCGGAGATGTGAGCAGCCTAACTTTAGCTGACCTTAGAGCTATAGTGGGCCTTGCTAATATTACTCCTAGCTATATTGATCAATATTTAATTGGAATTAGATTAACATCGCTTATTGAAAATAAGTCAGATATTCAAAGTATTGTCTCTTCGATAAACAGTGTGATGTCTACATGCCCATCTTCCGCCTATTTTGTTTCTGTAGCTGGTTCAAGTTGGCGGCCCTCGCAGATCAGTTGGGCACTTATGGGTGATGAACCGGACATTTCTCTTTTAAGCGGTGGCGCAAGCTCTATGCTATTTACTTGCCTCGCAGTTGGTCGCTACACACTCAATATGTATGATGGTGCTGGTGACGGCTGGGTTAATTACTATGGAGAAGCGGATACATTTTTTTCAATAATGTCCGGGGACGGTATCGAGCTTGCGAAGGAGAGTCTTACTTCAGGATTCACTGGTGTAGCAAATATTAAATTGGGGGAGTATCCCAATCAGGTGCCAATCGCAGCTACTCAAAATGTTGATGTTATCAGAGGTATTCCAACGGGAATGACGCTATCGGCTGAAGATGCTGATCTAGATCCACTAACAATGCGCTTAACCAAAGCTCCAGTCTCAGGCTCACTCTATAAAACTATATCGATTGAACCAGAGTCTACTTATGCATCTAAAGCAAAATCCTATGATATTGTATTATCTAACGACCAAAAAACCGGTTACCTCGCCGATGGCACTTCAGGTCTTACCATAATCGATCTGGAGATAAATCCTCTAACAGTCTTATCGTCATTGGATACGGAAGGATTGGCCAGATCAGTAAAACTCTCAAAGGATGGGCGCACCGCGTTCTTGGCTGATGGCACTCTTGGACTTAAAGTAATAGATGTGTCTGACTCGCTAAATCCGATTATCATAAGCTCAATCGCTGTTGGAGAGTCTGTGTATGACATTGCGCTATCCGCTGATGGGAATTATGCTCTTGTTGCACATCTGTCAGGAATTAGTCGGATTGATGTCAGCCGTCTAAACAATCCTACTCTTGTTGCAACTGTTTCCACACCAGGAGATGCTCAAAGTATCGCCCTATCTGCAAATAATGAGCGCGCTTACGTTGGTGATGGCTTCAAGGGCTTCCATATTATTGATATCAGCCAGCCATCAACACTCACAGTATTAAGTAGTATCGTTACGGATGGTGAGGTGTACTCTATTGCTCTATCATCAGATAGCTCAATGCTTTATGTTACGGATGGATCTTTCGGGCTAAAGATTTTCAATGTAGAGAACTCTAACAGTCCTGCCATAGTTGCCTCTGTTACGGGTATTGGTTTTGTACGAAGTGTGGAGGTCTCAAATGATGGCTTCACAGCCTACCTTGCTACATCTCAAAGTCTTGGCGTGCGGATAGTTAATATTACTGATCCCTCAACCCCTATCTTGCTGCCCTCATCTAGTGATAAAGAGATTGATTATGTTATTCCTACAGCCAATGAAACTAAAGCCTATGCTGTTATTTCAACTGGGTTACGGTCATTTACTATGGGTTATAAAAATCCATTTTCTGTCGGTGATACTGTGTTGGAGACCCCGATCTATCTGTCTAATGATACTGATGCTGCCGCTGATGCTTTTGAATTTGTTGCCAATGATGGTCATATTGATAGTGCTAGAGGAATCATAAATCTAATAATCCTTGATGATGCTGATCGAGATAGGGTTGCTGATAAGTATGATGAATTCCCTAATAATCCGACAGAA
>CALDQM010000055.1:0-4423 GCA_937911225.1 uncultured Cellvibrionales bacterium
CGCTCAGAATAAGCTCCCATTTCTAAGACAGAACTATCGTAATGCAGCCTAAGCCCGATGCCTGTTAATTTTGCATCGTCAGTTGCATTGTAAGTTACTGTTAAGTCAGTACTCTGCCCGGCAGATAGCTCTGCAACAGACAAACTACCACTGACAGTTTGCTCCTGCGCCGAAGCAACACCGGCAAGTAGAAACATTGACGCAATAAAAATCGCACTACGATTGACCACTAATTTAAAAAGTTTAGACACAGCTTTAACCCTCTTGGCAACACAGTTAATTGATTATCGATAAAATTATTAAGACTCTAAGTCCAGTCTTTTGACAATATTGTCACATAAGCTTCTGGGTATGGTTTCTAAGAAACCATACCCAAAAACTTATGTACGAATCTATCCTGCCAAATGTTATCATCACAGCACTTAATATGCTACCGATTTACATCCCACAATCTCCACCCTAAAAGCATTGCAGCATTTGATGATCCCGCATAAAAAAACCTATATCAGTAGCAGGGTAAAATTTTACAAAGCAGGCATGAGGGTCTTAAGATGAGCCTCAATGTCTACTGCGGTTGTTCTCGTTGCATCAGGGGCCACCACCCCAGCAATTAAGGTGTCCCCTTCTAAACCAAACAAATACCTCAATGTCAGCAAGCCATCTGTAAGGGCATCTATCTGACCGTTACCGTCGATATCCGCAAGAGCACCTAGCTTTGCTATGCGAGATTCAAGATCCACTGATTCGGTAAAAGCCGCATCGGACGCTATCGTGCCTGTTACCAACGCACTGCCGTCTAATCCAAACATTCCCCTTAGTAGCAAAAGACCGTCTGTTAGCGCGTCATACTGGCCGTTTCCGTCGATATCTAACGACCCGGACGGGATTGTCCCCGCCAAGAACTCATCTAAGGCTGAGACACCATCGTTATCTGTATCGCTTGTCACATCTGAAGCATCATTTGGGTTAAGCCCATATTGGATTTCCCAGGCATCAGGCATGCCATCATTGTCAGAATCTTTTGAGTAAAGACTGTTCTCTGGATATGCATCGGCATTATTAGCAACGCCATCATTATCCGAATCATTAGTCGGATCTAGGGGCAAAACGTCATTAGAATCACTAACCCCATCGCCGTCATCATCTAAATCAACATTATCTCTGTTTCCATCTTTATCAAAATCGCCAAATATTAAATTAGTTGGAACCGCTGTACGGTTAAAACCAGAGTCGCCCCAACAAGTGACTCCCTCATCTGACAAAGCGCATGAGTGAATTCCTCCTATAGCGACTTGAACTGGATTAGTAAGGACCGGCGGAGAGGTATTCTCTCTATAGTTACTACCCCAGCACTTAATTTGGGTACCATTAATTGCACAGGCATGAGAACGTCCTATCGACACCTCAGCAGATTTTAAAAGCGCTGGAGGAGTTAACAAACCAGAACCATCATCTTGACCCCAACAACGTAATCCATCGTCATGCATCGCACAGACCGTATTATTACTAGAAAAAAGATTAGAGGGATTAGTCAACTCAGGGACATCCACTGGTTGATCTTGAGGCCTTGCACCCCAGCAATGCACCGCAGTATTTGTTAGGGCGCAACTATGATATGACCCGGCAACCACTTTTAATACACCGCTGATCTCAGGAGGCGTGGCTTGTCCAAATGCATCCCATCCTGCGCAGGTTATTAAACCGTTCTTTAGAGCACAAGTATGACTGCCACCAACTGCTATCTGCTCGTAGCCTGAGCCAACAGGAGCTTTTGAATCAGCATTATTCCCCCCCCAGCAAACTATCTCGCCATTCACTTGCTTTAAAGCACAAGAGTTCCATGAGCCTAATTCAAGCTGAACATTACCTTTCAGATTGGCAGGGACATCAAGCTGGCTATCCTGATTCATACCCCAACAGCTAATTCCATCATCCTGGCTAACACAAGTGTGGTTGGCGCCAGAGGAAATGTCATAGTCTGACACAATGGCATTGCGGCCAATCGACTCCAACTCGAACTTATCACTAAGTGAATCGAAATCAGTATCTCGCTTAATTGGACTAGTGCCAGCAGCAAGTTCGGTAATGTCGGATAGTGTATCGTTATCGTCATCGTCATCTGGATTCATGCCCAAAGACAAGCAGTCGCTGTCACACTGGTTGGGAATACCATCACCATCGGAATCTGTTAGGGCCCCAAGGCTAATTAATGGATAAGTATCATCTGCATCAGAGACACCATCATTATCATCATCGGCATCAGCATTATTGCCCGTACCATCTAAATCAGTGTCCAATGTTTCGCTTGAATCTAGCGGTAAAGCATCCGAATCGTCGTCAATACCGTCACCATCATCATCAGCGTCTTCGTTATTACCTATACCGTCAAAATCTGTATCTAATGATTCGGAGCTATCGTAAGGTGCCCAATCTGAATTATCACCAATGCCATCACCATCAGTATCAATTGACTCTGAGGCATTTAAAGGGAAGGCATCAGCGACATCGGCAACACCGTCACCGTCATCATCGGCATCTGCATTATTGCCTACCCCATCCACATCAGTATCTGCACTCTCTGTAGCATCAAGTGGGTATACATCAGCACAGTCACTAACACCATCACTATCAGCATCAGCACTAACATCGGCTCTATCTATCGCAGCACAGTGCTGCCCGATCACTTGGTTACCACCCCAGTCAATGATAGCCCCAGGCCCAAATCGAACAGAATATTGAGGGTTAGGATAGTTAGTACGAAACCATATGGTTAGTGTTTTTCCGGACACTTGAAGATCTGGGCCCACATGATTTGGCGTTGAGGACGTGAGAGAAGGTATTTGGTTTACTTCCACAGTCTTTATGGGGAGAGCATCTTTTAAAAGTACTACCTGTCCCTCGCCTAGGGCAATATTTTCACTAAATGATATTACGATTTTGTCCCTTGCACGATAATCCTCATTGGTCACAAAGTTAGTTACATGTGTCGACTCAACCACTGGGAGCGTAGTATCAGTAACATCTTTGATTGACTCGAATCGAACCCCAGGAAACTTGTTGCTACTACTACTGCAAGGTGTATTAACAGGTGTTTGATATTGCACCAAAGCACCATTATAAATTTCTTGATAACGCTTACTCGAAAAAGACTCACCACAACCATCTACGTATTCGAAATCATTTTTACTACTCAAACGAAGAAGATACTTTTTAGATAGATCAGTCGCGTCCTTGTAGTCAGTTAGTTCGTTCCGGTCTTCAGTAATTATCTCTTCGGATAACCATTGGTGAATGTAAATCCTATTCCAGATAGGATACTCATCCTTTGACCCTCCCCCATTCATAACTGAGTATGGGAAAGCGGATCCGTCAATATAACGATCATGCCCCTTCTGACCAAAAGCGTGAATTGCTTCATGAATCGTGACAAACGAAGTGACCTCTTCCCAGGGCTTGGGATAATCTGGCGCCGAAACACTGTAATCGTGGTAAAAGCATTCGGATTTATCAGCGGAGGGAATTTCCTCCTCAAAGACCTGACCGTTCGCATCTTTTATTCCAAGATTAGTACATCTGGCCGCTGCGGCACTAGCATTGTACTCATCTGTACTTGAAAAAATGACACCTATCGCTTTAAAGTCATTAGCGTCTAATTCAGTCGGAAGACGTACCTCATTTAAAAACAAATGCGCGGCAGATCCGCCGATACGCAAAACCTTCATTATTACCCACGTCCAGTTTTCAGCCCCCAAGGCGGTATCCTTCCAACCATAGTAGGCACCGACACGATTTTCTACAAGCCATGCTCGAAGGGATGTCAAAACTGCGATCTCCTCCTCAGAGGGATCAACTAAAATATCACCTGTATAGTCAGAACTCGTTAAATAACCAGCAAACCGCGTTCCCACCCATCCTGCTAGGGCCGCATCAATCACCTCGATCTGTACTAATGAGCCGTAGTACACAGGATCATTAACATCTATTCCACCATCAAATATTTCGAACGTCGATGCTTTACCAAAACTAAGTTTAGATAGTCCGGCTAGGGCTAGGACGGCCTCCGGACGAAAGCTTTCTATCGTGGGATAGAGCGTCGTGCCGTTATAGCCTCGCAACACAAAAGCGATATCAGTTTTTTCAGTATCAGCTGCGAAACTCACACTCGATATAATAGTAAGGGCCACGATACCAATGATCCCAGCGAGCGATCTAGAGACAGTTGAGTTATTAATAGCAGTAAACCTCGTCAAATTTTCGTTTTTTTGCAAAGCAAACTCATAGTCAACTCGCTAGTTAAGCAACCCTCAGTCAAAATAAGAAAACGTCTCTCCACCTTGAATATTAAGCAGCGTCTCATAAATAAGCTTAATAACATTTTCAACATCATCTTTGTGGACCATCTCGACCGTTGTATGCATATATC
>CALDQM010000056.1:0-5316 GCA_937911225.1 uncultured Cellvibrionales bacterium
ATGCCACTAGTCACACCACTCCCCGCCGATTCCAATGCCGAGGTTGCCGAACTGGCAGAGTTTTTTAACGAGACCTTGGGGTTTTGCCCAAACAGTGTGTTGACCATGATGCATCGGCCTAAAATTGCCAAGGCTTTTATTGAACTGAACATGGCTGTTATGGAAAACCAGGGTAGAGTGACCAGCGCACTAAAAAGACTCATTGCCTATGTATCTAGCAATGTCACTGGCTGTCGTTATTGTCAGGCGCATACCATTAGAGCAGCGGAGCGCTATGGGGCAGAGCAAGAGCAGTTAGATAATATTTGGGAGTACCAAACCCACCCGGCTTTCTCACCCGCAGAACGCGCCGCCCTAGATTTTTCAATCGCCGCCTCCACAGTGCCTAATGGAGTTGATGCAGACATACAGACTCGCCTACACGAGCACTGGAATGATAATGATATTGTTGAATTACTAGGCGTCATTTCGCTATTTGGCTATTTGAACCGCTGGAATGATTCTATGGCAACAACACTGGAAGAAGGCGCGATCGCATCCGGTGAATCGCTACTCGCGCATCAGGGTTGGTGTGTCGAAAAACATGTTTAATATAAAAAAGCCCACTTTATTGGTGGGCTTTAGTCTAATTATCTAACGCGGCAAGCCTATCTGGTGGAATATAGTCGAAGATAAAATTGATACGGTCATCTTTACCTTTATTCATAACACTATGTTGTTTTTGGTTGTTCAGCTCATAGGCCTTACCCACTTCAAACTTAAAAGGCTTACCGTCAATCATAAAGCGAACTCTTGAGTTTGCAGTAATTGGGATATGAATACGATGCCCAGCATGAAACGACGGGTGCTTATCAAAATGGGGGGTAATAACGCCACCGGAAACTAGTTTAGCTGCCATGGCTCGAATAATTTTCCCACCAGGTGGATAGTATTGCTCAAGAATACCTTTCATGATCGGTAACGCAGTGTTTGACAAAGAAGCCCATGCAGACTCTTCAGTGACGGCAATCTTTGGCCACTGCTCAGTATCAATAAACAGCATCACCAATGACTGAGTTTGCGAGTGCACGTCATAAGCGGTCTGCCGATGGCTATTGTCAAACCACGCCTTATCATCTACCGCCAAGATAGCGTCACGCAACGGCGCAATGTCTATATTGCCAAGATCTCTTACCGGAACACCAATGTCCATACCTACGCCCTTCTTATGTCTATGGCAAAAACAATAATCAATATTGTTTGGTGAGTCAAATAAATTAAAACGGCCCTAGTTCAACTCGTTAACCGCGCGATAGGCTTGCTCAACCGCAGCGTCTAACAGTGCGGAGGCAGCTGAGTCTGAATTAGCTATAACTATGCGGCCAAATGGCTTACGACCAATCATATGAGGATAGCGTGAGTCTTGGTCATTGTCATAGACCGTATCAAATAATGGGTTGTACCAATAGGAGTATCCGTGGGACCAGCGATTGACCGTAATACCAATGATATCCTCAGCCGCATCAAAGCCTCCTTCACCCAATATGCTCTGTAATTGATCTCGCACATTACGCTCGATAACGTCAAAGGGCGTAGCAAGTAGCTCATAACGACCTAGCCGATATTGCTGTTGAGCGCTCAGCCCCTCGCCATAGCGATGAGGGAAGCGCTCCATATGGACTATCACAGGCTCATTTTCGTTAGCCGTAAAGGAGTAGTCACCAAAGCTTACAGGGAAATCAATCATTGCATTAATATGGTAGCTGCCGGGGCAGATCACTGCACCAATTTCAAGCTTTTTCCATGCTTTCCAATTGCGCAGAGCAACACTGGTATAGAGAATCGGAACCTTGGTTTGAAAGGCTAAAGCCTCGCGCTGAGTCTCTGGCATTTCGGGACACAAATAGGGAATCATGCTGCTATTGCAGGCGAGTATAGAGCCCTCTGCAGTCACCTCATAAGCCTGATCGTTTTGCACATAGGATACGATTACTTGCTGTTTTCCTGACTCAGTTTGAGTATTTTTTACATTAGTCACTGTACTATTTAGGCGCACTTGAATGCTTGACTCAGCACGATCAAGTTTTGAGTAATCGAAACGCGCATTAATCAAACTCTCCATACTCGTTCCCCGAGCGACTTCTGGGATTAAATGCCGCACTAGTTGCCGCGCAATGGAGGCATTACCATCAGGAAAATGATGTATATAGGCCTCATCAGATTCTTGTTTGGGCAATCCGGTAGCAGCCCAGCCGGGCAACCCGCCATATGACATTGCGCTGATCGTATTTACTGAGTCAATCCCAACCCCAGAGTCTATACTGAGATCCTGGAGTACTTTAAACACGTCAGATTCAGTAATCTTTAAGTGCTTTGTCAGAAAATCTTGGTAACTAATACGATATAAATATTCCCACTTATCGTCACCTTTGATATGCGGCATCTGATCTTCTTTAGTCGTCAATAACCGCAAAAATTGTTTTTTTGCCGCTGCTGAGATGGGCATCTGATCAACCGCTTGCTTATCAGAGAGTTTGGATGAAAGGACAGGAATATAATCATCAAATATACCGAGATCATAAGAAACGGTTTTGCGTTCACCCCAATATTCACTATTGAAGTGAATCGCGGCTCTGAGCTTATTTTTTTTAAAAAAATCTTGGTCATAAGCAGTATCAAAGACTTTTAGGTTTACTCCGAGTTCACCGAGTAATTGCTTAACAATCGGGCTATAGTCTGAGGGCTCCTGCATCGTCTGTGCGCCACCGTAACCGATCAATGTTTGGCCGCCAATGTCGAACTCATTACGCTTAGCATGACCACCAAAATCATCATGATTATCCAAAATTAGAATCGTCGATTTTGGATATTTTTTACGATAAAAGTAGGCAGCTGAAAGGCCACTAATTCCACCCCCCACAACAACAAGGTCGTAGACTCTATTTGACGCTGACTGAACAGGACCCCAATCAGTTTGGCCTTTGCGAGCCAATCCATGGCTCACATCAAAAGAGCCGTTATGATTACCACGTAACCCACTTCGTTTAGGCGGATAGTACATAGCATCGATTAGATCATAACCTTTTGGAACATCAGACTTTTCCCCCCAACCTGCTGCAGCGTTAGGGAAAAGTGTCGCGGCGGTCAATCCTGCAACACCATGAAGAAGATCTCGTCGAGTTATGGGACGATTCATGCCTAATGACTGATCAGATTTTTTCATTTTTTTTCATTTTGCTATTTCTAGCTGGGCAAAATAGCCGAGCTAGTCTTTATTTACAGTCGATCAACTAATTTGTAGTACATCATCCCCAACGCTACCATCTGATTGCGAAAAATGTGTTGGCCCGGGATCCATGTAGGCTTAATATTAGCGAACACGTCAAAACGCTCCAGAGTCCCACCAACCGTATCAGCCATAATCTGTCCCGCCAAATGAGTAACATTCACGCCATGTCCTGAGTAACCCTGCGAGTAAATAATATTAGGCGCTAATTTCCCCATCTGCGGCACTCGGTTGGCCGTTACACCTATAGTACCGCCCCACCCAAAGTCGAATTTAGTGTTGGCCAACTGAGGGTATATTTTTAATAACCTAGGAATTAGGGTCTTTTTAATAACTTCAGGGTCGCTCCCAAAGTAGGTGAATCGACCGCCAAAAAGTAGTCGTTTATCAGCACTGAGGCGAAAATATTCCAAAATATAATTGGGATCACACACGGCTAAATCTTCAGAATTTATCTCGTTGACTAGCGTATCCGAAAGCGGTTCAGAGCCGATAATGAAGCTATTAACAGGAAACAAAATGCCACGTAATTTGGGCTCTAGAAAATGGTAGGCATTACCCGCAAGAACTACAAAATCGGCAGTGACTGATCCGTTTGCCGTCACAACAGTAGCTTTAGCGCCACGCTTGATATCAAGAACTGGTGAGTGCTCATAAATCGTTGCTCCAAGAGACACTGCGGCAGCGGCCTCGCCAATACAAAGATTCAGCGGGTGGACATGACCATTACCGTCATTTCGCAATGCTCCAATGTATGCCTTTGTGCCCAATAGATGCTGAGTCTCTTGCTTAGACAGCATTTGATAATTATGGGGGAAATCGAACTTCTGCAACTGCTCATAGTGAGCCTGTAGATCTTTGATATGCCGAGGTTTAATGGCAACATCAACGTATCCAGACTTTAAATCACAGTCGATATTATAGGTTTTAACACGCTCACGAATAATTTCATGCCCAGCCCAACCCATGTCCCAAAGTCTACGTTCACCCTCTGATCCGAGGGTCGCAGCCATTTTATTGTCCCCAGATATACCACCAATCATTTGTCCTCCATTGCGTCCAGAGGCACCCCAGCCAACCTTATTAGACTCAACAACATGCACATTATAGCCGCGCTCAGCAAGGTGTAATGCAGTGGATATTCCTGTAAAGCCGGCACCCACAACACAGACGTCTGCGCTAACATCTCCCCGTAGCTGAGGATAATCTGTATGTTGATTCACGCTCGCTGCATAGTAGGAACTAGTATGTGATTGGGGAGTCATCATCACGTAATCAAAGCCTCAATTTGCTATTTAATAGAATGCAGTTGTTATCCCAAATATGGCTAACGCTGACATCCTACCCTATCGGCAAAAACAGCGCCTGACTATTAAAATAAGGTAAGTTATCTGTAAAGGCTAAAGAGTTAGGGGCTGCAATGATCGGCGGAATTGCGCAGGCGTCTGCCCTGTTGCCTTTTTGAAGGCTGCATAAAAGGCAGAATTTGAATTAAAGCCAACCGCGAAAGAGACATCTAAAATTGATTGAGATACCGCATCATTGCGAAGCAAAATCGACTTTGCCTCGGTAATTCTGTAGCTATTTAGGAAATCAAAAAAGCTCATCTTAAAGCCAGAATTCACTGCTTGAGATAGGTGATTCACTGAGCAGTCGACCATGGCCGCTAGCCGCGGAAGAGTGAGGTCTGGATCAAGATAGGCTTTGTGTTTATCCATTAGATCCGCTAGTTGACGCTTGTAGTTTTCAAGTTGCTGATCATCAAGTCCCGATTTTGCGTATTTAGGAGCGCCTATGTCATCGGTCACCGCCGCAAGAGAAGTGATGGAATGCATAGGGTCATAATAATCGGTAATCCTTACGGCACCATCACCTTTTAAAACAATGAATTCTGCACCGCTCCAACTTTCAGAGTTAAGATTAATAGAGGACATTCTGTACTGGAATGCTAGGGAGTTATCACTGCACAGAACTTCGCTAGTAAGCTCATAACGACGGTCTTGGGATGCAAAAAATCCCGCCAGATTGGTAATTAGCTCATCGCGAGAAAA
>CALDQM010000057.1:0-12989 GCA_937911225.1 uncultured Cellvibrionales bacterium
CTTTTAAGCAGTCGTTCCATACCAAAAATTAGTGCAAAGGATAGCACCAATGTGGATAGGCAAGACACAGCAAGTTGTAGCAGCGGGATTTCTTTACCTTTGGCTAAATCAATTAATGCTTGCAGTTGACCTGACACGGGCGCCCAGCGAAGCTCATCAACGGCGAAGTCTAAGGTCACAGCATAGGACATGGCCATGGGCACAAAAATAACAAAAGTAAGATAGGTTTGCGCTTCCTTAAAGCTCTTGGCCATAAACGACACAAATAGCTGCATACTCGCGGCAAAAATCGCCACAGTGGAGCCCACTAACAGTGTTGCGAGCATAAATTGCAGGCTGATATTTATGCTAAACCCCAGTTCTTGCCAGGGCACAAACGGATATACAATTTTTGAAACAAGCATCACCAGAATAAGCCCCAAGACACCAAATGTACTGACAGCGAGGGTTTTCGATAAAACGAGCTGACGTACTGACACAGGGTGACTCAACAGAAGAGCTAGTGAGTTTCGTTCTCTTTCACCAGCACTGGTATCAATGGCAAGATTCATTCCAGATATAAACACGGACAAAACAATGGTTAGAATCACCATACCAAGTAACTGGCCACCTTTTGAATCAGAGGTAGCCTGATCTTGCATATGAACTTTCAGCGGCTGAATTACGGTAGGGCTGACTCCTCTGGCGATTAAGCGAAGACTCGCTATTCCGGAACTGTAACTGCGCAGAGCTCCCTGAGTTCTGCTGATTGCACTGCGCAAGTTATCATCAGAGCGGTCTGCAATGAGTGTTACTTCTGCCGACTTTGCACTATTAAGTTGTTCTGCAAAATCGGAACTAATTACCAATTCAATTTTCTTCAATGAGGTAGGATCAGTGCCATGAGTTATACCTCGGTTACTTAAATAATTTGTTAACTCTGAAGCTGCGGTGCTGTTTGTAATGGTAATTTCGATGTCTTCAGGATTGGTGACTTTATTGATGATAGCTGTGAAGACAACTGCAAAAAGGATTGGTGTAAATAAAGCATAGTAAAGGCCCGCCATTACCGATCGTTTATCTCTGATAGCATCGATTAATTCTTTTCGGACCAATGTTGTAATGTGATTGCTCATGCGGCAATCCCTTCGTCTGTTCCAATAAGGGTTATAAAGGCTTCTTCTAAGGAGGTTTGATTAGTTTGATCGCACAACTCCTGCGGACTGCCAATAGCTACTGCTTTGCCATCGGCCATCACCACAACACGATCGCACAAAGAGGCGACTTCTTGCATAACATGGCTGGAAAACAAGATGCAGTGTCCCTCGGACTTTAGTTTGTGCAACATATCTCTGAGAATCCGAGTGCTCATCACATCAAGCCCCCGCGTAGGCTCATCAAGAACAATATTTTTGGGTTGGTGAACAATGGCCTGAGCCAGAGCTGTTTTCATTCGCTGGCCTTGTGAGAAGCCTTTGCAACGACGATCGGCTATATCCAGCAACTGTAAATCGTTAATAACTCTGGTTGTTGCTGCAATGGCAGAATTCTTGGACATGCCGCTGAGTTCCGCAAAGTAACGTATATATTCCCGAGGCGTGAGACGCTCGTAAATTCCAAATGGATCGGGGAATAATCCAAGTTGTTGCTTTGCCTCAATAGGCTTTACAGCAACGTCGATACCATTGATTGTGGCGATCCCTTGGTCCGCCTGTAAAAGGCCAAAAATTGTCCTCAAGCAGGTTGTTTTTCCAGCGCCATTAGGGCCTAAAAGTCCTGTTATCTGACCATCATCAGCATTAAAGCTCAGGTTATCTAATGCTTGTACATCACCAATCCGTTTAGAAAGGTTAGAGACTGAAATCATGGTGAATCCTCTTTAACGGCATCATTGGGTAATGCTTGCGCACTACTGACATTAAGATAAAAACCTCTGGGATAGTCTTTGCTGAGACATCCATCATCCAGATCATTCAGGCTACCCTGGTCGATTAACTCAGCGACTAAATCATTTCCGCAAGACTGCGTAGCTACGCCATGGGTTGCATAAGGGGCTACAAAGTGTTTTGCATTGGTCATTTTCTCCATAGCTAATGTACCCCAGTCTGGTGGCGTAGCCGGATCTAGTTCGCCTGACAATAACAGCGTGGGAATGTCACTCTCGATGGGAGCAAAGAAGCTGTCATTGACCTTCTCTGTGGGCCAAACTGAACAAGATTCAAGCAAAGCTTGGTACATAGCATTTGCGGTATAGGACTGCTTAATATCTGCTAATAGGTCATCGTCGATACGATGAATATCCTCAGCGCACGCCACCGAGTTGTGCATACCAAGCGCAATATCTAAACCGTCCATCGTTAAAGAATAAAGGCCCAAGAGAGGCTGGTAATTGCCCGCTGCAGTATGGTCAATAGTAAGCGGTACAAGTGAGCGAGTGGCGGGGGAGTACATTGAGAGGCGCAGTATGCCAAGTAGTTTGTCACGAGTAAGCAAGAACGTTGTGGGTGCGCCTGTGGCAGGGTGAAAAACAGTTGTCTTTATGGCTTCATTTTCTAATCTATCAGTGAGCTGATTTAACGTCAGGCGCAGATTAGGAAACTGGTCATTGCAGTCTCTATTACTTTCACACTGATCAAAAACACCATCCAGTGCACGGTCTACTGAAAGTCCAACCGCAAGCACTGACTGTTGCATAGGAACTACGCCGTCTAGAGTTACTGTAGCTAATGACTCTGGATAGTGACGCATATATAGCTGCGCCATGCGGCTACCGTAAGAAATGCCATATAGGTGCAGTTTTGTATAGCCTATATGGTTTCTCACAGCCTCAAAATCATGAATTGCAAATGAACTGTTATACATAGCAACATCGGCATCAAATGTTGCTAGACACTTTTTCGTCTCAGCGAGATTATCGAACAATCGCTCATCAATGCTAAGAGGAGAAAGGCTCTTATCCTCAGGGCAGGACAAAAGGTTTGAACGCCCTGTGCCACGTTGATCGATAAGTAAAATGTCTTTGGTTTCCCTCACTTTAGAGAATGTTTGATTAAACAGTGCCGCATTATCTATGGCTGATTGCCCAGGCCCTCCCGCAATGGCAAGTAATGCTTCAGTGGTATCAAGGGGTTTGATGGCTGGAATAATCACATAATGGATGTTAATTTTGCGGCCATTAGGCTTTTGGGGGTCTTCAGCAACCGGGAGATAACCGCAACGCAGGCGATCCGGTAGACCTTCAACATAGCAATGTTCATTACTGGCGGAATTGTCCGCAACCACACCGCTTGGGAGACTTAAAAGGATGAGTAAAAGAGCGGGCAGAGTCCCATGTAGACAAATTAGTTTGAATGACAAATTGAATCTCCTTTTCAAAATTGCTCTAGCCATTAAAGCATAAACCTTAAAACTGGGAAACTTAGAACTGCTCAAGTACAGTATTGAGAAATTGATAGCCCAATTTAGTGGTGCGGTAGTGTGCTGAACTTTGCTCCAAAAGGCCTTGCGACTGCAGCCGTGATACCACCGTTTTAATTGTTTCATGACTCATCCCAGTACGTTGAGGAAAAAAGTTGGCGGGTACACCGTCTTTTAGGCGTAATCCATTCATCATAAATTCAAGAGCTATTTCATCAATGGCAATAGACTTTTGAGTAGTAATAGGATCACCTACGCGGTCTAAATAATGATTGGGTTGGCGTGTTTTTGCAGTACGTATAATCTGTTTTTGCTCAGAAAGAGTAATTTTGCCATGAGCACCTGCCCCTATGCCTAGATAGTCACCAAACTCCCAATAGTTCATATTATGGGACGCTTTTTTGTTATCTAAAGCAAAGGCGGAGACCTCATATTGGTCAAATTGATTTTCTCGGAGCATCGACATGCCGGCTTGTTGAATATCAGCAAGACGATCATCAACTGGTAGTCGAGGTGGTCTTGAAAAGAATTCTGTATTGGGCTCGATCGTTAGTTGGTACCAGGATATGTGCACGGCACCGGCATCCATAGCTAACTTCAGATCGGTTTTTGCCTGGTCAATAGTCTGGTCGGGCAAACCATGCATAAGGTCGATATTAAAATTATCAAAGCCTACTGATCGAGCGGTAGAAATGGCTCTTAGGGCCTGACCAGAGTCATGAATCCGACCCAAGCGGGTAAGGTGTGCGTCATCAAAGCTTTGTACCCCGATAGAGAGTCGATTGATTCCCGCATGGTAAAAATCAGCAAACTTATTTTGTTCAAAGGTACCAGGATTAGCCTCTAGAGTAATCTCAATGTGAGGCTGAAAGCCGATTAGCGACTCTGCGGCAATTAAGATCGCTTCTATAGCGGACCCAGAAAAAAGACTGGGGGTGCCTCCACCGATAAAGATTGAGTGTAATTTTCTTCCTTGCACCCAATGCAGGTCGGCTTTGAGATCTTCAATGAGCGCGGCAACATATTCTTGCTCAGGAATATTATCCTTTGCTACATGGGAGTTGAAATCGCAGTAGGGACATTTTTTCACGCACCACGGAATGTGAATATAAAGGGATAAAGGCGGTAACTGGATCACAGGCTCATGTGTTGCAGAAACTGGGCTATAGCTTTGCCCCGATGACTGAGGCTATGTTTTGTGGCCTTATCGAGTTCCGCAGCATGACAATCTGTCTCTGGGACATAAAAGATGGGATCATAACCGAATCCTTCGGAGCCTCGATCTTCAAACGCGATACGTCCCTCCCATGTCCCTTGGCAAATTATGGGAGTTGGATCCTCAGCATGACGAAGATAAACAATTACTGTTTGATAGCGAGCGCTGCGGTTTTTTGCGGGAACATCTAAAAGTGCCGCTAAGAGTTTTTCACGATTAGTAGTGTCGTTAGCGTCCCTACCCGCGTAACGTGCGGAGTATATCCCGGGGGCTCCTAGAAGATAATCAACTTCTAAACCAGAGTCATCGGCGATAGCGGGAAGGCCTGAAAGTGCCGCTGCATTTCGAGCCTTTAAAATAGCATTTTCTACGAAGGTGAGGCCAGTCTCCTCGATATCAGGAATACTCAAATCTCCCTGAGGAACAATGGTAATACCTTGGCCGGAGAGTAATTCTTGAAGCTCTTTAATTTTGCCGGGATTTGCACTGGCTAATACTAGTTTCTTTTGGTGGTTCACGATAAATTTCCTTAGTGCTTACAGCTAGTCATGGTACATTTTTTTCTGAAATTTAAAGTCATAATCATAGCTTCGAGAGCCGTCATTGGGTTTCACAGTAATTTTAAAGGTTAAATAGTCTGCATCTTCGAATTCGAACGGTGCTAAATAATACAGTGATTGTTGTTCTTTCACCGCAACAAACTCAAGTGCCTGACCCTGTTGTAGCATATTAAATACGCGCCCGGTCACGATGGAGGGGACACCTATGGCTAAATCCTCCATGACTGATATGTTAACCAATCCTTTGCCTTTGCCGCGCACTATATTGTTTGCTACAGCAATATCGGGCTCTATAAAAGAACTAGTGAAAGCCGTGTAAAAAATTTTGTAATTGCCATGTTGTTTGTAAATCTTTTCTTCAATGCCCTGGGATAGCATGGGCAGTGCTAAAAGCACAGCTGTCAGAAGAGTTCGTCTCATTAGGTAAAGCCTCATGATTGCCAATTTTGTTGCTGTATGTACTTATCTCGCGAGATGATAGACCGCTGTATGAGCAAATAGATTAGGCCATATTTTATCAAGGCGAAGATCACTGGCGCGACCACCAATGAAAGTTCGATTGACTATACTGATCTTTCGCTCAGCACAGAGAACTTCGAAGTCTTTGTAGGTGAAAAAGTGGATATTGGGCGTGTCATACCACTGATATGATAATTGTTTTGTAACGGGCATACGACCTTTAAACGCCAAAAATCCTCGTGTCCGCCAGTGGCCAAAATTGGGAAAAGTCACTATACACTGTTTGCCTATTCTCAACATTTCATCCAATACTAAATGCGGATAGCGCAGAGCTTGCAACGTTTGCGTCATCAAAACGGTATCAAAGCTATTGTCGGCAAAATTACCCAGGCCCGCATTCAGATCTTGCTGAATAACATTTATGCCATTGGCAATGCATTGATTAATCGATTCGGGGTCTATCTCCAATCCGTAGCCATGGATATTATGACGGTTAGTTAAATCGTTAAGTAAAGCACCATCACCGCAACCTAAGTCGAGAATGCGTGATTGCGGCTCTATCCAGTCACCAATGACTCGGTTGGCATCAATCATAGCGGAGCTCCAAAGTGCGCTTGCGCAACACGTTGCAAATATTGACTAAGACCCTTTTCATAGTGTTCATTAGGAAGAAGAAATGCGTCATGGCCCTGATCAGATTCAATTCTTAGATAAGAAACGTCTTTGTCAGCCGAAACAATCGCATCGGTAATCTCTTCGGAGCACTGTGGTGAAAAACGCCAATCACTACTGAATGCAATGACTAAGAATTTACACTGAGATTGCTTAAATGCTTCCACAGGATTGTCTTGATAGGTTTGTGCAACATCAAAGTAGTCAAGCATTTTAGTAATCAAGATGTAGCTGTTAGCATCGAAGCGTGTGGCAAATTTATCGCCCTGGTAATTGAGATAGCTGGAGACTTCAAATTCAACCAATTCTTTCTCAGCGCCGTCAAGATCACCACTTCGAACCAAGCGACCGAATTTCTGACCCAGAGCATCATCTGATAAATAAGTCAGATGACCAATCATCCGCGCTAATGCTAAACCTTGGCGAGGACTGGTTTGGTGGTCTAAAAAGTCACCATGTTTAAAGTTAACATCAGATTGTATCGCTCGACGAGCAATCTCATTAAAAGCGATATTTTGCGCCGACAGCTTCAGAGCTGCGGCTATAATGACAGCATGCTTTAATTTTGTAGGGTGGTTAATAGCCCAATGCATGGCTTGCATTCCCCCCAAGCTCCCACCAACAACTGCCGCCCAGCAGTCAATCTTAAGGTGTTCCATCAATTGCTTTTGTGACTCTACCCAGTCACTCACTTCCAGAGACGGAAAATCCACACCCCATGGTTTTCCGGTCTCAGTATTTATAGTGTTAGGCCCGGTACTCCCAAAGCAGCTACCAATGTTGTTGGGACAAACCACAAAGAAATCGTTTGTATCTATTGCTTTTCCTGGGCCAATGTAATGATTCCACCAGCCAACCTTTCCATCAGCGTCAAGGCCTGCCGCATGATGGTCTCCGCTTAATGCATGGCAGATCAGTATGCTATTGCTTCTCGCATCATTTAGCGTGCCATAGGTTTCAAAGGCAAGTTCGTAGTCTGCTAAAACAACACCACTGGCCAAATTCAGCGGGGTGCTAAAAGATACTGCACTTGTATTCACAGCAGTTTCGTTATTATTTGTGTGTGCATCAATTGTCATATGCTTAGTTATCGCGTTTCTTTGGGCTTGATAAACTCAAGATAGTCAAAGTCTAAGAGGCGATGGCGATTAACGCAACACAAGCATAATTATTTTTTATACCCTTTTGTTGAGGTAGACTATGCGAATGTTATCAAGGAGCATCTAATGCAGTATAGAAAGTTAGGTAATACCGATATAAAAATTCCGCTAATTGGACTTGGAACAATGACTTGGGGTCAACAAAATAACCCTCAAGAAGCGTGTGAACAGATGGATTATGCGCTTAATAAAGGGGTCAATTTTTTTGATGCAGCAGAGATGTATCCAGTGCCGCCAAGAGCTGAGACAGCCGGAGATACCGAACGCTATATTGGAGAATGGTTTGCTCAGACCGGCAAGCGTTCGGAGGTAGTGTTGGCCACTAAGGTGTCTGGCCGCGCAGATACTCGGCCAGATTGGGCACATATTAGAGGTGGCCCACGACTCAACCGCGATCACATACGGCGTGCGATAGAAGGTTCATTAGAGCGACTGCAAACAGACTATGTCGACCTTTACCAGGTTCACTGGCCGGAGAGAGATACCAACTTTTTTGGTAAGCGTGGTTATCAACACAATCCTGCTGCCGATGGCATTGCTATTGATGAAACGCTAGATGCTTTATCAGAATTAGTCGATGAGGGATTGGTAAAGCACATTGGCTTGTCCAATGAAACACCGTGGGGTGTTATGGAATACCTTCGATTAGCTAGCGATCGTGGCTGGGCTAAGGTAGTTAGTATCCAAAACGTCTACAGTTTGCTGAGTAGGCAGTTCGAGGTGGGTTTGTCTGAGATGGCGATTCGTGAAGATGTAGGGCTGTTAGCTTATTCTCCAATGGCATTTGGCGTTTTGAGTGGTAAATATATTGGCGGAGCAAAACCAGAGGGCTCTAGAATGGAACTCTTCAACCGGTTTTCTCGCTACGATAGCGCCCAGTCACAAGCTGCTACAGAGGCTTATTTTGCGATCGCAAAAAAGCATGACTTGAGTCTGGCAGAGATGTCATTAGCATTTGTCTGCCGTCAACCATTTGTCACCAGTTGCCTAATTGGCGCCACTACCATGCAACAGCTATCTGAGAATATTGCTGCCGGAGACATCACTTTGTCGGGCGAATTAATGGCGGAGATTGAGCAGGTGCATAACCAGTATCCTGATCCTGCACCCTGATTACAGATAGGTATTATTTAGAATAGGCCATTCAAAAGGGGCAATAATTGCCCCCGAATAAAGATTAGCGTAAAAATAGCCACCATCGGCGATAAGTCGATCATTCCTAACGGCGGGATTATTTTTCTAAAAGGCTTCATATAGGGGTCAATAATTTGATTGACCAGGCGCACGGTTGGATGGCTTGTGGTGCCTATCCAGCTTGAAATAGCGATGATTAAAATGCCATAGAAGTATATTTCAATAAGCGTTTCGAATAGTGACAAGGCGGCTATGGCTAAATACACCGCTATTTGACTTACTGACCCCGAACCAAAGCTCATCATCATCAGATAAAATGACCACTTGGTTAGAATAGCTGCTACTAGAGCTGCGGTATTGAATCGTCCTACGGTGGGAAATATTTTGTGCAGGGGTTCCACAATCGGCGCAGTTACCTTGAAGATAGTTTGTGAGAGTGGGTTGAAAAAATCGGCCTGTACTAATTGCAGTAGCAACCTCACTACTAAAACAGTGGCATAAATATCAACTAATAATCTTATAATATTGATCAAACCAACGCTCATCGTTTTACCCTTTTAATGTTTAAGCTAGTTATGCTGAAAAGTCCTTGGACATCTGTTCAGCGCGAGTTACTGCGCTTTTCATCGCTTTGCGAAAAATAGCATCCAAATTGTCTTGTTGAAAGGAGTTTAATGCGCACTCAGTAGTCCCTCCAGGAGAGGTCACTTGCTGACGCAACTGCGCTGGGCTAAGGTCAGAGCTCTTGGCCATTTGTGCTGCACCTAGTACAGTTTGAGACGCTAGTTGTCGCGCGACATCTTCAGACAACCCTAATTCTTGGCCAACTGATTGCATAATTTCAAGAATACGAAAGAAGTAGGCGGGCCCGCTACCGGACACTGCGATAACAGCATTAATCTGTGCCTCTGTATCGACCCAACAGCAGTAACCTACGGCCTCAAACATTGACCTCACGATTTCTTGTTGAGAGGCATCAGTTGCTTGATTAGCATACAGTCCAGTTGCCCCAGTCCGGACTAAGGCGGGAGTGTTGGGCATTGCTCTGACAATAGCAATCGAATCGCCTAACCAGACATGCATGGACTCAATAGAAATTCCCGCAGCTACTGAAACAACTACCGCTTTGGTTGGTATCGCGGTCGCTAGATCTTCCGCGACGCTCTGGAAAATCTGCGGTTTTACGGCGAGTACAACGACATCTGCATTTGCCACTGCGCTGCGATTATTGTCCGTTACTAGGATTCCAAACTCAGCCGCTAATCTGTCGCGACTACTTTGCGTAGGCACGCTAACCGTAATATCGGAGGGCTCAAATCCTTCAGCAACCATACCGCCGATAATGCAGGATGCCATGTTTCCTCCACCAATAAAAACGATTGAACTCATCACCATACCTGCTGTTATTTGTTGTCGCGTGGACCAAAAATATCAGTCCCCACTCTAATAATTGTTGCCTGTTCAAGAATTGCCGCTTCAAGATCTGCAGACATCCCCATGGAAAGGGTATCCAGTTTTTCAGAATTGTCCAGCGATCGATTAATACTGTCTTGTAGTAACCGCAACTTTGCAAAAGGAACACGCTGAGCGTCAACGCTTATCTGCGCAGCAGGAATAGCCATTAGACCGCGCAATTTAAGATTTGGTAGCGCCACTATTTCAAGCGCGGCCACTGCAGCCTGCTCGGGGCTAAAACCTGATTTAGTGGGTTCATTATCAATATTTATTTGCATGCAAATATTCAGTGGTTCCATGTTTAGAGGTCGCTGGTCACTTAGCCTTTTAGCAATCTTCACGCGATCAACACTATGCACCCACGCAAAGTTTTCAGAAATTTGACGTGTTTTGTTTGACTGAATGGGACCGATGAAATGCCAGTCTATATCTAGGTGTTGGAGCGCAGATATTTTCTCCAATGCTTCCTGAACATAATTTTCACCAAAGCTCTTTATACCAGTCTCAGCAACCTGCTGAATACGCTGTGCACTGCGAGTTTTACTGACAGCGAGTAACGTAATATCTTTCCTAGTTCGCTCGGCTGTTACTGTCACTGCGCCTATTCGAGACTCGATGGCAGCGATTTTTGTGATTAGATCATCCATTTAAAAGGGCCATATATGTTTATTGAAACTTACTAGTTTATGCGCTAAATAGAGCGGCCGAGAGATTGATCGTCGAGCCAACTTTGTAGTATCAGTGCAGCTGCAATATGGTCAATTTTAGTCAGATCATCGGACCTACCACGATGATTGTGGGCCTTTTCGCGCACTAAAGATTTTGCTTCCTGACTCGTCAGCCGTTCATCGACCATTTTCACTTGGATGCCAAAGCGCCCCTCTAGACGGCGAGCAAACTTTCTCGCACGGCCACTGAGTTCACTTTCACTACCATCCATATTTAGTGGCAAACCCACTAGCACTAAACTGGGCTTCCATTGATCCAGTAATACGCCAATTGATGGCCATTGAGGAGCGCCATCTTGGGCTTTGACAATGCTAAGACCCTTGGCCGTATTGGTTAATGTCTGACCATAAGCTACGCCGATTTGTTTGAGTCCAAAATCAAATGCCAATGCCGTCATCGGTTCAGGCATGTCCCATCTCCGTTGATAGCATACTAAGATCTAAACCAATGGATGATGCCGCTGCTTCAGCACGCTTGTGGCAATCGATATTAAAAATAATGGCTGAGTTAGCGGGAATGGTTAACCAACTGTTTGTGGTTAATTCTTGTTCCAACTGCCCTGCCTCCCAAGATGAGTAGCCAAGAGTCACAAGCGCATGTTCTGGGCCGGCACCTACCGCAAGATCACTAAGAATGTCTTTGGAAGCAGTCAGGCTAATGTCATCTGAGATGCATACGGTAGACTCCCATTTTCGAGTGGAAGTTCGGTGTAGTATAAATCCTCTGTCACGCGCAACTGGGCCACCATCAAAAATCAGCCCATTACCGTATTCATCATCATAGTCTAGCTCTAGTTGCTTAAAAATTGCCTTTACGGGTATATCCAGTTGCTGGTTAATGATTAAGCCCATCGCGCCATCAGTGCTGTGCTCACAAATATACACAACTGATTGAGAAAAGTTGGGGTCATCCAGCCCTGGCATGGCGAGGAGAAAGTGATTCTTTAGGCTAGTCACAGTTTTTTTAGAATTCTTCATTACTTTAATATGACTCACTATGTGTCTAAATTCAAACATTCAAATTTGACGGACCAATGGCTGTGTCCGGGTTAGCTAAATATCTCAGCTTAGGAATTAAGTCTGTTTGCGATGGCGCACATAAGTTGATCGCCTATATTAGTATTTTTGGCATTGTCAATTTCACGCACGCACGTCGGGCTCGTGACATTAATCTCTGTCAGATAGTCTCCGATCACATCTAACCCAACGAATAACAAACCTTTTTCTACCAACGAGGGTGCGACTTGTTGGGCGATCCAAAGATCTCGTTCGCTCAAGGGCTGAACGACGCCACGGCCGCCTGCCGCCAGATTACCTCTAAATTCTCCTGCGGCAGGAATTCTCGCCACACAGTAGGGGACAACCTCGCCATCTATGACTAATATCCTTTTGTCCCCGGCAAGAATTTCAGGTAAATACTTTTGGGCCATAATGGTGTTTTGACCATAATTGGTCAGTGTTTCTATTATTACATTGAGGTTTTGGTCACCTTCTTTGACACGAAATATAGACGTACCTCCCATACCATCGAGTGGTTTATAAACAACTTCTTGGTGTTCGATTAAAAATTGCTTCAACAGATTTTCATCACGACTCACAAGCAACGGTGGAGTACATTGCGGAAACTCGGTGGCGAACACTTTCTCATTACAGTCGCGCAGACTCTGAGGTTTGTTGACGATGAGCGCGCCAAGGCGCTCTGCAGCCTCGAGAATATAGGTTGAATAGATGAATTCGCTATCAAACGGAGGGTCTTTGCGCATCAAAATCACATCTAGATCGCCCAGAGATTTAAATGTTGTTTCACCGAGCTCATACCAGCAGTTTTCGTCGGCATAAACCCGTAGCGGTAACATTTTGCCGCGGGGACCTTCACTGTCTATAAAGAGACTGCTTTGCGTCATATAAAACAGTTCATACCCATGATCTTGAGCGGCAAGCAACAATGCCAAAGTGGTATCCTTGTGATAACTCAAAGATTCTATGGGGTCCATAACTACACCAAGAAATTTATTCATTTTTTCAAAACCTCTGCTACATTTAAGCTTGCAGTAAAAGATAAAACTAAAATAAGATAATGAATTAATGGCAGCCCATTCATTAACGAGGGTACATAAAGATTGTAGCCGTTTATTGTATAGGATCTACAAAGACAGGCTGTCGATAATTTATTAATATTGCGTATACCAAAGAGTAAAGGACTACTTAC
>CALDQM010000058.1:0-28701 GCA_937911225.1 uncultured Cellvibrionales bacterium
TTCATATCTTTCATATCTTTCATATCTTTCATATCTTTCATATCTTTCATATCTTTCATATCTTGAGAGATTGCTGGCGTCGAAAGTAACGCAATGGTGATTAAAGCAAATAGTAATGATTTCATAATAGTCTCGGGGTTATTCGATAAGTTTGAACCAAGATACTGCGTGCATCAGAGAATTTTTTGAACTAATTTTTTTCGGTTTTGTGAGATAAGTCACATTCAGTGACAAATTAACTAGGATTTAGAGGACACAAACAAGGTTTACGATTTTTTGATGGGCGGTGTTAGAAAAGAACAATAATCAGCTGGACAGCTTAATCCCTAGGCAACACAAAGATTTTTATCGACTATTAATTTCCTGAGTTACTTAGCACTAATCCAACCACTAAGGACACGCAGAGAATAAAAAGTATCGTGAATATAAATCCACCAACAATAAAGGCGAGTGGGTTACCGCCAGTAAAGTCACGCTCTCTATTTTTATCACTCTGAACGCCAATACCTGCGGCAAGAATACTGAGGACAATGGCCCCTAGTCGAGGTTTCTTATCTTTTTGATTATCTTCAGACACGTCAGTTTCCTATTAAATATTATTGTTACAGCGAGGTTATGACAATCGCAGATTTATGGTTAGTTTGGCAGAGGGTTTCTTAAACCAGATTTTATCACCAAAAGAGAATACAGTCATAGGTATAGACGCTTGCAAAGATAATTAGTGCCGTTTGATAATCATATTTTGCCAATCCATCCGTATAGCGTAAAATGGTTGTAGAAATTGAGCGTACTGCGCATCAGGGAAACACTATGTTAAACGTAACAATCACAGAGTCAGCTCAAGTATATCTGGCAGGTCTGTTGGAAAAACAAAATTGTGAAGGGATTGGTATACGCATGTTTGTGTCTGACCCGGGTACGCCTAAAGCGGAGACCTGTATAGCCTATAGTCGCCCAGGAGAGCACAATGAAGAAGATTTGATTGTGGAGTACGGTAAGTTTAATGGTTACTACGAGCAACGCAGTATTCCATTCTTAGATGACGCTAAGGTTGACTTCGCTGAAGATAAATTTGGGGGTCAGCTCACGATTAGGGCGCCTAATTCACGATTGCCTAATATCAGTGATGATAGTCCTGTTGAAGATAAAGTTAATTATCTACTCTACAACGAGATTAATCCGGGCCTCGCATCGCATGGCGGTGTTGTCTCTCTTGCAGAAATCCATGAAGGCTATGCCGTGCTTGAATTCGGTGGCGGTTGCCAAGGCTGTTCAGCAGTTGATTTGACCTTGAAAGAGGGCGTAGAGAAAACGTTGATGGAAAAGATTCCAGAGCTTTTAGGGGTCAAGGATGTGACCGATCACAGCGATACGACTAATGCGTATATGTAGGGTATATCGTAGATATAAAAAAACCCGCATTAAATGCGGGTTTTTTGTTTTCCCTCAATAGCGATAAACCTCAATCTGGAACAGGCAAAGTGCCAATATGAACAACTATTCAAACCTTTTCAGATAGCAGGTGACATCACCTAGTCCGCCTGCGCTCATGATCAACTGCTCAGGTATGCATTTAAGATGGGAGTTCCCAGAGGTTATCCATACCTTCATCTCGCTTCATGGCCGCCCATTATGCTATGTAATGATTTGTAGGTTCTTACCAATAATATTGCAATTTCCTCAGAGTCTAGTTGTGTCTGTCTCGAGATTTGAGCGACTTGCGCTGTATCAAGTCCCAGAAAATGAGCTGCCCTTAGCGACGCTTCCGTCAGAATGTCCTTGTCCATGCTGGCACCATATAGAATTTATTTATTGTATGTGAGAACAGATATTATTAAAATTAGCGCTTGAAGGTTTACTGTTTTTTCAAAAAGGACGTTCCATGGCTAGCCGAATTTTACTCTCAAACTCTCACGATCCCCATTTTAACATTGCGGTGGAGGATTGCATTTTTCGATCTATGGCGTCTGACCAGCGAGTGCTGTTTCTATGGCGTAATCAAAATACAGTGGTGATTGGTCGGTCACAAAACCCATGGAAGGAATGCAACATTAACACGATGGAGCAAGATCATATTCATCTTGCTCGTCGCCAAAGTGGTGGTGGTGCGGTTTTTCATGATCTAGGTAATACCAACTTTACCTTTATGGCGGGAAAGCCAGAATACAGTAAAGCGGTGTCAACAGACATTGTGTTACAAGGTCTGAAGAAGCTAGGGATAGAGGGCTATGCGAATGGTCGTAACGACCTCGTTGTGGGCGAAGGTGAGAACATGCGTAAGTTCTCAGGTTCTGCCTATAAAGAGACCAAGGATCGCGGTTTTCACCATGGCACCCTGTTATTGCATGCGGATTTAAGTCGCTTAGCCAATTATCTAAATCCAGATCAGAAAAAGCTTCAATCTAAAGGCATCACATCGGTGCGTTCGCGGGTCACTAATCTAAATAGTGTGTACCCAGATATTAATCATGAGCTGGTGTGTGACGCGATTATCACAGCTTTTTGTGACTACTTTGGCGAGACGGGGGCCATAGAAATCATCTCTCCTGACGCATTACCAGATCTACCGGGATTTGTTGAAAAATTCGCTCAGCAACAAAGTTGGGACTGGAACTATGGTAAGTCACCTCAATTTACCCACACTCTGGACGAACGCTTTCCATGGGGCGGTGTGGAACTGCATTTGGATTTAAAAAACGCCCACATTGTCGCAGCGCAAACCTTTACTGATAGCTTGTTTCCAGACCCAATTGAACAGCTTGCGGAGCAACTGGTTGGTGTTGCCTATCGGCCTGATGCCGTTGCAGAATGCGTAGATTCACTCATTGCAGCATTTCCCGGCCACGAGGCTGACTTACAGGAACTTAAAGACTGGCTAGTAGTAGCGGTTTCCTAAACTTTGAGGATAGGACTTTTTTGATTGAAGTCCTACCGTCAAAGTAGAACCATTACATAAGTTTGAGAATATCGCCCATGTGCTGGCCTAAGCGAGATTAATCCGGGTCTTGCATAGCATGGCGGTGTTATTTCTCTTGCAGAAATCTATAAAGGCTATGCTGTGCTTGAATTTGGTGGCGGTTGACAAGGCTGTTCAGCAGTTGATTTGACCTTAAAAGAGGGCTTAGAGAAAACGTTGATTGAAAAGATTCTAGAGCTTTTAGGGGTCAAGGATGTTACCGATCACAGCGATACGAGTAGTGCTTATATGTAGGGTACATGCTAGAGATAAAAAAACCCGCCTTAAAGGCGGGTTTTTTGTTTTCCCTCAATAGCGACAAAGCTCTGTAAGCTAGCCGATTACTCTCACCGGTACAGCTTGTGGCTCGACACTCAGGTCTGCCGAAGGTGGCACAAAGTCGGTTAGGTTAATGCCCTGAACGGCGACTTTGTACTCTTCGATGGTTGGGATACGGCCCAAGATGCTAGACAGTACAACCATTGGTGTAGAGGCCAGCAGTGACTCACCTTTCTTCTCGCTAGTATCTTCAACCACACGGCCTTGGAACAGGCGAGTAGAGGTAGCCAGCACCGTATCGCCTTTAGCAGCCTTCTCTTGATTACCCATACACAGGTTACACCCCGGGCGCTCTAAGTACATAATGTTCTGGTACTGCGTACGGGCAGCGCCTTTAGGATCGGCATCATCAAATTCGAAACCGGCGTATTTCTGAAGCAGTTCCCAGTCGCCTTCGGCCTTCAACTCATCAACGATGTTGTAAGTGGGTGGCGCAATAACCAGCGGCACTTTGAAGTTGATCTCGCCTTGAGTTTCAAGGTTGCGCAACATCTGAGCGATGATCTGCATGTCGCCTTTGTGCACCATACAAGAACCGACAAAGCCCAGGTCAATAGTTTTGTTGCCGCCGTAGTATGACACTGGACGAATAGTATCGTGGGTATAGCGCTTAGAGGCATCTTCGTTGTTTACGTCCGGGTCAGCAATCATTGGCTCGTCGATTTGGTCCAGATCAACCACCACTTCTGCGAAGTACTTGGCATTGTTATCTGGAGCCAGAGCAGGGTTCTCTCCCGACTGGATTTCAGCGATACGCTTGTCAGCCAGATCAATAAGGCCTTGCAGCATATTCACGTGGTTTTCCATACCCTTGTTGATCATGATCTGGATACGGCTCTTAGCCAGTTCCAGCGACTTGACCAGGGTTTCATCGTTAGAGATACAGATAGAGGCTTTTGCCTTCATCTCTGCAGTCCAGTCGGTGAAGGTAAAAGCTTGGTCAGCCAGTAGGGTGCCGATCTGTACTTCGATGATACGACTCTGGAACACGTTCTCGCCGTTGAACTGTTTGAGCATCTGCGCCTGAGTGGCGTGCACCACATCGCGGAAGTCCATGTGGCTCTTCATGTCGCCCTTAAAGGTAACCTTCACAGACTCAGGAATCGGCATAGCTGATTCACCGGTAGCTAGTGCGACAGCTACGGTGCCCGAATCTGCTCCGAAAGCAACGCCCTTAGACATACGGGTGTGTGAGTCACCACCGATGATGATGGCACGGTCGTCCACGGTGATGTCGTTCAACACTTTGTGGATTACGTCGGTCATAGGGTGGTAAGCGCCCTTAGGGTCGCGCGCGGTGATCAGACCGAAATTATTCATGAACGACATCAGCTTAGGAATGTTGGCTTTTGCTTTGCTGTCCCAAACAGACGCGGTGTGACAGCCAGACTGATAAGCACCGTCAACACTTGGCGAGATAACAGAAGCTGCCATGGCTTCCAGTTCCTGACAGGTCATAGGGCCAGTGGTGTCTTGAGAACCGACGATGTTCACTTTAACGCGAACATCAGAACCGGCGTGCAGCGGGGTATTAGACGCTACACCCAGAGCGTTCCTGTTGAAGATCTTTTCAACAGCGGTCAGACCTTGAGCCTCAATAGAAATTTCTTTCGATGGTGCGTAAACCAGAGCGGGTTTAACCCCCAAAACATCAGCTGCAATAGTCTGCAGCTTCTTACCGAAGACAACAGCGTAAGAACCGCTAGCCTTCATGAATTCAACTTTTTGCGGTGTGAACGCAGAAGAAACGTCCGCCAGCTCTGTGTCGCCGTTGTAGAGTTTGTGCTCTTTGGTGTTAATAGTAAGTACAGTACCGGTAGCCACTGAGTAAGCCTCTTCCAGCACGGCATCGCCATTATCGTCAAAAACGGTGTTGCCTTTGGCGTCTACTTTTTTAACCCAGTTTTTCAGGTCGAGACCGATGCCACCGGTAACATCAACAGTGGTCAAAAAGATTGGAGAGATACCGTTGGTCCCGGCAACAACTGGAGCGATGTTGATGAACGGCACGTATGGGCTGGCTTGCTTGCCGGCCCAAAGGGCAACATTGTTGACGCCGGACATACGTGAAGAGCCCACTCCCATGGTGCCTTTCTCAGCGATTAGCATCACTTTTGCGTTCGGGTGTTTCTTCTGTAGCTCAACGATTTCCTGCTGGGCTTCGGGGGTCACCATACATTGGCCATGCAGTTCACGGTCGGCACGTGAGTGCGCTTGATTACCTGGAGACAACAAGTCAGTGGAGATGTCGCCTTCGCCGGCAATATAAGTGACGATCTCAATGGTTTCGTCAATTTCTGGCAGTTTGGTAAAGAACTCGGCTTGTGCGTAGCTCTCTAGGATCTCTTTAGCGATGGCATTGCCGGCTTTAAAAGCGGTGGTAAGGCGATCGGTATCGGCTTCGTACAAAAATACCTGAGTTTTCAGAACATCAGCAGCTGGTTTAGCAACCACTGCATCGTCAGACAGAGCAAGATTGAGCAGAACTTCAATAGAGGGGCCGCCTTTCATATGCGATAGCAGTTCGAAGGCAAATTCTGCTGTGATCTCTGCAACGGCAGATTCACCCAAAATGATTTCTTTCAGAAATTGTGCTTTTACCCCAGCCGCGCTGGTTGTGCCTGGTAGCGCATTATAAATGAAGAAATTTAGGGAATCTTCACGTCGCTCATTCCCGGTATCTTTAATTTGGGCAATAATCTCTGCCAGTAAATCAGCACCGTCAATTGGCTTTGGATTTAATCCTAGGTCCTTTTTACGGGTAGCGATTTCATCCATATACTCTGAATATAAGCTCATTCAAATCTCTCACGGTAGACAATAATTATTGATTACTCATCTCAGGCCATTTTTTCATTTATGTGGAAAATTTAGGCCATAGGAGGCTCTTATTTTAGGGCTAAATTGTACGTTATTCGGTAGTTTATTTACAGGCTTAAAGTATATACCCGTTATTAGTCTTAATTGTTCCGGAGCCAATCAGTCACACTAAATTCATAAATTTTAAATACATTAAACCTTATGACCACGTAACGCCCAAAAGCTAACCACTCCGGCTAAATTGATTACCAAAAAACAGAAGGAGAGGTCTGCCCTAAGCTTCATTGCTCGGAGGTAATAAAATTACATACTTTTGTTGAGTATAAAATTGTTCAATTGAGGTGTAGTGGGTTACCAAATCAATATTTTAAGGTTAAAGTCTGCCATCCGAGGTTCATTAGGCTCACAGTTAACGTATTTAAAAAAGACGAAGTGTAAAACTTCAGTCGAGTAAATGTTTGATGATGGCGAATTTGTATGAATAAAAGCAAAACACTTTTAAAGACCGATAGTAGGCTCGGTCAGCTGGAGAGCATGGTTATGCAGCCGTACTCGGTAATTTGGGACTGTTGCTGTGACCATGGACTACTCGGGATGTCCTTACTAAAAAGAAAGCGTGCTGGCGAAGTCATTTTTGTAGATGTTATTGCTAAGCAGATGGAAAAATTAGAAAAGACACTGACTCAAAGTTGCCCTCGGGATGAGTACAGTTGGCGAGTTTACTGTGAGGATCTAAAAAATATTGTTGTACCTAACCGCGACTCTCAATTATTTATTATCGCGGGTGTAGGCTCTCACCAGGCGATTGAGTTTATCAATAGTTTGTGTGCTTCAGCACCCAGTACCTCTTTGGATTTTTTAATTTGTTCTGTTCATGGAAACTATTCAGTAAGAGAATCATTGATTAAAAAAGGCTTTAAGCTCAAAGGTGAGCGAATTATTTTCGAAAACAATAGGTTTTATGAAGGTATTTATGTATCCAAAAGTGCAGGTGAAAAAATTGTTAATACCGGCAGTATTATGTGGGATTGGTCAGATCCAGACCATCAGGAATACTGGCAAAGGGTCGTAGGCCATTATCGGCAAAAAGCAAAAACTGATCCCATACAGTGTCAACCCATTGTTCAGAGTTATGAGACACTATTGACCTCGATTAGCAATTTTTAGCGGTGATTTACACCCATAGAAAACAGATAAGATAGATAAATAGCTTTGATTTGCACGCGAGCATTAGCGTTCGGTTCAAAAGATGGAGATCAAATTGACAGCGCGACAGTCTGATCAACAGTATGGTTGTTTTTATAGCCTCCAAGTCAGTGTTACATAACCTTTAACTATTACTATAAGAAAATAATTTATGACAGATATTCAACATATTGAGGCATTTTTACCGTGCCACACCCCAGATAAGTGGCTAGAAAATGCACTAAATAACCAAACGATTATGTTAGTAGATCATGCAAATTGTGAGAAAAAAGCCGCTAGTACAGCGCTTAATTTAATCTATCGATACACCGATAACTTTGAGTTATTGAATAAAATGTCACGTTTGGTAAGAGAAGAGATGCGACACTTTGAGCAAGTAATCAAGATCATGAAACACCGCAATATCCCCTACCAACACATCTCTGCATCCAGGTATGCAGCTGGCTTGCGTGAAGTGGTCCGCAAAGATGACCCCGGACGTTTGGTTGATGTCTTGATTGTAGGTGCGTTTATTGAGGCTCGCTCATGTGAGCGATTTGCCAAAATCGCACCCCACTTAGACAATGAACTAAAAGAGTTTTATCTATCGCTACTAAAATCCGAAGCGCGTCATTATCAAGACTATCTGGCGTTAGCCACAAAAGCGGCCGGCAATGAATCTATTGAACAGCGCATTGCCGTAATAGCTGCATGCGAGCAGAAACTTATTCAAGAGCCCGATTCTGAATTCCGCTTCCACTCTGGCCCTGTAGGCTAAAAAAACGGCTCAAACTACACATCAAATATTAGGGTAAAGGATTAAAGATGAAAGTAAAAAGCTGGTCTATTGTCGTAGGCGGTTGTATAAGCGTTGTGGTAATTTTGGGCCTCTTCAAATACAACCAGATCCAAGCGGCCATTGCCTTTGGTGCTTCTTTTCCTGAGCCTATGGAATCAGTCGAGTTGGCTATTGCCAAACCAGTAGAGTGGCAGAAAACTGTAATGGCAACAGGAGAAGTCGTTGCAAAAAGCTCAGTTGATTTGAGTAATGAGTTACCTGGGCGTATCGAAAAAGTTGGTTTTGAGCCCGGTGCGAAAGTGATTAAAGGACAGCTTTTAGTGCGGTTTGATATTGCCGAGGAACTCGCTCAAAGGGACGCCGCAATGGCCAATACAACAATTGCTAAGTTGCTGCTAGAGCGCAACACTACGTTGGCAAGGACTGGGGTTGCGTCGGCAGAGGCGCTAGATAATGCAAAAGCGCAGTTTAACGCGGCGTCCGCTAGAGTCGCGGCCCTAGATGCAACGATCGCAAAAAAAACACTCTTAGCACCTTTTGATGCCAGTACTGGATTACACGAATTAAAGCAGGGCCAGTATCTTGCAGCGGGTAATGTGATAACACGTTTGGTCGGTATAGACACCAAAATTTGGGTGGATTTCAGCCTTCCCCAGCAGCAGGCTAGTCTAGCAGTTGGCGATAGTATGAGTTTGATGGGTTATCCCGAAAGCGGCGCTGTTGTCATTGCACGAGACTCGTGGGTCGACTCGCAGTCGCGTAACGTGCGCTACCGGGCCGAGGCTAATGCGAGTGATAGTCTTCTTCCGGGTTCTTTTGTCAGGGTGAGTGTGCCCATTGGGGCGGTTTCTCGTCTTATTCAGGTGCCAGCATCAGCTATTCGCTATGATGCAATGGGTGCTAATGTGTATGTATTAAATCCCTCCGAAGAGGGAGCCGATGCGCCAGAGCGAGCGTCAAGACGGGCAGTTGAGTTGGGCTCGGAAAACGATCAAAAAGTTCTGGTGTTGAGTGGGTTGAACGCCGGCGAAAGGGTCGCCGCCAATGGCTCTTTCAAATTACGTGAGAATATCCTTGTGAATGCCGTTGTGACTGACGCGGTGCTTCAAACTACTGCCCCATTAATGGAGTAGAGATAATGAGTATTCAAGCGAAGCAATTATCAGATAATCTAGAAGACAAGAGATTAAGCAAACCTAAATGGACTGATGTTTTTATCCACCGTCCGGTTCTATCTGTTTCTATTTGTATTATGTTGGTGTTGATGGGCCTAAAAGCCGCGTCAAATCTTCCTGTTTCACAGTTTCCTCAAATTGAAAGTTCGTCCCTGGTTATCAGTACTCCCTATGTAGGTGCGCCAGCGGATGTTGTGCAGGGTTTTGTAACTGATCCCATCGAACGAGCGGCCTCCACGGTGCCCGGTATTGATTATATCGATTCAGTCACGACCGCGGGCTTCAGTGTGGTCACCGTATGGTTAAACCTTAATGAAAACAGCACGAACGCATTGGCAGAGTTATCCACTCGGCTTGACCAAATTCGTTTTGAGTTGCCTGCAGGTGCTGAAGATCCATCGGTTGAGGTATCCAGGGCAGACCGCCCTAATGCCGGTTTCTACCTAGATGTGGTGTATGAGGATATTAGCCGAGCAGAAGCTACTGATTATCTTAGTCGCCGTGTCACATCTATACTCGCCGCTATTTCTGGTGTTCAGCGTGTTGCTCTACCTGGCGGGAGACTGCCAGCGATGCGCGTCTGGCTCAAGCCCGATCAGATGGAGGCCTTCAATTTAAGTGCCACTGAGATTGAAGCGGCACTGCGCAGTAATAATGTTATTGCCACTATGGGGCGGACCGAGAATTCATCTCAGAGAATTGATTTATTAGCCAATACTGCGCTGCAGACAGTTGACGATTTTCGCCGACTGGTGATACGTGAAAAAGATGGGATTCAGGTGCGGTTAGAGGATATTGCACGAGTGGGTTTAGGTGAAGAGGAGGGGACAACAGATGCGCGTATAAATCAGCGGCAAACAGTCTTTATTTCGGTTTGGCCCTTGCCGGGCGCTAACGAAATAGCGATTGCAGATCGTCTGTATACGGTAATTGATGAGATTAATCCGACCCTCCCCAAGGGGATGAGTATCCGAGTCGGCTACGATATTACAACCTACATGCGCGATGCGCTAAGAGAGATTTTTATCACTTTAATAGAGACAGTGCTGTTAGTCGGCATTGTGGTGGTAGCGTTCATGGGTTCCTTACGCACAGCCCTAGTGCCGTTAGTTACCATCCCAATTTCATTATTAGGGGCTATAGCAGCAATGTCTTTAATGGGGTTTTCTCTAAATCTACTGACAGTTTTAGCCATTGTGCTGTCCGTTGGCCTGGTGGTCGATGATGCCATTGTAGTGGTGGAGAATGTTGGTCGGTTTATGCGCGAGGGGATGAGTCGCACTGAGGCGGCTCTGAAAAGCTCTCGGCAGTTGTTAGCGCCGATTATAGGTATGACATTAACGCTGGCTGTGGTCTATGCTCCAATAGGGTTTTTGTCTGGTTTAACCGGTGTCTTGTTTAAAGAGTTCGCTTTTACCTTGGCGGTGGCGGTATTGATTTCTGGTGTGGTAGCAATAACGCTATCGCCCATTATGAGCGCTTATGTTTGTGCTGAAGGAGGCAAAGAAGGACGTTATACGAAGTGGGTCAATGCGCGTTTCTCAATGTTGCAAAATCGTTATAAAAAAATGCTTGATGTAACTCTCCAGAATAATGCGCAGGTCGCTGTGGTGGCGATCTTCTTTACGCTTTTAATACTCCCGTTTTTCGTACTTTCCAAGAAGGAATTGGCGCCTACCGAAGATCAGGGCTCTATATCAGTCATTACCAGTGGCCCGCCAGAAGCCTCTCTTGATTACACGACGAGGTACATGGGTGATGTTGTGGACGCAATGGCGTCATTGCCTGCAACGGCAGATATGTGGCAGATAGTGTTTCCATCCAGCAGCTTTGGCGGCCAAAACTTTGTCAAATATAACGATCGTGATGTCACAGTCCATGATCTGCGCTGGAAGACTTTTGCTAACTTATCGGGAGTAACGGGGGTTAAGAGCTTCCCAATACTCAGTCCGGCATTACCCACCGCCGGTAACTTTGATATTGAGCTGGTGGTGCAGTCTACAGACAGTCCTGAAGTCGCACTACCTTACGCTGAAGCTATGGTGGCAGCAGCTTATGCCAGTGGGGTTTTCATGTTTGCTGATACCGACTTACGTATCGATTTACCCCAGGCTAAGTTTGAAATTGATCGTGAGAAAGTGGCTGACTTGGGGATGAATCTGAGTGACATCAGCCGTCAAGTGAGCTTTCTCTTATCCGGTAATTATGTCAACCGATTTGATCTGAGCGGAAAGGCCTATCGCGTCATTCCGATGGTTGATCGACAGTTGCGGTCAGACCCTGAGATGTTGATGGATATTAAGATTAGTAACGCTACCGGAGATCTGATTCCACTGTCGGCGATTGCTAGCTTAACCCGCACCGCCGCACCACGTTTTTTGGGTAAGTTTGAGCAAAAGAACTCTTTTCGTGTGTTTGGCGGGGTAATTCCAGGTATGACCAGAGAGCAGGCTCTGGCGGCTCTTGAGACTGCAGCAAAGGATATTCTTCCCAATCATTACACGCTAGATTATGCTGGAGAATCAAGGCAGATGCGTGCTGAGGGTAACACCCTTCTTGGCGTTTTAGGTATAGCCCTCATCGTGGTATTTTTTGTTTTAGCGGTTCAGTTTAATAGCTTCCGCGACCCACTCATCGTCATTATCGGCTCTGTTCCCTTGGCATTTTCAGGGGCCATGCTTTTTACGTTTTTAGACCTGACCAGCATTAATATTTATTCGCAGGTAGGGTTTATTACGCTTGCAGGATTAATTTCTAAAAATGCTATTTTAATCGTTGAATTTGCCAATCAAATGCAGGCTCTAGGGTTAAGTAAGTTAGACGCGATTAAACAAGGTGCGGCGACACGCCTTAGACCAGTTTTAATGACCACAGGGGCCACAGTACTAGGTCACTTACCCTTAGTATTGGTGGTCGGTTCAGGTGCGGAGGCGCGCAATAGTATAGGGATTATTTTGGTTGCCGGTATGGTTGTTGGTACGCTATTTACGCTGTTCGTGCTCCCGTCTGTTTATCTATGGCTATCCTCAGACCATCATACTGAACAGCAGCTTGAAGAATTGGCTGCTTCAGCGAAATTAGCATAACGCATAAAATACAGATTTAAGGCGTTATGCTGGCCACTATATCCGATCAAACTTCCATGCCTTGTGTGTCTTTTGGTTACTATAATGCACTCCCAATCACCCGGAGTATGGGATAGTATATGCGCCATACACGCTTTGATTTTACGTCAGATGGCTCATTTTAGAATAGGTATAGAAAACAATGATTACTCCCCTCAAGAAGCAGTCTTATGCTGTATTACTCCCCCTGTTGTGTTGCCTTATGGTCGTGCCTGTATTTTCCGCAGATATTGACGATGAGAAAGAGGGTGATAAATGGGATGTCACCCAGCCACAAGGTGAGCTGAAGACTATTACCATTGATACTGATGAAAGTACTTGGTCAAATCTCAGCGTTAGTCAAGATGGGAAAACGATAGCTTTTGATATGCTCGGTGATATTTATACGGTGTCTATTAATGGAGGCGAGGGTAAACCACTGGTTCATGGGTTTGATTGGAATATGCAGCCGGCATATAGCCCTGACGGTAAATCGATAGCTTTTATTAGCGATCGTGATGGCACCTCTAATTTGTGGGTAATGGATTCAGATGGCAGTAATCCTCGCCAAATTAGCACTGAGAAAACAGCTCTTATCCATACGCCCAGCTGGAGCCCCGATGGTAACTATGTTGCGGTTACCAAAGGTTTTATGTCATCGCGCTCAATCCCAGCAGGTGAGATCTGGATGTACCATCGATCCGGGGGTTCTGGAGTCATGGTTACCGAACGAGCCTACGGACCACATACTCAAAAAAACATGACGGACCCAGCCTTTTCACCGGATGGCAAATATCTTTACTACACCGATGATGTTACCTCAGGCCGAATTTGGCAATACGGCAAAAATGCGACAACCGAACTGTTTAATATTATGCGCCATGACCTTGAAACAGGAGAATCGTCCAGTTATATCGGTGGCGCCGGGGGCGCGATTGTGCCAACGCCTTCGCCCGATGGGAAATACATGGCTTATCTCAAGCGCGAAGATACAAAAACCGTCTTGTATCTGAAAGACCTCAAATCCGGAATTGACCGCAGGCTTTCCACAGAAATGGAGAGGGACCATCAGGAAACATTTGGTTCGGAGGGTAATTTTGCTTATTTTGATTGGACCCCAGATGGTAAGCATATTGTTTATTGGACTGCCGGTAAACTTCACAAACTAACCATCAAAAATTTAGATGTTACCGTTATCCCAATACACATCAAGATTGAAAAACAGGTACAACGTCCGCCACGCTACGCTGTGGATGTGGCGCCGGATACTTTTACGGTAAAGATGATTCGGTGGGCCAGTATGTCACCCACCAGCGACTCGGTGGTTTATCAAGCGCTGGGTAAATTATATGTTCATGATATAAAAAGTGGTCGTGTCAAACGATTGACCCGTCAGAATGATCATGACGAGTTTTATCCGAGCTTCTCACGTGACGGCAAATCAATAGCCTACACAACTTGGAGCGACAAAGGTCTTGGGTCGGTTAACGTAGTTAGTGCCGCGGGCGGCAAAGGTTCCATTATTACCACTGAACCTGGCATTTACGTCGAGCCTAAGTTTTCACCCGCGGGGGATAGTATCGTTTTTCGTCGACTCACTGGCGGTTACCTATTGTCGCCGGAATGGTCCATGGAGCCGGGTATTTATATCGCTGATCGAAAAGCTAAGACTATGGAGAAAGTTATTGAGAACGGCTTCAATGCACACTTTTCCGCGGATGAAGATCGGCTTTATTTTACTGATTACGCACCTGACAGTAAGTACACAGAGCTTGAACTTTATAGCGTTGATTTAAATGGCAGGGATGAGAGGGCGCTATTGAAGGGTGATAAGGTGACTGAATATCAGCTTTCACCCGATGGAAAATGGATCGCTTATACACATCAAAACAACGCCTTTGTGGCGCCATTTTTAAGCACTGGTTTACAGCAGGAACTAGGTGTGGAAGATGGTAGTTTACCGTTAGCTCAGGTCTCTAAACGTGCCGGTGAATATCTAAGCTGGTCTGCAGGTAGCGATAGGCTTAGCTGGTCTCATGGGCCGACTGTGTTCAGCAGAGAATTGAATCAAGCGTTCAGTTTTTTAGCGGGTGCTCCCGATGAATTGCCAGAACCGGTATCTGAGGGCCTAAATTTGGAGTTTTCTCAAGTAGCCGACAAGCCTGTTTCGACTATCGCATTAGTGGGTGGGCAAGTTGTTACCATGCGAGATGCTGATAATTCTCAAGAAGTAATTAGTAATGGCGTAGTGGTGGTGCAAGACAATCGGATTATTGCAGTAGGTAAGGTTGGTGAGGTCTCTATACCCGCGGATGCCCAAAGAATTGATGTCAGCGGTAAAACATTGACCCCAGGTTTAATTGATGGACATGCCCATGGCTCTCAAGCAAATGAGGAGATTATTCCACAGCAAAATTGGAAAAATCTCTCTAGTCTAGCGTTTGGTGTGACCACTATCCATGATCCTTCTAATGACAGTTCTGAAATATTTGCCGCTTCTGAATTACAGCGGAGCGGACAGATTTTAGCGCCAAGAATTTTCTCCACAGGAACCATTGTTTATGGCGCCAACTCACCAACGGCTTACGCTCGAATTGACAGCTATGATGACGCATTTTTTCACTTGCAACGCCTCAAAGACATGGGCGCCGTATCGGTAAAGAGTTATAACCAACCCCGCCGCGAGCAGCGACAACAGGTACTTAAGGCGGCGCGTGATCTTGAATTAATGGTGGTGCCAGAGGGTGGCGGTAAGCTGTACCAAAATATGAGTATGATTGCTGATGGCCATACAACCTTAGAGCACTCGCTGAATATTGCTACCGGGTACGATGATCTTACTCAATTCTGGGCTCAGACTGATATGGCTTATAATCCTACATTGGTGGTTTCTTATGGTGGCTTAGAAGGTGAGAAGTATTGGTATGACCGTACTAATGTCTGGGAAAATACTCGTTTAACACGCTATGTTCCTCGCTATATTGTCGAGCCTCGCTCGATTCGCCGACCCACTGCCCCCGATGATCACTATAACCATATAAAAGTTGCGGCCTATGCGAAGAAATTACGTGATGCCGGCGTGCGTGTGTTGATTGGCGCTCATGGCCAAAGAGAGGGACTGGCAGCGCATTGGGAAATGTGGATGCTTAATCAGGGTGGTTTTACGCCGTGGGAGGCGCTGCGAGCTGCTACTTATGACCCAAGTTTAGCGCTGGGTATGGCAGATGACTTGGGCTCTATTGAGGTGGGCAAGTTAGCGGATATCGTTATTATGGACGGACAGGTGCTCTCTAACATCCGTCGCAGTGAGATGATCACACACACTATGATTAACGGTCGTTTATATGATGTTGCCGATATGTCAGAAATAGGAAGCGGTACCTCTAAAATAGAGCCTCTCTTTTTTGAGCGATTAGACATTAACGCTATGCCTGCGGCGACAGCGAAAGCGTTAGAAGAAAAATCGCGAAGGCATCATTGGGTTCACTAAGAAAATAAAATATAACATCCACAAAAAAGGCAGCGTAAGCTGCCTTTTTTGTGTCTTTAAGTGTGGTATCCGCTGGTTAGGTCTATCTCTCGTCGATAGGCGTGTAGTCGCGGACATCAGATCCCGTATAGAGTTGGCGTGGGCGGCCAATGCGATACGGGTGAGTAATCATTTCGTTCCAGTGCGATATCCATCCAACGGTACGGCCGGTAGCGAAAATCACCGTAAACATCTCTTCAGGAATCCCCATTGCTTTAAGAATGATGCCAGAGTAGAAGTCTACGTTGGGGTAAAGCTTCTTACTGACAAAGTATTCATCTTCGAGAGCAATTTTTTCGAGTTTCTTAGCTAATCTAAATAGAGGATCGTTCTCTACGCCAAGGACTTCAAGCACTTCATCGCATGTTTGGCGCATAACTGTAGCTCTCGGGTCATAATTCTTGTAAACCCTATGGCCAAAACCCATCAAACGGAATGGATCGTTCTTGTCTTTCGCCTTAGCAATGTATTCTTCGATATTATCTTCATGGCCAATTTCATCGAGCATGCTCAGGACCGCTTCATTAGCGCCACCATGTGCAGGCCCCCAAAGCGCAGCAATACCCGCTGCGATACAAGCGAACGGATTAGCACCTGATGAACCGGCTAAACGTACAGTTGATGTTGATGCATTCTGTTCGTGATCGGCGTGTAACAAGAAAATCCTGTCCATTGCCTTGGCAAGAGCAGGGTGGCATTTATATTTCTCACAGGGCGTTCCAAACATCATATGCAGGAAGTTCTCAGAGTAAGAAAGCGTATTGTCAGGGTATACAAAGGGTTGTCCGATAAAGTGCTTGTAACACATGGCGGCAATGGTCGGCATTTTCGCAATTAAGCGATGTGCCGAAATTGTTCGATGCTCTTGATCAGTAATATCCAATGAATCATGATAAAAAGACGACATAGCACCAACCAGCCCACACAGCATGGCCATTGGATGCGCGTCATATCTGAAGCCGCTAATAAAATGCTCTATGGAGCGGTTCACCATAGTGTGATATTTAATAGTATGTTCGAACTTTTCTTTTTGCTCTTTAGTGGGTAGTGCACCTTCTAGGAGTAGATAGCATGCTTCTATATAGTCTGATTTGTCGGCAAGCACTTCAATAGGATAACCGCGATGCAACAGAATACCTTTCTCGCCGTCAATAAAAGTAATGTCCGACTGGCAAGACGCTGTTGCCGTAAAGCTTGGGTCATAAGTAAAGTAACCGTGACTTCCTAGAGTCCCGATATCGATGACGTCCTGTCCTCTAGTGCCTTTGAGTATTGGCAACTCTATAGGGGTTTCGCCGTCAATTATTAGGGTTGCTTTGCGATCCGTCATACTTATTCCTTGAAAAACGTGTGTAATGGGTCAAAAACTCGATTGGCAACTATAGGTGTTCAGCGGAAATTGTCAACCAGTGGCGTGCAGTTTAGAGAGGACCTTAGCCTTTTGAAGCCAGGGATTACGGGCGGTGGCGATAACCAGTATTCATTATTTGAATGACATTACCAATCAAATAGTCCTAAAAGACATAAAGAGAGCACTCTCTCGCAATAACAGCTTGGAATGGAGCTTTTCTGAAGTGTAATTTTAATCTCAATACAGGGCAAAGGGATTTGAAATTGAATCCCCTAGTCTTTATACTGCAAAGCATCAAAGACGGGCACTCCGCACTCGCAGGACGAACCCGCTAGATACTCAAATTTAGGTTAAAATCAATGACAGAGTTGCTTCGCTTCGGTGAACAGCCCAATAGGTGATGCGTGGTAGACAAAAAAAGACCAGTTAATCTCGATATTGGAACAATCAAACTTCCAATTACCGCCTATGTCTCTATCCTTCATCGGGTGTCGGGGGTAGCCACTCTTTTTGCGCTGGCGATACTCCTTTGGATTCTTGATCAGAGCCTAGCTTCACAGCAAAGCTTCGACGACGTAACCGCTGTTTTATCACACCCGTTCGCTCAGTTCTTAGTCTGGGGGAGCCTTGTCGCTCTGACCTACCATACGGTTGCTGGCATTAGGCATTTGATTATGGATCTTGGGTTCATTGAGGAAAGCTTTAACAATGGTCGAATAAGCGCCTGGATCTCGGTAGCTGTTGCGCTGATCCTAATTGCATTAGTGTCCGGATGGATTATCTTATGATGGCATTTTTGGCACGGTTTACTCACACAGGTCCTAGCGATTGGATCATCCAGCGCATAACCTCAGTTTTAATGTTGGCATACACCATCTTTCTTGTCGGCTATGTGTTAGCGAATCCAGCATTGACCTACGGTCAGTGGTCTGAACTCAATAGTCTTCTGTCTATGCGTTTATTTACGCTAGTGACGATATCGGCAGTTGCCTACCATGCGTGGATTGGGATGTGGTGTGTTTTAACAGACTACGTTACCGTCAGATTGATAGGGCCAAAAGCCAATGGGCTCCGTAAGGTTCTACAGTCGGGTTTGGGGTTTATTCTCCTTCTCTATGTAGTGTGGACAATCAAAATTCTCTGGGGACTTTAGTTGAATGGGTAGTTTAAGAAAAATGAGTTTTGACGCTGTCATTGTTGGCGGCGGCGGGTCAGGTATGCGTGCAGCTCTTCAGTTGGCGCAATCAGGTTACAAAACAGCAGTTATTACCAAGGTATTTCCCACTCGATCTCACACAGTCTCCGCACAAGGCGGAATTACCTGTGCCATAGCCAGCGATGATCCGGATGATAAGTGGGAATGGCACATGTATGACACCATTAAGGGGTCAGACTACATTGGTGACCAAGAGGCCATAGAGTATATGTGCCAGACTGGGCCAGAGGCTATTTTTGAGCTTGAGCACATGGGCTTACCTTTCTCTCGAACCGAGGAAGGTCGCATCTACCAGCGTCCTTTTGGTGGACAATCAAAGGATTTCGGTGCCGGCGGCCAAGCGGCACGCACGTGCGCAGCCGCTGACCGAACGGGTCATGCGTTACTGCACACTCTGTATCAAGGGAATTTAAAGAACAAAACCGTCTTTTTGAATGAGTGGTTTGCCGTTGATATCGTCAAAAATTCTGATGGTGCAGTGGTGGGTGTTGTGGCTATCGACATTGAAACCGGAGAGACAGTATTCGTGGAGTCAAAGGCCACTGTATTTGCCACGGGTGGTGCCGGTCGTATTTATGCCTCAACGACAAATGCGCACATTTGCACGGGCGATGGTGTTGGTATGGCATTGCGCGCTGGTTTCCCGGTGCAAGATATTGAAATGTGGCAGTTCCATCCCACCGGAATTCATGGTGCCGGAACACTTGTGACAGAAGGGTGTCGTGGAGAAGGCGGTTACCTCATTAATAAAGATGGTGAGCGTTTTATGGAACGCTATGCGCCAAATGCAAAAGATCTAGCCGGTCGAGATGTGGTGGCTCGCTCAATGGTGCTGGAAATTCTTGAAGGTCGAGGTTGCGGGCCTGATGGCGATCATGTTTACCTAAAGCTAGATCATCTCGGTGAAGAAATGCTTAATGCAAAGCTGCCGGGTATTCTTGAGTTATCTAGAACTTTTGCTCATGCCGACCCAGTGAAGGAACCAATCCCTGTAGTGCCTACATGCCACTATATGATGGGAGGAATACCAACAAATGTTAATGGTCAGGCCTTAACGATTGATCGAGAAGGCAAGGATAGTGTCATTGAGGGTTTTTATGCCTGTGGAGAAGCAGCCTGCGTTTCTGTGCATGGCGCTAACCGTTTGGGCGGTAATTCACTCCTTGATCTCGTGGTCTTTGGGCGCGCTTCGGGTATCTTTATTGAGAAGCAGTTAAGCGAAGGTATTACGCTTAAAGAAGCTACTGAGGAAGATATTCAGCGAGCTATGGTTGGCTTGAACAGAATTAATCAGTCCACCGACGGCGAAAACGCTGCGGTTTTGCGCTCTGAGTTGCAAACGATTATGCAAAACTACTTTGGCGTTTTCCGGCGTGGAGACTATATGAAGCAGGGCGTTGAAAAGCTTGATGAGCTTCGTGTGCGAGTTGAAAATGTGTATCTTGGCGATAAGAGTAGTTCGTTTAATACAGCGAGGCTTGAGGCGCTCGAGCTTCAGAATTTGTTTGAAACCGCTTATGCTACTGCCATTTCAGCCGAAGGTCGTACCGAAAGTAGGGGAGCCCATGCTAGAGAAGACTTCCAAGAGCGTGATGATGAGAACTGGTTGTGCCATTCCGTGTATTATCCGGGGAGTAAGGAGATTGGCAAGCGGCCAGTAAACTTCACCTTGAAAACACGTGAACCCTTCGAACCTATGATTCGTACCTATTAATAGTACGATATGAGAGTTTAGATTTATGTTGAATGTAAGTATTTACCGTTATAACCCAGAAGTTGATACTGAGCCCTACATGCAGGACTTTGAGTTTGATACTCAAGGTAAAGACCTGATGGTACTGGACGTGCTTGAGAAGCTAAAGATTCAGGACCCATCCTTGGTATTTAGGCGTTCTTGTCGCGAAGGTGTCTGTGGTTCTGACGGTGTGAATATATCAGGTAAGAATGGCTTGGCTTGCATAACGCCTTTGTCTGCATGTGTAAAAGGCGACAAATTAGTGGTTCGTCCGCTCCCAGGTTTGCCAGTCATACGCGACTTGGTGATTGATATGACTCAATTTTATGCTCAATATGAAAAAATTCAGCCATACATGATCAATGACTCTCCACCACCTGCCATTGAGCGGCTGCAGAGTCCTGAAGAGCGTAAAAAGCTCGATGGTCTTTATGAGTGCATTCTTTGCGCGTGTTGTTCCACGGCATGCCCATCTTTTTGGTGGAACCCGGAAAAATTCATTGGGCCATCGGGTCTGCTGCAAGCCTATCGTTTTTTAGCAGACAGCAGAGACACTGCAACTGAAGAGCGTTTGGCGAATCTTGATGATCCATTTAGTGTATTCCGGTGTCATGGCATCATGAACTGTGTTCAGGTTTGCCCTAAAGGGTTAAATCCGACTAAGGCAATCGGCCATATTCGCAATATGTTGATCCGCGGGACAGCTTAAAGGACTCAGTTCACTATAAAAGTGTCGTTTTGCCGATATTTTACTAGCCCTAGCCACTCTAGGGCATTAAAATGGCGGCAAAATCTGATGCCAAAAGGAAATATCATCAATGCCTCAGGGCCTAATGGAGCAACTGTTAAGCTCCTCCCACTATTCTGGTGGAAACGCAGCCTACATTGAAGGACTCTACGAAACTTACCTGCATGATCCAAATGGCGTGCCGGAGGAATGGAGTAGCTTTTTCGACTCTCTACCCCGCACCAATGGCTCAATTGCTCCGGACATATCTCACGACACCATTATTCAGCATTTTGAACTGCTCGGTCGACGTCAAGCTCGGCCAACACCTGCTCCAGGTTCCGGCGGAATTCACCTGGAACATGAACGCAAGCAGGTCAAGGTTGTTCAATTAATAAGCTCTTATCGTTTTCGTGGTCACCAGCAAGCTAGGTTAGATCCGCTCGGGCTTATGGTCCGAGAAGTTGTAGCTGATCTGCAGTTACATTTTCATGGGTTGACCGAGGCTGACCTTGATACAACGTTTCAGACGAGTCCTCTCTATATTGGTAAGCAGGAAGCGCCGTTGCGTGAAATTATCGAAGCGCTGGAAGAGACCTATTGTGGTGATCTTGGCCCAGAATTTATGCACATCACCTCATTTGCTGAAAAGCAATGGCTAGCTCAGCGTTTTGAGAGCGTTCGCTCCAAGCCCACCTATGGGGATGAGGCGCGAATTGACGTACTTAACCGATTAACGGCGGCTGAAGGCTTAGAAAAACATTTAGATTCTAAATATCCTGGTACCAAACGTTTTGGGCTAGAGGGCGGCGAGAGCCTCATACCGTTGCTAGACTGCTTAGTGCGTCGCTCTGGTGAGTACGGTGCAAAAGAAATTGTTATGGCTATGGCACATCGTGGCCGCCTAAATGTTCTGGTCAATATACTGGGTAAAAACCCCGCAGAGATGTTCGAAGAGTTCGAGGGCAAGCGCCTAGTCAATACCTCCGGTGATGTTAAGTATCACCAAGGCTTTTCTTCAAATGTGATGACCCCTGGTGGTGAAGTGCATATGGCGCTGGGCTTTAACCCATCGCACCTTGAGATTTCTTGCCCAGTAGTGGTTGGCTCGGGTCGAGCGCGTCAAGACCGCCGCAATGATCCTACCGGCCAAAAAGTTGTGCCTATTCTAATGCACGGTGATGCTGCCTTTGCAGGTCAGGGTGTGGTTATGGAGACTTTCCAGCTCTCTCAGACTCGCGCTTATAAAACCGGCGGCACTATTCACATTGTTATTAATAATCAGGTCGGCTTTACCACTAGCCGTCAAGATGATGCTCGATCTAGTGAGTACTGCACTGATATTGCGAAAATGGTCGGTGCGCCAATTCTTCATGTCAATGGCGACAACCCGGATGCTGTGATGTTTGCAGCCATGCTGGCGACAGATTACCGATATGAGTTTGGCAAAGATGTGGTTATTGACTTGGTCTGCTATCGTCGTCGAGGTCATAACGAGACTGACGAGCCTTCATCAACTCAGCCATTGATGTACGACGTTATTCGCAAGCACTCTACAACACGCACGCTCTATGCCCATAAGCTAATCGCTGAGGGGGTCGTAGAAGAAAATCAAGCCAATGAAATGGCTAATATTTACCGCGCTAGCCTTGATAAGGGTGAGTTTGTTGTCCACAACCTTGTCCGTGAGCCCGATACTACGCTATTTGTAAATTGGGAGCCCTATCTAGGCCATGATTGGCGGACTGAAGGCATAACGGGAATAGAGTTAAAGCAGTTACAAGACGTAGCCACTAAGATCACAACAATTCCTGATGGTATTGTTGTTCAGCGTCAAGTGGCAAAGATTTATGACGACCGCCGTAAGATGGCTGGCGGTGCACTCCCGTTAAATTGGGGAATGGCTGAACTATTAGCCTATGGTACGTTGCTTAAAGAGGGCTATCCAATTCGTTTTACCGGTCAAGATGTGCGTCGCGGTACCTTCTCTCACCGCCATGCGGTAGTGTTTAACCAGAAAGATGGCGAAGCTTATCTTCCACTGGCTAACATGTATGACGAGCAGCCACGCTTTGATATCTATGATTCGATACTGTCTGAAGAAGCCGTGTTAGCGTTTGAATATGGTTATGCGACGACTGCACCTAAAGGCCTCATTATTTGGGAAGCGCAGTTTGGTGATTTTGCAAACGGTGCGCAGGTAGTTATTGACCAGTTCATTGCCAGTGGAGAGCACAAGTGGGGCCGGCTGTGTGGCCTAACCATGATGCTACCGCACGGTTTTGAAGGTCAGGGCCCAGAACATTCATCAGCGCGACTTGAGCGGTTCTTGCAGTTGTGTGCTGAACACAACATGCAAATATGTAACCCAACGACGCCTGCACAAATTTTCCATCTGTTGCGACGCCAAGCTATTCGACCTATGCGGCGGCCACTAGTCATAATGAGTCCTAAATGGATCCTACGGCATAAATTGGCAACCTCATCGCTTGAAGACCTCAGTGATGGGCACTTCAACAATGTGATTGTTGACCCAACTATTGATCCGGCCTCTGCAAAGCGCGTTATTTTGTGTTCAGGTAAGGTGTATTATCACCTTCTGGAAGAGCGTGATGCGCGGGGTATTACTGATATCGGTTTGGTTCGTCTCGAGCAGCTGTATCCTTTCCCTGATAAAGAGCTTGATGCTGTTTTAGCGGGTTATACCAGCCTAGAAGATGCGGTTTGGTGTCAGGAAGAGCCAATGAATCAGGGCGCTTGGTACAGTAGTCAGCATCACATGCGTAATGCGATTCAGCGTCTGGATGCCAAAGTACCTGTAAGCTATGCTGGAAGGATATCCTCAGCAGCGCCGGCAAGCGGTTATATGTCTGTTCACCTTGATGAGCAGAAAAAATTCATTGATGAAGCATTAACATTCGACTCTTAAACTAGGAATAGATTGATGGCCATAGAAATTAAGGCACCTACATACCCAGAATCAGTGCAAGAAGGCACTTTGGCAACCTGGTATAAACATGCCGGTGATAGCGTTAGTCGCGACGAGCTAATTGTCGACATTGAGACTGATAAGGTTGTTCTTGAAGTGGTTGCTCCAGCCTCTGGAATTTTGGCTGAAGTATTTAAGGCTGAGGGTGACATTGTACTTAGCAATGAGATCTTGGCGCGCATTGAAGAGGGTGCTGCGGCTGAAACTCCTTCACTTGCGGCATCTAAGGTAGAGCCAGACACAGAGGTGGGTGGCACCTTGGTGAACCCAGCTGCTAAGAAATTAGCGGATGAGCGCAACATTGATCTTGCTCAAATTGCTGGCACCGGGAAGGGTGGGCGTATCACTAAAGAAGACGTGGTTAACTTCACACCAGCCGCTGCAGCCCCTGCGTCGGTTGCAGCGCCAGCAGCAAAAGTGCCGGCTGTGGCAGAAGAAGTATTGCAGGGCGGTGACCGCGTAGAGCGTCGTGTTGCTATGACACGCATGCGCTCGCGTATTGCAGAGCGGCTGCTCAGTGTTACTCAGACTAGCGCTATGCTGACAACGTTTAACGAAGTCGATATGAGCGCGATGATGGGCCTGCGCAAGCAGTATCAGGATGAATTCACCAAGATACACAACGGTACTCGCTTGGGGTTCATGGGCATGTTTGTCAAAGCCGCAGTAGAGGCGCTAAAGCGCTTCCCGCTGGTCAATGCCTCGATTGATGGTACCGACATTGTTTATCATGGCTACCAGGATATTGGTGTTGCAGTGTCTACCGAGCGCGGCTTAGTGGTTCCTGTGTTGCGCAATGCAGAAAATATGAGCATCGCAACCGTTGAAAACGCCATTAGCAACTACGCGGGCAAAGCGCGCGATGGCAAGTTAACGATTGATGAAATGACTGGCGGTACGTTTACCATCACTAACGGTGGTGTATATGGGTCGTTACTTTCAACGCCTATTTTGAATCCACCGCAGTCGGCAATTTTGGGTATGCACAAGATTCAGCAACGTCCTATGGCGATTAATGGCGAGGTCGTTATTCGGCCTATGATGTACTTAGCGCTGTCCTATGATCATCGTCTGATTGATGGCAAGGACGCGGTACAGTTTTTGGTAGCAATAAAGCAGTTAATCGAAGATCCTGCTAAGATTTTGCTTGAGATTTAATTGATAAGTTATTGATTTAAAGGTATTTAAATGTCTGATAAGTATGATGTAGTCGTTATTGGTAGTGGCCCAGCAGGGTACGTGGCAGCCATTCGTGCAGCACAACTTGGGTTGAAAACAGCCTGTATAGAGAAGTGGAAAAACACCGAAGGCAAAGGCGTCAACGGTGGTACTTGTCTTAACGTTGGTTGTATCCCGTCTAAAGCCTTGCTCGACAGTTCTTACAAATATCATGAAGCAGCAGAAGGGTTGGCTGTTCATGGTATTAGCACCAGCGGTGTATCAATGGATATCCCCGCCATGCTAGAGCGTAAAAACAAAATTATTAATCAGCTAACCGGTGGTATTGCCGGGCTTTTCAAAGCCAATGGTGTGATCGCGCTTTACGGTACTGGTAAGTTGTTAGCCGGCAAAAAAGTAGAGTTAACTGATAACGATGGCGTGGTATCGGTAATAGAGGCAGAGAATGTCATTCTGGCCTCTGGCTCGCTGCCTATTGCTATTCCGGTAGCCCCTGTTGATAACGATCTTATTCTTGATTCCACCGGTGCACTGGAGATTGGTGAAGTACCTAAGCGTCTTGGTGTTATTGGTGCTGGCGTCATTGGTTTAGAATTGGGTTCAGTATGGGGTCGTTTGGGCTCTAAAGTAGTGCTGCTTGAGGCGTTGGATGACTTCCTAGCTATTATGGACAAAGCCATTGCTAAAGAATCTAAGAAAATATTTCAAAAGCAAGGTCTTGATATCCGTCTTGGCGCACGTGTAACCGGTACCGAAATTAAGGGTCGCGAAGTTGAAGTAACCTACCAAACCACTGCCGGAGAACAGCTCAAAGAAACCTTCGACAAGCTAATTGTGTGTGTTGGTCGTCGGCCTTTCACCGACGGCTTGCTATCAGCAGACAGTGGTGTTGAGGTTGATGATCGCGGTTCAGTGTATGTTAACGAATTTTGTGCCACCAATGCCCCAGGTGTCTATGCTGTGGGTGATTTGGTGCGTGGGCCAATGCTGGCGCACAAAGGCTCAGAAGAAGGCGTCATGGTCGCAGAGCGTATCGCTGGCCACAAAGCTCAGATGAACTACGATATTGTTCCTAATGTTATTTATACCCATCCAGAAGTGGCTTCAGTGGGTCAAACTGAAGAGCAGGTCAAGGCCGCAGGCGAGCCTTATAATGTTGGCGTATTTCCCTTTGCGGCTAGTGGAAGAGCAATGGCGGCTAATGACACCGACGGCATGGTAAAAATTATTGCCCACGCTGACACTGATCGCATAATGGGTTGCCATATTGTAGGCCCTAGTGCTGCAGACCTTACTCAGCAGGTGGCTATTGCTATGGAATTCGGGTCTAGTGCCGAAGATCTTGGCATGACTGTCTTTGGTCATCCAACGCTGTCTGAAGCGGTGCATGAGGCGGCCCTGGCGGTTAACGGTAATGCTATTCATATTCCCAACCGCAAACGTCGTTAAAAAGTAATCATTTTTCGCTCTGGGCTATTTGTTGAATAGCCCAAAGTACAATACAACCTAAACACTAACAGGAAACCAAGTATGAACCTGCACGAATATCAAGGTAAGCAACTGTTTGCCGAATACGGATTGCCAGTATCCAAGGGCATTGCCGCAGAGACAGTTCAGGAAGCCATCGCGGCAGCTGATGTTATCGGTGGTGATCGTTGGGTGGTTAAAGCTCAGGTTCATGCTGGTGGTCGCGGCAAGGCTGGTGGGGTTAAGTTAGTTAGCTCAAAAGCTGAAATTGAAGAGTTTTCTCGTAAATGGCTGGGTCAGAATCTAGTCACTTACCAAACAGATGCTAAAGGCCAGCCCGTTAGCCGTATTTTGGTTGAAACCTGCACTGACATTGACCAAGAATTATATCTTGGTGCCGTGGTAGATCGTGGAACACGTCGTATTATCTTTATGGCGTCTACTGAGGGCGGTGTTGAAATTGAGAAGGTTGCAGAAGAAACTCCAGAGAAGATTCTTAAGGCTATTATCGACCCAGTAACTGGCGCACAGCCTTATCAGGGGCGAGATCTTGCGTTTAAGTTAGGCCTTAAAGGCGTTCAAGTTAAGCAATTTGTTGGCATCTTTATGGGTCTGGCTAAATTGTTTAAAGAGAAAGACCTTGAATTGCTAGAAGTTAACCCGCTGGTTATTACGGATGAAGGCAACTTGCATTGCTTAGATGCCAAAGTAATTATCGATGGCAATGCTATGTATCGTCAGCCGCAAATTAAAGAAATGCATGATCCCTCACAGGAAGATGCGCGAGAAGCTCATGCCTCTGCTTGGGACCTCAACTACGTAGCCCTTGAAGGCGACATTGGTTGTATGGTCAACGGTGCCGGTCTTGCTATGGGTACTATGGACATTGTTAACCTCCATGGTGGCTCGCCAGCTAACTTCCTCGATGTTGGGGGCGGCGCGACTAAAGAGCGGGTGGTTGAAGCATTCAAAATTATTCTTTCAGACACCAATGTTAAGGCTGTATTGATTAACATTTTTGGTGGCATCGTTCGTTGTGACCTAATCGCAGAAGGTGTGATTGGCGCCGTCCAAGAAGTCGGTGTAACTATTCCAGTGGTAGTGCGTTTAGAAGGCAATAACGCAGAACTTGGAACTAAAAAATTGGCCGAATCCGGTCTTGCCATTATTGCTGCTACAAGTCTTACAGACGCAGCACAACAGGTTGTTAAAGCCGCAGGGGGTAACTAAATATGTCTATCTTAATTAACAGCGACACCAAAGTTATCTGTCAGGGTTTTACTGGCGGGCAGGGCACCTTTCACTCAGAGCAAGCGATTGAGTACGGCACAAAAATGGTTGGTGGTGTAACTCCAGGTAAGGGCGGCACAACCCATCTTGGACTACCGGTATTTAACACAGTAGCCGAAGCTGTGGCAGAGACTGGTGCAGAAGCCTCGGTTATCTACGTACCAGCACCATTCTGTAAAGACTCTATTCTTGAAGCCGCTTACTCTGGCCTGAAATTAGTAGTTTGTATCACCGAAGGCATTCCCACTCAAGACATGCTTGAGTGTAAAGTGGTCTGTGATACCTTAGGCGTGCGCCTTATTGGGCCTAACTGCCCCGGTGTCATTACACCCGGCGAATGTAAAATTGGCATTATGCCCGGCCATATTCACCTTCCCGGTAAAGTCGGCATTGTGTCGCGTTCTGGTACATTGACCTATGAGGCAGTCAAGCAAACTACAGATTATGGCTTTGGTCAGTCTACCTGTGTTGGTATTGGTGGCGACCCCATTCCCGGTTCAAGCTTTATTGATATTTTAGAGCTGTTTGAAAAAGATCCAGCCACCGAAGCTATCGTTATGATCGGCGAAATTGGCGGTACCGCAGAAGAAGAAGCTGCGGCTTACATTAAAGCCAATGTAACCAAGCCTGTTGTCTCTTACATTGCTGGTGTAACAGCCCCAGCAGGTAAGCGCATGGGCCATGCAGGCGCTATTGTTTCAGGCGGTAAAGGCACGGCAGATGAAAAGTTTGCAGCCCTAGAAGATGCCGGTGTTAAAACCGTGCGCAGTCTTGCTGAGATTGGCAATGGTTTGAAAGAGATTACTGGCTGGTAAGGTTGTTTAGCGGTTAAGTAGTTAA
>CALDQM010000059.1:0-28572 GCA_937911225.1 uncultured Cellvibrionales bacterium
GCGTTTGATAGAGGCCTCGAAGCATTTGCTGGATATGTTAACAGCCTGTCCGAAAAAGATAGGTTGCGATTCAAAGATACAGTCGACGAGTATACTATCTAAGGTTTTGAGACACTCGGTCAAACAGTTCACTACGTTCAGTAACATTCAACATAGCAATTCGCTTATAAATTTCTTCTACCGATTCTGCAGTTGGCGTCCTGGCTGACTTGCTACCGCCAGTTTCATAAAGAGACTCTGGTGTAATGCCAAAAAAATTAGCAATCCTAACAACCGAATCTCTTCTTGGCTCTCGTGTTACTTCGCTAAGGATACGATTAATAGTTGGCTGAGGAACACCTGTTGCTCTAGAAAGCGCACTCTGAGATAAATTATTATCACGCATTAGCTTTGAAAGCTGCTTACTTATGTCTAGTTTCATCACAATCCCCGTTCATTAAAGCATAGAAGGTCATTTCAATATTATAGACCAGTATTCACGCAAACTAAGAAATCCTTATCAATTAAAATTACGTGTTACGTCGGACAGCCTATAATTATTGTTATTGTTATTGTTATTATTTAAAAAAACTATAAGCGCAATAGCAGTATAATATGGCACCGCCTTAGTATGCGCGGAATATCTATGCAATACTGCATTTTACGGTTTTTAAAGGCTAATAACATATGACTGTAAAGCATAAGCATTATCACTAATTTACACAACTAAACCTCGATTAACGCCCTCCTTTGACTCACATGGGGTGAACAGCTCATGAAGCTTGGAAAAGAGAGGGCCTCTTTATCTATATTGTTACAAGTTTTAATATAAGATTATGAATTAATATTTATTCACTATGTAATTATAAACGGCGCTGTGTGGCTACTTGATAAAAGTATTTAACGACCTATCTGTCAGTATATTTTTAGTCTAAGGGGAAATCGGTCTCAATAGATCAGGTCGGTCAGTAATAATACCGTCAACACCTAACTTAATTAGTAACTCCATAGACTCAGTATCGTTAACCGTCCATACCTCTACATTTAGATTAAGGTTATGAGCCAGCTTTACTAAACTTTGTCGCACTATGTCTACCCCAGCATATTGAAACGGTAGTTGGATAGAATAGCCTGGGGAATTAAATAGATGACCTAGATGAACTCTCTCAAGAAAAACTAGCCAAGTCACTTCACTCTTACCTAAAGAGGTTGGGACGGACGGGCAGTTGTTTCTGAAATATCTCAATATTGAGCTATGGAAGGATCCAACTACTACCTGATCTTGCAAACCATGACTAACGATTAACTCGCAAAGAGCATCAGCTGAAGTCACCTCTTCTGGCTTAAGCTCTATCAAATAGCGTTGATTGGGTAGGCGCTGAAAGAGAGCTTTTAAGGTAGGAACGCGTAAAACTGCCGACTCACTTTTATTTGGATAATCAAGCACGTGATAGCCTGCCCGATAGGACTGGATATCTGCTAAATTCATGTCAGCAATTAGTCCACGACCATCTGTTGTGGTATCAATTTCAGCATCATGACGCACTACCAGCACATTATCTGCCGTTAAATGTACATCAAATTCTATAATGTCTGAACCAATCTCAACCGCATTAATCGCCGCTTCTATTGTATTACCAGGCATCAAGCCTCTCCCGCCACGATGAGCTATGGCTGCAAAGTCGGTATCCTTATAAAACGCGGTGTCGGCAACAGGCCCATAACCGGGGATAGCCAATAAGAAAACATAGACGATGCCAAGCCCGGCAATTAGCTTCAATAACAATTTCATATAGCACCTTTTTAAATTTTTACGATGTCAGCTAGTACATATATTGTCTAGCGTAGATACCTCTTATCGATCAAGTCAGTGACTACCGATGGGTCGGCCAAAGTTGATGTGTCTCCCAAGCTATCCAATTCGTTGGCCGCTACCTTGCGGAGAATCCGACGCATGATTTTTCCAGAACGCGTTTTCGGCAGACCCGAGGCCCACTGAATAATGTCAGGTTTAGCAATTGGTCCAATTTCTTTGACACATAAGGCTATTAATTCAGCTCGCAAGGTCTCATCAGGTTCAACATTAGACATAGGTGTCACATAACAATAGATACCTTGACCCTTAATATCATGCGGATAACCAACCACAGCAGCCTCGGAAATTTTCGCATGCAATACTAAGGCGCTTTCAATTTCAGCCGTCCCCATCCTATGCCCAGACACATTAAGCACATCATCAACTCGGCCAGTAATCCAATAGTAACCATCGGCATCACGTTTGGCGCCATCTCCGGTAAAGTAGTAACCGGGGTACGCGCTAAAATAGGTCTCAATACAACGTTTATGGTCTCCATACACTGAACGAATTTGACTAGGCCAAGAGGCTTTGATCATTAGCAGCCCTTCACCCTCTCCTTTAATTTCGTTACCTTCGGCATTTAGAAGAATAGGCTGTATACCGAAAAATGGTTTAGTCGCCGAGCCGGGTTTTAGATCAGTTGCACCGGGAAACGGCGTCAACATATGGCCGCCAGTCTCAGTCTGCCACCAGGTGTCCACAATAGGGCAACGGCTATCTCCAACAGTCCGGTAGTACCATTCCCACGCTTCTGGGTTAATTGGTTCACCTACTGTGCCTAAAAGCTTTAGAGATGCCCTTGAGGTACTCTGAACAAACTTATCCCCCGCACCCATTAATGCTCGAATGGCCGTTGGTGCCGTGTAAAACTGATTAACTTTGTGTTTATCAATAACCTGCCAAAAACGTGATGCATCTGGATAGGTTGGCACACCCTCAAACATTAATGAGGTACCTCCATTACATAAGGGACCGTATACAATATAGCTGTGTCCAGTGATCCATCCCACATCAGCGGTGCACCAGTAAATATCTCCGTCCTTATAATCAAAGGTATATTTATGACTCATCGCCGCCATCAATAAATAGCCAGCTGAAGTATGCAGGACGCCTTTGGGCTTACCTGTAGAACCTGAGGTATACAAAATAAATAAAGGATCTTCCGAACCCATAATCTCGGGCTTACATTCAACTGAGATATTTTCAATTGCTACGTGAAACCAGATATCTCTCGCCTGATCCCAACTGATGTCACCGCCGGTTCTTTTCACTACCAAACAAGTATGTACGCCAGAACAAGACTCAAGCGCCTTATCTACATTTTTTTTGAGAGGAATTGTTTTCCCACCACGGTAGCCCTCATCCGCAGTAATGACTATCTGACAATCTGAGTCTAAAATTCTATCTTTGAGTGCATCTGGTGAAAAACCGCCAAAAACGACTGAATGAATCGCTCCAATTCTCGCACAAGCCAGCATTGCATAAGTAGCTTCTGGTATCATTGGCATATAAATACATACCCGATCCCCTTTTTTAACGCCCCTTTGCCGCAGCACATTACCCATCTTTGATACTTGGTCATGTAACTCTTGGTAGCTAATATTTTTATCAGCAGAAGGGTCATCGCCCTCCCAAATAATGGCTGTTTGATTAGCTCGATGAGGTAAATGTCTATCAATACAATTAATGCTGACATTAAGTGTCCCGCCCTTGAACCACTCAGCCTTCCCCGTTGTAAAATCACAGTCGGATACGCTGGTCCAAGGAGATTCCCACGTTAAAAATTCAGCGGCCTGACTCGCCCAAAAATCATCGGGGCTCTCGATTGATTGCTGATACATTTCCTGGTAATTATCTTTATTAATCCAAGCTGTTGCCGCCCAATCATTAGGGACTGGGTAAGTGTTACCGTCGGACATAATTAGATACCTTATGGGTGGAGTAGTTTTTTTTGCACATTATGATGACAGTTTAATAGATTGACTCTTTTTTTCTCAAGTACACACAGCAATTTTAGTGATGATTGCCAGGCATTAACGCAGATTTAGCCTGACACACCTGCTTTAAAAAACATTTGACCCCGATCCACTCAGAAGCACTTCTGGATCGCACTCTATTCTGACTTTTCATATCGAGTAGGTTTTAGACTATTTTTGATTTTTTCTAGATGCGGTAAAAAATCAGGCCCTCTGCGTAAAGTGAATCCAGTGGCTAGAACATCTAAAATCACCAGGTGTACAATCCTCGATGTCATGGCCATATACTCATCCGTATTCTCCGGCACATTGACCTCCAGAGAGATACTGCTGACCTTTGTTAGAGGAGATTCTGGCGATGTTAGAGCAACCACCGTAGCTCCATTTGTACTCGCAATTTTTGCTATGTCGATAATTTCTTTGGTTCGCCCCGTGTGAGATATCACAAAGAAAACGTCTCCTCCCGCACCTGTGGCAGCAAGCATTCTCATCATAAGAACATCATCATGAAACGATACGGGTAAGTTAAATCTAAAAAATTTATTTTCAGCATCGCGGGCGACCGCTCCCGATGTACCAAGCCCAAAAAAATAAATCCTTTTGGCTTGAATCAACTGATCAACAACATGGTTAACCACGTTATGATCAATATTGTCTCTTACTAACGCTAAGTCATTAATGGTGCTATCAAAAATTTTTGGCGTGTAACTATCAACGCTATCATCAGGATTCACATTCCGGTTAACAAACCGCACACCGCTAACCAATGATTTGGCTAACTGTATTTTAAAATCAGGAAATCCCGCAGTGTTAAATCGCTTACAAAACCGATTGACACTTGGTTCACTAACATTAGCTCTTTTAGCTAAGCTTGCAATACTCGACTGAGTGGCAGATTCAGGATCGGCGAGAATAGCCTCCGCGACCTTTTTTTCAGACTTGTTGAGCGTTAGCAACGCATCATTAATGATATTAATCAAATTTTGATAATGCATTTCACGTAATCCTTTCATTCTTAGGTGACATCTTAACAACCCAAGAGGTTATTTTCAAAAATGATCGGTCGATACTATCACCTTAAAGCTACGATATTACGTAATATTACGTAATAAAATAACCAATTATTTGATAAATTCTCTGTAAAAACCTATAATTAAGTAATTTTATTACAGAATGATTTTCCTATGTACAGAATAGCCATCAATGGATTCGGTCGTATTGGCCGTAATATTGTCCGAGCACTTTATGAAAGACCGGCGCTTAGAGAAAAAATACAAATTGTCGCTATCAATGATCTTGGTGATGCCGTAGTCAATGGACATCTGCTCAGCTTCGATACCGTGCATGGTCGATTCAATCAAAGCATTGAAGTTGAGGGTAATGCACTCTTAATCAATGGCGAAAGAATACACTGGTTTAGTGAGCGGAATCCTATAAATCTCCCTTGGGGTGAGCTAAACGTAGATTTAGTATGCGAGTGCACGGGCATATTCACCGATCGTGAAAAAGCTAATCTTCACTTAATGGCTGGGGCAAAAAAAGTATTAGTATCTGCTCCAGGAAAAAATCTTGATGCTACCGTAGTCTACGGCATTAATGACCATGTATTAACGCAAGACCATCGGATCATTTCTAATGCGTCTTGTACCACTAACTGCCTAGCGCCTATGGTCAAGCCCCTCTATGAGGAGATTGGTCTAGTAACTGGGTATATGACAACAATTCATGCCTTTACCAATGACCAACAGCTAACTGATTCTTATCATCCAGATATCTACCGAGCTCGATCGGCGACGCACTCAATGATCCCTACAAAAACTGGTGCCGCCGCTGCAATTGGAGACGTCATACCTGAATTAAAAGGCAGGCTAGACGGACTCGCGGTAAGAGTACCCACTATTAATGTTTCTTTGGTTGACTTGACATTCAATGCTGGACGCGAAACATCGGTAGATGAGGTCAATGATATTATGAGGCAAGCCGCTGATAATGAGCTTAAAAACGTACTAAGTTACTGTGAACTGCCACTGGTGTCTTCTGATTACAACCATATTTCATTCTCCAGTAACTTCGATGCACTGCAAACAAAAGTTAATGGCTCGCTGGTGAAAGTAATGGCCTGGTATGACAACGAGTGGGGTTTTTGTAATCGAATGCTAGACAATAGTCTTGCCCTACTACAAGCACCCAAGGGTAAAAGGTCATGTGCAAATCTCTCAGAAAATAATTTAGCTAAAGAAGAAATTTATTAAGTTAGCCACAAGCGCTCAAACTTAACATACCGACTCTTCCCAGGCCATGGAAGGCCTATCTAGAATTGACCGACTCTACTTCGCCCAATAAACGGACACAGGGGTGATGGTCTGCTGAAGTACGGCGCGAATGGGTAGCTCGGAAACGTCTTTACCCGCGCCGGCCAGGTGCAACACCTTTTCTTTATTCTCACCCGATATATGAATAATAATTTGCTCACTATCAAGTAATCTAGGAAGAGTCATACTCATCCTTTCGTGAGGCGCATCCAATGGCTGTACGGCGATACAATGCCTACCTGAATCCATTGATAGCCCTAGACTCAGGGACTCAGAACCAGGAAATAATGATGCTGTATGCCCATCATCACCCATTCCTAGAATCACAACCGTAAATCGGCCAATAGCCGAGAGATCTCGAGCTATAGAACTTTCACCTAACTCCGCAGATAGTGCTGAACTTTTTAAAGCAACAAAGCGAGCCGCACACGCTTCATTAATGAGCAAATTGTCTCGAACCAATTTTTCATTACTATCTTCATGGTCAGAATCAACCCATCGTTCATCAGCCAGTGTTACGGTAATTTTTGACCAATCTAAAAACTGCTGAGACAGTAAATGGAAAAAGCTTTTGGGCGTTCTCCCTCCCGAAACAACTAGAGAAGCTGATTGATGCCGGTGTATTGACGAAGTCAGCCTATCCACAACGACATTAACTAGCTCTGTATCAAGCGCCGATGTATTTTCAAACGCTAAAAGATTCATATCACTCCTCATACCAACTACGGTCATCATTCTCGATTAATATTTCAGCTTTAGATGGTCCCCAAGATCCTGCGCTATAGGGTTTCGTAGGAATCTTTTTACTGCGCCATGAGGCGAGCAACCGATCACACCATCGCCACGAAGCATCAATTTCGTCACGGCTTACAAACAACCATTGATCACCTTTCATCACCTCAAGAAGCAACCGTTCATAGGCGTCTGCAATCCGAGAGCCTCCTGAGGAGTCAAAGAAATCTAAGTTTAATGTCCGTTTTTCGGTACTTAAACGCTCTTTTAGACTCTGTTTTTTGGACACCATTTCTAGCTGAATACCTTCGTTAGGTTGCAACCTAATCACCAGCTTATTATTCGCTTCACCATCTGTTTCGGGAAACAGTGAATGCGGGTTGTCCTTGTAGACTATAACTACCTGAGTGACCTTGTCCTGCATTCGTTTGCCGGTACGCAAATAGAAAGGAACGCCAGCCCAACGCCAATTATCAATATGCACCTTTAGTGCAACATACGTTTCATTATTACTATTGTCCGTTTCACAGCCTTCCTCTTGCATATAACCAACAACCGGAGAGCCCGAAATCCAGCCCGCAGAATATTGACCCCGAACGGCATGACTCTCGACCTTATCTTCGCCGATTGGACGCAAAGCTCGCAACAACTTTACCTTTTCTCCACGAATTTCATCAGCCTGCAGCGAGCTTGGGGGCTCCATCGCCACCATGCACAGTAGCTGTAAAAGATGGTTTTGTACCATGTCACGCAACTGACCAACCTTGTCATAGTATGACCATCGCCCCTCAATACCCACTGTTTCAGCAGCCGTGATCTGTACGTGGTCAATACAGCTATTATCCCATTGAGAATTAATCATCCGATTGGCAAATCGAAGGGCTAACAAATTTTGTACCGTTTCTTTACCCAAATAATGGTCTATTCGATAAATATTTCTTTCTGAAAAATATGTACCAACCTCACCATTTACCTGCTCTGAACTCCCTAAATCATGCCCTATAGGCTTCTCTAGAACTATTCTTGACTTTTTATCCACACAACCCGCATCGTCTAAGTGCTTACAAATTGGGCCAAACAAACTAGGTGGCGTCGCTAAGTAATAAATAACAGTCCGATTGTCGACGATCCACTTATTGAGAGCAGCGAATTCTTTCTTTTGTGAAAAATCGATCTTGATATAGTTTAACCGACGACTAAATCGCGCCCACACTTTTTCATCCCATTGCCCAGTTTCAGATACATCTTTTAATAACAACTGGGTCTGTTTTATAAACTCTGCAGAATCTATATCTTCTCTTGCCACTCCGGCAATTCGAGTACTGTCGGTTAGCAGCCCTGCTTTATCAAGCTGATACAGCGCTGGAAATAGCTTGCGCCGAGCTAAATCACCTCTGGCGCCAAAAATCACTAAATCAATATTGTTACTCATACCCTACCTCACAAAATAGTCTTGCTTTAACTCAATCTTAATGACCGTGCAAAGACACGGCTGCTCTGGCTAATATTTGTATGTCTGACCAACGCTTTTCTCTCACTAAGTGAGTCTCAGTGATCCAAGAGCCTCCTACTGACAACACATTTTTTAACGCTAAATAATCCAGTACGTTATGCAGTCCTATACCGCCAGTCGCACAAAATTTTGCTTGCCCAAAAGGCCCATGGAGAGCCTTAAGCAAACGAATTCCGCCTGATGCCTCGGCGGGGAAAAACTTAAAATGCTCAAACCCATAATCTAATCCACGCATCAATTCGCTCGCACTACATACCCCTGGTAAGAATGGGACTGAAGATGCTTGTGCGACCTTTAGCAATCGATCAGTTGACCCTGGTGAGACAATAAATTGACAACCTATATCTTCAGAAAGAGCAAACTGTTGTGGATTACAAACAGTTCCTGAGCCGACAATTGCCGATGGCACATGTTTAACAATTGCCTCAATTCCAGCAACCGCAGCATCAGTTCTCAACGTCACCTCCATAATCGGCATACCGCCGGCTATTAGGGCTTGGGCCAAGGGTATAGCATCCTCTACTCTCTCAATCACCACAACAGGAATAATCGGATGAGCAAGTAATAAATCATTCATAAAAAAGTCCCTAAATTTGTCTCAACTTTTTAGCCGTTCCAAGTAAACCCAAATTCTCATGAACAACAATGTAAACAGGGATCGGCTTTAGATAACTCACAAAACGTCCTTTATCTTCAAATTTTTCACGAAAACCACTATTGATAAAAAACTCCTGAAAGCGCGGAATAACACCCCCCGCGATATAGATTCCACCCTTTGCACCAAAGGTCAAAGCAAGATTTCCTGCGGCTGCACCAATCCCTTCACAAAACATATTTAAGGTCTGTAGTGCCTTAAAGTCGGCATTATTTAGGGCGGCGGCGGTTATTTCAGCAGGTGTAGAAAAGACCATAGGTACGCCTTCGATACTACATAGCGCTGAATAAATATTAAGCAGGCCTTTGCCTGACAAAAGCCTCTCAAGTGACACTCGACCAAATCTTGCTCTTAAGCAATTGACCACTGCACTTTGGAGGTCATTAATAGGTGAATAATCTGCATGCCCCCCCTCTGTATCTAAAACGAGATACCCATCATCAAGAGGAACCAAACCCGCCACACCAAGACCGGTTCCGGCACCCAAAATTCCCTTAGCCTTGTGAGCCACAGGCTCTAACCCACCGACCTGCACTAAATTAGTATCACTAAGTTCGGTAATGCCATGAGCGACAGCTTCAAAGTCATTGATAATCGAAAGGTGCGTACAGCCCAAGTCTTTTTTAAGACTGGTTTTTGTGAATGTCCAATGACTATTGGTAAACGCAATAATTTCAGTATCTGCTGGGCAGGCTACTGCAAAGCAAACCCTATTAGGAGGATTATGCCAACCAGTCTCTGTAGCTATTTCCTGGAGAAGAATACATATTAAATCCTCAAATTTAGGGTATTCGTCCACCGAATGAAGGTACTGAAATTGACTCTCTAGTTGGCCATCCACCATCGCTGAGAATCGTGCATTGGTGCCACCAATATCAGCGACCAAATTCCAAACCTTATCCATATACTATTCTCCATCAAACAAATAAGAAGCACCCTGTTCAGCATTGCTAATATTATCTCTATTAACCGTGAACAGCTCACGTCCGCAGCCTCTCTGACCATTTTTGGGGCGAGATGCTGCTTTTCGTGCGTTAATAACATCCATATCTTCAAGACAGTCAATCTCACCTGAAACTGCATTAACACGAATCACATCACCATCTCTGAGCTTCGCAAGTAGCCCGCCATCGACAGCTTCAGGCACGAGGTGAATTGCTGCTGGCACTTTACCAGATGCCCCTGACATGCGTCCATCCGTTACCAGCGCCACCTTAAAGCCCTTATCCTGTAAAATGCCTAAAAACGGGGTTAGCTTATGAAGCTCAGGCATGCCCAACGCTTTTGGTCCTTGATAACGAACTACCACTACACAATCTCGATTTAGGGCCCCTGACTTAAAAAGTGGCTCAAGTTGATTTTGATCATCTATCACTACGGCTGGTGCTTGAATAATTTGGTGCTCTAAATCTACCGCAGATACTTTTATGACACCACGACCTAGATTACCAGTAAGTAATCGAATACCACCCTCATCTGAAAATGCGTGCTCGGTAGTTGTTAATACCTCAAAATCCAGTGGGTTCTGGGGAGATTCGCGCCACACAATCTTATCATTTTCAACGAATGATTCCTGAGTAAAAGAGGAAAAACACTGGCCCCAAACTGTTTTAGCATCAGCATGCATCAAACCTGCATCGAGTAACTGGCGGAACATGCAACTTGTTCCACCTGCTGCATGGAAGTGATTCACATCGGCATGACCGTTAGGGTAAACCCTCGCTAGAAGTGGCACCGCAGCGGACAAATCAGCAATGTCATCCCAATTTATAATGATGCCAGCTGCGCGAGCAATAGCGACAAGGTGCATGGTATGGTTAGTAGAACCACCTGACGCTAACAGTGCGACTGTTGCATTGACAATAGATCGAGCGTCTACCACCTCTCCCACTGGTCGATAATCGTTTCCAAGCGCAGTGACGCGTGCAAGCTGATGGCATGCCTCGATAGTTAAACGCTCGCGCATAGGGTCACTAGGATTTACAAACGAGCTACCTGGCAATTGCAGCCCTAGAGCCTCTAAAAGGACCTGATTACTATTTGCCGTTCCATAAAATGTGCAGGTACCAGCGCTATGGTAGGAGTCAGACTCAGCTTGCAACAGCTCTTCACGGCCAATCTTACCCTCAGCAAACAACTGTCTTATACGCTGTTTCTCTTTATTTTTAAGCCCCGACTCCATAGGTCCCGCAGGAATAAAGATGGCGGGTAAATAGCCGAAACTTAATACGCCAATGAGTAATCCAGGTACTATCTTATCGCAAATCCCTAATGCAAAAACACCATCAAACATTTGATGGGACAGTGAGATAGCAGTGCACTGCGCGATAATATCTCGACTGAGAAGACTCAATTCCATACCATCTTGACCCTGAGTTACACCGTCACACATGGCTGGTACGCCACCAGCCACCTGCGCCGTACAACCTATACCGCGCATTGCTCGCTTAATGAGTTCAGGATACTCGGCATAAGGCTGGTGAGCTGAAAGCATGTCATTATAGGATGTGACAATTGCCATATTGGCCGCCTCCATCATACGCAGGCTATCCTTATCATTGTCTTCGCAAGCGGCAAAGCCATGCGCAAGATTACCGCAACTCAGCTTCCCTCTCTCAGGACGATTATTTTGATCTTCAGTAATTTGTGCTAAATAATCAGCGCGTAGAACAGCGCTCCGCTTTATAATACGCCGAGTGACGGAGGCAATGTGTTGATTAATTTGTGTCATAGTTGAGCCTAGAAATTTGATCAATTTGTAATAAAGTTACACTTTTAGGCTATATTCTATCAAATTATGCCTTAAATTCGTAATTTAATTACGGTTTGCTGGCGTGTTGTACTGCACCAATAACAAATTAATTCTTAACATGAGCATCAATCGACTGTTTTATAAAAGGAAAATGCACAAATGAGCGCTACTAATTACTCACCCACTGATACCGCTGCTTGGCGTAATCTGGAAATACTGTCCAAAGTCGAGGCTGAAATTACGATCACAGATTTGTTTGATTCCGAAATTGATCGAGTTGAGAGGATGTCACTGCAGGCCGGCGAGCTATTTTTGGATTACTCTAAAAATATTGTGAGCCAAAATGTTTGGCGGGAACTAGTAGCTCTGGCCACTGAGTCTAATTTATTGGCACATAGACACGCGATGTTTTGTGGAGAGCCCATAAACAGCACTGAAAAACGTGCAGTACTGCACGCAGCTTTACGATCAGAACATAAAGATCTTCGCTCAACTGAAGGGCAAGATCGTAATGTGATGATAAAAGAGCAACTGGAACAGGTACGGCAGGTCAGTGAAAAAGTACGCAATGGCAACTGGTATGGCTCTACAGGGAAATCCATTACCGATTTAGTTAACATTGGTATCGGCGGATCTGACCTTGGCCCCAAGCTAGCATGTGGTGCCTTGAGTGAGTTCGCTCATCCTTCCATAAATGTACACTTTATAGCTAACGTTGATGGTGCCGAGATACTAACTACCTTAGCTAGCCTTGATCCAGAAACTACACTTGTTGCTATCGCAAGTAAAACATTCACAACGCAAGAAACGCTGCTCAATGCAAAAACCACTCTTGATTGGTTCGAAGAAAAATTGGGCTTGAAAGATGCTCAAACTAGCGTTCACTTTATTGCCTTAACCGCCAGCCCAAGTAATGCTGTCGCTTATGGTATTCCAGAGTCACAAATTTTAGAATTTGCGGAATGGGTCGGTGGCCGCTACTCACTCTGGTCGAGTATTGGGTTATCAATTGCTATCAGTATTGGCTTCCAGCGTTTCTCTGAAATGCTTGCCGGGGCCCGTGAGATGGATCTGCACTTTCAGAACGCACCTATTGAGCAAAACATGCCCGTTATCCTAGCTCTACTGGGTATCTGGTACAGTAATTTTTTGGGTGCTCAGTCTACTGCAGTCATACCGTACTGTGAGAGGCTAAGGCTTCTTCCCTCTTATCTTCAACAGTTAGATATGGAAAGTAATGGCAAGGCGACTACTCTTGAAGGTGAGCCGGTAAACTACAATACTGGCGCCATTGTTTGGGGACAAACTGGGACTAACGGGCAACACGCTTTTTTCCAACTACTTCATCAAGGTACTCGCTTAGTACCCATCGACTTTATCGCGGCAATCAAAGACTCGCTGAGTAACAACGAGCATCATCGAGTACTTATTGGCAACATGTTAGGCCAGTCTTCAGCATTGATGCGAGGGCAATCTGCCCCAGAAAACCAATCGCATAAACACTATGCAGGCAATAAACCCTCGAATACGTTATTGATGAATTCGCTGTCCGCTAAAAACTTTGGTGCTCTGATAGCCCTTTATGAGCATAAGGTATTCGTACAGGGGAGTATTTGGAATATCAATTCATTCGATCAGTGGGGCGTTGAATTAGGTAAAAACATGGCCAATGAATTACTTGATGCAAAGCTAGATCATAGCAGTCTGGACGCTTCCACAAAAAACCTGTTTGACCATATTAGTAAAGTGGTCTAGCCATCAGGCAACGGTGGGGACTCTGGGAGGTCTAAGTTCTTTAGGCAGTGAAAAAGTGATTTTTTCATCAACACCGTCCAGTTCCTGAGGAAGGTTCCCACCAAAACTCACTAGTTTAGAAATAACACCTTGCACCAAAACCTCAGGCGCTGAAGCACCCGCAGTGACGCCTACGGCTCGAGCGTCGACAAACCACTGGGCATTCATGTCATCAGGCCCATCAATTAAATAGGCAGTGCAACCGCAGCGTTCGGCTAATTCCTTTAAGCGATTAGAATTGGAACTAGCCACAGACCCAACGACCAAGACAATATCGGTTTCTATAGCTAGCTGCTTAACCGCATCCTGACGATTTTGTGTCGCATAACAGATATCATCTTTGCGCGGACCCTGAATATCAGGAAACTTTTTCCGTAGCGCATCAATTACCAACGAAGTATCGTCCATCGATAAGGTAGTCTGTGTTACATAAGCTAGGTTAGAGGGATCGTTAACCTCAAGAGCAAAGGCATCATGCTCATCTTCCACCAAATGAATAGTGCCACCCTTGGAATAGTCAAACTGGCCCATAGTACCTTCTACTTCTGGGTGTCCAGCATGACCAATCAGAACACAATCCATACCGTCTTGACTGTATTTAGTAACTTCGAAATGTACTTTAGTCACCAGAGGGCAAGTTGCATCGAAAACTTTCAGATTGCGAGTTTCAGCTTCAAGACGAACCGCCTGAGAGACACCATGTGCGCTAAAAATACAAATAACATCATCGGGGATTTCATTTAATTCTTCAACAAATACGGCACCGCGCTCACGGAGCTTATCAACCACAAATTTATTATGAACTACCTCATGACGCACATAAACTGGAGCACCAAACAAGTCTAACGCACGGTCAACAATATCAATCGCGCGATCAACACCCGCACAAAATCCTCTTGGATTAGCTAGCTTAATGTCCACTAGTGCAAACTCTGCGGTGCAATATTCATTATTTTCACCTGAAAAATAATATTTTTCCCTGCCAGTGGGTGATTAAAATCTATCAATATTTCATCATCTTCAAATTCGATGATAACACCAGGTAGTTCCCCATCACCATTTTGAAATGAAAACATGGCCCCAATCTCAAGCTCCTGCTGATCGAAATTACTTCGATCAACCCGCTGAACATTCTGCGGGTTATGCTGACCGAAGGCATCTTCAGGAGGAATAGTAAACTCTCTCTCATCACCATTAACAAGCCCCATAAGCGTTGACTCAAATCCTGGTAACAAATTCCCATCACCTACTGTGAAAGTCGCAGGTGCGGTCTCAAAGTTGGAGTCAATGATATCACCATCTTCCAAGACCAACGCAAAATGCAAGGTCACCTTCGTACCTAGCTCTACCTCTAATTTCATCATATACCTAACTGTCTGAATCGTGGTTAGTTAAAAACATATCTAAAATAAGCAATATTGCACCAACCGAAATACCACTATCGGCAATATTAAATGCCGGGAAGTGCCAACCTGACCAATGAAAATCGAGAAAATCTACTACATAACCCAACATCACTCGATCATATAAATTACCCAAAGCGCCGCCCAATATTAGCGCTAAGGCCAGACTTTCAATCCATTTAGATTTCGGTAATCGGAAAATCCACACTGTGATGACTGCGCTAACCGCAGTAGACAGAACCGCGAAAAACCAGCGTTGCCATCCACCAGCGTCACTTAAAAAGCTAAAGGCTGCACCGTAATTACGGACATACACTAAATTGAAAAATGAACTGATAACCTCGCGCTGGCCAAGATAAAATTCAGCCACTATCGCCGATTTAGTAAGTTGATCTGCGATAAGTACCAAAATTGCGATCGCATACCACCAAAGCCTCTGCGTAACCGGGTGATTGTTATCAATCGCAGTTACATTTTTTTTAACTTCAGGCATGAGCGCGAACTTCTCCATGACCTGAAATGTTATCGACACACCGCGCACAAACATCGGGATGTTCAGACTGGCTACCGACATCGGCAATAAAATGCCAGCAACGAACACATTTATCTGATGACGACCGCTCAAGTGAGACCCGCAACCCACTGAGTGTTGATTCAGAAATATCATCCCCATCAGCGATTTTCTGCAGCTCTGCTTTAGATGTAATGGTCACAAAACGTAATTCATTACCGAGTTTAGCCAGTGACGCATAAATTTTTGGCTCTGCGTATAAACACACATTGGCCCCGAGCGACCCTTTAATCACACCTTCATTACGTTCTCTCTCAATAACTTTATTAACAGCTTCTTTGACAAGCACTATGGATGCCCAATCACCGTGATTGATACCCTCCTCTTCATGCAGGCGCTCCAGCGGATACCACTCAGCAAGGAAAACTGATCCAGCACGATCCCCTGGCATAAAGCTCCAAATCTCATGGGCAGTAAAACTGAGAATAGGCGCAATCCAACGAACAAAGGCTTCGGCAATATGGAAAAGCGCTGTTTGCGCTGAACGTCGTGCCAAACTATCTTCCGCACAGGTGTAAATTCTGTCCTTGATGATATCAAGATAGAACCCACCCATGTCTCGCACACAGAAATTGTGTAGCTTTTGATAAACTTGGTGGAACTGGAACTGGTCGTAATGCCCAATAATCTCATCCTGCAATTTTGCCGCACAGTCAACCGCCCATCGATCAAGTGCAATGAGATCTTTATGCTCAACCAGATGCTCAGAGGGATTAAAGCCATCTATGTTTGACAGAAAGTATCGAGCAGTATTCCGAATACGCCTATAAGAGTCGCCCGCTCGATTTAGAATTTCATCAGACACTGTCATTTCGGCACTAAAATCTGCTGAGGATACCCAAAGTCTAAGTACATCGGCACCTAGCTCATTAATCACTTTCTGAGGCGAAACGACATTACCAATCGACTTGGACATCTTGCGACCATTTTCATCGACCGTAAATCCGTGCGTTAAAACTGCCTTATACGGCGCAGTTCCATTTATCGCGATCGCCGTTTTGAGGGAAGACTGAAACCAACCCCTATGCTGATCCGAACCCTCTAAGTAAAGATCTGCAGGATAGGTAAGCTCTTCTCTCGCATCAATCACTGAGGCATGAGTAACACCAGAATCAAACCAAACATCCAATGTATCCGTGACTTTTTGGTAATGTTCCGCATCAGCACCCAGCAAGTCTTTAGCATCAAGGCTGTACCATGCGTCAATACCTTGTGTTTCCACAATACTAGCGACTTTTTCAATTAAATCGGCCGTTTTAGGATGAATGTCTCCGGTTTGTTTGTGTACAAACAGCGCAATTGGCACTCCCCAGGTACGCTGACGCGAGATACACCAATCAGGGCTATTGTCTAGCATTCCTTCAATCCGCGCGGCGCCCCAGTCTGGGTGCCAGTCAACATTTTTGATCGCCGCCTTCGCTTTCTCCAACAAACCGTTTTCAGTCATAGAGACGAACCATTGCGGTGTCGCCCTGTAAATGAGCGGTGTTTTGGTCCTCCAACAGTGTGCATAGCTGTGGGTTATTTTACCGCTAGCCATTAATCGACCATGCTCACTCAGAACATCAACCACATGCTGATCAACCTTATAGACATGCTCTCCCGCAAACAATTCGACATCATCTCGAAACGTTCCGTTATCCATTACAAAATTTAACGTATCGATACCGTATTTTTTTGCTACCACAAAATCTTCAACACCATGATCCGGAGCCGTGTGCACACAACCGGTACCGGCATCTGTTGTCACATGGTCACCCAGAAGCAAGGGGATTTTTCGCTGATATAGGGGATGTTCCGCTATCACGCCTTCTAGTTCTTCTCCCATACAGCTGGCCAGAACAGTGTAATCCTCTATTTCTAGTCGAGTCATTACTGACTCCAATAACAACTGCGAACAAATCAAACGCTTGGGGCCGTTCTCAGTAGCGCACTGCACTAGGCTATAACTGAGCTCTGGGCCCACTGAAATTGCCTGACTACTGGGAATAGTCCAAGGTGTTGTAGTCCAAATCAGAACATTAACCTGCCCTTCTCCAGCGAGCGTTCCAAAAGCTTTAGCCACCTTAACTAGCTGTACTTCATCTGTCACCGGGTAGGCAACATCGATAGTGAAAGACGTTTTATCTTGATATTCAACTTCGGCCTCGGCCAGCGCTGAACCGCCGACGACACTCCAGTAGACCGGCTTATAACCTTTCACCAGATGACCATTAGCAACGATTTTTCCGAGTGCTCGAATAATATCGGCCTCTACACCAAAATTCATGGTCAGGTAAGGCTTGTCCCAATCCCCAAAAACACCGATTCGAACAAAATCTTTACGCTGTCCATCGACTTGCTTCATTGCATAGTCGCGACACTTTTGACGGAATACTGAATAATCAACTTTTACACCAGCCTTACCAATCTTCTTCTCAACATTGTGCTCAATGGGAAGACCATGGCAGTCCCATCCGGGGATATAGGGTGCATCGAAACCACTCATAGTTCGAGATTTCACAACAATATCTTTTAATACTTTATTAACTGCGTGACCTAGATGTATATCGCCGTTGGCGTAAGGAGGTCCATCATGCAAGATGTATTTTTTACGACCTTTCCTAGCTTGCCTTATCTGCTCATAGATATTTTGTTCGTGCCATTCTTTAAGGATGCCAGGCTCTCTCTGCGCTAAATTAGCGCGCATGGGAAAACCCGTTTTCGGAAGATTTAGGGTTGCTTTGTAATCTGTCGTCGAGTCACTCATTCTAAGTCTTATTCTCAGTATTTTTCATTTGGCCAAACCAGGCCCGTATATTGTTAACATCGCGGCGAATATTTTCTACGAGACTATCCATAGTGGTGAATTTTTGTTCATCACGAATTTTATGCTTAAATTCGACTTCAATTCGTTTTCCATAAATATTTTCTTGAAAATCAAGTAAATGAACCTCAAGAATCGGCTTCACTAAATCACCCACTGTGGGTCGGATACCTACATTTGCTGCGCCTTGATATACCAAATCATCTATTTTAACCAGCACAGCAAAAACACCAGATATGGGTGCACTGTAGCGATTTAATTGTACATTAGCCGTTGGGAAACCCAGCTCTCTACCCAGCTGTTGCCCATAAACAACACGGCCTTTAATCGTGAAAGGACGTCCAAGGAGAGCCTTAGCACCTGTAAAGTCAGATTGGCGTAAAATTCTTCGTACCAATGTGCTACTAATACGCTGCCCAGCAGATTCTAGCGTCAGAGTATCCTGAACATCAAAATCATATTGCTGACCGGACTTCTTTAGCATGTCAAAGTCACCACCGCGGTCACATCCAAAACGAAAGTCATCACCAACTATTAAATAGCGTGTTGCCAAACCCTTAACTAATACTTGTTGAACAAATTCGTCGGCGGTGAGACTTCGCAGCGCACGATTGAACTGCATACAAACCACCTGATCAATACCGAGATCCCTCAGTGCCTCGACCTTTTCACGTAACCGCATTAACCGAGCAGGTGCCTTTTCTCCAGAAAAAAATTCTTGTGGCTGCGGCTCAAAAACCATCACTACGGAGGGTAGCCGCAACTCTTTAGCCTTGGCTTGGACCTGCTTCAAAATGGCTTGATGCCCTAAGTGCACGCCATCAAAAGATCCGATCGTGACTATTGATCGGTGGTCAGGAGAATGCAAGTTGTGCATTCCTCGAATAAACGTCATTTTTTTCTGTTTTACGGCCAACATCTGTACCCTCTGCACCAGCCGCAAAGTATACCTAGCAAGACAGCGAAAGGTAAGAGATAGGCCTGCAAAGACTGAGAGTTGTTATAAATAATGGACCTGACAAACTACCTTCTTAGCAATTGGCATAGCCCGGAGATTTATTTTATTGATTACGACTAACCGCCTTAGCTGGCCCACTTAGATCTGAGAGTCTAAATCCAGTGACAAACAAGATAGCAACATAGGTTATCAAACCGGCCATACAAAGGCTTAAGATGCCACTGACGCGCTCCCACCACCCCCCCTGCTGCCAACTTTCTGCTTGTAAGACATTAAATTGAGTCGCTAAAAATATCAGCACTAATAGCATCGCCATAACCGCTGTAAAAAGACGAGCATAAAATACTAACCATTGTCCTGAAGGCTGGTAGATCTTATTTTTACGCAAGTAAATAAATAGTAATATGGCATTAATAAACGCTGACACTGATGTCGCCGCAGCCAATCCGAGATGACCAATTTGCCAATAAAAATGAAGCGGCACCACAAATACAATGTTGAGTACCATATTAGTTACCATTGCTATAATGCCAATACGCACAGGAGTACGCATATCCTGTTTTGCAAAAAAGCCAGGCGCGAGTACCTTGATCAGCATAAAAGCAACCAAACCTATCGAGTAAGCCTTTAAACTGTATGAAGACATCATCATGTCACGTGCTGTCATAACATCACCATAATAGAATAACGTCGCCAAGATAGGCTCGGCCAAAAGAACTAAAGCCACTGCCGCTGGCACCGCTATTAACAAAATCATTTTCAAAGCCCAGTCTAAGGTATCTGAATAACTCACATTGGACTCAGCACTGTGATGCCGTGACAGGTTAGGTAAAATGACCGTTGCAATGGCCACACCAAAAACACCCAGAGGTAGTTCTGCTAGTCGGTCCGAGTAATAAAGCCAAGAGACGCTGCCCGTGGGTAAAAATGTAGCCAGCATGGTGTCTAGTAACAAATTGATTTGGCTAACTGAAACACCGAATATCGCAGGGCCCATTAGTAATAAAATTTTCCGCACGCCAGAGTCATGCCAATCAACAATAGGCACTGGCAACATATGAATTCTTCGCAAAAACGGTAACTGAAAAATAAATTGGACAATACCCGCCAGCAGAACGCCCCAGGCCAACGCAAAAGCGGGTTGATCAAACAGAGGCGCGGCGAACAGAGCGGCGCAAATTAAAGTTATGTTTAAGAGTATGGGCGTAAATGCCGGTACTGCAAACCGATCATAACTGTTGAGAATACCACCGGCCACGCCAGTCATTGATATAAAAAATAAATACGGAAATGTAATTCGCAGCATATCAGCGGTAGCCGCGAATTTCAGAGGCTCATCCATAAACCAGCTTGGTGCAAATATTGCCGCCATCGCCGGTGCAATAACCACGATGAGTAAAGTGAACAGTAGCAAAGTAAGACCTAAGGTTCCGCTTACGCGGCTAACTAAACCCCTTACTGCCGCCTGGGAGCCTTGCTCTCTGTATTCCCCCAAAATAGGTACAAACGCCTGCGCAAAGGCACCCTCAGCAAATAATCGTCTAAAAAAGTTAGGGATCTTAAACGCTACAAAAAATACGTCTGCAAAAGCCTCCGCACCAATCACGCGCGCAAGCACGACGTCACGGGCAAGACCCATGATTCGCGAAAGCATTGTAAAAAAACCGACTACGCCACTGGACCGGAGCAAACCATCGTCTTTTTTGTCAACAGCAGGCTTATCGGGGCTAGTCTTTAGAGATTTATCCTGAGTCAAAAGATACCTTTAGAAAACGTTACTGTGATCGCAGTTTAACCACTGTAGTGTCTGCGGCCAAGTGAATCTAATAAACTAATATCCCTGTAATCAGCGCCTAACAAAACAACCTTTGTGCCGAGGACATTAAAAGGTTAAAATAAGGTGGTGGAAAGGTAGTTATTTGGGTTGAATGTCATCGACAAACCCTGTATCGTTCCGCGCCTTTAGAGTGTCCATAGTTAGGAGTAAATAAGTTGGCAAATTCAGTACAAGCAAAGAAACGCGCACGCCAGAATGAGAAACGCCGTCAGCACAATGCCAGCCTTCGTTCAATGGTTCGCACATATTTGAAAAAAGTAGACGCTGCGATCGTTTCCGGTGATCAAGCGAATGCACAAGAAGCTTACACCGCTGCCGTTCCAGTCATTGACAGAATGGCAGATAAAGGCATCATCCACAAAAATAAGGCAGCTCGTCATAAAAGCCGCCTGAATGCGAAAGTAAAAGCGCTAAGCGCAGCGTAATACTTCCGTCATTGGAAAAACCGGTTACGACCGGTTTTTTTTCGTCTACGTTTTATAGGTTAAGCCCATGATTTTTTAATTTAATACCAAATTATCGCGGTGTATCATTTCATCATGATCTCGATATCCTAGGATAGTAATGATGGCATCACTACTTTGACCTCGAATTTTCAACGCCTCGTCCGCACTATAATTAACCAATCCACGCGCTACTTCGTTGCCATCATCATCAACACAGCTAACTAAGTCGCCACGACCAAACTTTCCACTTACGTTGGATATACCTACCGGCAATAAACTGCGGCCCTGTTTAACAAGAACCTTTATAGCACCCGCATCAAGTACTAAATACCCCTTCACCTGAAGCTGGCCCGCCAACCATTGCTTGCGCGCTGCAATGGGCCTTTCATTGGCGGTGAGAAGAGTGCCAACATGTTTTCCTGCACAAACATCTAGCAGTACACTTTTATTTCTGCCTCCAGCAATAACGGTGCTACAGCCATATGACGAGGCTATGCGAGCCGCTTGAAGCTTAGTGACCATGCCTCCGCGACCTAAGTTACTTGAACTCTCACTGACCAAACTATCAAGGGTCTCATCATTAGCTCGCTTTTCACTAACAAGCTCTGCCAAAGGGTCATGGTCTGGGTTAGCACTGTAAAGGCCATCTTTGTCTGTCAGAATTAGCAGTAGATCAGCGTCAATTAAATTTGCCACCAAGGCGGCAAGATTATCGTTATCTCCAAAGCGAATTTCATCGGTAACCACAGTGTCATTTTCATTAACGATCGGCACAACACCTAGATTTATTAATTTTTTTAATGCGCCACGAGCATTTAGATAGCGTTGCCGACTTGCCAGATCATCATGGTCGAGTAAAACCTGGGCAGTATGCCGCTTAAATCGTAAGAAACTCGTTTCATAGCATTGTATGAGACCCATTTGACCCACCGCAGCGGCCGCCTGCAGGTCATGTATATTATCTGGGCGACTAGTCCAGCCAAGCCGAGCCATACCCTCAGCAATGGCTCCGGAGGACACTAGGACTACTTCTTTTCCTTCTCGGAGAAGCTCTGCAATTTGACTTACCCAGTCATCTACCGAATCTCGATCAACGCCGGCACCGTCATTAGTGAGTAAAGCACTACCAATTTTAATGACTAACCGTTTAGCATCTCTGACCGCCGTTCGATTCAATCTATGCTACTCCGCGTAAACTACGTCAACATCATGATCATCGTCATCATCATCGGTATCATCGGCCTGAGATTGCTCACGCGCATGACGCCTTGTTTCAGCCAAGTCATCAATCCGATCTCGAGCCTCAGCTTGAATTATTGTACGTCGCTCATCAGCTAATTCAGTTAACGTGGGGTCTGCGCCTTCGCGCTGACGCTGGTCGTCAATATAATCCATAATCGCGGCGCACAGCACTTTTGTACCTTGGGAGGCTAGCCCCGACATACGGAAAACCGGACCTTCCCATCCCAATTTATCAACAACTCCTTCACATAGGTCGTCGACTTCATCCTCAGGCAGTAAATCAATTTTATTAAGTACTAACCAGCGATCGCCAGAAGCGAGCGTTGGACTAAAGCGCTCCAGCTCCTTCTCAATGACCACTGCATTTTGACCAGGCGTACTGCCATCATATGGCATCATATCGACCAGATGTAACAGCAGTCGCGTGCGTGTAAGATGTTTTAGAAATCGAATGCCAAGACCTGCGCCCTCAGAGGCGCCCTCGATAAGCCCAGGAATATCGGCTATCACAAAGGACTTATCACCACTCATACCCACTACACCTAGGTTTGGCACCAAAGTAGTGAAGGGGTAATCCGCAACCTTAGGTCGGGCTGCTGACACCGACCGAATAAAGGTCGACTTGCCTGCATTGGGGAGGCCCAACAAACCCACATCTGCCAGCACCTTAAGCTCTAACTTAATCTCTCGTACTTCACCGTCTTGGCCCGGCGACGTCTGGCGAGGTGCGCGATTGACGCTTGACTTGTAGCGCGTATTACCAAGACCATGAAAACCGCCTTGCGCCACTTTAAGTTGCTGATCTAACTCGGTTAGATCGCCCATCACATCGCCGGTGATGCTATCAATAACAGTCGTGCCTACTGGGACCTGTAAGATAAGATCTTCGCCGCCACGTCCAGTGCATTCAGCACCGCTGCCCTGCTTGCCGCTCTGAGCTTTAAAGTTTCGAGTGTAGCGAAAATCAATCAGAGTGTTTAATCCCTCTTTAGCGATGAGTATGACGCTTCCGCCATCACCACCATCGCCACCATCGGGACCGCCCATGGGCACATATTTTTCACGCCGAAAACTCATACAGCCGTTTCCGCCTTTGCCTGCGTGTATCTTTATCGTCGCTTCATCAACAAATTTCATAGGATCAGTTTACAGTTGCTATAGGGTTTAGTCATTTATCATGTCAAATCAGGTATTGTAGAGCAAAAATAATCGCCCATAAAAAAAGCCCCGCGTAGGGGCCTTTTTAACTGAATGAAAGCGTCTACGCAGACACTACCTCAGCATATTTACGATTGTGCGGGCCTTTTTGTACAAACTGCACTTTACCCGTCGCTTTTGCAAACAACGTGTGGTCTTTACCAATACCAACATTGTTACCAGGATGAAACTTAGTTCCACGCTGACGAATGATGATACCACCTGCATTGATTGCTTGACCGCCATAGACTTTCACACCAAGTCGCTTGCTTTGTGAATCGCGACCGTTTCGAGTACTACCACCAGCTTTCTTGTGAGCCATTGCTATATCCTCTTGGGATTATCCGGCGTTAATGCCAGTAATCTTAACTTCTGTATACCACTGTCTGTGGCCCTGTTGTGTGCGTGAATGCTTGCGACGACGGAACTTGATAATATTCACTTTGTCGCCACGACCATGAGAAACAACCTCAGCAGTCACCTTACCGCCCTCTACAAGAGGGGCACCAATCTTGACTTCAGCGCCTTCGCCGACCATCAAGACTTCTTCAAAATCGATATTATCACCAGTCGCGATATCGAGCTTCTCAAGACGTAAGGTTTCACCCTCAACGACCCGATGTTGCTTCCCGCCACTCTTGATTACTGCGTACATGTTATGCTCCAAATATTAATGACCTGCTTACGGCCTGATTCTATCGCGTTTAAACATGGAGAAAATAGCCCCTGCGAGAGGGCGGCAATTCTAATGGAACACCCCGCGCTTATCAAGTGTTTAAACACCAAAAATGCCCTTAACTCAAAGGATCTTTTTTAGGTTCAAGAAACTAAGATAGACCAAGCCCCTAAATCACAGGATACGCTACCGTATTTAGGCTTCCTTTAACCAAATAAGAGACGCATGACGACCGATAGCTGGCTCCCGCCGGTAGGAATAAAACTGCTCGGGATTTGAAAATGTACAGTCATCGCCACCGTATATATCGAAAACCCCGCAGCTGTTGAGTTCGCCGCGAGCCAAGGCATAAATATCCGCCAAATAGTGGTCTTTGCGGCCGATATTATCACTGGACATAAACGCTCCAGAGATAATCTGCCGATGCGCCTGACTCTGGGCATTGTCTAAAAATACTTGCTGTACCTCAGCACCCACTTCAAATGCACATGGCCCAATAGCAGGGCCCAAAAATGCCATAAGAGGCCCATCATGGGAGGGAAATTTAGCGACTGCATTACGAACTACTCCAGCGGCTAAACCGCGCCATCCGGCATGAACAACCGCAACCTGGCTGCCTTGTTTATTGCACAGCAACAGCGGCAGACAGTCAGCCGTCATGACCGCACAAACAACCCCTGCTTTATCACTATAACTACCATCAGCCTCAGCCGTGCCTTTGGCATTGGGTGCATAGATTACATCAACGCCATGAACTTGATCGAGCCAAACGGGTGGGCGAGTAAGATTTAAGCGCGCAACCAGGGATGCGCGGTTAGCCTGCACACTAGCCGGACTATCGCCCACGTGAAGCGCCATATTATTACTTAAGTAAGGCCCCTCACTAACCCCTCCATACCGCAGACTAATTGCCGACCCTACCGAGTCTGGCACAGGCCAATTGGGTATAAAAAATGAATCTGCTTTGCTAGCCACCGGCCAAGGCCTCAAGTAAATTTAGCATATCCTCAGGTAACTCCGAGTCCCACCCAACAAGCTCGCCATTAGAGGGATGCACCAGCTCTAACTCTTTCGCATGCAATGCTTGGCGTCCGAATGCTTTGATGCAGTCCTGCAGCTCTGCGGACGCGCCCTTGTGAAGCCGCAGCCTTCCAGCATAGACATCATCACCAACAATTGGATGTCTAACGTGAGCCATATGCACTCTAATTTGATGAGTCCTGCCAGTCTCCAACTTGAGACGTAAGTGACTGTGGCCATCAAAACGGTCAATAACCTTATAGTGGGTTCGCGCCTCTTTACCATCACTGATAACTGCCATCTTAGTACGCTGTTTGGCATGCCGGCCCACAGGCTGATCTACCGTACCTCCAGCAATGACAACACCAGTGACAACCGCTTCATACTCTCGCCTGACCGATCTTGCCTGCAGCTGCGCAACCAAATTGGTATGCGCCTGCAATGTCTTGGCCACTACCATTAAGCCAGTCGTATCTTTATCCAGCCGATGAACGATGCCAGCACGCGGCACTGATATTAAACTGGGACAGTGATGAAGCAAGGCATTTAAAACCGTGCCAGAGTAATTTCCAGCGGCTGGATGAACTACAAAATTAGCGGATTTATTAATCACTAAAATAGTGTCATCCTCAAAGACGATATCCAAGGGAATATCTTCTGCCTGCCAGTCTCCCTCTGGCGCCAGCTCTGTGCTCAAACTTAAAGCCTCTCCGCCAAGCACCTTATATTTTGGCACCTGCTGTTGACCGTCTACCAACAGGTGTCCCTGTTTGATCCACTGCTGTAGTCTGGCCCTTGAAAAGTCAGAGAACAGTTCCGCGGCAACCTGATCAAAACGTCGTCCAATATCAACCGTTGGCACATCTGCCTGTTGTTCAATGCGCTCACCGGCGACGGACTCAACGCCTACATTTTTATTTATTTCATCAATCACTAAACTTATTCCAAATTAGTCGCTCTAAAGAGCGCGGACCAAAGCCCTGAAGAGCCCTTAAAAACGAAGATTTATTGGTTTAGCCAATTCGCTGTGTTTAAATAGCGCCCAGCCAGTCATTTAGCTTGGCAGCGCCTTTATCTGAGAATATTACATGAAAAACCTATCGCTGATGTTGTTGATTTTAAGTTTGTCGCTTACCTCCGGATGTTCCTGGATGGGGTTTGGTGATGATGAACCAGCTGAAGAAGAAAGCGCAGGCCTAACAGAAAAAGACTTTTACGAAAAAATACAGTCTAGTCTCAACGCCAGCAACTGGAATGTGGCCATTAGCAACTTACAACTTTTGGAATCTCAATTCCCATTCGGTAAGTATGCAGAGCAAGGGCAGCTCGAACTCATTTACGCGCACTACAAGTCTGGTGATTATGAATCAAGTATCGCTTCATCTGATCGGTTTGTTCGACTGCATCCACAGCACCCAAATGTCGATTACGCTTTTTACGTAAAAGGGCTATCTCAAATATCACAAACTACGAGCTTCTTCGATAGCTTTGTTCCAACAGACTCGAGTATGCGCGATATTGGTGAGGCCAGAACTGCCTTTGCCACGTTAACTGAATTGTTATCTAGATTTCCAAAGAGTCCCTACGCTGCAGACGCTCGCAAGCGGCTAGTCAACTTGCGCAATCAGCTGGCTAGAGCTGAGATTCATGTGGCCAACTACTACTTTGCACGAAGTGCTTATTTAGCCGCCGCAAATCGAGGGCAATACGTGGTGCAGAATTTTCAACAATCTCCTGCCGTGCCGGATGGTCTAGCTGTTATGGCTCAAGCGTACTACTTACTTGAAATGCAAGAGTTAGCTGACAATTCAGTTAAAATTTTGGCGGCCAACTATCCAGAGCATCCATCGCTCGATGAAAATGGGGTATTTGATTTTGAGAGGCGGCTTTTAGGGGATCAAGATTCTTGGTTAGATAAAGTATCCTTTGGGCTAGTCAAACAAGCTAAACCACCTAAATTTGATAGCCGTATGATCTATGACAAGATGACCCGCGAAGCGGAATTAGAAGGTAGCACACAAGACCAGAACAGTGAAAAGCGATCTATTTGGAACAAACTAACCTTTGGATTGCTTGGATAATATTAAGGTTGGATAACCCAAAGTGAGTTGTATCGTAAAATGAAAAAGCAAGATATTATCGCCGAAATGCGGGTCCTTCCCGCTATTGATCCCGACTTTGAAATTTCGCGTAGAGTCGCTTTTATCCAGAACCAACTGACCAATGCAGGTGCTAAAACACTGGTACTTGGTATTAGTGGCGGGGTAGATTCCTCAACCTGTGGTCGTCTGGCCCAGCTAGCCGTTGACGGACTCAACGAACAACACAACTGCACAGAGTATCAATTTGCCGCGGTGCGTCTGCCCTATGGCACCCAGAAAGACGAAGACGATGCGCAGGTGGCTCTGGCCTTTATCCAACCCAGCCTAAGTCTCACGGTGAATATCAAAGACGGTGTTGATGCGATTAATGCCAGCGTTTGTGTAACGCTTGAAGAGAATGGCCTATTACCTAGCGCAGATACGGTTGATTTTGCCAAGGGCAATGTTAAGGCGCGCGCACGTATGGTGTCGCAATATGAAATAGCCGGCATACTCGGCGGCCTGGTACTGGGTACCGACCACTCGGCTGAGAACATTACTGGGTTTTACACCAAGTTTGGTGATGGCGCCTGTGACTTGGCACCTCTATTTGGTCTCAGCAAGCGTCAAGTGCGCCTGTTGGCCAAAACCATGGGTGCACCTGAGGCTCTAGTGACCAAAACACCAACAGCAGATTTAGAGTGCTTGAGCCCGCAGAAAGAAGACGAGCAAGTGCTCGGGCTCTCCTACGATGACATTGATGA
>CALDQM010000060.1:0-16257 GCA_937911225.1 uncultured Cellvibrionales bacterium
ACTTAGGCGATGATCTAAAGATTGAGGGATATCCATTGTTTTGCACTGTCTCCAAAACGCGGTGTCGCTTCGCTCCGTCACGTGGTAGTGCATGATAATAAAATCACGAATAAAGTTATATTCGTCACTCATTTGACGATTAAATTCATCACGGTCAGCATCTGTTATGCCTGTCAGCGGAAACATCTGCATTAAACGAATTATCCCGCGCTGAATAAGATGAATACTGGTGCTTTCTAAGGGCTCCAAAAAGCCTCCAGCGAGCCCCAAAGCGACACAGTTTTTGCTCCATTGTGTTTTTCGTTGACCGGTGCGAAACTTAATCACTCGAGGTGTCGTTAAGGTTTCACCTTCCACATTATTTAGCAAAAACTGTGTTGCTTCATCATCACTCATATATTGGCTACTGAAGACCAATCCGTTACCTACGCGAGACTGCAGAGGAATCCTCCATTGCCAACCACAATCTCTGGCGATAGACCGTGTGTAAGGAATGGGCGATGATACCGATGCCGTCTGTACCGCAATAGCACTGTCACAGGGCAACCAGTGGGACCAGTCCTCATACTCGACACCCAAAGTCTTGTCGATCAACAAGGCTGAAAATCCAGAGCAATCGATAAACAGATCACCATCAACCTTTAGTCCAGAATCTAAAACGACACTTTGGATATCCCCGTCGCTAGCTTGGTCGACCTTAACAATTTTTCCTTCTTTACGAATAACACCGCTCTCTTCGGCCATTCTTCGCAGAAATTTAGCATATAAACTGGCATCAATATGATAGGCATAATTCAATCCATTCTGCTTGAGCAAACCAAACTTATTAGCTTTTGCTGCCATTAGTTCAGGGGAGTAATTACTATATTCTTCACTGAAACCTAGAGCTTTTCCCTTAAGCCAAAAATGCTGGAATCCTGCCGCCCAACATGATTTCCCTGTATACCCAAAGGCATGAATATAGTCCTCGCCTTTATTTTTCCAATTTTCAAAGGAAATACCCAGTTTAATGGTGCCCTGCACCTCGGAAAGAAACTCGGCTTCATTGATTTTCAGTAATTGGTGTAGGGCAAAAAAAGTTGGAATAGTCGCCTCTCCAACACCCACAGTGCCAATTTCATCGGACTCAACCAAAGTGATATTTAGGTCTCTACCAATTAACCTTGATATAGAGGCCGCAGCCATCCAGCCTGCGGTTCCCCCACCAACGATTACGACTTTTTTTATTCTTTGTGCTGTCAAACTCAACTCTCCAATTAGGACTTTTAGTGCTTAAATTTTTCTAGCAATAGGCCACGAATTTGTTGGGCAGTCTGCTCGGTTATTGGATTTAGCGCTCCTCTTGCAGATTCAGGAATATGCGCTACATTTTCCTCACTAGGGTTGAATACATAGTAGTCAAACAAATCTTTCCATACTGCTCGTTGATCATGCGGTAAATCTCGCAGACCTAAAATAGCATGCTGTAATACAGCTAACGGTGGGCCCATAAAATTGGGGGTACTGCGCCACCAATAGTTGACTAATACATTTAGACTATCCATAGCTTCAACATGATGCCACCACATACTAGGTATTAGGATTGCATCTCCAGGCTCTAAATCTGCTGCCTGTGAAGCCTGTAAAGCCTGCTCAAATTTCGGGAAGCGTTGGTAGTCTGGGTCAGCTAAATCAACCAAACTGATTGGCTGACCTGCTGGAGAACGATCAATTGGACCCACATACATGTTATGCAATTGCTCGGGAGGAAACAGCGTAAATCGTCGCCGGCCTGCGACAGAGCATGCAATATTGGTTGGGAAATCATAATGAGGTGCAACACGGCTCCGATTACCAATCCACAGTGAGGCTAGCGGTGATCTGTCTCCAAGCACTAAATCGTTTTCATCTCTAAAGCCTGGCAACCAGTTATCTATGTTCGTCGATCCTACGTAGATCATTGGTGGTTTATCTGTACCTTGGTATTCAACCAGTTTCTCGAATACCTGCGCTAAACTCATTCGTCGATAGTCAAAATTAAACCCGCTAAAATCATCGTTGTAAAAAATTCGCCCATCAATATCTGCGCCACCTTCCATCGCCGTAAGAGGTCTGCCACTATCAAACTTTTTTAAATAGGCAATGGTTTGCGCCGTTGATCGATTAGCTGCCGCCACTATTGGCCAATCAGCTACTAATCCTCGAAGTACAACTGGCTGAGAAGATAATAAGACCTCTTCAGGAATGCTGTCCCAAGCGCAGCAATCGATCTCTTTGATGTTATTTACAATTCCTAACATGTAAATCGTTCCTTAATAAGCGCTAGTAATTACAGTATTAAAGCATTCTTTTTTTCAACAAGCGGCCTAAGTCGAGAGTGCGAAGCCACCGCCATAAAAATGGCTTGGAGGTAACCGCGCTTATTTAACATTGCAAAGGTATCTCCCTCTAGCTCATGAAGCTTTTGTTCCGCGATGGTATAAAATCCGGTTAATTGATTTTTTGAACCATCATTAAGAACAACCTCCAAGGTAAATGCTTCAAGCAAGTCATACTCTAATAACGTCTCAACAAAACCCTTATTGTGCTCATGCCCATGATGAATCGCTTCCAGCATACTAATGGATTCCTTCAAGTAATCCGTGGGCTCACCCTTATCAGAAAATAGAGACTCCCCTTCACTATCATTAATGCGAGGATTGTCCATATCGATAGAGACCACTGGCTTCTTCCCGCCTACATGCTCCGAGTCAGTTTGATAACCAATAAGAAACGGGTGCCGCTTTATCATCATCGGGATATACGACGCATCCCATTCATCTTCGGTTAAAAATAAATTCTGATTCTGCTCAAGGCCAAAAAGAGCGGCAGGATAGAACTGCCCAGATTCTGAATCTTTACAGAAAAATATTGGATAACTTGATTGAACGTCGCGAAATTCCATGGGGAACGTCATTGCATGCATAACATTATCGCCATAGCTTTCAGATCGGGTAGTGACCACTTTTAAATCTTTGTGGGCGACATTATTTAGCAGGACGTAATTGCTCATAGTTACTCCAAACAACCTATTATTTTAAATTCCCAACAGTTTATATTTTTTGCAAACCGTAGGTAGTGATTTTATCGATTAATTCCCTGTTAGTTGGCATTGAGGCCAGCAACTTTTTAGTCCTCTCTTTATTTTCTCGGAAAAGTCCCTCTGCTGCAGAATGAGCCTCTCTATCAGATTGTCTCACTGTCGTACTGCTTTGAGTTTCAAAACCCATTCCGTAAAGTACATATTGAAAACTTGCCGAAGGAAACATTTCGTCAATATGTCCAGTATCTCTATGCCAAGGACTTTGCCATCGCCATAGATCTACAAGTTCGGATAGACTTTCGGGAATACTCGACGCAGCACTATTATCTTTCCAGTAATCACTATCCTCCCTCTGAGAGAGAATATAATGAAGCTTCAAAAAGTCAATAATTCGGTCCCAGCGATAGAGAAACTTATTATTAAACCGCTTGGCCACAAGATCCATTACCTGTCGATTTGCAGGTAATTGCTCAGCAATCATAGCGGCAGACAGCTCCACTAACACTAGCGCTGATGCTTCCAGGGGTTCTATAAAACCAGCCGACATACCTACGGCGACACAATTTTTATGCCAAAATTTGGCACGATGGCCTGGGTTAAATGCAACCTTCCTAATCGATGTTGATGACGCCGCTTCGACGCTAACTGTGGTTTTAATATATGCCAACAATTCTTCACTAGCGCGATCCTCAGTAGTATGAGCACTGGAATAAACATGGCCGATACCGCGTCTTGTTGGTAATCCTATATCCCAAATCCACCCAGAGGTCTGAGCAGTAGATAATGTGCTTGATGCAATCGGGTCATCGCTATTGGTATAGGGAACCTGAGAAGCCAATGCAGTATCGTTAAACAGAAACTGGCTTTTCGAGCAGAAGGGTATATCAAAATGCTCGCCTAACAACAACGCTTTGGAGCCACTGCAATCGACAAATAAATCACCTGCAATATTCTCTTCCGTGTCAGTTTTTAGCGACTCAATGTCACCATCAGCCGATGAGTTAATGGCAATCACATTTGCTTTTAGGTGAGTGATACCTAGTTTCTCAACACAGTGTTTCCGGAGTAGCTCGGCAAACTTACCCGCATCAAGATGATATCCATAATTAGCATTAAAGGCATATTCGGGTGTGGATATTTGCTTTGGCGCTAAGCCCTGAAACATCAACGCATTTTGTGATGACACAGCATCAGCAAAGGAAACTTGATTGCGGAATTTATGCCATTGGGGCGCCAAATTGGTCGAAGCATAGGAATGAGGGGGAGTGAACGGGTGGGTGTAAGCATCATTGCCACCGGTTTTCCAACCATTAAAAAGCGTACCCTGTTTGAAACTAGCATCACATTCTCGAATTAAATCAGTTTCAGAGATACCCATTTTTTGTAGAGTGGATTTCATTGAAGGCCAGGTACCTTCACCTACTCCAATAGTTGGAATATCCGGAGATTCTACTAATGTGATTTGCACATCAACCAAATCATTGATCTCAGAGCCATTGGCACTATGCTCTGCTGCAATAATTCCCGCCGTTAACCAACCGGCAGTTCCACCGCCTACAATAACAATGCTCTTTATTTTTTGATCTGGCGTCATAAGATACATCTAGCTCATTTAAATTATTGCAATATTCGCTACATGACCGTCGACAAACGTAGCTAGGAAAGGTAATAGTAACTCATTATTCTTCAGAACATTTTTACTACTTTCATATACGTTAAAACCAAAGAAGCCGCCCAAAAAATTAGAGCGGCCTCATTGGTTCTATCTATCTACTAAGATCTAGAACAGTTTATAACGGATTGCCAAATCATATCTTGGACCACCCTGCACTGCTTGCAGCACTAAATCTTTAGACTTGCCATACACACGAACTGTTTCATCCGTGATATTTAGGCCTGATGCATAAATAGTTAGCCTATCATTGTATTCATAGGTAATACCAAGATCTAACTGGCCATAGGCTTCAACATTTGTTGGGTTAGTATTAGTACCCTGACCTTGACCAGCGCCGGCCAAGAAATCATCTCGCCAGTTGTAAGCTAAACGAACAGATAAACCGTCTTTATCGTAGACACCCACCAAGTTAGCGGAATCACTTAAGCCATTAAGAACAAACTGCCCCTCGTTAAATTTCATATTATCGTAACCAACATCAGCACTTGCAAAGGTCGCGTTAGCAATAAAGCCGTACCCTGATTCGCCGAAGAAATGCTGCAGATTGATCTCAACACCATCTACCCTTGCTTTCTTTTGATTCACAGGCTGCGTCACAAGCCATATCAAATCAGGATCACCTGGCGCACCAGAGATCTCATCTCCGTTAACATAGGGGCTGTCTTGGTAATTATCTAAAATATACTGAGCCACTACAGTGTATTGAGCAGGATCAAGGCCACTTTCAGCAACCGCTTGATTCCAAAGGGTACCGCCAATGATGTTAGGAATTGCTCCCAATGAACGCTCTTGTATGCCTGAACCAATAAATTTATCAACGTCCTTATCGAAATATCCAACCGATAGGTAACTTCCCTCGCCGTAATACCACTCAGCTGAAAAATCTATGTTTCGAGACAAAATTGGCTCTAAATCAGGATTACCCGCCGATGCAAAAGCATTCTGATTAGCGTAAAACTGAGTACTGTTAGCCGTTAGGCCACCTTTAATATCGCCATAACTTGGGCGCGTTATCGTTTTACTGAAGGATGCGCGCAAGACAACGTCCTCCACTACCTCAATGTCAAAATCAAGGCTAGGTAATACAAAATCATAGTTACCTAAGAAAGAAGCCGGCTCGCCGCCCCCAGTTTTGGCTGTCAAATAAGCTTCATTACCTGCTTTAGACCATACTGTTCCGTCGTACTCTGAAGTGACTGCTTGAGAAGTGATATCAGTTTCCTCATAACGAAGACCCAGATGCAAATTGACAGGCATTCCTGACGCTTCGGTACTCAAGTTATAACGAATATAGGCTGCAATTGATTCCTCAAGAGTGAAGAGGTTACTGAAACCGTTGACGTCTTCTCCGTTGTACTTAGTAGAGGCACAGTACCCGGTACCACAGTCACCAATAGCTTCGTAGTCCGCGCCGCTTACCACATAGGAAGCCTCTCCTGCCGCAATCAAGTCTGCTAAAGACGCCGTCATGTATTCTGTCTGAATACCCTCATAATCATTACCTGAGAGTTGATCAAATTGACCTTCAACACTTGATCGAATAACTATGTCTGCCAAGTCTCCAGGATTAGTGCTACCACCCCAATTGTTTAGCTGTACAAAGTTAGAAACCGCTTTGTTATCGACGTCTGAGATCTGTACACCAAAATCAATACTTGATTCATCAGAGAAGTCCCAGGTGCCGCTGAACTTAGTTTGCTCAATATTCATTAACGCAGCATCATTGACGAATGTACTACCGGTGATGATCATGTCATTTTTATAGAGAGGTCGATTAGTTTCACCGCCAGAATTCAAATCCAGCAACATAACTGGCATATCATATCCAGTAATAAAGGTCTGACCTACCTTATTAAAACTTGCCATTGTTATTAATGAGCTAGTTCCATTAGGACTATTTGCGCCTGTCTTAGCAGACGAATCATGCCAGTCAAAATTTAGATTCAACTCATCATTAACTTGCCAATCAAAATTCAAACCTAATGATTCATTAGTGTTAGTCCGTCCATCTTCACCAGTACCCATGGCAAAGTCATTGTTTTTGACAGTCTCTTGGTAAAAACTTGGGCTAGCAATTGGGCCATCTGTCCATGAACTAGATTGAGATACCGCAGCAGTATTTGAGAACCATGCCGACAGATCACTGTAAGACCGCTCAAGGTCATACTCTGAGCGAATATAATCTAGCGTCATGCTCACAGAGTCTGATGGTGCCATTTGCAATACTACTTGGCCGTTAGTTCTTTCACTGCGATATTCTGCAATGTTGTAAGCCATCGATTGAGGTAAAGAATAATTTGAGTCTGCTGTGGTTGGTCGATTAATCTGATTATCATTGCCAGCTAATTTTTGATCAGCGCCATCACCAGTTCTAGTGTAGTAACCTCCAACGCTTGCAGCATTGACGCCGTTATTGCGTTCTTGTCGACTCGCTATAATTGCTATACCGATAGTCTCATCAGCAAAGGTATTCATGTAAATACCGGAAAATTCTGGAGTATATTCATCACCAGCGCGAGTGGAGGTATCGTTCACAGACTTAATCGAGATACTTCCAATGGGGTCAGCCTCAAGAGGCTTAGGCGTTGAGATATTAATGGTCGACCCGATACCACCTGAGGGTACATCTGCACGGCCTGTCTTGTAGACCTGCACACCAGCAACACCTTCAGAGGCTAAATCACCAAAGTCAAACGATCGACTAGCTCCATTGTGAGTTGGCATTTGCCGACCATTCAAAGTAACTAGGTTGTATTCAGGACCAAAGCCGCGAACTGTTACCTGACTGCCTTCACCGCGACTTCTAGAGATAGACACACCAGTAATACGTTGCAGAGATTCTGCTAAGTTTGCATCGGGGAACTTACCGATATCTTCAGCTGAGATAGCATCCACAACACCCATAGAATCTCTTTTTATGTCCATCGAGGCTTTTAAGCTGCCACGAATACCACCCTGAACGATAATTTCCTCTATGACGCCCTCATCCTGAGCTAACGCAGGAACTGTCGTGCCAATGAGCGCTAATGCAACGCTGGATGAGAGTAGACTCTTTCTGAATACCATTTTAAAACCCCTGAAATTTATGTAGAAAACACATATATTAGTTTGAGAGTGAGTGACAAAGGAGCCTAAACTCTCTTGAAAACAATGAACCCTCAAATTATAAAATTTAGCTCAATTCTAAGAGTAAAACACTATGGTTTCTCAAACTTCAAGTTTGAGATTAAATGCACTAAATATGAGTTAAAGGGACGATAACGTTGATCAGCGTCTCTAAATAGGCCAATTTTCAATAATTGGCTGGGCACTCGGCATGTTAAAGCGTGGTACTTAAACAAAATCACAACACGACAAATAGACCTTTAATCTGAATTGATAGGCAACTCGGTTTTGTACTTGACCTGCTTCAAGGCAAAGCTTGATTGAATGTTTAAAACGCCATCAATCGTCGACAACTTTTGCACAATAAACGTCTCCAAAGTTTTAATATCACTCACTAAAAGTCTAATTAGGTAGTCACTATTGCCTGTCATTAAGTAACATTCCATGACCTCAGGATATGCCTGCATCTTGGCTTCAAAGCTTTCCATTACTTTTTCAACTTGCCGCTCAAGCGTCACTTGGATAAACACATTGATCAGTAATCCAACGCTGCCTGGAGTCACTAGAGCAACATAGCGATCAATAATTCCATTTTGCTCTAAGGCGCGCACGCGGCTTAAGCAGGGAGAGGGAGAAAGCCCAACTCTACTTGCAAGGTCTACATTGGATAATTTTCCAGACTGTTGAAGTTCATGAAGTATTCGTAGATCTGTGGAATCAATCTTATTATTCGGCATAATATGCTCAATTAAGACCTTTATTAGTGCAATATATGCTGTAGATTCTCTCATTTTAACCATAAAACAGCAACACCTACTGCGAATTCTGACCTACAATTCGCTCTTTTAAAGCTAGGTTATGACTGATGAAATTATCCAATTACGGCGCCACCATTGCTGATAGCGATCCAACAGAAACACAAGAATGGATCGACTCGATGTCGTCTGTAACGTCAGTTCATGGCCCAGAGAGAGCGCAATTTTTGCTACGCCAATTAGAAGAAGTCATCAGGAATACAGGGTTTACTGCCAGTGGACAGCCGTTCTCTGCCTATCGAAATTCTATTTCTGTGGATCAGCAAATGAGGTACCCAGGCAATCTAGAGCTTGAGGAAAGAATAACTGCTATTAACCGCTGGAATGCATTAGTAATGGTGATGCGCGCTAACAAAGCGTATGGCGGCCTCGGAGGTCATATCGCGAGCTATGCCTCAGCGGCGGAAATTTTTGAGACTGGCTTTAATCACTTCTTTCGCGCAGCAACCAAAGACTTTGCTGGCGACCTTATTTACTTTCAGCCACATTCTGCTCCTGGAGTCTATGCCCGCGCTTATCTTGAAGGTCGCCTCAGCGAAGAACAACTTTCAAATTATCGCCAAGAGGTCGGCGGTAACGGACTTTGCTCCTACCCCCACCCTTGGTTAATGCCTGATTTTTGGCAATTTCCAACAGGATCTATGGGTATTGGCCCACTCAATGCAGTCTATCAAGCCCGTTACATGCGCTACTTGGAAGGGCGAGGCTTAGCCTCCACTGAAGGTCGTCATGTTTGGGGTGTGTTTGGTGATGGGGAAATGGATGAGCCGGAGTCCATTGCCGGGCTGACGCTAGCCGCGCGAGAAGGGTTGGATAATTTAACCTTTATTGTGAACTGTAATCTCCAACGCCTCGATGGTCCAGTTAGAGGTAACGGCCAAATTATTCAAGAATTAGAAAGTTTATTTGTCGGTGCCGGATGGAATGTTATTAAAGTACTTTGGGGATCGGAGTGGGATAGCTTATTTGCCCGAGATACCGATCAAGTACTACTGCGCCGCTTTGCAGAAACAGTGGATGGCGAATACCAAGATTTAGGCTCTAAAGATGGCGATTATAACCGCGCCAAGTTCTTTGACACCGATCCTGCGACACAACGCTTGGTGGAGCATATGACAGATGCTGAAATTAACCAGCTTAAACGGGGTGGTCATGACCTGCGAAAGCTCTACGCGGCCTATGCAGCCGCTAAGTCTTTTAAGGGCAAACCTACGGTAATTTTAGCGAAAACAAAAAAAGGGTTCGGCATGGGTGGTGCCGGCGAAAGTCGTATGTCTTCGCACCAAGCTAAGAGTTTAGATATGGAGGCACTTACTACCTTCCGAGATAGATTTTCACTACCACTAACCAATGATGATTTAGAGAACTTACATTTTTACAAACCGAAAGAGGGTAGCCCTGAGCTTAACTATTTACGACAAAAACGTGAAGCTCTAGGCGGATCTGTTCCTGCCCGGAACGCAAGTAAAGCCTCTAGTCCAGAGCAGTCGAAGCAGAAAGGGCTAATCCCAGAAATAGAAAGCTATGCCAAGTTTGCCCTGCAAGCTAACAATAAATCTATGTCAACCACCATGGCCGCAGTTCGTATGCTTGGCGGGTTACTTAAAGACAAGACTCTGGGGCCCAAAGTGGTGCCCATTGTGGCGGATGAAGCGCGAACCTTTGGTATGGACAATCTCTTTCGTCAGATTGGTATTTACTCGCCTCTCGGGCAACTATACGAACCTGAGGATGCGGGCTCGATGATGTTTTACAAGGAAGCCAAAAATGGACAACTGTTAGAGGAAGGTATCAATGAAGCCGGCGCCATATCATCCTGGGCCGCTGCCGCAACATCCTATTCAGTTCATAACGTTCCCACTTTACCGTTTTACATCTATTACTCTATGTTCGGCTTTCAACGCGTGGGTGATCTAATTTGGGCCGCTGCGGATCAGCGGGCTAGGGGGTTTTTGCTGGGTGCCACAGCAGGGAGAACGACTCTTTCAGGAGAAGGCCTGCAACATCAGGATGGGAGCAGTCATTTAATAGCATCCACTATTCCTAATTGCCGCGCCTATGATCCTGCTTATGCATATGAATTGGCGATTATCATGCAGCATGGCATGCAGCAAATGATGGAACGGGATGTCGATGAGTTCTATTACATCACAGTCATGAACGAGAATTATGCACAGCCCAGCATTCCCGGCGACATAAAGAATGATGTTCTTCGTGGACTCTACAAACTGCACAGTCGTGGAAACGATAAGAACGGCACAAGGGTGCGATTAATTGGCTCAGGAACTATTCTTAATGAAGTCATCGCGGCTGCAGATATATTGCTAGATACGTTCAATATTAGTAGCGATATTTTTAGTGCGACTAGCTTCACCGAGTTAGCGAAAGAGGCTAGAACAATAGAACGCCAGAACCGACTTTATCCCGCCGAAACACAAAGATATAGTCATCTGCAGGAATGTCTTCCCGGTAATATGCCTATTATCGCGGCAACCGACTATGTTGCAGCGCTTCCGCATCTTGTAGCACCTTATTTAGACGCACGCTTCGTTGCATTAGGGACCGATGGTTTTGGCCGGAGCGACCAGCGAAGTGTATTGAGAGAATTTTTTGAAGTAGATCGCAAAAATATTGCTCTAGCGGCCATAGAATCACTGGTCAGATTAAAGTTAATTGACCGTACAGTTCTTACCGAAGCTCTCAAACAATTTGAGGTCGGTCAAGAATCTGCTCCGCCATGGACGTTATAAGTCATTGGTCGAACTCACAAGTAAGTATTTTAAAACGAGGCTAAATGTCCATAAATACAAGGTATAGCCGATATATTTCGCTATACCTGCTCATCAAATTTTTTTATACTGCGCCGCGTCATTTCTTCTTCACCCGGTTACCCTCTTACAAAGGATAGTCCCATGGCAAAACTGATTACCGAGACCGTTACCAATGTGCATCATTGGAATGACACTCTTTTTAGCTTTAAAACCACACGTGATGCTGGTTTTAGATTTAAAAATGGTCATTTTGTAATGATCGGCCTTGAGCATGAAGGTAAGCCGTTAATGCGTGCGTATTCGATTGCGAGCGCAAATTACGAGGATGAGCTTGAGTTTTTTAGTATTAAAGTAGAAGACGGACCACTCACCTCAAAACTGCAGCATCTAGTGCCTGGGGATAAAATTCTAATTGGAAAAAAGCCAACTGGAACCTTAATAACTGACCAAATGCTCCCTGGTAAAAATCTCTACTTAATAGGTACCGGTACAGGCCTAGCGCCGTTCATGAGTATCATCAAAGACCCAGACGTGTATGAGCAGTTTGATCGGATAATTTTGGCCCATGGTGTGCGCTATATTTCAGAATTAGCCTATAGCGATTACATACAAAACGAATTACCTGAACATGAGTATTTTGGCGAGTTTGTGAAGCAAAAATTGTCTTACTACCCCCTTGTGACAAGGGAGCCATTTAGAAATAATGGTCGTATCACCGACATGATGACGTGCGGTAAGTTGTTCCTAGACCTAGGTATACCGATGCCAAATAAGCAAGATGATCGTTTTATGCTTTGCGGTAGTCCAAGCATGCTTAAAGATATGTGCAAAATTTTAGATGACCGAGGGTTCTCTGAAGCAAGAAACTCTAAGATGGGCGAGTATGTTATCGAGCGTGCTTTTGTAGAAAAATAGCTACGGTAGTATCAGTTACAAAAAAGGCCACATTATGTGGCCTTTTTTATAACGATCGCACTTTTTAAGCATTAACGTTAAATGCGCCACGCATACTGTAAGAATGCCCAGGGAAGGAACAAAAGAACGTATAACCTTCACCAACAGCTAGGCTAGAGGTTGAAAAAGTCACACTAGTTGTTTCCCCACCACCAATAACCTTAGAGAATGCAACGACTCTAGCATCGCCCTGAGGTACATAGTTTGCAGCAAGTCCCGCACTCATGCCCTCCGTAGCGACTGCTTGGACGACAGCATTCTGAGATAGAACCCAGTTGTGGCCCATTATTTTTGCTGGCAACTGGCCAGTGTGCTTAAGGTTTACAGTAATCGATTCACAGCTCTTTTCGACAGTCATATCAGCCGCACTAAATTTCAAATAATCGCCGACTTCTACGTCAAAGGAACAGGCAGCCTGAGACAAACTCGCCGCTCCAGAAAAACCGAATAAAATAGCTACTTTCAATATTTGTTTCATGTTGACTCCAGGGTTTAAATTAAAGAATGTATGCGCCAAGATACGTCAAGAAATGACTCTTGGATGATTAATTTTATCACAAGATCCGCTGTTAGCTCCGTACTTACCCAACGAGTACTATCGGGCCAAGAATGGAAATTTCAGATTAAGTAATAACTTACCAATAATAGTAGACCGCTCATGCGGATATTCACAAAAAGAAGATGCTAGCCTTGTGTTATCTCCGACCAAAACGACTGTTTCTGTATCAAGTTCACTAACACGCTTTATAATTTTTCCAGCGCCCCCAACATCAACAACTACTATATCTCCAACGGAAATATTCGCAGTGCGTCGGGTGAGGATTAAGTCACCGGACGCCAAACTCGGCTGCATACTATTGCCATAAACGCGAAATAAACTAAGCACTCGTAAGTATTGGTTGAATGACTCCAAGCGCTGGCGGGTAAGGTGCCACTACCATATGGGTTTCAAAACCCTTGGTCGCCCAAAAAATTTCAGCAAATCGATTCACACTGGTTAATAAATGATCGCCATTTTCACGTGCGATACTCTGTTTACACTTTGAGGCCTGCTGCATAATGGTGTGGACTAACTCATGAACCTCGGGAAATGCTTCAATTTGAGGATCTTTAAAGTAGTCTCCCCAAATCGTTGTAATATCGTGCTTCACACTGGCCGCATGAATTTCTTTCTGATCAGTCAATCGTACTATTTTTGCTGAATCTGCTGCAGAGGTAACGCTGTCACCAATTTCATGTATCAAGTCTAGCAACCTTATGACGCTTAATGTCGCAATGAGCGCTGTGGCTGGATCGTAAATTTTGCAAGGGATATCGCAGTGAGCTTTAACTTCCTTTATTCCAAACATTTTATTGTTCCTGTTTAGTCAGTGGCTTTAGATTTGGGGGTATTGTCAATTTTAGCTTTTTGCTTGGCCGCCACGTTAAACCGAGCGCGGGCCGCCATAGCAAATAGGCCCAATAAAACCGCCATAAAAGCAATGGATTGAGCCATTTGACCATGATCATGCCAGAGACCTTGATGATCACCAGTATGCGAAAATACTGCACTGGAGGCTACTGACACTACCAACATTAAAATTAGTTTCATTAATAAAATTTCCTGTGTTAACGCGATTTTTTTGATGGAAAAACTCCATCAATTGACTAGGTGTACTCTTTTTTAAAACAGATCAAAAATTGCTAAGTTCATACGAACTTGGATAAAACTATAATATTATATGATGTGAATGACAATCATTATCATTGCTATTTTAGCTGTTCATTTACATTAGGTAAAAGGGCTTCTTCGCTAAGCAAAGAGACTCGAAATATTGCCCAATAAAATCATAACCGTCATCGCAACACTGGCGTTATGCAGTCTTTTGAAGACCTTGTCATTACCCTCATCTCGCGACTTGTTAGTCATCGGAATTAACGCGTATGAAATACATGCTAACCCACAACTGATTACGCCAATCCAAGCGTAAAAGTTATGTCCGGAAATCATCGCTAACCCACTATTAATTAAACTAACGATAGCTATTAGCACAAAGAATTTAGGGAAAATTTTACGTAAAAAAGGTCCCGCATGATCGGCACCCAAACCTATAAATACTGTCGGTGCAATAATGGCGGTTTGAAAAATAATAACTCCTACCAACAATCCGCTTAAAAATAATGGGGCATGGTCAATCATAATCAAATCCTCTAGCTATTCAGTGTTATTAGTTTTGGCAATTGTAAAACCATGAGCGTTCTTTTGAAAACGCGCCAGCGGCGATTAGGCCGGATCACCTTAGCCTTTTCACTTCCAAGGGTATCAGTCCACTTATTACTCAAAAAATTATACTTCTAGATCACTTTGTCGCTATTTTAACGGATAATATATGCGAGAATAGATATTACAAAGTCAACCAAAACTGGCTTCTGTAAGGCCCGAGTTAGACGCCTAAGACCTCAATTTTTAAGACTATTTTGTGGAACTACATTAAGAAGAATGCACTGAACGTCTTTGCTTAAGTTGATCAGCAGAGCTATCGTTAAACGATAAACATTTTAATCTTCTCTGAAGTCACCTTGCATATTTGCCGCCATCCAGACAAATGCTGCATAGGCAGCCACATTTTGAGCAATATCCTCAGCCGAAATCTTATCAAAAGTGTCATTTGGAGTATGGTGCAGATCAAAGTAATCCCAACCATTTTGCTTTAAAGTCACCACAGGCATACCAAGCATCCTCATGGGGCCCATGTCGGGACCTCCCGATGCCTCATTAGACCCTAAAGCGATGCCGAGGGGCTCCAACACTTTGTGTATTTCTTTAGCCTTATAAAGCTTATTTTCGGCAAAGTTAGTCTCAAATCGCCAAATTTTCCCTGCTCCGAAATCTGACTCAGCGCCCACAATATGTTGCTTAATTTCATCTTTGTGCTTTTTAGCATAGGCTTGAGCGCCAACAAGGCCTACCTCTTCAGCACCAAACATTACCACTCTAATTGTGCGCTTTGGTTTTTTGTTCATGTCCATAATTAACTTTGCAGCACCAACAGTAATTCCGATACCCGCACCATCGTCAACGGCACCAGTTCCAAGATCCCAACTATCAAGATGTCCTCCAATGATAACAATGTCATCAGTAACTCCAGGAATCTCACCAATCACATTTCCAGACTCTCTTTTACCCAATGATTCAACATCAATAGCTAATTTGATGTCTACTCTTCCTCGCGACAGGGCCCGCGAAAGCTGATCTGCATCGGGAGGTGAAAGAGCTGCGATTGGCACTTTTCTCACATTCTTATCGTAAGTCATCTGTCCAGTGTGCGGGAACCGATGGTGATCGGTGCCGACTGATCGGATAATCGCAGCGGCAGCACCGCGTTTACCTGCCTCATTGGCAGCACCAGAACGTTTTCTGACAGCAACTCCGTACCCGGAGCCGTCTTGTGTTCGAGTCATATACTCATCGACAAAGACAATCTTGTTTTCTAGACCCGTCATCGGTGAGTTTTGGAGCGATTGCAGAGAAGGAAATCTAACGACCTCTCCTGTAACGCCTGCAGCGCCTGTGGCTACACTTCCACCCAATGCAGTAATAATTAGCTTTTGGGGGAATGGTGCAGTAATCTCTGCATGCTCAAAATTGCGCTTCCAATAATCAACTTGAAATGGCTCAATACGTACATTTTGAAACCCCAATTGCTTTAACTTCGCGACGCCCCACTCTCTTGCTCGTGCTTCAGCTTCACTGCCTGCTAGTCTCTGACCAACCTCTGTGGTCAAGCTTTCTATGACCTGATAACCTAAATCATTTTGAAAACTCTGCGCTATTAAAGCTTTAGCCTCGATCCGAACACTCTCATCTAAAGCATTTTCCGCTTCAAGATGGAGCGG
>CALDQM010000061.1:0-4467 GCA_937911225.1 uncultured Cellvibrionales bacterium
TACCTGTGGAGCCCACTACTTTGAGGAACAAAACATTTTGAGGGAACAAAACATTTTGACGTTGAGCGTCGCAGAATGGCTACAGGTAATACGCTATGTGAACGCGTCCAGTGATGCTGACAAGTACATGTTTGTTTTACGGTTGTGGGCGAATGCTCAGGTGGTTAAAAATACTAGTTATCAGGCGTTTGATGGGCTTTTAGGGGAGAGTGCGCGTGACCTAACAGCTGTTAGTCTGCGCATTGAGAAAATTACCGAATGGGTTGAAGTGGCCGTGGGTAATTCCCGCGGGCTGCTAGATGTGCGTCAGTTAGCGATATGTCAGTTAGATGAAAGCGCAGGTACGTGGACGGTTAGCTCTGAGCAGTGTGTCAATTTGAGGCAGGCCATTGGCTTTTCAAACAGACCAGCGGACGTTTGATAGATCATTTAGGGTTAGGCTAATAGGGTTAGGCTAATATCATTATTAATCAACAGTAACCCCGGAGGGGCCATGCAAAACTTACTCTTTGTCTGCGTTGTTTTAACCTTAATTAACGTTTATTTACTGATCTACATTAGCACCTTGTGGCTGTACCCTAAAGAGTGGGTTGCAAAAACCAACAGTCAACCGCGGTCCTTTAACCCAAGAGTTAACAACCAGGCTTGTGTGGGTATTACAGTGACTATCACCGCGGCGCTTATGTGTGTTAGTTGGGGTATTTATTTCTATGCTCTTATTTTTTAAAGGCTACTGGTGACCACAGGCTAACAATGAAACTATCTATAAAATAATGATTAGCTGTTCCAATTAAAATTTGTTTGCATTATAGTTATGTCAGCACCGATTTGTTCCAGATTGCGGGGTGCTTTATAAATACCAGCTAAACCGGACCGTCGGCTAACCCCGACCCTTTAACCCGATTTAGCCTTGCTGAATTGGGTTTTTTACATTTTACAGGTTGGCTTTCCTTAAAAGCTGGGCATTTGATAACCAGATTGTGCGCCCGCACGTTGCAAAGCACTAAAGAGGATAAGACTATGAATGATCGAGAAAAAACAACCTATCGCCCAGTAAATTATCGCAATAACCCTCAGCAGATAACTCATTCGGCGTTAGCACGCTTAGAGGCCCATCGACATAGGCAAACGCTTCGTGAGTGCTACTTTTGTTGGGCGTTAGTCAAGGCACCAAAATAACGCTAAAGAACGATCCTTTGCACTGATAAGGCCTATTAAAGGCGGTATGCTTTGGTATCAAGCGGGCATGGACAGTCGTACTAATCCTTAAAAGAGCGCCTAACTAACTATTGCAGGTACGTTTATTAACCACGATCACTACCCCAATGCTTACTTAAAGCAAATACTCACCGAGGTGCGCTGCATAGCCATGGTGGGTGCTAGCCCTCGGCCTGAGCGAGACAGTTACGCGTGCATGCAAGTGTTGCTTGAGCAGGGCTATGAGGTGATACCGGTGAACCCGCAAGAGGCGGGTAAATCTATTTTAGGTCAGCGCTGTTATGCGTCCTTGGCAGACATTCAGCAGCCAGTGGACATGGTAGAGATCTTTCGCTCCTCGGAGGCGGCCCTGGGTGTTACAGAGGAGGCTATTGCCATAGGGGCTAGCGTGGTTTGGATGCAACTTGAGATACGAAACCACCAGGCTGCAAAAATGGCCGAAGCTGCGGGGATAAAAGTTGTGATGAACCGCTGTCCAAAGTTAGAATTACAAAAATCCTATTGGACGGGTGTCCCTAACTAGGTCAGGCTAGGCGTCTGCAGATTTGGAGATAAGTTAATGGTCAACCAGGTAGAGGGCACACTGTTACTCAGCGATTACGCGGATGGCGTGTTGCGCTTAACACTCAACGATGGCAAGCGGCGCAATGCTCTGTCCAGTGCCATGCTGGCAGAACTCTTTAGCGCTTTTACCGGTGCAGCAGAAGACCCTAAGGTGAGAGTCATTGTGCTTGCCGCTAACGGTCCGGTGTTTTGTTCGGGGCACGATTTAAAAGAAATGACGACCGCTCGCGCTGAGGCCGACAAGGGCCAAGCGGCATTTCAGCGTCTGTTTACTGCCTGCGCTAATGTCATGACGTTAATTGTGCGCAACCCCAAGCCAGTTATTGCTGAGGTGGCCGGTGTTGCTACTGCTGCTGGCTGTCAGTTAGTGGCTAGCTGTGATCTTGCCATGGCCGCCAATACGGCAAAGTTTGCAACCCCCGGGGTTAACCTTGGGTTGTTTTGTTCGACCCCCATGGTGGCATTGTCGCGCAATGTTAGCCGCAAGCACGCCATGGAGATGTTGCTGACCGGTGACATGATCGATAGCCATCGCGCCCAAGAAATGGGTTTGATCAACAAGGCGGTTGAGAGTGCTACGTTAACCGATCAAACCATGGCCCTGGCCAAAAAGATTGCCAGTAAATCTTCAATGACTTTAGGGGTGGGTAAGCGCGCCTTTTATGAGCAGGCAGAGATGCCACTAAATGAGGCCTATGCTTACACCTCACAAGTCATGGTAGATAACATGCTAACCCTTGATGCTGAAGAGGGCATTGATGCTTTTTTTGGTAAGCGCCCACCACAATGGAATGATCAATAAGTTATGGCTACGATCTATGATACTAATCTTGAGCAAAACCCCGCTAATCACCAACCGTTGAGCCCACTGCCGTTTTTGGAACGCGGGGCTAGTGTGTTTCCCGACCATATTGCGGTTATCTATGGTGATGTCCAACTTAGTTATGCTGAGTTTTACAGCCGCTGCCGCAGGTTTGCCTCGGTATTGGCTAGCCGTGGTATTGGTCGCGGTGACACCGTGTCGGTAATGCTAGCAAACACGCCAACTATGTTGGAGGCGCACTATGCTGTGCCCATGTGTGGGGCGGTGCTACATTCTATGAACACTCGGTTAGATGCGAGCGCAATTGCCTTTCAGTTAGACCATGGAGAGAGCAAAGTACTTATTGCAGACACTGGGTTTTCTGGGACTATGGAGGCCGCGCTTGAGTTGGCCACGGTGGAGCCCTGGATAATCGATTATGAGGATCGAGTATTTCCACAACCGGGAAAGCGTCTAGGAAAAGAGGATTATGAAACCTTAGTGGTTTCTGGTGATGCTGATTTTCAGTGGTTGATGCCGCTCAACGAATGGGACGCGATTGCTCTTAATTACACCTCAGGCACCACGGGTGATCCCAAAGGGGTTGTTTATCATCATCGTGGCGCCTGTCTTATTTCACAGGGTAATGCTATTACGGCGCCACTTCCCAAACACCCGGTGTATCTTTGGACATTACCAATGTTCCATTGCAATGGTTGGTGCTTTCCTTGGACCATAGCGGCAATGACCGGTACTCAGGTATGTCTTCGTGAGGTTCGTGCCGCGGCTATTTGGTCGGCATTGCATGATCACAAGGTGACTCACCTTTGCGGCGCGCCGGTGGTTATGTCAACTATTTTAGCCGCTGACCCTGCTGAAAAGCGTACATTGGCCAGCCGCGTAGACTTTTTTACCGCCGCGGCACCACCACCCGAATCAGTATTGTCAGACATGGGGGAAGCCGGGTTTAATGTCACTCATTTGTATGGTTTAACTGAGGTTTATGGGCCAGCGGTAGTCAATGACTGGCATGCTGAGTGGGACCGCTTGCCCGGGCCTGAGCAAGCATCGCTTAAAGCGCGTCAGGGTGTTCGCTATCATGCGCTTGAAGGCCTAGATGTCCTGGATCCCGCTACCATGCAACCGGTGCCTCGCGATGGAGAAACGTTGGGTGAAGTGATGTTTCGTGGCAATGTGGTTATGAAAGGTTATTTAAAGAACAAGCGCGCCAATGATGAGGCGTTTGCTGGTGGGTGGTTTCATTCCGGTGATCTTGGTGTGATTGATGCTGACGGTTATATTCAGTTAAAAGATCGCTCTAAAGATATTATTATTTCTGGGGGTGAAAATATTTCATCCATTGAAATAGAGGAAGTGTTGCACAAACATGTTGAGGTTGTTGCCGCGGCTGTGGTGGCAATGCCTCATGAAAAATGGGGTGAGACACCTTGTGCATTTGTCGAGTTAGTCGACACGTCTTCGTTAACATCGGATGATTTGATCAACTGGTGTAAGCAGTATTTAGCCGGTTTTAAGGTGCCCAAACACTTTGTTTTTCAGTCGATTGTGAAAACATCTACAGGCAAGGTACAAAAGTTTCCGCTGCGCCAACAGGCCCGTGCATTAGTATCAGAGAAGGCGTTGTAGACAAGTATCCCGGTGATTATGGAGGCTGATTTACACGTAAAAAAAGCCCCTATTGGTTGGTAGGGGCTTTCTGTAAAATACACCGTGCTACAGCGTTTTATTCCTCTGCAAAGTATCTTATTCATAAGAGAGTGCCTTTTCTGTTTGTTAGCGTATGCCCAAGGCGAGCGTTAGACTTGACCATAGCGATTCTGTGGAATGATGTACATGCACAGCTTTGGCGCGTGACCGTTGTA
>CALDQM010000062.1:0-61408 GCA_937911225.1 uncultured Cellvibrionales bacterium
CTTGAGCAGTCAGTTAAGACCCGTGACGCTTTGAAAAATCACCCGACACGCTCTAAAAGTTCTAATAAATAGCATGCCAAGGTGTAATTAGCTTTAATTTCCGAATGTCTGCATAATCTTAAGAGGATACATACAATAGGCACATAATCTTGGCAGACAACCCATTGAATAACACACCAGAATCGTTCCTGAGCTTAAGAAAGCCGTCCAATGATGATGATGAGCAGTTTATAAAAGGTATCAATTACCCCTATCAGGCGGCCAAACTAAGGAGCGCCTCTCCTTCTAAAAATGTGAATCAGTTCCATTCCCCGGTTAAGTTTTCATGGAAGGCTTTTTGGAAGACATTTATCTATGAAAATTTACCGCCCGTATTCTTGTCGCCAATCGCTGCAATCATTTTAGAGAAATCAGTGGGTCGTGCATGGCATGTCATACAAAATAGGGGTTTGTGTGCCGTATCAACAAAGCATCATCCGCTGAGTTCTATTATTCAATCTTGGTTACTTGTGTACCCAGGGTCATGGGCAATGACAATTGGGCTGTATCTCGTACTATTCTCTGAGCCGGAAGCCATAAGAAATATTGATTCTTTTCTAATGGTTTTGGCTTACTTGTTGCTCTTTATGCGTAGGCTGATTATTTCGATCAAATATGGTTACTTTAGGCAAGAAGATTTAGAGAGACTATGTTTACCCGCTCCTGACTGGGACAATAATAAAACAGTCCGTCGTCTGATAGGCCAAGGTTGGCTATACCCTCAGAAATTTCCGGGCTTGATCGAAGACGAAATGACTGTCGCGATGGACGAGAATGATCTGTGCCTGCAAGGTATGCCAGTGACTCTCAACCCCGAGGGTGCTAATACGTTCTCAGAGGTAATCTGCAGTCCCTTATTCCCAGCTAAAACGAGCGTAACCGGAAAAAATAAGGTTTCATCAGGATTCACTCTTCACACGATCATCAAGGCAATCTATCACAAACCATTAAGTAAGAATTTGCGCTGGATAACACTCGGCGCGGTTCTCGCCATGACTATTATTCCGTTTTTTGTCAAATACCTTTATGGCGTCCCGTTGTTCGGCGTCACCTCTACCGAAATATTCATCTCTGCCATTACGCTCATCGGATTTTTGAACGGTGTGCAGCTTGTTTTGTTCGGTATGATTTGCGCTACCGACTATGAAAGACGGTACCAAACCATGAAGAAGCTCGGTGAATTAGTCAAATACCCGGGTCTAAATTCAGCGTTTTTAAATACTAGTTTTAAGGAGACGGCTGACAAAGTATCTTTTGTGTTTATTGATCTCCAAAAAAGGAGCAATGTGTTCGCTTGGATGAATATGAGAAAGGTTTTGCGGTCCTTCGGCGAGTCCTATTATTATAGAATTCAGGGCTATACTTCTATTTTGGTCGCTTATTCTCTGTTTTCAATCGGTTTGCTCAATGTCATATTTTGGGTAGAGCTACGGCACCATATTTCGACGATCTATATCATTACAACCATCATTTTGCTGGTCTCTAGTATTAGTCTTTATGCCATCTATAAAGCAATCAAGCTTCAATCACTCAGCGCAGAGCATAGAGATTTCGTTAGGAACGAATTGTTTATTATCGAAGAGGAAATATGGGAGTTAAAGCTTACTGACATCTCACACGAGAGAATTACTGACCTGCAAGCCGCAAAAGCGCTATTACAACAGGTTGATGAGTCGATTAACTATAAAGAGCTTATTTATAAGCCGACCACTATCCTTGGGTTTGCTGCTAACAATGGTGTGATTGGTACAATCTTTGGGTTGGTAATATCAGGCTGTCTATTTGCGATTCAAGGTTTTGTCTCTCGAGGTATAAGTTATGATGTTCTGGGCTGGTTTAACTTTTGAATGACTGAGACCCGATAATGAGCTTAGGCGACTCGCCTAATTGATATCTGCAGAGTATTCGCGTCGAAGTACTTTACCCCACCAGAAAATAAGGGCCTATAGACACCAAAGCCCCGTTAAATAATAGTAAGACAAGTATCTTGAGCTTTAATGTACTCAAGAACTGTATGAAATGATCAGTCTAATTCACTACCTGATGTCTCTGTAAGGAGCGAAACGCAGATTATCGTGGCTATGGCTGCCAATGCCATATACACCGAGACATAGACAACCCCATAGGTATTCCAAAGCATAACGGCTATAGTTGGGGCAAGCGCCCCACCCAAAATTGCACCTATCTGGTAGCCTAAAGATGCCCCGGAATAACGAACCTCAGTACTGAACAGCTCAGTAAAAAAAGCCGCTTGAGGCCCATATTGCATCCCAACAAATATGAGGCCCAAACTGATCGCTCCGGTCACTATAAACACATTGCCAGTATCAACCAGCGGAAACAAGGCAAAGGCCCAAATACCGGACAAAACAGCACCCCAGAGGTACACTCGCTTACGGCCTACCCTGTCTGACAACCCTGCTGCCCAAAACTGAGTAGGAACCATAACAAGGGCGGCAATTAAAACAGCTGTAAGCATTGTGTCGCGAGAAAGCATGACCGATGGTGAGTTGACACCGTACGCCATGATAAAAGCAATCAATATGTAAAAGGTCACTTGTATCGATAAAAAGGCCCCCGCCGCGAGAAAAATACGCCCAGGATGACGAGAAAAAACCTCCACAATCGGAGATCTCTTTTTAGCGTGCTCAGCCGGCGATTGAGTAGATTGAGTGGCTGCTAATTTTTTAAAGGCATCAGTATCCTCAAGGTTTAGTTGCACATACAAACTAACACCAATGAGTAAAATGCTGGCAAGAAACGGTAAACGCCAGCCCCAGTCCATGAAGGCTGCTTCACTCATGCTTCCGCTGACACCAAGAAACGCCAGATTAGCCAAGATGACACCAATGGGCGCACCCGCCTGCGCGTAAGCTCCATACCAGCCACGCTTGTCAGCCGGCGCACTTTCAGTCACCAGAAGCATTGCCCCGCCCCATTGACCACCGATGGCTAGGCCTTGAATAAAACGAAGTAAAACTAAGACTAAAGGTGCCAAGTACCCGATAGTTTGGTAAGTCGGTAGTAAACCAATCAACGTAGTAGAGGCACCCATAATCATTAACGCGATAACTAGCGTCTGTTTACGTCCTACACGGTCGCCAAAATGACCGAATACAATACCACCGAGGGGCCGCGCCAGAAAACCGACGGCAAAGGTGCTAAAAGACGCTATAAGTGCAATCATAGGTGGCATATCTGCCGGAAAGAATGCTTTTGGGAAAATAATCGCGGCTGCGGTTCCATATAAAAAGAAGTCATACCACTCGATACTAGTTCCGGCTAATGACGTTAGCGCAACTTTGCGAATACTGTTAGATTGTGGCTCTTTCATCTATTTATTCCTCTAGTTGAGAGCAAGCATAATCGAAGATGATCTGTTTTCAAAACATGAATAAAACGAGGTTGCCATCAGTGATGGTCAATGAGAGGATATAACAGGATTTCCAGAGACATTATTGATGATTGATTTAGATATAGATTTCGTAAGAACCCAATTTCCAGCTTTTAGCGAACCCTCACTAAAAGACTTTGCGCATTTTGAAAATGCGGGTGGATCATACGCTTGCGGTCAGATGATAAATGCGCTCCATCATTATTACACCGCGACTAAAGTACAGCCCTACTATGGTTTTCAGCCTTCGATTGGTGCGGGTCAAGAAATGACTCGAGCAAGAGAGCGAATGGCTTCATGGCTACATATAGCGCCTGATGAGGTTCATTTCAGTGCATCTACATCACAAAATAGTTATGTTGTTGCACAAGCACTAAGAGACTTACTTGAGCCTGGCGATGAAATTATAGTCACTAACCAAGACCATGAAGCAAACATTGGCGTTTGGCGACGGTTAGAGGCGCAAGGTATCGTTATTAGAGAATGGTGCGTTAACCCCAAGACTGCAGAACTAGAGAGTCAGGGTCTAGACGCGTTGCTTAACGAAAAGACCCGCGTCGTAGCCTTCACGCATTGCTCTAACATCGTGGGTAGTATTAACCCGGTGAGAGAATGGACTGATAAAATTCATACCGCAGGTGCACTGGCTTTCGTAGATGGCGTTTCTTATGCAGGACATGGTCTGCCCGATGTAGACGCACTTGGTGCTGACATTTACTTTTTTTCGTTGTACAAGGTTTACGGGCCCCATTTAGGCGTGATGGCGATGAGGCAAGCCGTTAATGAACTATTGCCACATCAGGGTCATTTCTTTAATGCCGATCATCCGACCAGCCGCTTTACACCAGCAGGCCCAGATCATGCTCAGATTGCCTCGGTAAATGGTGTGCTTGATTACTTTGAACTACTCGATCGCCATCACTTTGCAGGCCATGAGAACACTGCGCCCAGAACCCAACGAGTGGGTGACTTACTCCACCGAGCAGAAGTTAAAAACTTAGAGCCTCTGCTAGATTTTTTAAAAGACCGTAAGGGCGTTACATTAATCGGTAAAACAGTCTGTGAAAACAGAGCGCCGACGGTTTCGTTTACTGTAAAAGACACTAATCCAGCACACATTGCAGCGCTATTATCGAAGCAGCGTATTGGAATAGCTAATGGCAACTGCTATGCCTATCGATTGATGGAGGCATTGGGGATACCACCTGGGGATGGTGTGGTACGGATATCCTTTGTACATTACACCAGTCACGATGATATCAGCCGAGTAATCGAAGCATTGGACGCTATCATTTAAAAGAACGCCCCTAAGCTTGCTCTGCATCAAGGTATAGGATCTTTGCAGCGCTAAGCTTTGGCGCAACCACTTAATTTTTTGCTGGAGGCAGTTTATGTTTAAACGATTTATGGTCATTTTGGGTTTGCTTCTATTGCATTGCTCGGCCGTTGCAGAGAGTCGATTAGTGATTATCAATGCCACGCTAATCGACGCACAAAACCCTACTCGACTCGCTATGACTGTTATTGTTGAAAACGGTAAAATCGAGGCAATTCAATCGACAAGCGATAGTATGGAGATGCAAGAAAACGACGTTGTCATCGACGCTCAAGACAAGTTCGTTATGCCGGGCCTATGGGACGCGCATGTCCATCTGACCTTTATACCTGGAATAGACTACAAAACCTCTTATGACCTGTTTCTTCGCAATGGAATTACCAGTATCAGAGACACTGGCGCTGTTCTGGATCAATTAAAACCGGCACGCGACTATGCTGTAAGTAACCCTCAAAAAGCGCCTAGACTTTTTTTCTCAGGACCTCTAATCGATGGTACAGATCGAGTCTATAAGGGTATGGAGCCTGGATTCCCAGAATTATCAATTGGCATTAACGAAGATTCTGATATTGAGAAAATAGTTGATGACTTGGTAGCGGAAGGTGCCACATTTTTAAAATCTTATGAAATGCTCTCCAGACCCACTTATTTAAAGCTCCTTAAAATTGCACAGCAAAAGGGGCTCAGAGTTACTGGACATATCCCATTAAGCACTGACCTCTCTGAGGCTATCGAGGCGGGGCTTGGCGGCATGCAACACATACGCAACCTTGACCTAGCCTGTGCTCTTAATGCTGATGAAATAAGATTAGAGAGAAAATCCTTATTATTGAATAAAGAAAAAATAGCCGGCTCTGCCCTTCGGTCAAAAATCCACGCAGCCCAGCGCTATAAAGCGATTGCAAATTTCGATGCAAAACGCTGTGACACAATTATTCAGCAATTAGCAGTCAATAAGGTCTTTCAAACGCCTACGCTAACCATTAATTCCTATGGAGCGAAACGGCTCTTCGCGGATCCACTATGGCGAGATACCTATAAGTTTTTGCCCGATGCTGTGAGACGTAATTGGCAATCGGATTCTATAACGGAAACAGCAACCGGAATTAGTAAAAATGCGGTTATCTTTAATGATTGGAGTATGAGAATTGTTGATTTATTTAATCAAAACGGCGTAAAAATACTGGCCGGAACAGATACCCCTATAGGCTATCTAACACCTGGTTTTAGTCTACATAAAGAGCTACAACTCCTTGTACAAGCAGGTCTGTCTCCAAAACAGGCGTTGAGAGCGGCGACAGTTACACCCGCAGAGTTTTTTAATTTAGAGAAAGAAATGGGGACGCTTGATGTCGGCAAACTAGCCGATATGGTTATTTTAAACAGCAACCCTCTGACTGACATTCGACATACGCAAGATATATATCGGGTAATTTCCAAAGGGGCCATTTACTAAAATACAGCAACCAAAAACGCTCATAACTTTATGAGTGTGGGGTAGCTGAAAAACTGCTAAGTGCATAAAAAGGTTGCGTTATTCCTTGCCCTTGATTACTTTAGCGGCCTGAAAATGAATCTGCTGGAAAAAAGGGAAATAAAATGTCTGCTCTTATCCTTGATGGTAAAGCCTTGTCCGCCAAATCAGAGGCTGATCTAGCCGCTCGCGTTGCGGTTATTAAAGAAAAAAATAATGGTCAATCGCCTATTCTAGCAACGATTTTAGTCGGGGCCGACCCTGCGTCTGCCACTTACGTAAAGATGAAACAGAATGCATGTAAACGTATTGGCATGGAGTCCATTGCCGTTGAAATGCCGGCGCATACGTCCACCAGGGAGCTACTGGGCAAGATTGACGAGCTAAACACTAACCCAAATTGCCATGGTATTTTACTTCAGCATCCGGTGCCCTCACAGATCGATGAGCGGGCCTGCTTTGACCACATTGATATCGCAAAGGACGTCGATGGCGTCACCTGTCACGGCTTTGGTCGTATGGCCATGAATGAAGACGCCTATGGCTCGGCTACCCCACAAGGCATTATGCGGACACTAGAGGCCTATGGTATTGAGCTTTCTGGCAAGCATGCGGTAGTTGTTGGCAGAAGTCCGATTCTCGGTAAGCCGATGGCACTGATGCTACTCAATGCAGATGCTACCGTCACTATCTGTCACTCTAGAACACAAAACCTTGCCGACCATATAAAACAGGCGGATATTATTGTTGGTGCTGTGGGTCGCCCTGAATTTATTAAAGCCGAATGGATCAAAGATGGTGCCGTTGTGGTTGATGCTGGCTACCATCCCGGTGGTGTCGGTGATATTGAAATGGGACCTTTGGTTGAGAGAGCGACTGCCTATACTCCAGTTCCCGGTGGCGTTGGGCCAATGACTATTAATACGCTCATTCAGCAGACAGTCATAGCTGCGGAAAAAGCGCTTTAACGAGCGTTTTTCTTGCTACTGATTTTTTCAATCATGTTTGCAAGTGCGGTTTGAGCGTAAGGCTGATTAATCGACCAGACCTGCTGTGCTGTTTCTAGATTTATAATATCGTCGTGCTCATTAGTCCCGCCCGCCTCACGCAGTGTCTGCTTAGTTCTCAGTAGTAGCTCTTTAGGTAAGTCACGAATATTCTCGGTAAAACTAAGTGCCTCGTCAATCAAGTCATCTTGGGGCACACATTTCCAAGCTAGCCCCTTACTCACCGCCTCCTTGCCACTTAATGACTGGGAAAAAAGTAACATACCTGCGGCAGTATTCCAGGTTGCAAGCTGCCGTAACATCCAGGTATTACCTCCGCCTGGGTGTAAACCAAGGCCAAAGAACCGAGGTTCAAAACGCGCCTTATCAGTAACAATTCTTACATCGCAGCCAACCGCCATATTAAAACCGGCACCTACTGCTGGGCCATTAACAGCGGCGATGGTGGGTAGTTGGCATTGGGCAATACAAAGAAAGCCACTATAGATATTTTCCAGCATTAGTTTATCTGCCGTAATGTCTCCAAGCTGACCGCCGGCACAAAAAGTAGGCCCATTACCAGTAACAATAAGTGCTTTAACATCTGGATGTTGTTCGGCTTTCGCAACGGATTCAACAATCATCTCGCAAACCTCGAGAGTCAGCATATTACGCTTAGCGGGGTTATTCAGCGTTAATAACGCGATATTGTCACGAATTTCAAACAGTACCAGAGACATTGATCCTTCCTTCTTGTTAAAGTTGCTTTAGGGTAACATTTACGTGAATTAATGTGTGCAGCAAAGAGGTTTTAATCGATGAATTTTAAGCAACACAACTCAACACCAATCAATGCCAATGAACTCGTGGCTCACCGAGGATACCGTGGCAAATATCCAGAAAATACGATCCTGTCGCTAAATAAAGCCATTGATCATGGCGCTTTATTTATTGAGCTTGACGTGCAGTTCAGCAAGGATAAATTACCTATCATCTACCACGACACAAATCTTACCCGCGTGAGCGGCCAAGATAGCTCAGTATTTGATTTGAATCGAGATACTTTAATCGCGTTTGCAGCCTTTGAGCCAGAGCGTTTAGGTGAACAATTTGTTGATGAAAAAATTGCCCCTCTAGAGGCATTGGTAGATGTTTTGTTAAAAAATCCACCAGTGATTGCCTTCGTAGAGATCAAAGATGAATCAATAAATCACTGCGGTAGAGAATTAATGTTACAAGAAGTAAAGCGGATCTTAGAACCCGTGGCAGAACAAACCGTCATAATGAGCTTTGATGTTCAGCTCTCGATTATGGCTCGCGAGGCAGATTGGCCTCTCGTGGGGGTAGTACTTCAATGCTGGGAAGATCTGGAATCTGAAGAAACTCAACAAGCTGCTCCGGACTTTATTTATGTTGATCATGCCATTATTCCTGACGATTACGACCTCTATACTAGCGACGCGCTCAGTGAGGCGACGTTAGTTGCGTATGAGGTAAGTGATCGCGCACTGGGATACAAGCTCTTGGCACGCGGTGTAGACATGCTCGAGACCTACGAAATCGAAATGTTAATGGCTGCAGATTGAATAATTGCCTAGCTTAACTGCGTCGCCACTGAGTGCCGGCTCTACTGTCTTCAAGAACCACACCTTGATCGAGCAGAGACTGCCGGATTTGGTCGGCGCCAGAATAATCCTTATCATCCTTAGCCTGCTGTCGCTCAGCTATTAGCATTTCAATATCCTGTTTACTAATATCCCCCGCCCCTCTTGCGAGTGTAAACCACTCTTCAGGATCGTTTTGCAACAAGCCCATGAGCTCTGCCAGCCCTAGTAGTTCTGAACTCAGAGACACCTGGTCAGCACCTACAGCAGTGTGCATTTGCTTAGCTAAGCGATGCAGTTCACTGACTGCCATTGGCGTATTCAAATCATCAAGTAGTGCTTTATAGCCAACGCCACTTTTGTTAACGATTGGTAACGCCCGCTTAGAGCTGCGCAAATAGCCATATAAGGAATCAAGTGATCGCCATGCACTATCAAGCAACTCAGCGCTAAAACTCTGCTCGGAGCGATAATGAGCCGACAAAATCACGAAACGTAGCACCTCACCCGGGTAGTGCTCTAGTAGATCATTAACCATACGAAAGTTGCCCAGTGACTTGGACATCTTCTCACCGTCAATATTGATAAACCCATTGTGCATCCAAACGTTGGCCATTGGCTTGCCGTCATGAGCACAGCAACTTTGGGCAATTTCATTCTCATGATGCGGAAATATAAGATCTTGGCCACCGGCGTGTATATCAATCGTTTTACCAAGATGCTTTTCGGCCATTACTGAGCATTCAAGGTGCCAACCAGGTCGACCTCGACCCCAAGGACTGTCCCAGCCGGGTTCTTCATCGCTAGAGGGCTTCCAAAGCACAAAGTCACCTGCGTAGCGTTTGTATTCTGCAACTTCAACGCGTGCACCTGCCAACATATCATCTAACGATCGCCCCGATAACTGTCCATAGTTTTCCATGGATTGGACGGCAAAAAGCACATGCCCATCAGATTCATACGCATGTCCCTTTGCGATCAAAAGGCTCGTCATGCTGATCATCTCAGGGATATGCTGTGTGGCGTAAGGCGTGATGGTGGGCTCTAAGTTGTTGAGTGCCGCCATATCCTCAAAATAGGCCTGAGCATAGCGTTCTGAAAAAGTTGAAATATCCTCGCCAAGCTGTGCGGCAGTGGCCATAATTTTATCGTCAATATCGGTGATATTTCGCGCATAAACAACGGTAGGATAAAGACTCTGCAGAACACGATACAAGGTATCAAAAACCACCACTGGTCGCGCGTTACCGATGTGGACACGGTTATATACTGTCGGGCCACACACATACATAGTAATGCGGCTAGGGTCGATTGGTTGGAAGGGATTCTTGCCTCGGTTTAACGTATTGTAGAGAACCAATTCAGCCCTATTAGTGTCACTCATACTATGCTTTCCAATTGTCTCTAAGGCCAATAGTACAGTTGAATATCAGGTTGGTTACTTCGTCCGTATCACGCATAAAGTAGCCTTCTCTCTCAAACTGGTAATGATGTCCTGAAACGGACTCCTCAAGACTTGCCTCGGCCTTACAGCCACGAATCACCTTCAGAGAATCAGGGTTAAGGTGTTCCAGAAAATGCTGATCTCCTTGATCTGGATCAGCCTGGTTAAACAAGCGATCATAAATATTTACGGTGCAGTCTACCGCACTAGCTGCATCGACCCAATGAATAACACCTCGGGCTTTTATGCCCTCCGGCGCATCGTTCCCAACTGTGTTAGGAACCAACGATGCAATTACCTCAATAACATCCCCTGCAGCGTTTTTAACGACGTCATCTGCCCGTACTATATAGGCTCCCCTCAATCGGACGTAGTCACCAATAACCAAGCGTTTGAATTTCTTCCGCGACAAGCTGATGTCTTCGCTAAAGTCAGCTTGATCGATATAAAGTTGATCACTAAAGCTGATCGAACGCGAGCCCATATCTTCTCTACTTGGATGGTTTTTTGCCTCAATATTTAGCTCTTCTTGCTCGGAAAAGTTTGTCAGCGTGACCAAGAGAGGTTTTAGCACGCACATAGCCCGGGAAGCGTTAATATTGAGATCATCACGCACAAAATGCTCAAACTGAGCAACATCAACGATACCATCGGTTTTAGCCACAGCGAGACTGTCGCAGAAGTTACGAATAGATCGCGCGCTGACACCACGACGCCGAAGACCAGAAATGGTTGGCATACGCGGATCATCCCATCCAGAAACATGATTTTCATCGACCAACTGCTTGAGTTTACGCTTGCTCGTAATCGTGTAATTTAGTTTTAGTCGACCAAATTCATACTGATGAGGCGTGGATGGTAACGGTAGGTTTTCGGTGAACCACTCATACAACGGTCTATTGGCTGCAAATTCTAGTGTACAGATTGAATGAGTCACCCCTTCGATAGCATCCTCCTGTCCATGAGCAAAGTCATAAGACGGGTAAATATTCCATTTAACTCCTGTCCGCTGATGCGCCATTTTTTTGATTCGATAAAGTACGGGATCACGAAGATTTATGTTCGCAGATGCCATATCTATTTTGGCTCGCAGCGTCATCGAGCCCTCATCAACAAGACCCAGACGCATTTTCTCTAGTAACGCTAGGCTGTCTTCAATCGGCCTATCCCGATAGGGGCTATTGACCCCCGCTTCGGTGAGTGTTCCGCGTAATTCACGCATCTGTTGCGCATCTAGCTCGCACACATACGCTCGGTTATCGTTAATCAAAGTAATTGCCCAGAGATACAGTTGATCAAAGTAATTTGAGGCGTAACAGGGCTCACCCTCCCAGTCATAACCTAACCAGCGGACGTCTTTGATGATTGCATCAACAAATGCCTGATCTTCTTTTTCTGGATTAGTATCATCAAACCTTAAATTACACTTGCCGTTATATTGATTGGCTAACCCAAAATTTACACAGATCGATTTTGCATGCCCTATATGCAGATAGCCGTTAGGTTCAGGCGGAAACCTCGTCACGACATTGGCAACACGGCCAGACTCGAGATCTGCGTTAATAATCTGCTGAATAAAATTTACTGGTTTATCTGTATCAGTCATAGTGGTCATAACAAGCCCAACGAATAAGGAAACATTATAGCCTTAGCCTTAGCCCTTATAAACAAAAAGCCTGCGATCTAGGCGTTTTTATTACCCCTTATTTAAAAGCGCACGATTAATAGTAAAGATTTGTTTTAATCAAAGTCATAAGGGCTTAAAATAGCAGGATAAATAATTCAAACCTTAAGGAAATCTGATGATTACATTTCGCACTAATATGGGCGACTTCTCGATCGAGCTCGACTTCGACAAAGCACCCATCACTGCGGCTAATTTTTTGCAATATGCTCGCGATGACTTTTACACTGGAACCGTTTTTCATCGGGTAATCAGCGGATTTATGGTCCAAGGCGGCGGAATGGACTCTGACATGAACCAGAAGTCTAGCCGTGACACTATTGAAAATGAAGCAGATAACGGTCTCAAAAACGAGATCGGTACATTGGCCATGGCCAGAACCGGTGATCCACATTCGGCATCTTCGCAATTCTTTGTCAATGTTGCTGACAATGGTTTTTTAAACCACAGTGGGAAAAATATGCAGGGCTGGGGTTACGCAGTATTCGGCAAAGTCGTTGACGGCATGGATGTTATTGATAAGATAAAAGCCACACCAACGGGTAATAAAGCGGGTCATCAAGATGTGCCGGTGGATAGTATCGAAATCACGGAGACTACGATCAGCGACGCCTATGCTGATAAGTAGAGCGATTTTTTAATGTCGATTCTTTTTGTTTCAGACATTCATCTCTCACCTCAACGCCCGACTATTGTTCGGGCGTTTTTGGATTTTCTGGGTGGCCGTGCTCAGGAAGCTGAGGCGTTATATATACTTGGCGATTTATTTGAGGCTTGGGTTGGTGATGATGATCCTTCTGAATTGGCGAGTACCGTAAAAAGAGCATTGGCTGCGCTAACTAGTTGCGGCGTCTCTGTATTTATACAGAAAGGAAACCGTGATTTTACCTTAGGCCAGCGTTTTGCGACGGAAACTGGAGCTACCCTTTTAGCGGATGAACACTTAGTCAGCGACTATGGAACCCGCACATTGCTAATGCACGGGGATTCTCTTTGCACTGATGATGAGGATTACCAGCGCTTCCGGAAAAAATCTCGTCATCCTTTATACCTCTGGTGCCTTGTTCATTTACCGTTAAAACTACGTCAAAATATCGCCGCTAACTGGCGTAAAAAAAGTGCCGATGCAAACAGTAATAAGGCGAGTCAAATAATGGATGTCAATGCACAAGCAGTCGCTGCGGTTATGGCCAAGCACAATGCTAGGACACTCGTTCACGGTCATACACATCGACCTGATGTTCACCAACTTGGCGATAATCAGCGTATCGTGCTTGGTGACTGGGATAAGTATGGTTGGTGTTTAACACTAGACAACCAGGGATTTAATCAAGAATCCGTTAGATTAGTTTAAATCTGCCAAAATGCCCCCACATTATAAATCTAGGTAGATATCTTCTGACGTATGGGTATCATGTTCGAAGCAATGTGTGTGAATTCATTTAAAAGGAAAAATATTCATGGAAACTGAAAATTACCGATCTAAAACTACATCAGGTGGCATTCAGTCCACTGCACTAAGCCCAGAGGTTACGAAGGTCCTTCGAAGCACTTATATGTTGCTGGGTACTACCATAGCGTTCAGTGCAGCAATGGCAGGAATCTCAATGGCCATAGGTGCGCCTCATTTTGGATTGATGACACTAGTGCCCTACTTTTTGTGTCTATGGATGGTTGAGAAAAATAAAAACAACACGAAAGGCCTATTTTGGGTTTTTGCCTTGACCGGCTGGTTAGGATTTACTCTTGGTCCGATTCTTAACATGTATCTAGCCGTTAAAGGTGCTGACACAATTATGTTAGCGCTGGGTTCTACAGCGTTGGTGTTTTTTGCATCATCGGCTTATGTTTTGACTACTCGCAAAAACCTCAGTTTTATGGGCGGGTTTTTAATGGTTGGCATGTTAATTAGTTTTGTAGCCGCGATTGCGAACGTATTTTTACAAATCCCCCTACTGTCTCTAACCATAAGTGCGGTATTCGCATTTTTATCAGCCGGTATCATCATGTGGCAGACCAGCGCTATTATCCATGGTGGGGAGAGAAACTATATTTCTGCAACGGTCACCCTGTTTGTCATGATTTATAACTTGTTTCTGAGCCTTCTACAGATTTTCGGAATTATGGGCGATGATTAAGTAAAATAGTGTACGTTTACGAAAAAGCCCTGTTTAATAGCAGGGCTTTTTTTCTTTGTTCGGATCCATAATGGCTACCACAAATAATTATCTTGGCTCACTTGCGGATTGGTCTATCGACCAAGCCTCTGCAGCTGCGGAGACTTCTGGCATCGATTTCGGGCCTGAGCACATAGTAATTTTGGAAGTCGCTAGGCAATTTTTTGACGACTATGGCTTTTCACCCTCCATGCGTCCGCTCTGTAAAACCTTGTCCGCACGTTTGGGAGTCGATAAAGGCCGTAGTCTTTATTTGAACCACCTTTTCCCCGGTAGCCCCGCTAAACAAATTGCGTTGCTAGCAGGCCTACCCAAACCTAAGAATTGTCTTTAGACCAAGGTATCATTTGATGATGTTGAGCCAGCAAGAGATTTCAGCGACGCCCATAGGCGCGCCTAAATTGCGGGATGATGAAAAGGTATTATTAATGCCACAACTCCCAGAATGGAAGATAATATCAGTCGATAACGTTGAACAATTATATCGAGCATACTCGCTAAAAGATTTTAATACTGCGATTCACTTCAGTAATAAAGTCGCCGCGATTTCTGAGCGCTCTGACCACCATCCTAAACTAACTGTTCAGTGGGGCCAATTAACGGTTTATTGGTGGAGCCACAGCATTGCTGGCCTGCATCTTAATGACCTAGTCATGGCGGCGAAAACTGATGAGATTTATAAGACTTTATGACTTCTAACCAACCGTTTAATAGCACTTATAGTGATGACAACTATGAGTTACAACTGGATCAAAAAATTACTGAATTCAAGCGTCGGTTGAGTGATTTCGGCGATTATATGATTGAGGTACATCCCTCAAAGCCACTCAATTTTCGTATGCGCGCTGAATTTAGGATTTGGCATGAAAATGGGTCCGCACATTATGCAATGAATAGACCTGGGGAAAATAAGCCCTATATTATCGATGATTTCCCGATTGGTGGGCCGCTTATTACGGGTCTAATGAGCCCCTTGCTTGCAGCGATTAATGTAAGTCAGGCTCTCAGTCACCGACTGTTTAGTGCTGAATTTTTAACCACTGACAGTGGTCAATGTCTAATAACACTCATTTATCACAAGCCACTTGATGATATCTGGCACGCAGACGCCGAGATGCTTGAAAAGCAGCTGGCGGTATTTGTTATCGGGCGCAGTCGTAAGCAAAAACGAGTTTTATCACAAGACTTTGTCACAGAGTGTATTTCGGTTAATGGTCGTGAATATCGCTACCAGCAAGTTGAGTCTGGCTTTACCCAGCCCAATGTAGGTATTAATACAAAAATGCTTACTTGGGCGAGCGCCTGCTGTGCAGAAGATAACCATGACTCGGATTTGCTAGAGCTATACTGTGGTAATGGAAACTTCACTGCGGTGTTGGCTCAATACTACAAAAGCGTTCTAGCCACCGAGGTTTCAAAGGTGTCAGTTGCATCAGCTAATACAAACTTTGCGCTTAATAACATTGATAACGTCACGGTTGTCCGTTTATCCAGCGAAGAAATTACGCAAGCGCTCAATGGTGACCGGCCATTTCGGCGACTTAGAGATATCGATTTGTCTGCTTTTAACTTCTCTACTGTATTTGTAGACCCTCCTAGATCAGGTCTAGATAAAGGTACTGAGGCACTGGTAGGTCAATTTGATAAGATACTTTACGTATCCTGCAATCCCGTTACGCTTATGGAGAACCTAAGCGTACTATGCAAGACCCACAACATTGTCAATGTAGCCGCGTTTGATCAATTTCCGTGGACAACTCATCTTGAAACTGGAGTGTATTTAGTCCGAAAAGACCTAGGCTAAAAGTAATTTTGAGAGTGATGTAGCGCCGACTGTAACAAATTCACTGTAGTCTTTTTCTATCTTCTCTCTCTCCGCCGTCAACCGCCTCTGTTCTGACCGCTCTAATAGCGCCCAGTCCTCAAGAATCGGAATGTAGGCAGTGGCTTCAGCGAGCTGCTGGAAGACCTTGAAAGACTCTAACTCGCCTTGCGTAGCAATGATCTTTTGAGAGAGAAAAGCGATACGCATAGCCGCCTCGGTATCTGAAAGATCTTTCTGCAACAAAGCACGGGCGATTATCTGAACCGACTGCCGCGCATCACGATCATCGTTAGTTCGCTGCTCACTGACTTGCCGATCAAGCTCACGCTGCATGTTCTCTTGTCGTCGTAGTTGGATACCGAGATACACGGCATACCCCACCAGTGGAAGAACTAATAAACTGCCCACAAGTATCCAATCAATATTCAAGCCTGAGCATCCTCGTCTGAGTCAGAACCTACGAAGCCAATTTCATCGGCTACTGAGAGTAAATTATCTGACATTACTTTTTTAGTCTTAGCACCCAGTTTCTTAAGCTCTTCACTGCGCCGAACAAGATTCCCGCGACCGCTCACCAAACGCTTATGTGCAGTATCCCAGGCTTCTTGGCTCTTATCTAAATAACGGCCAACATCCTCCAGTGCTTCAATATAAAGGACGAACTGGTCATAAAGCCCACCCGCTTTGTCGGCTATAACTTGAGCATTACGGTTCTGATCAGCATAGCGCCAGAGGTTCTTAATCGTTCGTAGGGTAACCATCAACGTACTTGGGCTAACCAAAATAATGCCACGATCATAGGCATCCCGCATCATGTCGGGCGCTTGATCCAATGCAAGCATAAAGGCTGACTCGATTGGAATGAAAATGAGAACGAAATCGAGACTATTTACGCCCGTTAAATTCTCATAGTCCTTGCCACTCAAACCACGAATGTGCGCGCTTAGTGACGCCAGATGTTGATTCAGGCATTGTTGTTTCGTAGTTTCGTCTTCAGCATGAAAGTAGCGTTCATAGTCAACTAGGCTGACCTTAGCATCGATAACAATATCTCTACCCTCAGGGAGGTGAATAACAACATCAGGATTGCGGCGTTTACCCTCTTCATCTTTTAGTGCGACCTGAGTATCGTACTCTCGCCCTTTGGATAAACCCGAGTCTTCGAGTAATTTTTCGAGAACAAATTCACCCCAGTTGCCCTGTGCTTTGTTGTCCCCTCGCAGGGCATTGGCAAGACTCACTGCATCAGCAGATATCTGCAGGGTCTGCTTTTGGAGTTCACTAATTTGACCAACTAGTTTGTTACGATCGGCATTTTCTTTGTCATAGACAGACTCGACCTGCTTCCGAAAGTCACCAATATCCCGTCGCAATGGGCTGAGTGAAACTTCGATAGCTTCTTTGCTTTGAGCTGAAAACTTAGCTTGCTTGTCATCAAAGATTCGGTTGGCAAGGTTCTCAAATTCTTTACTTAGCAGCTCCTTTGCATCATGAAGCATCTTAAGTTGCATCTCATACTGAGACTGCTGATTCGCCAATTTTTCCTCGAGTACTCGATTGCTCGCGAGGAGTTCCGGATAAGGATCACGACCAGGCTTGCTGGACGTTGATCGTCCAATTAGAAATCCAATGCCAATACCCACAATGGACGCCAAAAGGATCGAAAAAATAAAAACCACACTAAAATTAAATTCCATGCTTTTATTGTAACAGCCTACTGTCTTTTACACCGATGTTTTGCGATTATATACGGGCGTTATTTTTAATTACTGTGTAGAAATACTTTAAAATGTTGCCACCGCTAATAGACATCAGTCTTTTCCGTGACGCTATCGAACGCGATAGCTTGATAATCACTCCTAATCATCGTCTTGCGGCGAAGATCGCAGAGGCCTGGGCGTTGGAATGTCGGAGTAATAACGCAGTGTGGCAAACTCCAAGAGTCCTTGCCGTTGATCACTGGTTAAAACATTGCTGGGATGAGCTACAAGATCAAAATAATGTCATCGTATCTGGGAAAGCGATCGTTGGTTCGCAGCAAAGTCGTTACTACTGGGAAAGAGCCATCAATGACAATGACCCAGAACTAAGCAGTAAATATGCAAAAATGGCGGGTGAAACATTTTCAACGCTGGAACAATGGGATCTAACCATTGAGCAAGTGACTGATGATACCCCCGCGTTAACGTTTTTGAAGCGCTGGAGTAAGACTTATCGTAAGCTTCTAGTCAGAAATAGCTTGATCACTCCTGCCCAAAGCTGGCAATTAATCATAACCGCCCTTGAGAATGGTCTGTTACTTCGTGAGCCAACGCTCTGGACCTATGGTTTTCAGTCCAAACCACCATTAATTGAAAAGCTGCTTGATACTGCGAGTACTAGCTGTCGCACGATTGAGTGCCACACAGAGGTTTCTCATAGTCATGTGGTCTTAGCCACTGATTTTGATGAAGAACTCCGCAGCGCCGCTAGCTGGGCCGCGCTAGCTATAAAACAAAACCCCAATCAACGGATTGGTATTGTTATTCCAAACCTCAATAACTCACTCCCTACAGTCAGCAGAGTCGTGGATGAGGCTCTAAGAAATTATGAGACTCAAACCGTAGTAAATATCTCCGCGGGTACGCCACTCAGCCAGACCAGCATTATCAATAGTGCGTTAGGGTTACTTGAATGCCTAAATCTAAAAAAGTCACTGCAAGAATGGTTAGCGATTCTCTACAGTCCGCATAGCTTGTTTGATCAATTATCGATCCAGATTCGTGTAGATGCAGAACTAGCACTTAGAAAAACTCGACGTTTTGAGCATAGTTTTACAGAATTTTGTCGTGTTATTTGCCGAGATGATGAAGTCGAAATACGCCCAGAAAGTCTAAAGCCCCTATTCCATTTGCGCGACACTCATAGTCAACACAATAGGGTTGTCCAAAACTTTTCAGCGTGGGCTGACTTTTTTAATAATCAACTCAAGAATTTAGGGTGGCCGGGTAAGCGCACCTTAAATAGTCTTGAGTACCAACAGAAAGAACACTGGCAAAGACTTTTAGAACAATTTTCTGGGCTTGACAATCTAGGCATAGAAGTAGGATTTGTCACAGCGCTCAAACATTTAAGGCGCCTCGCGCAAGATGCTGTCTTTCATCCTAAGACCGCGGATGCGCCCCTCCAGATACTCGGCTTATTAGAAGCGTCTGGATTACGTTTTGATCGCCTTTGGATCCTGGGTATGGACAGTCAAAACTTTCCCGCATCGGTATCCATAAACCCGCTATTACCTGCTCAATTTCAACGTGAGCATGCAATGCCTCACAGCCTTCCAGAGAGAGAACTAGAGATTGCACGACAGTTACTGCTTGGCTACACCTGCAGCAGCAATGAATTGTTTCTTAGTTACTCGAGTAAAAAAGGCGAAGAAATTTTGCAGCCAAGTCCGCTGTTAGCAGACATACCACTTCTATCCATCACAACTCTAATCAAAGATGTCGGGCTATTTCCCAAAAGTCATCTTCAATTAGATAAAACCGATCTATTTAAGGACTATGCACCTGGATTCGACAAGCTAATAGAATCTATTAGCACCGGTAGCGCACTGTTTAAGAACCAAGCAGCCTGCCCTTTTAATGCTTTTGTGATCCATCGATTAAAAGCGGCACCACTGGAGCATCCAAGCCATGGCTTAACTGCGATGGATCGTGGTTCCATATTGCATGAGATACTGTTTCGTTTATGGACGCAGTGGGGTAGCTCATTGGAGCTTCATCGACAGTCCGAGCAAGATATTAGCGAGCAGCTAGAAAAGGTGTCGCTTCAAGTTCTTAACCACTGGTCGATTCATCATTCAATTCTACGCGGGGATCGTTACAGATTTATTGAACGTAACAGATTAGTAAAACTACTATGGGAATGGATTGCGCAAGAAAAGCAGCGACCAAACTTTAACATTGAGTCTCTGGAAATCAAACACACAGCTACATTTGGCGATCTACAGATATCACTTCGATTAGATAGAGTTGATAGGATCGGTGACAAATTATTAATTGTTGACTACAAATCGGGAACCATTAATCCAGCCCATTGGGATGGTGAAAGACCTAAAGATCCGCAATTGCCGCTGTACGTCTCTGCGGGAGAACCAGTCGTTAATGGATGTGCGTTTGCACAAATAATAGGCGGAAAGATTCGATTTACAGGTATAAGTGATAGTCAATTAATAGACGGAGAAAAGCTCAGTGATGATTGGGGCGAGCGTGTCGTTAGCTGGCACACTTCGATGACTGCACTGGCGTCCGAATTTACTGCTGGTGTCGCACAAATGGAGGTAATTCACGCCAGTGGTATCGCCTATCAGACGCACTTATTACCACTCAATCGATGGTCTGAAGAGTCAATGATCAACGACATTGTTGCTGTTATTGGGGATACTGAATGAAAACCGTAGTTGACCAGGCAGAGAGGCTCAAAGCGATAGATCCCCGAGAAAGTTTTATTGTTTCGGCCCCTGCAGGATCAGGAAAAACTGGGCTGATTACACAACGTATTTTGGGTTTGCTTGCAACGGTTAATGAGCCGGAAGAAATACTTAGTATTACCTTCACACGAAAAGCTGCAGCGGAGATGGCGTCAAGAGTCCATATTGCCCTTCAACAGGCCGCCAATGAACCACGGCCGAGTGATAGTTATGCGGCACAGACATGGGATCTAGCACAAAAAGCGTTGCTTCAAGATAAGCATTTAAACTGGAATTTATTGGACATGCCAAATCGATTGCGTATCCAGACAATCGATAGCTTTTGCCGTTATATCGCACGTCAATTTTCATTGGAAACAAAGCTTGGAGATATATCTGACCCAAGTGAGTATCCAGAAGCTCACTATGAAGCCGCAAGTCGCTCTCTACTTCAAAAGCTGGAGACAGATGAATCGCTAGCCCCGTCACTTGAGATCATTTTGGCACACACCGGTAACGACCTAGGACGCTGCGAGCGCCTTCTTTCCGAATTACTCAATAAGAGGGAACAGTGGTTACCGCTCATTTACGGCAGTAAAGACAATAGGCATTACTTTGAGCGCGTCATAGAGAACATTGTTGATGAAAAATTAAACGATCTTTATGAACGGCTTATGCCTATTATAGGAGAGCTGATCGCACTAGCTGACTTTGCCGCGAGTCATCTGCCGGAGGGTAAAAACCCAGCGCTGGCTAAACTCATTGGCATAGCTGATGTTCCTGACAGTAGTCTCTCAGGTATTTCAGAATGGAAAGCGTTACTGGGGATGTTAGTCACTAAAGAGGGCAATATTCGTCTTAAAATCGACAAAAACGCGGGGTTTCCCGCAGATAAAAAAGAACATAAAGGGCGCATGGACGAACTTCTCAGTTGGTGCAGAGGTCAGCACGACTTAGAGGAGCAAATCGGTAATATATTGCACTTACCCGACCATTCCATAAATCTTAGTCAACAAAGAATTCTTGACGCACTCGCATTATTATTACCTCATTTAGCCGCGCAACTTATTACTGAATTCAAAGAACATGATCAGTGCGATTATCCCGCTATTACGCTATCCGCGCTAGAGGCTATTACTCCTGCCTGTGATGATATTGTGTCTGATATCACCCTGCGGCTAGATTACCAGTTGCGTCACATATTAGTCGATGAGTTCCAGGATACGTCTGGCTCACAAGTCGAACTCATCGCACAGCTAGTCACAGGTTGGCAGCCAGAGGATGGTCGAACACTATTTTTAGTGGGCGATGCTATGCAGTCTCTCTATGGATTTCGGAATGCAAATGTAGGTTTATTTATCAATCTTCAACGTCACTCTATTGGTACTGTTCAATGTACACCATTAACCTTGTCAACGAATTTCCGATCTGAGCAAGGTGTGGTTGAGTGGGTAAACCATGTCTTTAGTGGTGCTTTTCCAAAGCGCGCTGACATTAGCCGCGGCGCAGTGCCCTATTCCCCATCATCCGCTTTCAAAAATTATGGTGAGAATGATGCGGTTAGTTTTAGCGGCTTTTCTGGAGAATTAGCCGATACTGCCGAGGCTGATCACATCGCCAATATCTGTCGCCAGATCTCCCGCGCCGATAATAGTCAGTCTATTGCTATTTTAGTCCGTAGCCGCGGTCATCTGAGGCACATTATTCCAGCTCTGCAGGCAGCAAACCTTGACTGGGAAGCGCATGATATTACACCACTGGGCACGCGTATGCCTGTGCTGGATATGATGTCATTAACACGAGCACTCGTATCTCCAGCAGACAGGGTTGCTTGGCTTTCCTTGTTAAGAACTCCTTTTTGTGGCTTGGGGTTAGAAGATTTGTTAACTCTATCCAATAGCAGCATGGTAAATCCATACACAGGAGATGCTATTCTCGAACAACTACGTAACCTTCTTGAGTCTACGTCCTCACAACGGCTGTCTCACTATGGGCTACAAACCCTGACACGAATTATCCCTACATTGATAAGCGCATGGGAGAATCGAGGCCGAACAGATATACGCATTGCCGTTGAGTCAACCTGGCAGAGTTTAGGAGGACCAGCAACGATTAGTAACGATGCTGATCTTAGTGATATTCGGCGTTATTTAGACCTGCTTGAGACTTGGCAAGTAGCTGGATTAATAAAGGACTGGTCAGGTTTCGAAGTGGCCGTTGAAAAACTCTATGCTAATCCATCACCCCATTATAGCGCTGAGGTGCAATCTGGCTCTAAAATCCAGATCATGACAATACATAAATCAAAAGGCTTAGAGTTTGATCATGTCATTTTGCCATCGTTAGGCACTAAATCGCCGTCAGATAAAAAGCCTCTACTACGCTGGCAAAAGATTATTTCTGAGGACAACCAATCGTCATTAATTATGGCTCCCTTAGGGGCCCATGATGAAGAGGATGACCCCGTTTATGCTTATCTTAAATACGAATCTAGCGTAAAGACCAGATTAGAAGATACTCGGGTACTTTATGTTGCGGCAACTCGCGCCATCAAAAAATTATATCTCTGCGCGAAATTGATACCGGGTAAAAAAGAGGGCTGGAACATCCCGACTAAAACTAGCTTGCTTCATGCTATCTGGCAACCCATTGCTGACACTATTGCATTAGGAGGGTTCGATGTAACAAGCACTGATGTAAGTGAGGATAAATTACTGAACGACGGACAGCGTAAACTAGAGCATATACGGAGACTACCGGCGGAATTTGTCACACCAAACATAGAGAAGCATGCCCTACTGAGCCAGCCAGGTGCTAAAACGAGCGATACATTTTTATCTAGCGAAAATGATTTATCCATAAGAGCCCGGCATCTTGGTACCGTTCTGCACAGGAGCTTAAAGCAACTGGCCAATGAGGGTCTTGCGGCATGGCCTATTGGGAGGTTACAAAAATTACCCATCAGCTGGCGAGCCCAACTTCAGGAATTAGGAATCCTTGCCACCAAGAAGGAGCTCAACGATCTGTCGAACGCTATTATGCATACTGTGAATGACAGTAATGGCCAGTGGATTCTGAACGATCATGCCCAGGCATGCTGTGAGCAGTCACTTAGTTATGTGCGTAGTGATGGCGAATCTACTGGAATATCAATCATCGATAGGACATTTATTGATAATGGTATTCGCTGGATTATTGATTACAAATTTACGCGTCCAGACCAACACGAAACGACCGAAGACTTTGAGCAGAGGCAAATCAATTACTACAAAGGCCAGCTTAATCATTATGTTGGCCTGTATAACAAAATTGGTTCAGAGCCCGTTCGCTGCGGGCTATATTTTCCGCAGATCGGACTGTTTAGTCAGGTAACTGAGGAATAGTCTTCAAAAACGTTTCGTTTTCAGTACAATAGCGTTCTCCAAAATTCAAACTCTGTCAGGAAATCCAATAATGGATCGTAAAGCTGTAGAAAACATTAATATCGAGCAACCAGAAATTCTGGTGACCCCTGCTGAGCTAAAGCGTGAGATTCCTATATCGGATGTTGCTCGTGAAACAATCGCCAGTGGCCGAAAAGCTATCGAAAATATTTTAGAGCGCAAAGATCATCGAGTTTTTGTGGTCGTAGGGCCCTGTTCGATCCATGATCTTGGCGCTGCTCATGAGTATGCAAAAAAACTGAAGGTCTTGGCCGACAAAGTAAGCGATACTTTGTTGATCGTTATGCGTGTCTATTTTGAGAAGCCCAGGACCACAACGGGTTGGAAAGGGTTAATAAATGATCCCTTTATGAATGACTCTTTCAAAATTACCGACGGCCTGCATATTGGTCGTCAGCTGCTGCATGATATTTTAGAAATAGGATTACCAACTGCAACTGAAGCGCTGGATCCTATCTCACCTCAATACATGCAAGATCTAATTGCCTGGTCGGCAATTGGTGCCCGCACCACAGAGTCGCAAACTCACCGTGAAATGGCGTCAGGACTGTCGTCCTCAGTCGGGTTTAAAAATGGCACCGACGGTAGTCTAACCGTAGCCATTAACGCACTCCAGTCAGTCGCTAGTCCTCACCGATTTTTAGGCATTAATTCAGATGGCAAAGTCTCTGTGATCACCACTAAAGGAAACCCATACGCCCATGTGGTATTGCGCGGAGGAAACGGTAAGCCAAATTATGATTCTGTTAGTGTTTCGATTTGCGAACATGAACTGATCGCTGAAGGGATAACACCTAATATTATGGTTGATTGCAGTCACGCCAACTCCAATAAGGATCATAATCTACAGCCCCTAGTCCTCGAGAACGTGGCCAATCAAATTCTGGAGGGCAATACATCTATCATCGGAGCAATGGTTGAAAGTCACCTCAACGGCGGCAATCAAAAGCTTTCCAGTAATCCAGATGACATGGCTTATGGCGTTTCGGTCACTGATGCGTGTATCGACTGGGAAACTACCGAGGCTAGTATTTTAGGGATGGCCGATAAACTTAGGGACGTTTTAAAAAACAGGTAATTGGCTGCCGGGTTTTTTGGTTGAATGGCCCTCTGTATTGAACTAGGATTAGGGCCGCCTGTTAAGGTTTTACTACCGGAGTTGTAAATATCTATGCCTCGTCTCATATTGCTTGTCGGTCTTATTTTTATTGTTTGGTATTGGTGGTCAACCGTCAAAAGGCTACCAACTGAGAGAAAGCGGCCTTTCCTCTGGCGTAGCGCTTTTTGGGCGGTATTATCTATATCCGTCATACTTGTTATATCTGGGCGAATGCATTGGGTCGGGGCTGGATTAGCGGCTTTGATACCATTGGGCAAAACGGTTCTTGCGTTTGGGTTCCGAGCGTTGCCAATACTTCGGCTCTTAGGTCGATTCAAGACTAGTCCATCGCAATTTAAAACTAAATCGCTCAACGTCACTATTAACTTTTCTAACTCACAAATGGATGGGGAAGTCCTTATTGGTGACCTGGCTGGTAAAAAGTTGTCGGAACTTAGCGATGAACAGCTGGAAAGTATAGCCACTCAGTTAAAAGACATTGACCGCGAGTCATATGCTCTTTTATATGCCTATAGAATGCGTCGAGGGAATGCAGGCCAGCAGAACGAAGATGGTTTCAATGCCGAGAGTTTCAATGGCCTTTCGGAGAGTGAGGCATATGAAGTCTTGGGTCTTGATCAGACCGCATCAAAGGAAGAAGTGATCAAAGCGCACAAACGATTGGTCCAACGCTTGCATCCCGACCGGGGTGGAAGCGACTACCTGGCGGCTAAGATAAATGCCGCAAAAGATAGATTAGCTTAACTAACTGGGCTCAGTCACTTAATCTCTCTTCGAGTTGCGGCGTCTGCGCGTTATTACTTGTTAATATAAAGTGCATATATCGACCCAGCCATTTAAATGGCTCCATCTCTGAATATACTAGCTCAGTCTCAATGACTGCCTCAGCGCTAGTATGGCCTCCCCTAACGGTTGTTACATAATCATGGAAGACTCTTATGCCGGAAGACTTAACCAGCCTTAAATCGAGCTTCTCTGACCAGCTCTTGATCAGCTCAGGCTGAAATGGTGTATGAGGGGTTAGGCTTCCCTTGTCAGCTTTGAACGCAGACTCAAGCATTTTGAAATTACCTCGAATTAAATTTCGGTATACCAGAGCGTTGTGGTTGTAAAATGTCAGCGAGATGATACCGTTGCTCGAAAGGTGCCTCAACAATTCAGCAAGCAAGTCCTGCGGCTTATCCAACCATTCCATCATCGCATGACACAGTATTAAGTCGAACTGCCCTAATCGTTGCGGATCCAGATCCTGGTAGGGACACTGGCACCAGATAATTGAATTTTCTACACCCGCTTTATTGGCTGATTGTTTAGCTACAGCTGACATATTCAAAGATACGTCGTTATAAGTGACATGATGTCCAAGCTCTGCAAGCCTCACGGACATTTGACCAAGACCGCCACCAACATCAAGTACTCGTATTGGCTGTGAACTATTAATTGCTGGCATCACCGATAATAAATCTCTCCAAATAACGGCAAGTCTGACATCACCTTTTAACCCTCCGTATACTTTGCGGGAAAATTTTTCGGTTAAGTCATCAAAATTACGGTCACTGCCATTAGACATTGTCATATCATTGTTACACTTATTTAAACCGTTATTAAAACAAAAACCTGTTAAGGGTTATATAGCCGCAGAGTGTTTTGCACATTACAATAGCGACTCGTAAACGTAGGGAAAAATAATGATCGTTAACTCTCCTACCGTGGCATTGGCCATGGATCTTGCGTCCAGGCCGTCTGTAACGCCATTTGATTTTGGATGTCAGGAATTAATGTTAAACCGTCTAATAGCATGCGGGTTTAGTGTTGAGCGGTTAAAATTTGAAGATGTCGATAATTTCTGGGCTGTACATGGCAGCGAAGGGCCTATTTTTTGTTTCGCCGGGCATACTGATGTCGTTCCGACGGGTCCCTCCGAGCAATGGACAAACCCTCCGTTCACTCCAGTTGTAAAAGATGGTCTGCTCTACGCACGTGGAGCCGCTGACATGAAAGGCTCTCTTGCCGCGATGGTAGTCGCAGCAGAGCAATTTGTGGCGGAATATCCTGAGCATCCCGGTAGACTGGCTTTTTTGATAACCAGTGATGAAGAAGGCATTGCAGTTAATGGCACTGCACGTGTTGTTGAATGGCTTCAAGAGCATAATATAATTCCCCAGTGGTGTTTGGTCGGTGAGCCCTCAAGCTCTCAACAATGTGGAGATACGATTAAAAATGGTCGGCGAGGATCGCTCGGTTGCACGATGACCATAAGAGGTTTGCAGGGACATGTTGCCTACCCTCACCTGGCATTGAACCCGATTCATTCGGCTAACCCCGCAATTAACGAATTGATTAATGAAGTCTGGGATGACGGAAACCAATATTTCCCACCAACCTCTTTTCAGATATCAAATATCTCCAGTGGTACCGGCGCAACCAACGTTATACCGGGAGACATAAAGGTGCTATTTAATTTTCGGTTCTCCACTGAAAGTACTGAGACACAGCTACGTCAGCGTGTTGAAGATATTTTGGATAAATACGAACTTAATTACAGCATGGAATGGAGACTAAATGGACAACCATTTTTAACCGACACTGGGTTGTTAGTCGATGTCACCTCGCAATGTATAGAGGAGGTCACCGGTCTCAAAACGTTACTATCTACGGCGGGTGGTACCTCTGATGGACGATTTATTGCGCCGCTAGGGACCGAAGTAGTTGAGTTAGGGCCTCTAAATAGTAGTATTCACCGTGTTGATGAGCATGTGTCTACTGAAGATTTGAACAAACTAACTAAGATTTATCACAAAATTGTGTCACAGCTACTGTGTTAAATATTTTATTGGGTTAAATCTACGGTAACGATACAAATGAACTATCAAACAACTCTCTTATATCTCTCAACTGTCGCCATCTGGGGGTCTACCTGGCTAGTAATCACCTTTCAGCTTGGAACTGTTGACCCGATCATATCAGTCATATATCGGATGGCACTGGCCTCTGTGCTACTTTTTTGTATTTGCAGGTTTTTAGGTGTAACTCTACGTGCCACTCGGCTAGATCACGTTTTCTTTATGATTCAAGGGGTCTTGAGTTTTGGAGTAAATTTCTGGTTTATCTACATGTCTGAGATGTTTTTAACGAGTGGTATCATCGCCGTTATTTTTTCACTGATTGTCTTTTTTAATCTCATCAATGGACGTATTTTTTTAAACCGCCCTATTGAGCGGAATACCGCGCTTGGTGGGCTTGTGGGTTTGTGCGGACTGTACTTACTTTTCTCACCCGAATTGAGTAATGCTAACTCCGGTGAAAATGCTTTAAAAGGGTTTGGTTTAGCCTTGACTGCTGTTTTTAGTGCCTCGCTGGGAAATATGGCGGCAACACGCAGTGGTATGCTAGGTCACTCAGTGTGGAGAATTAACGCTTGGTCCACGCTTTATGGCGCAGGTGCGTTAAGCATAATAGCATTACTCACTGGGACTCCCTTCACATTTGACTATAGTGTCGAATACACCATGTCTCTCATCTATTTATCCATATTCGGCACTATATTAGCATTTGGTGCCTACTTGAAGTTGATGGTAATTATTGGCCCTGAGAAGGCCAGTTACGGTGCGCTAATGATACCCTTTGTAGCCATTGGCCTATCAACAATTTTCGAAGACTACCAGTGGACTACTATGGCTGCTTGTGGGTTCCTACTGGCAGTTGTCGGTAATTACCTGGTGATGAGAAGGCCTCGCTAAGAAGGTATTTTACGCGCCGCGAAAATATCAAAACGTGTACTTTTACCCGTCAGAGAATAGGTTGGCTTTAAACCGGCAAGAAACTCAGCATTGGTAGCCCTTTTTACAACGACTCGATAACGAGCAACACCCACAGCCTTCTCAAGCAGTGAGCCAGCATCTTCGTCTCCACCAACAATGTTTTGAAAGGCCTGCATTTCCTTTTTAACCTTCGCTGACTTCTTTCGGTGAGGAAACATTGGGTCAAGGTATATCACATCCGGTCTTTCCTCCTCGGACATAGCATTAACAGCCTTATTTGAATCACCTTCGATAAATGTAAAACGTTGCATCACCTCATGCAGCTCAGGGTCATCTTGGCTGGCCAGCATCGCTCTTTTGATGCCGTCCTCTAATAGACAGGATATGACTGGATTGCGCTCAAACAGACGCACATCACAGCCCAATGAGGCTAAAACGAAGGCATCCCCCCCTAATCCAGCAGTAAGGTCTAGCACCTTAGGAGAAAATCGCCCCGACACCCCGACTGCCTTTGCGATCGCTTGTCCATTTCCCCCACCAAATTTACGGCGGTGGCTATTGGCTCCAGTATTAAAGTCAACCCTAATAGGCCCATGTAACCTTAGATCACTTGGATATAACGCAATACCTGCATCATCTACTAGTAATCTATAGTCTTGATTTTCTTGCCCGCTAACACTAATAGTCCCACTTTCCTTAGTTTTCAGCTCGCTCAGTAAGGGAATACCTAATTTGTAAGCTAAACGTTCTGCTTTAGGTAAATGTTCCGCTATTTGGCAACAAACAGCTATATTTGGTATGTTAATATTCAGTGTCATTTAAAGGCCATGTGAGCAAGGATAACTATAATGAGATATGGGTTCATAATATTAATGATTTACCTAATATCCGGATGTGCTGATTATGCCGTTACGTTTAATAATAAATCTATCATAACTCCCGTCGCTTTATATCAAAGTAAAAAGATTATCGATAACGCATTAAGAAATTGTATTAAGCACACCATAGTGCATCAAAAAATCACCGATCCTAAAATGTTAAAAATACTAGATTGTAGTTATGCCGGCATAGAAAAACTAGACGGCATACAACAGTTTTTTTACCTATCAGAAGTAAGGCTGAAGAATAACAGTTTAGAGGGTATAGCTCCCCTTCTATTACTCGACAAACTCACTCTGGCAGATCTAAACAACAATGCGAATATAGACTGTGATGATCTGACGCAACTGCGCAACCGGGGTAGCATAAAATCGTTACTATCTAACACTTGTGAGTAACTTTTAACGCTTATAAGAAGTGACTTTACCCGCATAACCGGCCAAAAGTTATTCACAATTTCTGTGGATAACTTTGTGGATTAACCTTGGATTCGTTGCTTAAATCCCTAAAAAACATACCGCCCAGTTAGATTGGTTACTTTTTAACCATTTATAAAAATTCATATAAATCAATGACATAGCGTGACTCGTGGCAACAATCAATGACTTACAGCCGTTACCTAACGCAAGGTTGCATAACAAACTGGTATCTGTGGAAAAAAAGACTATTAACCTTGACCTAAACCTAAAACAAGGATAGCGATACAGGAATCTCAGCCACATTCAAGTGTAGGCTTCAGATCCTGCCACTCACTTCCAATATCTTGCCCAGCAAATGTTATTGTCGCCCCGCCTAGGTCCGCACTGGCCAGCACCTTTGAGATAATATCGGGGTGATTATTTTTATCACTGATATGGCCTAGTACTAACGTTTGCAGCTGTGATAAGTCTAAGCTTTTTAGTAGATCTAAAGCCTGCCGGTTACTGAGATGTCCGAACAAGCCGCTGACTCTATCCTTTAGGAATTGCGGGTAAGGGCCTGTAGCGAGCATCTCTTCATCGTAGTTAGATTCAAGTAATAGGCCATGGCATTTGGAATAAATCGAGATGACATGGGGCGTGTAGTGCCCAAGGTCTGTCAAAATACCAAGACGCAAAGCACCGTCACTTAGCATGTATTGAATGGGCTCTCTGGCGTCATGAGGAACGGGGACTGGTGTAACAGTAAACTGACCCAAATCAAAGGCAGTATGGCTATCTATAATGTTAAAGTTCTTAGAACCAGGGGAAAGATTGCGCGCTTTAAAACAACCAGCAGATAGATAAACTGGGATACCAAATTTCGCAGAGAGAGCCTCTACGCCCCTCCAATGGTCACTATGCTCATGGGTAATCAGTATTGCCGTGAGCGTTTTAGGGTCTACATTACGCGCAAGTAGCCTTGCGCAAATCGAACGAATACCAAAACCGCAGTCAACCAAAATTGAGGTTAGTCCTGATACAACGATTGTCGAATTACCTTTGCTACCACTGCCGAGAGAGGCGAAACGCATTATCTAGAGACTCTACGACAAGTTGCTTCGCAAAATCGCCAGCAATCTGGATACCTCCGCCCTCTTAACACTATCACCCAAGGCATCAACAATTTTCACTTCAACGTCAGATCCTACCGCTTCAACGAGAACGCGATAGTTCGTTTCAATAATATCCGGCTCGTCACTACCACCGAAGATACGACCAAAAAAGCCTATCTCAGCACTGCTAGGCTCCGTGTAATTGACGTAAAAGATTCCCTCTGAACGGTTCTTATCAATCGTAGAAAACCCACCTTTGTTTAGGGAGTAAACCACGGACGCCCATGAACGATCAAAGCCAAGCTTTAAACGAATAAATGGATCGGCTACCTCAGGGGATATAATTTCTACCTTTGACGCACCACCAATATCTTGAGCTAAGAGGGAAACGCTTGCAAAATCATTTGCACCAGCCAGATCATTGGCAACCAACGTTGACATGTCGAGTTCTCGCTGATCACTGTCTGATACCGTTGGCCAGACTGCGTCCTCTTCCGCCCCTCGCACAGCCTGATTGTGGATAATAGCGATTTCGGTGCTCTCTACTTGCACGCCAGGAGAGACGTTAAACCTAAATCTATGAGAGTTGTCCTCATCGGAGCTAAAAGTGACCCACACCGTTTCGATTAATCCCGATGAACCACGGGCTAAGGCCGAAGGAACACCATTACGATTCAAAACATTTCTTAGCCGTGGCCACAGCTCGCTAGGAGAGATATTGATCAGCACCCAACGTCCCTCATCAAAGCTTTGGATTTTAACTAATTGCTCAAAAGTGTTCACCGAGGCAGGCTGCGGTCTCGGCACATCAAACGAAACCAGTTGCTCTGACGATGTCTCTATAGCCGGAATCGGATAGATTTGGCCCACAGAGCTTGTACTCAGTTCGCGAGGTATATGCGTAGGTTCTGTTTCCTCAGAAAGAAGGTAATCGCTGCTGCGATCCTTCAATCCGAGCCACCCACAACCCGCTAAATTAACTGAGAAGACAATAACAATAGTAGCTGACAGCATTTTCATATTTACGAAAGGCCTTTTAATTAAGCGATAAGTTAAATAACACCAGCAACCAGCATGGCTTGGCTAACGGTAGTTAAGTGTTCCTTGCTGAGACTAGTCATAGGGAGTCTCAGTACGTTTTCTATCATACCCATCTGGCTAACTGCCCACTTTACCGGAATAGGATTGGCCTCAACAAAAAGACCAGAATGCAAATCGGATAGAACCAGATCGAGCTCTTTTGCCCGTTCGAAGTTGCCACCCATTGCCGCTGTACACATTTCAGACATCAATTTGGGTACAACGTTCGCAGTGACAGAAATATCACCATGCCCCCCCATCTGCATAAGCTCTCGAGCTGTTGCATCATCCCCTGAGTATACAGCGAAGCCATCAGCACAGTCCCTTAGTAACACAGGTACGCGAGATAGATCTCCTGTAGCCTCTTTGATACCAATAATATTAATCAGATTGCTCAGCGCTATCACGGTATCTGGGATCATATCGCATGCTGTTCTACCAGGAACATTGTAAAGAATTTGATCTATATCAACAGCTTCAGAAATAGCTCTAAAGTGCTGATAAAGACCACTTTGTGTCGGTTTATTGTAGTAGGGCGTCACCAGTAAACAGGCATCAGCACCAACTTCCTTTGCAGTCTGAGTAAGATGGATTGCCTCTGCAGTTGAGTTGGCACCTGTTCCAGCTATCACTGGCACCCTACCAGCGACCTTTTTGACAATAAATTCAATCACACTGGCATGCTCTGAGACACTCAAGGTCGCTGACTCGCCTGTAGTCCCAACGGCAACAATCGCATTGGTACCCTCAGCGATATGCCACTCAACTAGAGCCCCTAGAGAGCTCCAATCTATGGCTAAGGACCCTGAATGCATAGGCGTAACTAAGGCGACAATACTTCCAATAATCACTTTTTCCTCCGAGATGGCAATAGCTCTTGCGTGGACATGGTACTTACGCCTATGCGCACGCACAAGCAAAACTCATTTTTTTGAATGGACTCATTCATTTGCGAACCTTACTGGCTAAATTGTAGATATCAGGATCGCCCTCAGGACGATTTTTAAATCGCCGATGCACCCAAAGATATTGATCAGGCTGCAGTAAAATAAATTTTTCAATGAGCTTATTAATACGTGTCGCATCGACTAAATCATCACCACTGGGGAATGATTCAAGCGCGGGGTGAAAACTTATTTTATAACCTCGCGATCCGGGTAACCTTATATGATTAAATGGAACAACGGCAGCCCCAGTCTTATCAGCGAATCGAGCTGTGGCATAAACAGTAGCGGCTGAAATACCGAAGAATGGTGCAAAAAGCCCCTGCCCCAAGCCATAATCTTGATCAGGCCCATACCAAAGGGTTCGGCCTTGTTTGAGTGCCTTCATGCTGCCCCTCACATCTCTCCGCTCAAAGACAACAGTGTCGCCTTTCCCTTTAGAGACTCGACCAGACGCCTGTATGTAATCAAACACTGGATTGCCGTGTGCTCGATACATACCGTCCATTTGCGTTACCATAGAAACGGCAGCCCCTCCAATCTCAAGCGTCGTATAGTGAATACCTAACAACATGGTACCTCGACCCTCAGGTACTGCCTTGAGATGTTCAAGCCCTTCGAAGCTAAGTAGTTTCGCCAAACGACGAGAGGACCACCACCAAGCCATGCCAATCTCCATAAAGGCAATACCAGTATTAATGAAATTATTCCGCAACATCTCGTGCTGTTCATTAACGGTCAATGTCGGAAAACAGACCTCAATATTTCGTTTCGCAATTGTCTTTCGGCGGCTTTTGAACGAGAAAACCGCTAACCCAATACCCTTTCCTAAAAGCAACAAAATAGGAAACGGTAAGGCAGTAATTAGCCGCCAAACCAAGAAGCCAAGCCAAAGTAACCAGTGACGAGGATGAAGTAACTTGAGACTAAATTTCGTCGCCTTGGAGGTTTTATTAACCAAGGGTTGAGCCTTCTATCAGGTTATTAATGGGTACCTCAGAAGCGACCTCTTGATCGTAATCTACGCCAGCAACACCAAACCCAAACAGCGATAAAAACTCATGCTTGTAGTCAGCAAAATCGGTTAGCTGGTTAAGGTTTTCAGTGGAAATTTTAGCCCATGATTCTGCTACTTTAGCCTGCACATCAGCACGCATCTCTCGCTCATCCATGCGCAACCTACCCTCTCCATCCAACCGAGGATTATCCGAATATAGACCCTCGGTAAAAAGTCGGTAAAGCTGCTCTATGCAACCCTCATGACTTCCATCAATTTTCATCTCCTTAAATAATATAGACAAATAAAGTGGCATAATTGGTATGGCTGAACTCGACTGAGTTACCACAGCCTTAAGTACCGATACCCGAGCATCACCCGCACTCAATGCGAGTTTTTCTCTGATTGAAAACACTTTATTGTCCAAGTCCTTTTTCGCCTGACCGATCGTTCCATCCCAATAGAGATCCCAGGTCATCTTCTCACCGATATAAGTGAAAGCAGTGGTTTTTGCACCAGGGGCTAGAACGTTTGCGTCCGATAGGGCATCCATCCACATTTGCCAATCTTCGCCACCCATTACCGCCACCGTGTCAGAAATTTCTTGATCCGACGCAGCCTCTAAACTAAATTCCTGAATAACCTCTTTGTCCGTATTGATTCCTCGCATGGTGATGCTCTTTCCCACGGGCTTTAGAGTAGAATTAAATATTTCCCCCGTCTTGGGATGCTGCCGTCTCGGCGCTGCTAGACTATAAATAACTAGATCAATTTGGCCTAAATCCTTAGCAATCGTCTCGATCACTCTCTGCTTGACCCCATCTGAAAATGCATCTCCATTGATACTTTTGGCATATAGACCCTCATTTTCGGCCTGTTTGTGGAACGCAGCGCTGTTGTACCAGCCGGCAGTCCCAGGCTTGCGATCTGAACCTGGCTTTTCAAAGAACACGCCCAATGTAGAGGCGCCAGCACCAAAGGCTGCAGTAATTCTAGCGGAGAGTCCGTAGCCTGTTGAACTACCTATCACCAGGACCCTTTTGGGCGCGACGATAGAGGCTTGGCTCTTAATATAATTAATCTGATTTAGTACGTTTTGCTCACAACCTGATGGGTGGCTAGTAACGCACATGAAGCCGCGAACGCGAGGCTTAATAATCATATAAAATCTCCATTGATAACTTGGCTTTCAGTTCTAGCGAATTTTGCTATGATACCTCAAAGGGTTTCGAACTCGTAAAAATAGAAGGAATATATTCACAAAAAATCATCTAATCGCCCATAAACCAGCACTATTGTTTCATTAACTCGATATCAAGACAGACTGATCTTTCCCATAAGAGTTTAGCCGGCATACATTAGTCCCTTTAGTAGAGATTATGTGATCATAATAGGGCTTGGTTACGTAAAAATTGTTAGATTGTCGGAGTCATTTTAAAATAGTGTTCATTTTTCGAACCCGATATTATTTATAAACATAAGATAGATACTACGAACATATACAGGACCCTACATGAGTGCTCTCCCCTATCCATTTTTAAGAGAAACTTTTCTTAAGGCTCTCGAAGAGAGTGGCAGCGCCTGTAGTGAGTCTGGCTGGCAACCTATTCATCTGACGCTGGATGACGGAGACACTGGCTGTTTCATGCCGCTGTATTTAAAAGATCACTCAATGGGGGAGTATGTTTTCGATCATGCATGGGCAAATGCATATCATCAGAATGGTTTGGAGTATTACCCGAAATTAGTCACTGCCGTTCCATTCACTCCGTCTACGGGAAGTCGACTCCGCTCTAACAACCCTATTAGCCAGCAACATTGTCGCCAAATTATTGATGAAGTGATCAGTATCGCCGAGGACACCGACGCCTCTAGTTGGCATATTTTGTTTCCTGAAGATAATGATTTAAAGCTGTTTGATGATCCTCGCCTCCTAAAGCGCACAGGTGTCCAATATCATTGGCTTAACAAAGATTATCAATGCTTTGATGACTATCTTGGCGCAATGACCTCTCGCAAACGGAAAATGATAAGAAAAGAAAGGGACGAGATACTAAAGCAAAACATTGAAGTAGAGGTACTCTTAGGTGCAGCAATCAGCGCTGAAATTTGGGCGTTATTTTACCAACTTTACGAACGAACTTATGCCAAACGCAATGGGACACGTGGGTACTTGACTCAGGCATTTTTTGAAAGTATTGCCACTGGAATGCCCGAGCAAATTGCCATGTCAGTCGCAACACAAGATGGCAAGCCAATAGCATGCGCGCTCTATTTGTTTGACAGTGATTCTCTCTACGGTCGGTACTGGGGAAGTCTTGGAGAGTTTCCCTTTCTGCATTTTGAGCTTTGTTACTATCGTGGTATTGAGTTTGCAATCGAGATGGGCCTTAAGCGTTACGATGCCGGTGCTCAGGGTGAACATAAACTGGTGAGAGGCTTTGAGCCCATAAAGACCCATTCGCTCCATTGGATTCGCCACCCAGAGTTTCAAAAAGCTATTGCTCGTTTTCTTACCGAAGAAGGCGTTGCCATTGATGCGCACATAGAGCAGGCAAGTCAAATGCTGCCCTTCAAAAAAGCCTAAACAACCAAGAGCAGGCTACCACTGGCCAGTATTTTCCATTGATAACCATGGTTCGACAGGAGCTAGCGGCTCTCCCGCTTGAAGTAGTTCAACTGAGATGCCATCCGGAGACCGGACGAATGCCATACGCCCATCTCTTGGAGGACGATTAACAAGCACTCCATGTTCGGCCAAGCGTGCACAGGACGCATAAATGTCATGAACTCGAAACGCTAAGTGCCCGAAATTTCTGCCACCAATATAGGGCTCTGGATCCCAGTTGTGCGTCAGCTCGATTAAGGGTGCATCTTTGGTCCTGGCCGTTTCGGAATCATCCGGAGCCGCTAAAAAAATAAGAGTAAAACGACCTTTCTCAACATCATAACGCGACACCTCGACCATCCCCAGCGCATCACAATAAAAAGCCAGTGATGATTGAACATTTGAAACGCGGACCATAGTGTGTAAAAACTGCATTTTAGCCTCCTTAAAAGCCTAATAAATTAAAGCGCTAAATGTCTAATATCACTTAATAGCTTTACGATCTGAGTCATAAATCTACCCGCATCTCCGCCGTTTACTAGTCGATGATCATATGAGAGCGCTAGCGGCAGCATCAGTCGAGGCTGAAAAGACTGGCCGTCCCAAACAGGTTGTATCTTAGCGTTGGACACTCCTAGTATTCCAGCTTCGGGTGCATTGACAATCGGCGTAAACCCATTCCCGCCAATAGCGCCTAAGCTGGATAGGGTAAAGCAACCTCCCTGCATATCAGAAGGCTTCAACTTACCGTCACGTGCCTTGACAGCCGACTCGGTCACCGCTGTTGCAATATCCCATAAACCCATATTAGTAACGTCGCGAATAACCGGGACAACTAAACCCCTTGGCGTATCCACTGCCATACCGACATTGATATAGTGCTTTTGAATAAAGTGTTCTCCATCTCCAGCAAGTGATCGAAGAAATATAGGATTTTCCTGCAGAGCAATGGCGATGGCTTTAATCAAAAATGCTACTGGCGAAATGCGAACCCCACGAGCGTCGCTTTCAGATTTAAGTGACTTACGGAAACTATCCATCTCCGTGATATCAGCTTCATCAAACTGAGTTACATGCGGAACGTTTAGCCAATTACGCTGCATGTTTGCCGCAGTTAACTTTTGGATTTTGCTCATCTTAACGGTATCAACATCACCGAATTGACTAAAATCAATAATCGGTACATCAGGAATACCTGATGCCGCCCCTTGATTTGATGTCGGGCCATCCAAGAGCATAGCTTTGACATAATCGTTTACATCTTCTCGTAAAACTCGCCCTCTCGGTCCACTGCCACTAACGACGTCCAGCTGCACACCAAGCTCCCTTGCCAACATTCTAACCGCGGGACCGGCATAGACATCGCTTTGATCAAGTTCATTTTGCTCAACCACTTCATGATCGACAATCATTTCTAACTCGGGCTTATTTTCACCCTCTGATCGATTCTTGGAAGAATTAGATTGGCTGATCTCTGCCGGAGGCTCAATTGGAACAGTCACAGATACTTCATCTACTGGAGACACCTCTGCCTGCTCTGGAGCATCGCTAACATTACTCGTTGTCTCAAGTTCAGCGATCGCATCGCCAACCTTGACGGTATCACCTTCTGACACTAGGTACTTCACCAGTTTCCCATCAAAAGGACTAGGCACATCCATGGTAGCCTTGTCGGATTCTAGAACCAGTAAGGAGCCCTCTAACTCGACGCTATCTCCTATTGCCAGACTCAATTCAATAACATCGACGGACTCTGCCCCGCCAAGATCTGGAACTACTACAGTTTTTATAGACACTCAATATTCCTCATACATAACTAATTCATGCTAACCCAGTCCGACCTCGATAACCAATATTTAGAGATAAAGCGGGTTAGGTTTATTTGGGTCGATTGAAAACATTGCTATAGCGTCGGAGACTACTGACGCCTCTATTTGTCCGTTATCGGACAACCCCTTCAATGCGGAAATCGTTATAAAATAGCGATCTACCTCGAAAAATCGTCGCAAGGTCTCTCTGCTATCACTGCGTCCGAAGCCGTCAGTTCCAAGAACATGAAGAGTACCTGGAATATATCTGCGCAATTGCTCCGCATAGGCTTTCATATAGTCAGTGGCAATAACTACCGGTGCATCAATCACGCCTAACTGACTCGTAATATAACTCTGTTTGGGAGTGTCAGTGGGATGTAAAAGATTCCAACGGTCGATAGCTTGCCCTTCCCGGACTAGCTCATTGATACTGGTAAGACTCCAAATGTCCGACTCAATAGAAAACTTCTCTTTAAGGAGTACTGCGGCAGCTAGCACCTCATTTAAAATAGTGCCTGCCCCCATCAGGATAACCTTCTTAGCGTTTTGGTCAGGTGATTGAACAAGGGCATAGCCGCCTTTAACAATCCCGTCTTCGACGCCTTCAGGCATTGCTGGGTGGGCATAATTTTCATTCATGGTGGTTAGATAGTAAAAACAGTTTTCTTTGTCCTCAAACATTCGCTTGAGACCATTTTGAATAATCACTGTGAGTTCATAGCTAAAGGTAGCGTCATAACTCTTACAGTTAGGAATGGTGTTTGCCAGTATAAGACTATGCCCGTCTTGGTGCTGCAAACCCTCTCCGTTGAGCGTTGTTCTTCCAGCAGTAGCACCAATCAAGAAGCCTCGCGCTTGGCTATCACCCGCGGCCCAAGCCAGATCTCCAATACGCTGAAAACCAAACATCGAGTAAAATATATAAAACGGGATCATCGGTCGAGAGCTTGTACTGTAGGACGTAGCTAGCGCCAACCAAGCAGACATCGCACCCGCTTCATTAATACCTTCCTCGAGGATTACGCCTTTTTTGTCCTCTTTGTAATACATGATTTGCTCTCGATCATGAGGCACATACTTTTGCCCAGCTGAGGTATAAATACCTAGCTGGCGAAACATACCTTCCATACCGAAGGTTCGAGCCTCATCCGGCACAATTGGCACTACATATTGACCAATATCTTTATCTTTTACCAAACTGGATAGAACGCGGACAAAGGCCATGGTCGACGAAATCTCTCGTTTTCCACTGCTGGCTAACTGCTTATCAAACTCACTTAATGCAGGCACAGGCATAGCATCGAAGTCGGATTTACGTGAGGGCAATGGGCCACCCAAAGTATCTCGCCTACGTTTCATATAGGTCAGTTCTGGACTACCCTCTGCGGGCCGATAATAAGGAACTGTTTCAAGCTGATCATCAGAGATTGGAATACCAAAGCGGTCTCTGAATCGTCTTAAATTTTCGATATCTAGCTTTTTGACCGAATGAGTATCATTGGCTGCCTGCCCGCCATCGCCAAGACCATAGCCTTTAACTGTATGCGCTAAAATAACGGTTGGGCTACCCTTATTGTCAGCCGCTTCAGAATATGCAGCATAAACTTTATAGGGATCATGCCCACCACGATTAAGACTCATGATTTGATCGTCAGTCATATCTTTGACTAACTCTAAAAGCTCTGGGTACTTTCCAAAAAAGTGCTGCCGGGTATAGGCACCACCATTATACTTATAGTTTTGTAACTCTCCGTCACACACTTCATTCATTCGTTGCAAGAGTAAACCACTCTTATCTCTCTCTAAAAGTGCATCCCAGTGCCGCCCCCATATTACCTTGATAACATTCCAGCCTGCGCCTCGAAATTGGCCTTCCAATTCTTGGATAATCTTTCCGTTACCACGCACAGGCCCGTCAAGGCGCTGAAGATTACAGTTAATCACAAAAATAAGGTTTTCTAGCCCTTCTCTTCCAGCGAGAGAGATCGCACCGAGAGTCTCAGGCTCATCACATTCCCCATCACCCAAGAACGCCCAGACCTTCCGCTCACCACGAGCAACCAATCCTCGCGCCGAAAGGTAGCGCATAACGTGCGCTTGATAAATCGCCTGAATGGGCCCTAAGCCCATCGATACCGTTGGAAACTGCCAATAATCGGGCATCAACCAAGGGTGAGGGTATGAAGACAGACCCGTCCCATCAACCTCCCGGCGAAACTTATCGAGTTGCTCTGCTGACAAACGTCCCTCAAGAAACGAACGGGCATACATACCCGGAGAACTGTGACCCTGAAAGAACACCAAATCACCAAGACTATCGCCATCGGGGCCGTGGAAAAAATAATTAAATCCAATATCATAAAGCGTCGCCGCTGAAGAAAAGCTCGCAATATGCCCGCCAATCCCCTCACTTTGACTGTTCGCCCGCATCACCATGGCCAACGCATTCCATCGCACTAATGAACGAATACGACGTTCCATAAACAGATCGCCAGGCATGGCCTTCTCACGAACCGCAGGAATTGTGTTACAGAAATTTGTCGTCACTGACTGCGGAAGCTCAATACCACTTTCCGTTGCATGAGCATTTAACTGATTAAGAATATAACTGGCACGTTCCTCGCCGTGCTTGCGCCCAATCGAGTCTAATGCGTCGAGCCATTCTTGAGTTTCAGTGGGATCCAAATCATCCATAAATATCGTCCAATTAGGTGGTAATCAGTAAGGCCATACGAGTGCTAGTTTTCACAGGTAAGACTGGCAAAAGTAGGCACTAACGGAAAGAACAAAAGCTTCTTGTAGTATAACTACAAATTAAGTGGAAATAAACATGAAGAAGGCGCTATACCGAGAGCCAATTACCATAAATACCTGATTCTAATACACTTTAAATAAAAATAAATCGAAAAAAGATTAGTTATACTACACAAAACGCACTAATTTAGACGATTTGAGAATAATTGGCGCTCACTAGTAACACAAATATGATCTAATTATTGCTAATAAACCACCACCACTTTTAGTAATCAAGGCGATTAACTGTCGTTTTTGGCTTCCACCATTCCTGATTAATTTCCAACAGGCCAACGCGCCCTAGCGCCTCTCTTAAATCCTCCAGGTCCTTTTCATTGAGAAAACTACCAACCCTCTGAATATCAACATCATCAGCCAAGGAATAGCCCGGTAAGTGACTTGGGGATTTACGCTTATGAATTACCAGGTAACATGGACGCTGGAACCGTTTAATATTGCCTAAATGATGTATTCCTGATCGAAAATACACAGTCTTTGACTCTATAATGATAACTTGTCTTCGGTATGTTTCCTCACAAACGCGATAGAAAAAGTACGAAAATACTAAAATATCCAAAAAGACAAACGGCAGAATCATCCACACCCCTGCGATAAGCCAGCCAACACCAATAAGCATCATAAATGCTGACAAATATAAAATAGCGGTCCGCGTCTCACCCCAACTCGCAGAGCGGTTTGGAGTAAGCTGGATAGTCGTTTCTTGAGGCTTTTCGATAACGTGAATCATGGAGTTACATTAATGCCGAGCATTTGCGTTGTCTAGTTCTTTTGTACGTCAGCCATTGTGAAACGGCTTAAAAAAAAGTCTCCTCGCCCACCCTATTTTCTAAATCATCTGCAGAACTATCAGGCCAGGCATTGAATACCGCTTTGACGAACGTTGCTAAAGGAATAGCAAAGAACACACCCCAAAACCCCCAGACACCACCGAACAAAAGAACCGCAACAATAATTGCTATAGGATGTAAATTAACCACCTCTGAAAACAGAAGAGGAACAAGAACATTTCCGTCAAAAACCTGAATAGCGCCATAAACCATAAACAGCCAAAAAAACTCAGAAGAGGAACCCCACTGCATATAAGCAACTACTAACACGGGGAAAGTTACCACCGTCGCGCCTATGTAAGGGATTAAAACTGACAGACCGACGAGCAAAGCGAGTAAAGCGGCATAATTAAGCCCCATAAACAAGAAGGCCGCATAAGAAAGTAAACCAACAATAAGAATTTCTATAGCCTTGCCTCGGACATAATTGGCGAACTGGACATTCATCTCGGACCAGATAGATGTCATAACAGGTCGTTTCTTCGGCAGGAGATTGGTCACAAATGTGACCAGCGTTTCTCGGTCATGTAACATGAAAAACACCAAAACGGGCACCAGAAGAAGATAAAGAGCGATGGCAAATAAACTAGGAAAACTACTAAATGAAAATGACAACACTTGCTCTGCTAAGTTAGCTACCTCTTCGGAAACCCTTAGCCCGATCATTTCAAACTGCTCAGCCGTCACGTAATCTTCATACCGCTCAGGAAGGCTAGCGAGAAATACCTGTAACCGCTCCAATATATCGGGCGCCTCTCTTAAAAGCAGAGTCATTTGTCTACCAACAATGGGTACCAGCCCTACTAAAATAGTCACCAAACCAATCAAAAATAGCAAGAAAGCCACAACTACAGACATTCTTTGTGACGCACCAACCCGAACAAAAGCATTGACTACGCCCTGTAATAAAAATGCGATAATCAGCGCAGCAAAAGCAGGACCCAGGTACTCACCAACTGTAGCGGTCAAGATCATAAAAAAGGCTAGCATTACAGCCAAAAGAACAGCCTCTTCATTACTAAAGTATCGACCTAACCATTTATCTAAGATTTTCTTCATTACGCTCCTGACCGGTATTACAACTAGATTTAGTGACCTAGTTGTCTTTTTTTAATCTAATGAACGTGTATGAAACCAGTTTACGTTTGAATTGTCGAATTGTTATTCATTTTCCGCTAAGGTAGAGGTTAGTCATTTGCGTGTGTGCATTCCTATTTTGATCAACAAAACATTAATCCGTATTTTCAACGATTTGCGAGGTCCTCTTAGAGATTTTTTCGCGATTTCTGGGTTTCTGCTACTTTTTATGTCCGCGCCATTAACTAGTGCAGTGGGCAATGACATAAAGCTTCCTGTCCTGGGGGACAGTAGCTCTGGGATAATATCCAAACAGCAGGAGTACCAATTAGGACGCACCTGGCTAAAAGTATTTCGAAGTAGAGTTCAAGAATTTGACGACCCTCTCATGCAAAATTACTTTGAAAATCTTATCTATAATTTAGCTACCTACAGCGAGCTTGAAGACCCGAGCATTGAGTTAGTGATTGTCAACAACCCAAGCATGAACGCCTTTGCCGTTCCTGGCGGCGTGGTGGGAATCCATACAGGTATTTTTTCCTTCGCTGAGAACGAGGATCAAATGGTTTCAGTGCTCGCGCACGAGCTAGCACACCTTAGTCAAAGGCACTTCGCGAGAGGCGTTGAGGCGCAGCGTAATTCCTCGACCCTGAGTCTAGCGGGATTGCTCGCGGGACTGGTCCTCGCAGCAACCGTTGGTGGAGATGCCGGCATGGCGGCAATGGCGGCGACCCAAGCGATGACGATAGACAATCAATTGCGTTACAGTCGCTCAAATGAAAAAGAGGCTGATAGGTTCGGGCTTCGAACTATGGAAAAATCTGGGCGAGACCCAGGCGCAGTGGGTGATATGTTTGAGACTATGCTGAAGAGACTTCGATATGCGGGTGATCGAGCTCCAGAGTTTCTGTTAACTCACCCAGTAACAGAAAAGCGCATAGCAGATGCGAGAGGCCGAACAATGGGCAGTTCCATGCGCCACTATCCTGACCATAATGATTATTATTTGCTACAAGCCCGAGGACTAGTGGCTATGGCGAAGAACCCAAAGGATAGTATCAAACGCTTTAATGCAAAATTACTGGCAAATACCCAACAAAAGGACGCGGCACTTTACGGCCTTGTGCTGAGCCATTTAAAAATGGGTGACCCCGACGCGGCGCGATTGGTGATGGCACCTCTCTTAAGGAAGGACCCTGACCACCAAGTTTACAACTATACGGCCATTGAAATAGACATAGCCGATAAAAGATACGCTGAGGCGCTTAGTAAGCTGGCATTCCTTATTGCTCGAAACCCCGGTAATTACCCTCTCCTGTCCTTACAAGCTGAGACTCTGTGGCTTGACCATCAATATGAGCAAGCAGGGTTAGCACTCACCCAACTAGCCAGATCACGCAACCAAGACCCCATGGTTTGGTACCGCCTGGCTGAGGTTCGAGGCCTAGCTGGGAATATATCAGGTGTGCATCAGGCCCGCGCAGAATATTTCATACTGGTTGGCGCATTTGGACTGGCTAGAGAGCAATTAGGTCTTGCAGAGAGATTAGTAAGCGCTGATTTCAAACGATCATCGATCGTAAAACAGCGTTTGAGAGATGTTGTTGGAATGGAAGAAAAAGCCAAAAGACTCTAGCTCAGGTGTTCGGCCTTAAAATTCATCATTCTATCAAGAGACTGAACCGCTAGCTTTGCAATACCGGCATCGACAAAAACTTCATTAGAGCCCTGCTCGATACATGAAAGGAGGTTTTGTAAGCTGTTCATCCCCATCCAAGGGCAACTTGCGCAGCTTCGGCACGTAGCGCCGCTGCCGCCTGTCGGGGCTACCAGAAGTTGTTTGTCGGGCACTGCTTGCTGCATCTTATAAAAGATACCTTGATCCGTGGCCACTATCATTTGCTGGTTCGGCAGCTCTTTTGCGGCACTAATCAGCTGCGAGGTGGACCCAGCCACATCGGCAAGGCTAACGACCGAATCTGGCGATTCCGGATGAACTAAAACTGCAGCATCCGGATAAACCTGTTTAAGGTCTAGAATCCCCTTGGCCTTGAACTCCTCGTGCACAATGCAGCTGCCGTCCCACAGGATCATATCCGCGCCTGTTTTCTTCTGTACGTAGTCACCCAGATATTTATCAGGAGCCCATAGTATCTTCTCCCCGCGGCTATCCAAAAAGTCAACCACATCAAGTGCAATACTTGATGTGACAACCCAGTCTGCACGAGCCTTTACTGCAGCAGAAGTATTTGCATAAACAACTACCGTACGATCTGGATGAAGGTCGCAAAAAGCCGCAAACTCATCAGCAGGACAACCGATATCAAGAGAACAGGTAGCCTCTAAAGTGGGCATTAGTACACGCTTGTGGGGGGTTAAAATTTTTGCTGTTTCACCCATAAATTTGACACCAGCAACCACCAGTGTCTGCGCATCATGAGTATTACCAAAACGAGCCATCTCAAGAGAATCTGATACTGTGCCCCCGGTTTCCTCGGCAAGCTCCTGAATCATAGGGTCGGTGTAGTAATGAGCGATCAGCACGGCATCATTGGCTTTGAGCTGTGCTTTTATTTTGTTACGAAGGACGTCAGTTTTTTCTGACGCAGGCGGCTTCATCAACGGTGATCGTTTCAGGTATTCTTCAACAATCTGACGTTGCTCTTCAACTAATAATTCTGGTGTATTCTGCGCTGCACTCATGAGCCATCAACCTCTAAAGTCTCACTTAAAACCCAGACAACCAATACACTACTGCCGCTAGCACTATAGCCAAAATTGCTACTATCGCAATCGCGTCAGCTTTAGAATCATCATTATCCTGGCGGGGACTTTCATCGTTCATCGTGCACTACCTTAGAGTTTATGGGGTGTTAGTCTAACAATCTAAATGTTCACTGTCTCTGCTTGTTTGAGGGAAAAAGGGATATAAAAGCACATCGATGCACGAAGACTACTGAAATTGGTGAAAACCTTAAAGCGGGTCAGTATCATTGGTGTGAGATTTAACGAAACGATATCACGGAGTACAACTTACAGGGACTAGCAATGGATATAGCAAGGACAGGAATCATCTTAAACACGCAAAACTATACTAAATGCGTTTCTTTTTATCGGGAAACTTTTGATCTTAACGTTGTTTATGAGAAGCATGAAGCCAATTCTAAGCTTACATGCTTGGACTTTGGCGGCGCCTATTTGATGATTGAAACAGGAGGAATTGCCTATCCCCAAGGAAAATCAATGGAGCAGGGATCCTTGAAATTACGTATTAATGTTACCGATTTAGATCTAGCATTAAAAACCATCCGCAAGGTTTGTCCGCATGCAGAAATTATAGAATTCTCGTGGGGATCAACCATTAACATAGTCGACCCTGATGGCAACAGGGTCGGGGTGCGAGACGAAGCGACTTTTACCAAGCAACTTGATGACTTTACTTGAGTATAATCATGGAAACGAGCGGATTATTAAACAAGTATTTGACTATACTCATTACGCTAAAAATGGAAGCGTAAAACTCGAGCACATGCATAGCGTATGGTCTAAGTTAATCACTGCACACTGCGAATCTTTTAACACGAGGTATATGGCATGCATGGCGAGCTGTTACAGCTGTTCTTTTTTATTTTTAGCGGCGGCGCAATTATTGCGTCACTAGCATTGTTTGGGCGACAGCCTCTGCTGGTAGCCTACATTTTACTCGGTGCTATCTTAGGGCCCTTTGGGCTAGGGCTGGTCTCTGATATAGCACTTATTAGTGAAATTGGTAGTATCGGCATTATCTTTTTGCTCTTCCTACTCGGCCTAGACATGCAACCACAGGCGCTATGGCGTGTATTGAGAGAAGTTACCCACGTTACATTAATAAGCTCCGCAGTTTTTGCCGGTATCGGTTACGTGGTTGCTAACCTATTTGGCTACAGTACTATTGAAAGTATTATTATTGGCACAGGTATGATGTTTTCGAGCACCATCATAGGTATTAAGCTTCTCCCGACCACAGCGCTGCACCACAAACACTCCGGAGAGTTGATGGTGGGTATGCTGTTGATGCAAGATTTTCTCGCCATCTTTGTCCTGCTACTCATAATTTCCGGTGATTTTAACAGTCAAAATCTTATACCGCTGGGTAAAACCCTTTTAGCTTTACCTGCCTTAGCCATCGCTAGCTTTCTTACCGTTAGATTTATCCTATTACCGCTGATTACTCGGTTTGATAGAATCGGAGAGTATGTGTTTTTACTAGCCACTGGTTGGTGCTTAGGGATCGCTGAAGCCGCCCATTATTTAGGACTATCTCGAGAAATTGGAGCTTTCCTAGCAGGCATTGCCATGGCAACAAGCCCTATCGCTCAATTTATTGCTTTAAATCTTAAACCACTGAGAGATTTCTTTTTGATTTTATTCTTCTTCTCTTTGGGAGCAGGATTTAACCTCTCCCTTCTATCGGCAATCATTGTTCCCGCGGCACTTCTTGCCAGCTTAATGTTAGTTATTAAGCCATTCATCTATCATCGGCTTTTGAGGTCACACAGCGAGACCGAAAGCCTCGCATGGGATATTGGCTTTCGACTCGGCCAGAACAGCGAATTTTCATTGATGATCGCCTACCTAGCCTTTAGTACGGGACTCATCGGAACTCATTCTTCACACCTGATTCAAGCTGTTGCTATTATCACCTTTTTAGTTTCTAGCTATATTGTGGTATTTAACTTCCCAAGCCCAATTGCTACAAACGATAAGCTACGCCGTGACTGATCACGGCATTGGCTAGAGATGCTTATTAGAACTCTGCGTTAAGCGGGCCCACCACTTGAGTAACAACCTATCAGCACTCTCTTCAGCCGCTATCCCTAAACGCTGATGCAGTTTCTTTTTAAACACATAAGCAACTTCAAAGACGTCAGCGTTCTCTATTCTTGAAACCAAGTATTCGTCACTGGTCTGAATGTCATCTATTAGCGCTATATCTTTAGCCCTAGACCCATACCAGATTTCGCCAGTAGCAATCTTATCAATATCCAACTGCGGGCGACGGGTTGAGACATACTCTTTAAAAAGCTGATGCGTTTCTTCCAGCTCCTCAATGAACTTTTCACGACCTTTATCTGTGTTTTCACCAAACATAGTCAGTGTCCGCTTGTGCTCTCCGGCGGTCAGTAATTCAAACTCGACATCATGCTTTTTCAATACCTTGTTAAAGTTCGGCATCTGCGCGACAACGCCTATAGAGCCAATAATTGCGAAGGGAGCGGCCAGTATTTTATCGGCAACGCACGCCATCATGTATCCACCGCTGGCAGCTACCTTATCGACGCAGACTGTCAAAGGAACATTCTTTTTACGCAACCGATCAAGCTGGCTGCTCGCTAAGCCATAGCTGTGCACCATACCCCCAGAGCTCTCCAGCTTCAGAAGCACTTCATCATTGGGCGTTGCCTGAGTTAGCACTGCAGTAATTTCCTCTCGTAGATGCCCTACCGCAGAGGCACTTATATTCCCATCGAAGTTGAGCACATACACTTTACTTCGTTTTGGAGTATCTAATTCAACAGATTTTTTCGTCGCTTTCTTCTCGTCAGACAACTGTTTTTTCTTAGCTTTGTTTAACTTTTTTTCCTCAGCTTTTTGCTGTGATTCATCAGTTGTAGCGAGCAACATTGTATCTTTGAGGTCTTCAAACTGTTGATTGAGCGGCGTTATTTCTAAATGCCCCTTACCCTCACCATATTTATTTTTTTGACTAGCACCGACCACGATGCTGACCACCACCACAAATGCAACCAGTAGAGTTGCGACTTTTGCAAAAAACAGCCCATATTCAAATAAAAATTCCAATTTAATCTCCAAAATTCATTACATATAAAACACGCGAATTAACTACCAGATTGCACTAAAGAACCCTTGGCCATCAACCATATACTGCCTTTGATTCGTTAACAAATTGCTGTATCAAACGCCCTGCCATAATCGTTGGCGGTGCTATTACAGGCGGCAACTGATCATACTTAAACCAATGTGCTTCAGCTATCTCTACGCCATCAATCTTGATATCTTTAGTTTTAGCATCTGCAATATATCCCATCATTAATTGCCCAGGATAGGGCCACGCCTGACTTCCCACATACCGAATATTCTGTATCTCAAGCCCCACTTCTTCAAACACCTCTCGATGTAACGCTTGCTCTGCACTTTCGCCAGCCTCTATAAATCCAGCAAGCGTACTAAAACGATTTTCAGGCCAATTGGGATGGCGCGCAAATAAACAGCTATCACCACTAACAACAGCTACAATTACACAAGGTGAAATTCTCGGATACTGCCTAATGGCGCAGGGTTCGCAAGCAAACGCGTGCTCAGTCTCTGAGACCTGATTCGGCGCGCCACACTGACCACAGAATTGATGTTTTTTGTGCCAATCTATTAATTGAGTTGCCCTACTTGCTAGAGAGAACTCTGCATCGGCAGATTGAGCCAGTAGCGTACGCAACTCCACCCTAACAAATCCGTCGCAGCTCGCAGCCTCGGGCATTAGATCCCACACCTGGCAGTCATTACCCCACCACTGGCCGATATGAACACGATTAATACAGAAGAACTTAAGAATATCAGCGTCCTCTAATGTGACCGCCAATTGAGGCTCCTTACCCTGCGAAACGTAGAGCAAAATACCGCCATCAACTAAGGCTACCACTAATTTTTGCTTACTATTTACGCGCAGTGACGATGAGTAAAGTCCATCTAAGTTCAGCGGGGCTGTCAAATTAGTTCTTCCTTTTTCGTATTGAAATGTCTTTCGATCCCTTGCATTATGTGGGTTGGAAAGATAAGGTCGCTCGAGCTATTTTTAGTGGAAGAAGTTTACCATAAAAGGCAGTGTTATCTTGCTATCAAGAATGATCAATTTGGCCTTAACATAGATAGCGTTATCGAACGGAATATTAATAAATAATCTAGGAGACTACAAATGGCATCTACTCTGCCACAGGCATTTAAAGCGAACTTTTTGGGTGATGCGCCCGATTGGTACAAAACAGCTATTATTACTTTCTTGGTTCTAAACCCAATTCTACTATTCGCCGCTGGCCCTGTTGTGGCTGGATGGGCTCTAATCGCGGAATTTATCTTCACATTAGCGATGGCGCTTAAGTGCTACCCATTACAACCCGGTGGGCTGCTTGCCATCGAGGCAATCATTATTGGTATGGCCAGTCCTGACGCCGTTTATATGGAGGTAGCAGCTAATCTTCAAGTGATACTGCTGCTGATGTTTATGGTCGCCGGCATCTACTTCATGCGCGACATGTTGCTGTTCGTATTCACCAAAATCCTTCTTGGAGTGAAATCGAAAACAACGCTATCATTTATGTTCTGTTTCGCCGGTGCTTTTTTGTCGGCGTTTTTGGATGCGCTAACTGTTACCGCGGTTCTAATAACAATATCAGTAGGTTTTTACTCCGTTTACCATAAAATTGCATCAGGCAAAACAATAACAGATGAAGGCCACGATCATACTGATGATAGCGGCTTACTTGCTGAACATCAGACTAACCTAGATGATTTTAGAGCTTTCTTGCGGAGCTTAATTATGCACGGTGCGGTAGGTACTGCATTAGGCGGAGTGTGTACAACTGTCGGCGAGCCACAGAATCTGCTTATTGCAGAGCGGGCTGGGTGGGAGTTTATTGAATTTTTTGTCCGTATGGCTCCAGTGACCATGCCAGTGCTAGCTTGTGGCCTCTTAACTTGCGTGTTACTGGAAAAGACAAAGATATTGGGTTATGGCGCTCAGTTACCCGAAGCGGTCCGCGAAGTGTTGCAAGCCTCAAGTGATCACGAAGCATCCAAACGCACTCAGCAGGATAATGCGGCGTTGATTGTACAATTTATCGTTGCCATTATCTTGGTGCTTGGACTGGCTTTTCACTGGGCAGCCGTGGGATTAATTGGCCTGATGGTAATCATTCTGCTAACGGCATATAACGGCATAATTGATGAGCATCGTATTGGCCATGCGTTTGAGGAAGCACTCCCGTTCACTGCATTACTAGTGGTCTTTTTTGCCATAGTAGCGGTTATCCATGAGCAGCACCTTTTCTCTCCTGTCATTGCTTGGGTCCTTGCGGAAGATCCGTCAGTGCAGCCAGGCATGTTCTTTTTAGCCAACGGGGTTCTGTCTGCTATTAGTGACAATGTATTTGTGGCTACGGTTTACATCAACGAAATTAAGTCGGTATTTGATGCGGGTGATATCTCTCGTGATCACTTTGACAAATTAGTGGTGGCTATTAATACAGGGACTAACCTTCCAAGTGTAGCTACTCCGAACGGACAAGCGGCATTTCTGTTCCTACTGACCTCCGCATTAGCGCCGCTGATTCGGTTGTCATACATGCGTATGGTTATTATGGCGCTACCTTACACAGTGGTTCTCACTACTGTCGGTTTACTTGCAGTGGTATATAGGTTGTAGATTGAATCGACCTTAGAATAAAAGGCTGGCGCTAATAGGCCAGCCTTTTTTTTAGCCATTTGTTACTGGAAGAGCAAACTCTTCTGCCTTTAAGTCCTTGCGTAATACTTTACCAACATTGGTGGTGGGCAATGTCTCTCGAAACTCAACATGTTTAGGGACTTTGTAGGCCGCCATATTTTGCCTACAAAACTCGAGCACCTGTTCCTGAGTCAGTGACTTATCAGCCTTAACCACAAACATTTTAACGACTTCTCCAGCTTTATCATCAGGTATACCAATCGCAGCACACTGCGCAACAGATGTATGTGAAGTCAAGACTTGCTCTAGCTCATTAGGATAAACGTTAAATCCCGAGACAATGATCATATCTTTTAATCGATCCACAATTGAGATATAGCCATCCTCGTCGACACTAACGATATCACCCGTGTGCAACCATCCATCCACAATAGTCTCAGCGGTCTGCTCTGGTTGCTTCCAATAGCCGGCCATAACCTGGCCCCCACGAACACATAACTCCCCAACACCACCAACTGGCTGTTGGACACCGTGCTCATCAATCACTTTAATCTCTGTCCCAGCGACTGGAATACCAGCAGTACCTATTTTTTCGAATCCAGAGGGATTCATTGAAATAACGGGCGATGACTCAGTCATACCATAGCCTTCGCTGACGATACAACCGGTAGTTTTCTGCCAATCATCGGCCACTGACTTCATCAGGGCCATGCCACCGGACAACGTCATTTTTAATTTAGTGAAATTAAGCTTTTGGAATTCTTTATTAGCTAGTAGTGCGACAAACAGAGAATTTAGACCACAAAAAATATCAAACTCAAACTTTTTAATCGCCGAAACAAAAAGATCAATATTACGTGGGTCTGGTATCAGTATTGAATGGCCTCGAATAGCAGGGAGTACCCCAAAACAAAGTGAATAAGCATAGATATGATATAACGGCAATGGCGCAACCGTGACACTGTATTTAAGCGACTCAGGGACTACCGAAATCGTATCTAATGCCTGAGCTATATTGGACAGGAGACTAGCTTGGGTGAGCTTAACACCCTTTGATGCGCCCGTTGTTCCGCCGGTGTACTGAAGGGCGCATATGTCATTAAGCGAGGAACTATAAGGACTATAGCTACTGCCCACTTCGAGCGTGTCTTTAAAGTCAATGACGTTGCTACCGGTAATGTTGGGCCGTTTGCCGAGGGACTTCATCATCACCGATAAGAACGCTTGTTTTGGCTGTTTTATTAGATCGATCGGACGAGTCACTATCACATGCTCTACCTCAGTCTTAGGGAGAGCCTTGGATAAAGTGTCATAAAACTGATCCAGAACAATGACGACTTTTGCGCCCGAGTCATTGAGCTGATGCACCAGTTCACGGGCGCTATACATAGGGTTGGTATTGACCACCACTAAACCAAGTTTCATGGCTGCAATAACTGCCACTGGGTATTGAATAAGATTTGGCAGCTGAATCGCGATACGATCCCCCGCCTTGAGCTTCAGTTTCTTTTGTAAATAGCTGGCCAGTCGGCGAGAGATTTGGTCTATTTCACCGTAACTTAGAGTTTGGCCCAAGCAGCTAAAGGCTGGCTTTACCGAAGAATCCGAGACTGCTTTTGTCCAGATCTGAAGAATTGAGCTCGCAGGAAAAGGCGGCTGTCCAGATGACATGCCGACTGATTTCCGACCCCTACTAACCGCATCGCTAACAAGCATAGGTGACCCCTCGGCAACGCATTACCGATAAAAAAATGGATGGTGATACAAAAGAGTCTAACGAGACAGTAATGCCATGGCCTTTTCAAGCCCGCCCAAGGTAAGAGGAAACATTTTGTCCTCTGTCAGCTCTTTAAGCATTGTAATGGATGGCGTGTAATCCCAGTACTTTTCCTGCACAGGATTCAACCAAACTAACTTTTCATAGGTTTCTGCCATGCGCTGCATCCAGATAGCACCGGATTCTTCATTATTATACTCTACACTACCCCCTGGGCTCGTTACCTCGTAGGGAGCCATTGACGCATCTCCTACAAAAATCACTTTGTAGTCGGCGGCATACTTATGGATTAAGTCATGGGTCGAAAGTTGCTCTTCACGGCGACGGTGATTATCTTTCCAAACATAGTCATAGAGACAGTTGTGAAAGTAAAAGTATTCAAGATGTTTAAACTCGGTCTTAGCCGCGGAGAAAAGCTCCTCGCAGAGCTTTACATAGGGGTCCATAGACCCGCCAACATCAAAGAAGATTAGCACCTTTACGGCATTTCGACGCTCTGGCACCATTTTAATATCCAGCATACCAGCGTTTCTTGCCGTACACCGGATAGTATCCTCTAAATCTAGCTGGTCGGCAGAGCCTTCCCGAGCAAACTTGCGCAACCGACGCAGTGCGACCTTGATGTTTCTCGTACCAATTTGAACTGAGTCATCTAAATCTTGATACTGACGCTCATCCCACACTTTAACAGCAGTGCCCTTTCCACCGGGCCCGCCCATGCGGATACCTTCAGGATTGAAGCCACCATGTCCAAATGGCGATGTTCCATTGGTACCCACCCATTTATTACCGCCTTCGTGCCTCTTTTTCTGCTCTTCTAGGCGCTTTTTAAATTCTTCAATGAGCTTTTCAAGACCACCCAAGCTTTGGACCTTGGCTTTCTCTTCGTCGGTAAAGTGTTTTTCAAACTCTTTGCGTAACCAATCTTCCGGCAACAGGGCTTCAACAATGCCATCAATGTTTTCAAGATTCTTAAAATAAGCACCAAATGCTCGATCAAACCGATCGTAATACTTCTCATCTTTGACCATGCAGGTACGCGCCAAAAGATAAAAGTCGTCCACCGAACCAAAAGCAAGGTTTTGTTCCATAGCCGCCAAAAGGTCTAAAAGCTCCTTAATTGAGACAGGAACTCTCGCTTTTTTGAGAGTATTAAAAAAATTAATCAGCATAAATTAAGCTCTTAATTGAGGTTTTATCTCGCTTCGCGGCGAGTCATAAATGCCAATCTTTCCAACAAGTGCACGTCCTGCTCGTTCTTTAGCAAAGCACCGTACAGCGGTGGAATAGCCTTAGTCGGATCACGATTAGTTAAGATATCTTCGGGAATATCATCAGACATGATCAGTTTTAACCAATCCACTAACTCAGATGTAGACGGCTTCTTTTTTAAACCAGGGATCTTTCTAACGTCAAAAAAGATATCCATTGCATCATCAACTAACTGCTTCTTAATTTTTGGGAAATGCACATCAACAATACGCTGCATTGTCATGCGATCAGGGAAATTAATGAAGTGGAAGAAACAACGACGCAAAAAAGCATCCGGCAATTCTTTTTCGTTATTACTCGTAATAATTACGATCGGGCGTCGTATTGCTTTAACCGTCTCACCCGTCTCATAGACGTGAAATTCCATGCGGTCGAGCTCTAACAACAGATCATTCGGAAACTCAATATCAGCCTTATCAATCTCATCAATCAACAACACAACCTGCTCATCAGCGGTAAAGGCTTCCCAAAGCTTTCCTTTGTTGATGTAGTTGCCAATATCCTGAACTTTATCGCTACCAAGCTGGGAGTCTCTTAGGCGGGACACAGCATCATACTCGTACAGACCCTGCTGAGCCTTGGTTGTAGATTTAATGTGCCAAGCCAAAAGAGGCTTACCAAGTGCTTTGGCCACTTCTTCAGCCAACAAAGTCTTACCCGTGCCTGGCTCACCTTTAATCAGAAGTGGGCGCTGCAAAGTGACCGCTGCATTGACTGCCATTTGAAGTTCTTCAGTGGCTACGTAGTTATCAGTACCAGTAAATTTCATCGCATCTCATCCGCTTTTCTAAAGTGTATTAATGTTTGACGCCCATGTTAATCTATTCTTTAAACTTTTTTGAATCTAAATTGACTGCTGACCGCGTCATAAAGAGGAATTTTGATATTAAGTATGACCAAACAGTACTTGTCACAAAAGTAGCTTTATAATAATGGTATCCGAATATCACTTTTTTGGGCTAGTTCAAATACTTTAGGGAAATTTATGAAAGCACGATTATTGAAACGTTTAAGCCGCGTAATGGGCATATACCTTATTCCTATCGGAATCGTTACTTTGGGGCTCGGCTCGCCGTCCAACGCCAATCAGCAACACAGTGAGGTTTTGACTGATGTCGCTAAAACACCTGCGACAACACTACAAGAAATTAGCTCCCAGACCGCTACTATCGAGATTGAGCAAAAAAAGCAGTCAAATTGGGGGGTCGGGCTGCTCACTGATCGTGGTGGACAGCCATTAAAGTGGGGGGTTTTTGTTACTGAAGATTCTAATGGCGAACGAGTTGCTGAAGTCAATCTTGGATTGGAACAACTGCAGGATGTTATAGAAGCTTTAAAGACTGATCATAAGTCGCCCTCCCAATCCGCTGCCGGTTTGATAGCGGATCATGCGTTAATTACCCGCTCATTATCAGGTGAAGAGGACGCGGTCAAAACGCCTAGCGGCATACAACAAAAACGTAAAGGGACCCAATGGGATCAGCTCGATGAGTCAGAACAACAAGCAATAATCGAAGAGCTTGAGCATGCCGAAAGGGATCGTGATTTTAAGATTGACTTAAACTTCGGGCGTGACCCAACGGACACGCTAGCCGATGACATTATGGGCATCATAGCTATTCTTTTTACCGTTGGCTTACCCTTTATCATCACAGCGTTAGTACTATTTTACAAGTACCGCAAGCGTCGCCAACGAGACCTGTTAATAAGCAAATTTATAGAGGCAGGGAAAGATGTTCCAGTTGAGATTCTTCAAGAGAATAGCAAGTCGGGCACACCAGAAGGTAACTTACAAAGAGGAGTTATGCTGACGGGAATTGGTATAGGGTTGTACTTATTTTTAGGTCTTTTCGTCGGATGGGGCATTGCCTCCATCGCTTTAATCCCTCTATTTATAGGATTAGCCAGAATCGTAATATGGAAATTGGGAGCAACAAATATGCCTGCGGACGGGGCTGAATAGACCCGTTGACTGACGCCACAGATCAGGCATTAATACAAAGAGTCGTGACCCTTAATTGTCACGCCTCTTTTAATGTGCTCGTTAAACGGCACCAGTCGACCCTGCGCTACTCTCTCCGACAAATGACCGGTTGGGATCAGTCTTTAGCGGATGATCTGGCGCAAGAAACGTTTATTAAAGCTTACACATCGATAACATCTTTCAATGGTACGGCCAAGTTCAGCAGTTGGTTATATCGGATAGCGTATAATGTAATGATCAGTCATTTTAGGCTGGCACGAAATCGAGAATTAACACTGGGTGATGACGGCGCGCACTCAACCGAGTCATCCGTCTCGTTTGACAGCAACGACCTACATAGAGATCTAGCCGGTGCGATGCTGAAACTATCGCCACAAGAACGAATGGCACTGCACCTACATTTACACAAACAATTAACACATCAAGAGATTTGTACTATTATGGACATCCCATTGGGCACTGTTAAAACCGCCATAACCAGAGGCAAGAAAAAGCTACAAGAGAGTCTTGTAGGCTGGGAAACTGGAGGAATGTCATGACAGAAGAATTAGAACTAGATAAATTATTTACTCATCTTCGTGTCTCAGAACCGGCTTTCAATGAAGCTCAGTTTTTGCACTCGGTTAATCTTGCTTTACCCAAGAAGAGACGTATTTCGATGGCTTTTGAGTCTGCTATAACACTGGTAGCTGTGGCCATTAGTTGCGGCCTGATTTATCACTATTTCCCTGCACTTGAGTTACTCAATCAAGTACCACGACAATTTATGATAACGCCACAGGCTTTAGTGTTATTGGGAGGTGCTGCAACAGCCTTATCGGGTTTAATCTACTGGGCATCAGAAGCTGATCTGGAGTTTTGAGTCTTGGGCTATCGCCTCAACTTTTCGATCGGCGTTTTTTTAACCGCCACACAACCAGACGCAGCGTAATATACAAAAGTAAACTAAGTGTCATTAGCGCCACAATAGGTGCTGCACCTCGCTGAAACCCTGTTACAGGATTTGCCACTAAGCCTTCATATAAACTAACAAAGAAAGCCGGCGCCAGGTGACTGTCGTCGATATAGGCCGTGACTGGTGTCAACAGAAATACCGCAGCCAGTATTAAAAAAAGATGTCTTATGGAAGCAATGCGAGTATTACGCAATATATACCAGCCGCTATACAGCAAGCATGTCACCCCAGAGACATAGACAAGCCAACCCCAAAAATAATCTTCACCAGCATACATAATTAATCAACCCATTGAATAATATGGTCTTCCACATCTTCTTTGCGGACGTCTAATTCAGAAACTACCCACCCTTGAAGTGAAGCGCCATAACTATGGACTCTTTCAGAGTCTCCGGCTATAAGGTGATGCCACTCTGGCAATGGTTTTCCATCTGCGATCAATCGATACGAACAGGTCTCTGGCAACCAGCCCAGCGTATGAATATTATCACGATCAAGCGTAATACAGTCGGTTACAATTGAATGTCGATCTTGGTAATTACTGCACTTACACGAATGTATGTCCAATAGCTCGCACGTCACATTGGTGTGGAAAATCTCACCTGTTTCATGGTCCTCAAGCTTGACCAAACAACATTTTGCACAACCATCGCAAAGCAACTCCCATTCTGCAGTAGTCATCTCCTCAAGGGTTTTTGTTGTCCAAAAGCCACTCATTTATCGTCCTCGAGGAAGTTTATTATTTTCAGCCATACCCTGATCAAGAGCGAAGACTACCGGTGGCATTTGAAGATAGAAACCTTGACGCTTTATATCTTCCATTACTTTTACAACATCAGCACGAGCAAGTTTCTTATTTTTGGTTAACATTAACCTCGTCACTAACACCGGTGTTCCGAAGCTATCCAGCAATCCTTGAGGTACCTTATCCAATCCATCGACTCGAGAGACATAGATATACATCCCCTCTTTTCGACTACCTTTAAAAATATCACAAAGAACTTTTAACGTGTCTGTAACCATCACATTTGCTCACTCAGCGCTTTTTTCACTATTGGCGTTACCAAAGACTCTCTCCAACCGGTTATAAAACGCTGCGGCCATTCATCACGACCAGCAATCGCGCCACGTAAAATCAACTCTATATCCTTTTTGGAAAAGAGAAACTCTTGCGGTATTAAAGTAGCTTCTGCCAAAGTTATAAGCTCATTGCGAATCGCCTTAAGTATAGCAACCTCTGCTTTGGTCAAAGGCTCTGGTAGCGGGTCGATAACGACATCATCACTTGAAGCAATGACCTGCTCTAATAGGTCCACCCCATAACGTTTAATTAATCCTGGGTGTAAATCATCAATGCCTGCCAGTTGATGCAATGCCGATGGATGACGCCTAGCGATCTCTAATAGGGAATTGTCTTTTACAATATGACCTCTCGGTTTATTGCGCTCTCGAGCGGTTCTCTCACGCCAAATGCATAACCTTTTTAGAAGCTTTAACGCTGCAGAATCGAGCTTCCACGCGCTTTTAATGCGCATATAATAGTCATCACTATTTTTACGCCCCGCCACCATCGCATACACGGCAAGGCTTTCCTCTTCAAACCAACCTTCACGCCCCTGCTCTTTAAGACTCTGAGCAAGAAGCTCATGAAGTTTGTGCAAATAAAATACATCGGCGGCGGCATATTCTAGTTGTCTTGAGGTCAGTGGTCTTGCTAACCAATCAGAACGGGTTTCTTCCTTATCTAGCTCGACATCAAAAACCGCCTTGACGAGGCGAGCATAGCCCATTGAATAACCAACATTAGTAATACCTGCTGCAATTTGAGTATCAAAAATGGTGGTTGGTTTAATTCCAAGGGCATATTCAAGGACTTCTAAATCTTCAGCACAAGCATGGAAAATTAATTTTTTATCCGGCGATTCTAAAAGTGACTTAAGACCATCGAAATTTTTCAGACCTAAAACGTCAACTAACCAGCAGTCAATGCCATCAGAGATTTGGATTAAGGCAATTTTTGGGTGAAAAGTGTTGGTTCGAATAAATTCAGTGTCAACAGCCAACAAAGCTGAATCTCTTAAAGTATCCAACATGCCCGTGAGTTTTTCGTCTGAATCTATCCAGTGAGCCAATTAAATTTCCTTTCTACTTTGTAATGCAAGATTGAGAGTACCACCATCAACATATTCAAGTTCACCGCCCATTGGCACACCATAGGCAATACGCGTGACGGAGACACCCAATGATTTTGCTTTGTCGGCAATGAAGTGTGCAGTCGTCTCTCCCTCTACGGTCAGGTTGGTCGCCAAAATTAATTCGCTCACCTCTTCAGAACGCAGTCTATCTATTAACTGATCAATCCCAAGCTGTTCAGGTCCGATGCCATCGATAGGTGACAAGTGCCCTAACAAGACGAAATATTGACCACGGAAGCCTCCCGCCTGCTCAATCGCATAAAGATCTGCCGGGTTTTCAACAACACATATCTGAGTGTCCAGGCGAGCGCTATTTGCACATATATTACAGCGATTATGCTCCGTTAAGGTACGGCAACGCTCACACCTACCCACTTTTTCAACGGCCTCGGCGATGGTCGCAGCAAGGTGAGCCGCTCCGGCTTTGTCTCGCTCTAGTAGTTGCAGTGCCATTCTTTGGGCAGATTTAGCCCCCACGCCCGGCAAGCACCGCAACGCATCAATTAATTGATCAATTAGATTTCCGTACACACACTATCCTTATACACAGGTTGCTGAGCCACTTAAAACGGCATTTTAAAACCGGGAGGTAAATCCATACCGCCAGTCATCGAACTCATAGCAGTTTTTGCTTGAGCCTCCACCTTGCGCACCGCATCATTTACCGCAGCAGCTAATAAGTCTTCTAAAAACTCTTTTTCTTCTTTAAGAAGTGAGGGATCTAACATCACTTTACGGACATCATGTCTACCGGTCATTACAACTTTGACCATTCCCGCTCCAGACTCCCCAGTAACTTCTGTAGAGGCAGCCTGCTCCTGCATTTTAGTCATTTTCTCCTGCATCTGCTGAGCTTGCTTCATTAGGTTGTTAATATCCATACTGTCCTCAATCGATTGATTTAACGGAGCTTTCATCAAGACTTCCATCAAAAAGCGTCTTAAATTGCACTACAGCAGCATCAGAATTTAAACGATCCACTGCGGCAGCGTGTCGTTCAGCACTATCTCGCACGCTGGCTGCTCTTGGCGTTTCTTGTTGGGTCACTCCTGAACTGATAACCACACTCAACGTATGATTAAAGTAATCGCTCAATGCCAAGGCTAGGCTGTCTTGGTGCGACCTGTCATAAAGGCTGTTTTCTTGATGATCGATAACAAAAACCAACTCATCTTTATTGCGACAAGAATACAGACAATGACTGGCAATTTCTCCCAAGGATGCACCTATGCTCAAGTGACTCCTTACTTCGATCCAGTTTTCCGGTGAAAAGTCGTTGAGGCTAATACGAGTAACTGTACTTACAGCCTCCAAATACGTTTTATTCTGAGGAGAAATATCTACGTCAACATGACGCGCCTGCGGTTCGGGTGTCGCGGTAACGGGATCTACTTTCGAATCTATCTCTACTTCCGATCCTGGCGCTAACTCTACTTCTGATTCT
>CALDQM010000063.1:0-4011 GCA_937911225.1 uncultured Cellvibrionales bacterium
TCTCCATTTACTAAGAAGCTAATCATAGCTGAATAGTCCGCTGAGTCCAAATAATGGCTAGATGACATTTAAGTCCCACTTTTTTATAAGTATCGAGAAATTCTCTACTAACTTGACCTATTCCTACTTTGACTCGATCTATGAATCAGCTATGCTTAAGCCAATTATGAAAAAACTAATTCCAATCTGTACTTTCCTTTTTATATCCTCAGCTTGCTATTCTCTGGAGGCAACCACCTATTATTTTATTCGTCATGCTGAAAAAGTACGAAGTGATAACACTGATGAAAATCCAAGATTAAATGATATAGGTATTAAAAGAGCTGATGCTTGGAAAGATGTCTTCTCTGATGTGGGTCTGGATGCTGTATATTCTACAAATTACAACAGAACTAAATCGACTGCTAGACCTACAGCGGATAGTAAAAATTTACCTATACTCTTATACAACCCAAAAGATATGTATTCAGAATCTTTTCAGCACCAAACCAAAGGAAAAACTGTTTTGGTAGTTGGCCACAGCAATACTACTAATGTTTTTGCAAATAAGATTCTAGGAGTAAAAAAATATAATCAAATTAATGATGACAATAATTCGAATCTCTATATTGTTACTATTATTGACGAAAAGACGACCTCTATTTTACTAAACATTAATTAGAGGTAGTCTTTAATCAACCCTCCATAGAACTAAAATACATATTGAGCCTTAAAATTTAATAGGCATTAACAACTCATATATAGGGGCCGAACGGATATATTTTTGATTTGATATCAAAATAAAGATACAGGGCGATGGGAGAGAACCTAATGCCCTACTTTCGGCTCCATTAGCAGTTTTAAAGTCCGTTAGTTCAATGTCAACATCTCCAAAGTGTCTACTCTAAAGTCTTTGAAGATTTCATAGACTAATACCCCATACAGGTGACCATAACCCCCTCCATAGGTGTATAGAGGTTGTCGGACTTTTTGAGGTAGTTTAGGTTTGTAAACTAGATGGGCTGCTATCTATCAGATCTTTCTTTGAGAGTATAGACTTGCAATAGGCTTAATAAAAAAAGGAGCCTAAGCTCCCTTTTTAGAATAGATACCGGAGGTAACCTATTTTGCATAAGCCTTAAGAACAACGATCATCGATGTTTGAACGATCTCTCTATTACCCACTATTTTCTTACTAAACTTCTTGAAGGAATCGCTAGAGTTCAATGCTGATCCTGCCTCTAGCGCAGACTGAAGATTACTAGCACCTGTAAATGCGTAGTGAGTGTAATAGCCGCTATTGCCCGCTATTTGCGCTCTAAGGCCATATCCACCTTGCATATTGCCGGATTCTTCCTGCGCCTTAGCAACTGCAGCATAAGCCTTTGCATATTCCTTTGGGTTTTTAACTTTCATTCGGTACATCGTATAAACATTATTCATCTTAGGGTCTGGATTGCCGCCAGTAATTACTTTGGCATGAAGAGATTGCTCAACATTTTCTGTATAGGCAGATGTCTTCGACAAAAACTCACCAAAGGCAGGTTGATAAAATGATGCGGTGCCATTAGCCATTTCTTCTTCATTCTCATAATTGATAATAACGCCATGAGTAGCATCGTCGTAACCATTAAAAGCATAGTGGACGAGAGACATGTCGGCTGAAAAAGCCTTACCCCAGTCAGATCCCATTAGATTATCCATTTCTTTAACAAATTCCTGTGAATTTGAAACTTTCATAGAATAAGTTGCAATGTAACCATCAGCAAAAACAGAGCCTGACATAAATAAAGTAGCAACCAACAAACTTAAAATAAATCTTTTCATAATAGAACCTTTTAGGATTATTTAATTAATGATGCTCAGATATAAATAGAATCTGTGAATTTACGCTATTAACGTTAGCATGACTATCTATGGACTATTGTATATAAATTGATCACCACCATGAGTACTCTGCACCTTTAGTTCTAAACTTTGATCCTTGAACTAGCCGCTCACGAGTGCCCTCAGGCATTCATTTAAAGCCTATCGGAGCAACATAATCTATTTTCTGTGGACCACCATGATGACAAAAAATCTGGCCAGACAGGACAATGGAAGGACCTTACTAGCCCTTCCACTCTTTCGTTTTATCCGGATGCTATTTTTTTGGTGCCCAAATTGGATACAAAATCAATACCAAAATAGAAACTATCAGCACCAATGCAACTGGGTCACTAGGAATTATCGAAAATCCAGGTGCCGTAGCGGTAGCGCCCATGTTTTCAACAAAGTCTTTTGCCAATCCTGAAATTTCTGTGCCTGATTTCTGTAATTCTAAAAGCCGATGAGCCGTTGCTTCCATATTCCAACTCCAAAAGGCATACGTCATATTGAAGAAGAATGCAGTGCTGAGACCAAAACCAGTCGCCGCAATTTTTGCGAACACATTATCACTGTGTTTCTCGCCTGTTAGATTAGAAACACGGAAGGCAACCCAGACACTAAAAGCTAGTGCGACTTGATACATTCCGGTTCCCTGGTTATTTTGTGCTTGGAGCATAAAGATATCTAATTCAGTCATTTTATGTTTCCTCTTCGTTAATAGTTTATGAATGAATACCTTAGCTTACCTATTATAATTATGCAAAACGGCCTAAACTTTAGCGTAATCACAGAAGAACCTCGATCTAGCCCTGATTTGACTAGATTGGGTATATGCGCAGGTCGAATCTCTCTGTTTTGCTTGTATGGTATTGTAATTACATAGGTCGGGCAGTCAATTCGACACACTCAAAAAAACCTATACTTAAAGCTCAATGCACATTACTTTGGGTGATAATGCATTGATTAAAGGCATCGTCATTCCAATTACCATTCCCGCAAGAATCTTATAGCTGTGCTACCCTGACTTGTCGATGCAGTTGAGCATAGACCAAAACTTATTGAAATAACTAAGGATTATCATTATGAGTAAGCAACTTACCAAGATTGTTTTAGCGATATTAGTATTTACCTCATCTTCCCTTACCCTAGCAGATCACCACGCGGCACCACAGACTGCTGCCCTAGAGGCTGTTTTCTGTAGCTTCGAAAAAGGTAAAGATATGGATGACTTATTAAAAGTCACTGCTGAATGGGATAAATGGATCGATTCGAGCGATTCGAAAGCTTATGCCGCATATGTTATGCAGCCTGTTATTAATACTGGCGCAGACTTCCCATATGACTATTTTTGGCTAGGCGTCGCGAAGAATCATGAAGCTTTGGGGCAAAGCGCTGATGAGTGGATGAAAAAAGGTGGGAAAATAGCGGCAAAATTCGATGCAGTTGCTCCTTGCGATACACATATCTTAATGACGAGTCAGGTCATCAAACCGGGTAACAACGATGGTAAGGGTGGATTTGCTCAGATATCATCCTGCGAACTTAAAGATGGAGCCAACATGATGTCGTTAATGGCTGCAGATAAGCAGTGGGTTAGCTGGATGACAGATAACGAAATGCCAGGCGGTTTGGTGCGTTGGTACGGAGGAGTTGGTGAGGCAAAAGACAGTACTACCGATTTTTACAGCGTATATTTGGCTGAAAGCTTAGCTCAGCGAGGAAAAGCGCATGACATGATGATGGCTGGCGGTGGCGCAGCTCTCAATTCTATTTATGAGGATGTTATGACGTGCGATGTTCCCCGTGTTTATCATGGAACTCCAGTGGGTGGTAAAAGTGCTGGCTGATTAGATTTCAAGCTTTACAACAGGCCCTCACAGAATAATCTGTGAGGGCCTGTTGTTATTGGCAGTTTGAAAATCTTCGAGCTCCTAATGAAGTCACATGGGTTAATGCCACAACTTTTAAATAGCTTTGCTTTGTTGCTTTTAAAAGACGACCCATACTTAACCTTCACAGCATGATACTTCTGCACATACTCACAGAGCCTAACGATTTTATACTCTAAGCCTCTTCCATCACGGCTTCTGCGCAAGAAATCACTTGGCCCTTCAGAGCCTTTAGAGCTGTTCACACGGCCGCATGACGGCACATGATTAGACC
>CALDQM010000064.1:0-3513 GCA_937911225.1 uncultured Cellvibrionales bacterium
TGGTGCCCAGGAGAGGACTTGAACCTCCACACCCTTGCGAGTACTAGCACCTGAAGCTAGCGCGTCTACCAATTTCGCCACCTGGGCTTTCTATAAAACTACTGAAGCGGTCTTAATTAAAACAAATTGCAGAGACGTCTATCTTAAGCCTCTCTTGCTCTTTTGCTATTACTTTTAATAATGTTGATCAACGGGCTATGTAGATCAACATTTAGTAGCGTAATCTGCGGCGCGCACTATAGTCAGGGCCCATAATTTTGTCAATTGAAACAAAAACAGTCAAAAGTGTGAACTGGTCTTGGTCAAACTAGCATTTTTTAGTCAATAGTTAAAGGGTTGATGTCATCAAGAGCGGTAAATAGTCAAAGCACTTAATAAGTATAGGCTTTGATTGTTGTGGCATTGCCTAACTTCATATATATCTTAAAAGGACTTTACGATGAAAATTCAAATTTATTTATTTATTTTATTACTTACTGGGCTAGTTACCATAGCTGGCAACACAGCCTTTGCTGATGAAGCGACAGATAAGTCTTTATCCAACGCTATGCTATTGAAGCCATTGGTTGTTAATATTAACACGGCGAGTGCTGAGGAGATGGCTGAATCACTAAAGGGTATCGGCATTAAAACTGCGCAGGCGATTGTGACTTACAGAAATGATAAGGGATTTTTTACAAGCCCTGCATCTATCATGGCGGTTAAAGGGATTGGTGAATTTACCTTTGAGGTGAACAAGGACGCTATTATGGTTGAGTAAGCGCCTCACTTGCTTATACTCTAACGGTCGCTATAGCGGCCGTTTTTTATATCAGTGCTATTGCGGTTACACTACACGCTTGAAAACCAAAAGGTATTATCGACGTCATGAGTGTAGAAGCAATTATCACCCTTCTTGTCATCGCCGTTTTCTTTGTTGCTGTGCTCAGTGGCAGATTAGCAGTGGATATAGCATTGGCAGTGTCCATGGTCACGCTTCTAGTGACTGGCGTGCTTACCCCCTTTGAAGCGCTGCAGGGGTTCGCTAATCCAGCGATCTATATTATTGCCTGCTTTTATATTGTCTCTGCAGCAATTAAGGAGAGTGGGGCACTGCATTGGTGGGTGATGAAATGGCTTGGCGGTAGCAGTTCGGTGAGTCGGGCAATGCCACGTATTATGTTACCTGTGGCTTTTATAAGTTCGATTATTAGCAATACGCCTGTGGTGGCAATTTTCATCCCGATGCTGCAAGACTGGGCACGGCGCCATAACCTGTCCATATCAAAATTGCTCATACCGCTTAGTTTCGCCTCAATATTGGGTGGTGTTTGCACATTAATTGGCACCAGCACTAATATTTTAGTGGTGGGGCTTTTAGAAAGTACTACTGAGGCCAATGTGCTCACTCTCTTTAGTCCCGCCGTCATTGGTGTGCCACTAGTGGGTCTTGGTGTTATTTACTTTATGCTCATTGGGCATCGTCTGCTACCTTCAAGAGTGGAGGAAGGTGCTAATAAGCCACTGACAGACATTCGTGAGTACGCGGTGAGTATGCGCGTAGATGTTGGCGGAGTAATGTCTGGAAAGACTATTGCTGATGCAGGATTACGTCATTTGCAGTACAGTTTTTTGGCTGAAATTCAATCTGAAGGACGCACCATTCCGGCAGTTGGGCCTGAGGAAATCCTTAAAGATAATGACGTTTTAGTATTTGTTGGACAACCAGAGGCGGTATCTGAATTACGCCAGCTACCAGGGCTGCGGACCGCAGAAAAGGAGCTGTTGAAACTTGAGGTTCCCAACAATTCGAGAGCGTTGGTAGAAGCGATCGTAGCGCCGGTATCAAACATGGTAGGCAAGACGGTGAAAGCCTCCAGTTTTCGCACCCGCTTTGATTGTGTCATTTTGTCGGTATCGCGCAATGGTCAGCGAATCAATCAAAAAGTCGGTAGTATCACTCTGCGCGCTGGAGATACTCTATTAATTGAAGCGGCGCGTGGTTTTGTTCGTCGCTACCGGTACAGCCGTGACTTTTTACTGCTCAGTCGTTTAGATGATCTAAGTATTCCCGATACTGACAAGGCGCCAGTAACACTTGGCCTGTTGGGCCTATTTTTGATGACGGTAGTATCTGGGTTGATGCCGCTTATGTCCGCTGCCATGCTGTTAGTGGTTGCATTGGGTGCGTGTGGATGTATTTCATTAGATTTTGCCCAGCGTAGTGTGGACGCGCGGGTTCTTATGGCTATTGGTGCATCGCTTTCAATTGGCTTGGCATTACAAAAAACGGGTTTGGCAGAAATGGCCGCTCACGGATTGATGTCGGTTGGAGGAGAAAATCCGTACTTAAATTTGTTACTACTCTATATAGCTACAGTTATTGCAACGGAGTTGATCACTAACAATGCCGCGGCAGTCTTGATGTTTCCTATTGCACAAGTGATTAGTGCTGAGCTTAGCGCTAGCTTACTACCGTTTGCGTTAGCTATCATGTTTGGAGCCTCAGCCAGTTTTCTGAGCCCGGTGGGGTATCAGACCAATCTAATGGTGCAAGGTCCGGGCGGCTACCATTTTGGTGACTACTTTAAAGTGGGTATTGGCCTTAGTCTTTTGGTGGGTATAACGGTTATTTTTGTAGTACCCCTAGTGTGGCCATTTTACTAATTTTTAAAGACATGCTGTAAAAAAACGATAGAATGCTCAGCTTCAATAACTGGTGTAGCGGAGTTTGATCCGCTCAACAATAAGGTCGACAGAAAAATTTATGGAAAAACTAACTTGTTTTAAGGCTTATGATATTCGCGGCCAGCTGGGTACACAGCTTGATGAGTCCATTGCCTACCGCATTGGCCGTGCCTATGCGGAATTTTTAAAGCCGCAAAACGTTGTTTTAGGAGGCGATATTAGATTGACCAGTGAGTCTCTTAAAATGGCGCTTAGTGAGGGCATACGTGACGCGGGCAGTGATGTTATTGATATCGGTATGGTCGGAACAGAACAGGTTTATTTTGCAACATCCCACTTGCAAGCGGGTGGTGGTATCGAGGTTACCGCGAGTCACAACCCAATTGACTACAACGGTATGAAGCCAATCCGAGAGGGGTCGCGCCCAGTGAGTTCAGATACTGGGCTACTCGATATTAAAGCACTTGCTGAAGCTAATAGTTTTCCAGAAGTAGATGCGGCTAATCGGGGTGCGTATAAAAAACTGTCTATTCTCGATGATTATATTGATCATCTTTGCGGCTACGTAGATCTGCCTTCGATTAAACCCATTAAACTAGTTATGAATGCAGGTAATGGTGCTGCTGGCCCGGTTGTTGACGCCATGCAGGCACAGTTTGCCAGTCTTAATCTGCCTATTGATTTGGTTAAAGTAAATAATGAGCCTGACGGCACTTTTCCTAACGGTATTCCAAATCCAATATTACATGAGAACAGAGCCTCAACAATTGATGCTGTGCTAGAGCATGGTGCAGATATGGGCATTGCGTGGGATGGCGATTTTGATCGATGTTTTTTGGTGGATGA
>CALDQM010000065.1:0-2082 GCA_937911225.1 uncultured Cellvibrionales bacterium
CTAACACAACATTGCGAGACCACACAGATAAGACCAATGTAATGATGACAGGAGCGAGGGATAACAAACCGATTTCAGGCATAAAATACTCATAATTAAAAGTGCGAGTGAAAGAATAACATCTTAGGTGACGGATGGGTGTAGGAGGTTATGTATGATCCATATACTCAATCTGTTGAGACAATTTTCACCCGGTGGCTTAGCTAAGAGCAGTCGAACGTTATAGCCATCGCAAAGCCTATTTGATATAGGTGCTATTTCTATTACGCCATACTAAACTACTCGATATATGGCTGGATCAAAACTAGTCATGCGGGTATCCGATTAAGGCGCCCTCTTACAATATGACGCGGCTTTTATGGACGATAAATCAAAAAGGCTTCACCACAAAGTTGATGTTATGATTTGCCAAAAATGAGGTCAAATGTTATGGCTATCTCAGTAAAATTATCTTTATCGGCACTTAGACAAGTACTCATCGTGCTTATTTTTAGCAGCGCTCTTAGTGTCACATCACAGTGTTTTGCTACAGACAAGCATCCGGTCGCTATTGTTCTTCATGGTGGTGCTGGCACCATTAGACGCGAACTGATGAGTCCAGAAATTGAGGCTGAATATCGCGCCATATTGAATAAAGCTATTGTATCAGGACACAAGATTCTCACCGAGGGAGGCTCTAGTCGCGATGCTATTATTGCTTCGATTACCCTAATGGAGGAATCTCCGCTATTTAACGCGGGTCAAGGTGCTGTATTTAATCATGAAGGCAACATTGAGTTAGATGCGTCTATTATGGAGGGACGTGCACTGGAAGCCGGCGCTGTTGCGGCATTAACGCGCATTAAAAGCCCTATTGCGCTCGCTAATGCCGTGCTAGACCATTCACCCCATGTAATGCTAGTGGGCGCAGGTGCAGAGATATTTGCACAACAACAGGGTTTCGAATTAGTTTCAAATGATACATTTAAAACCGAACGCCGACGTCTCCAGCTTGAACGTATTATTGCCCAAGAACAGTCCATAACAAAGTTGCCGGAGCCGTCCAATCCTGTGTTGTTAAAATACCAGTTTGACGAGAAAAAGCTTGGAACTGTTGGCGCGGTGGCAATCGATCAATACGGTGACATTGCCGCCGGCACCTCTACTGGCGGGATGACCAATAAGCGATTTGGTCGGGTTGGAGACGCACCTATTATTGGCGCAGGAACCTATGCTGACAACGAATCATGTGGAATTTCAGCGACGGGCCATGGTGAATACTTTATTCGGGCTGCAGTCGCTCATGATATATGTGCGCGTATGTCTTACAAGGGTATTTCATTGCAGCGAGCGCAAGACGAAGTAGTACAGGAAAAATTAGTCAAGATGGGTGCGTCTGGCGGTGTAATTGGTGTTGATAAGGACGCTAACGTGGCTTTCTCATTCAACTCGTTAGGTATGTATCGGGCGTCAATTAGCAAGTATGGCGACTTAGTTATACAAATTTTTAAGCAGGATTAACAGAGCGATAAATCATGACATTTGTACAAGACCATATAATAGGCACTCCCGGTATCCCATGGGGCTTAGAAGAAAAAAAGATGTGGCTAGACCAGCAAACTATTAAACGCTCTTACCAAGAACAGGTAGTTGCTAAAATACAATTGCTTAAACAGTCTTTTCCAGAGCAACTAACGATTGAACAGTATGGTGCACTATCACGCGACCCCAACAATTACACCCTTTGGGTAATCAAAACCAAGCATTGGCAAGCTGACAAGCCAAACGTATTGGTGACAGGTGGCGTACATGGCTACGAAACCAGCGGCGTCCAGGGTGCTCTTAGATTCGTTGAAAGCACCATGGTAACGTATGCCGATAGATTTAACTTTATTGTCGCGCCCTGCCTGAGCCCTTGGGGTTATGAAACAATTAATCGCTGGACAGCCGACGCAACTGATCCTAATAGATCTTTTACTAAAGGTACGGAGGTTGAAGAATGCCACTATCTAATGACATACATAGCCGATTTTGATTTATCAATTTTATGCCACATTGATCTGCATGAAACCACTGACACTGACAACTCGGTATTCCGGCCGG
>CALDQM010000066.1:0-2150 GCA_937911225.1 uncultured Cellvibrionales bacterium
ACTCCATTCGGCGAGTCTCTTTTCGGTAGGGCATATCAGCCGCTTGATAAATATAAAAATCTGCAATATATTCTGCGTGAATCCTAATTAGATGATTTTAGCTTCATGAGCACCGATTCGAATCTCACTGCCCCTGAAAATGAACAGCCGTACAAAGGACGTACGTATGTGTTGGTTATTTTATTTCTTGTCTACAGCTTCAGTTTTATTGATCGCCAGATCTTGGTTATCTTGCAGGAAAGCATTAAAGCTGATTTGGATTTGTCAGATACCCAATTAGGTCTGTTGAGTGGTTTCTCCTTCGCCCTGTTTTATGTGACGGCGGGTATCCCGATCGCAAATTGGGCTGATCGGGCAAATCGAAAAAATATCATTGCCGGAGCTCTGACCATTTGGTCAGGAATGACTGCGCTGTCGGGTTTGGCAGGAAGTTATGGTCAGCTAGTTGCTGCCAGGATTGGTGTTGGTATTGGTGAGGCAGGTTGCAGTCCGCCGGCGCATTCGATGATTTCAGATATGTATCCTGCAAAGAGTCGGGCGACAGCCCTGTCTATCTATTCTGCGGGTATTTATATTGGTGTTTTTGCTGGTTTCTTACTGGGCGGCTACGTCGAAAAATATTTTGGTTGGCGTATGACGTTCATGATTGTGGGCTTGCCGGGCATTTTATTGGCGGCGTTATTGTATTTTACCGTTAAGGAGCCAGCCAGACGCATTGCTGCTGAATCGAAAGAAAACAAAGTGCCGATGAAAGAAGTAATTTCTACTATTTTCAAATTGAAATCATTTCGCTATTTTTCATTCGCCTGTGCAATGTCCGGTTTTGTGTCTTACGGTGTCGGCAATTTTATGCCCTCATATCTTGCGCGTAGCCATGGTATGAGCGGTGATCAAATTGGTCTTTTTTTATCAATGGCGTCATTATTTGGAGGCGTTACCGGCACTATTTTAGGTGGCTATCTGGTCGATAAGATTGGCAAAAAAGATGTACGCTGGTACCTATGGTTACCAGGTATAACCGCATTTTTGGCGGTTCCCATTATGCTGTGGGTGTACCAAACAGACAACACCACCGCGATCATATGGGTCTATGTCATACCGTATCTGTTGGGTACCATGTATCTTGGACCCTCGATTGCGGTTGCCCATATGCTGGTGGGCCCTAATATGCGGGCAATGGCTTCGGCAATTTTGTTGTTGGTCTTAAATCTGATCGGTTTGGGACTTGGGCCTGTGGCTATCGGTTTTCTCAGTGATGTATTGCAAGAGACCTACGGCACGGATGGCCTGCGGCATGCAATGACCATTGGCTCAACTATTGCGTTAGCTAAGGCTTACTTGTTTTGGAAGGGTGGACAAGCTTTGCCAGCCGACCTTGCTAAGGTCAAACAGCAGCGAGAGGAATGACCCCTCTTGTTATAGTGCAATACAAAAGGTTAATGAGTCGCTATTCACCGAAGATGGCTGCATTGCCAATGATGTTGCGGATGACAGAAACATGTTTCAGCTATTATTTAATCACTTTTCATACTGAGGATAGCCAATGAATATACCGGATTCTACTAGGCTCTCTTATCAATTTATGACCCGTAACGATGCCGAACTATTTTTTGAACTTGATCAAGATAGTGAAGTGATGCGTTACATTAATGGCGGCAAGATAACGAGTATGGAGGATATCATTGCGGTTTTTATCCCAAGATTGGAGCGTTACGCAGATCAGAATAAAGGATGGGGCATGTGGAGGGTGAGTTTAGCGACTCATCAACAAAGTGATCTTTTCCTCGGTTGGATTTTAGTAAGACCAATGGATTTTTTTACTGACATGCCTCAGTGGGATAACTTAGAGATTGGTTGGCGATTTAAACAAATAGCGTGGGGAAAAGGCTATGCAACTGAAGCGGCACAAGCTGTGATGGCCGTTGTTACTCAAGATAGTAAATTGAACACTATCTCTGCTATCGCGCTTGAAGATAACCTAGAATCGATTAATATCATGAAGAAATTGGGTATGAAATTTCTCAAGAAAAAGTATGTTGACGACTCTTTAGTTAAGGCTGAAGTAGTCTATTATCAAAAGTCATTAACGTGATATGAGAAGTATTTAATACAAAAAAAGGGGAACGCAGTTGCGCTCCCCTTCTTACACT
>CALDQM010000067.1:0-25758 GCA_937911225.1 uncultured Cellvibrionales bacterium
TGGCCGAAAATATGATCCATTACCACGAGTAATACGATCATCCCAACCCGATGATGTAGTTTCTAGATCTGCTGATATTTTACGAGTAGATTTAAATATCCATTCAGATTTCAATTCAGCCCAGGCGTATAGGCGGTCACCAGCTGTATTCTCAGCATAGGAGTATGAAAATTCAGTAGACCCCGATAACAAGGATGATTCCTGATCATATTTGCGACGGTCATAACGATGGTAGCCGAAAAATTCGTCAAACGCATTTCGTCTCATGAAACCCATGTCATTCATCTCAAATTCATCTCCGTAGTGAGAAAAATATAATGCATGAGACCATTTATCGCTGGGGGCATAGGACCAGTTCATCCATCCCGCATAATCTTGCTGATCAATCGCATAATAGTTATTTTCATCATTAGGTACCTGCTTAATATCACTGTGCAAAATTTGTCCAGAGACTCTGCCTTTATTACTGGAGTCCCATTTAATATCAATACCCTGGACTGTTGCCTCACGTCCTAATAAATCTCGAGTGACGTGGGTTAATCGATGTCCAAAAGACAAATCATCCACTTTTCTCTGAATACGGCTGGATATAAATTCACCACCAGCACCACCTTCAGACATATCTTCTCTAACAGCAAACAGACCCATATCAACTGACTTTCCATAGCGAGTCAGCTTTACTGCTCCATCTATATCTAGCAATCCACTATTAGCTCCGGCCCCGATCCGACGTGTATAGAGAACAACATCTTCATTAGGTTGAGCGCTACTAAACAGCGCTTGATTTTCGGTAAAGAACGGTCTTTTTTCAGCCACAAATGTCTCAAAGGCAGAGAAATTAACAACTAAGTCATCACTCTCGACCTGACCAAAATCAGGGTTTATAGCCCCTGTTAACTGAGTAGTGCTGTTCGGTCGCCATATAAAATCTAAACCTACCTTTGTATCATTAGTTAAAGTTCCGCCCTCCGGACTCTTTAAATTACTGTTATGGCTAGCATAAGGAAACCAGTCCAGTGTCGAGGCTTTTACCTGTTTAACCTCTATCGGATGCCAGTCCTCCATGAAGGTAGTTCGAGTATAAAAAGCATTAGGGAAAGCGAACCGCAATGACTCGTTATAAACCACTCGCGAGAACCATACAGCCATCTTCTTGTTACCATCTGAGGATCCAGACATTGGTGCAACTGTCCACGGAATATGTATTTCACTAAACCAATAATCACCGGTGGTAGAGGTCTGTGAATACCAAGTCCCGTCCCAGTCTCCAGAGTATGTTCCTGATCCTATAGTGCCATCTTGTCTTGAATTAGCAGAGCCCACAGTAAAATCATAGGCTGCAACAGCAGTTCCATCAAAGTCGATACTAACCACATTACGATCGGCTTCGATTTGTGCGTCTCTAGGAAAACGTCGATTAACCCGTTTAACCGATGCTGGCTGGAAGTTCTTAAAACTAACAAAAATACCCTCTTTGTTGGTGATCATGCGCACTTCGGTAGCATATTTAGCAACATCGCCGGTTAATGGCTCAACAGTAACGAAATCCGTATAGACATTAGCATTCTGCCACTCAGGCTCATCAAGCACGCCATCAATAGTAATATCACCATAGGCCGTAGAGCCCATCAGGAAAAAACCAAGGATAGCTAAGAGTAAAAAATGATAAGAAGACTGGTTCATAACTAAGGGACACTTTCGGAATGTATTGGGTAGCACGTTATTTTATGGATTCACCATAAAATTACTACATAAAAGATGATAATCAACCTGAATATAGGCTATTTTAACAGCTTAGAATGCTCAAAAGAGTCGCTAAAACCTGCCCAACCAAGCGGGCGCTTTATAGGGTATAACCGTGACCTGGTCACCTGCGTGAATAATACCCGGGACTTCTATTACACCAACAACGCCTCGACTATATTTTGACGCTGCTAAAAATGTACCTTTGGGGATAACAGCCCCGCTGTTAGTCGTATGAACCAACACTAAATTCTCGTCCATATCAACGCATGGTGGATTATATTCTTCGACAATTAACTCTGCACCAGAGGGGAATTTAAGAACACTCCCTTTGGGTAGATGCGATAGATTGGGCACCCCCGACAAACAAAGATTAGCCCCAACGCTCGCTGCGGACAAAGACTGAGTTAAATCCATTTTTTGAGCGATATCAGCTAACTCTTCGACAGAAACTGCGGACCACTGTCTTTCATTGCGCCGGGTAGTACCTGACACTTGCTTATCACCCGATTCCCAAGCCTCTCTTTCAAATGAGGCATGGCGGTCGCCAACAAATCCGGAGAGCTGCGCATTAAGCAGTAATCGTGGCTCTTTGCCTATTTTCTCCTCTGAGGCTCCTAAACAAACCGAATCGACCTGACAAATGAATCGTTTCATATATTTCTCAATATTAAAAAGCGGCTGGTGGGGTTGCTCTAGCGCGCTCCGGCGCCCAAAAAGGTTTTTCCTGGAGGGTACACTTCGCTACCTTACTATGGTGCCGTAGCTCTTTCGAATAGTAAATTTCCGCCCAAATGGTACTCTTGAGCGCTGAAGTCTTAACCATTGCTAAGGCAATGTTGGCCTTTACCACCGGCGACCACATTGCCGAGGTGACATAGCCAATCTCCTTACTACAGTCCTTGTCAGCATATAAAAAAGATTCTTCTGCAGGCTTATTACCCTCTATGTCTAACTTTACTAGGGTATATTCAGCGCCTTGATCACGTTCTTTCAAAAGTGCATTTCTGCCATTAAAGTGTGGTTTTTTAAAATCTACTAGCCAATCTAAACTTAACTCAAATGGTGTTTGGTCATACTGGAAATGAATCGTTTTCAACGCTTCATTAAACTCCATGCCCGGCATAATAAAGCCAGCCTCTAAACGTGCCATGTTAGTTGCAGATTCGCCATAAGGCTGGATACCGTAATTTTCTCCCGCACAATAAAGGGCATCCCAAAACTCTAATGCTAAGTCAGGGGAAATCCAAAGCTCATAACCCAGATCACCGGTAAACCCAGTTCGTGAAACCATTAATGGCGTATCTTCACTTCCCGCAAACGGAAAGTGTGCAATACAGAATGGTTTGAGGTTTTCAATACCCTGCAAACCCATCTTCTTAAGAACTTCACAGCTGGTGGGACCTTGTAACGAGAGCGCCGCAATATCATCGGACATATCAGTAATATGTAATTGATTAAAGCCAAACGCGCTTTTGCGCAACCACGCCAATGATGGACTGCCACAGGTAAGCAAAAATCGATCTGCGCCAAGCTTAAAAATTGTCCCATCATCAATAAGACGACCCTCATCAGTGCACCAGCAAACGTAGGTCACTCTATTTTCTTTAAGTTTAGTAATATCTCTGGTGACCATTCTATTGAGCATTGCTTCGGCGTCAGGACCACTCAGAATATATTTTTGCATCGGACAAATGTCATAAGTCGCACAACTATTACGAATACAAAAGTACTCATACTCTTCATCGTAATAGTAATCAGCAAACTTGTAACCATTCCAACTGGACCAAGCATCGCGTAGGTTCAATGCCGCCTGACGAGGATGAAAAGGACTTTCCTTTAGTCGTTCGCCTGCAAAAGGATCGGTGACATCTGGCATGCTATTCATCGTAAAAATCATCCTCTGGTACAGTATTGGGTCGCTTCAAGTCCATAAGAATTTCTCGCGCTGCATTGGCACCGCAAGCTGATGAAACTCCACCCCCTGGATGCGTAGATGAACCGCACATATACATGTTTTTAATCGGCATACGATACTGGGCATAGCCAGGAAACGGACGATTAAACAATAGTTGGTCAATAGTTAACTCGCCCTGAAAAATATTACCTTCGGTGAGTCCTATTTCAGCTTCTATATCATGAGGCGTGCGAACTTCCATATGAACAATCAAATCTTTAAAGCCAGGACTATAGCGCTCAAGTTTATTGACCACTGTCTGGCCAAAGGCATCGCGCTTTTCGGATGTCCATGGCCCATCGGCCAATTGAGGTGGGCAATATTGTACAAAATTCGACATCCAGTGTTGACCTGGCGGCGCTACAGTAGGGTCCCAAGCTGAGGGTATGACTGACTCTATAAAGGGGTCCTCAGACCAGCGACCATGCTTCCAACAGTCATAGGCACGCTCCATGGTTTCCATTGACCCAACAAACCCTTGTCCACCGCGATTAATATATCGGTTATCGGCCACATTATTGAACTTGGGTAAGCCCGAGAGGGCTATATTGACCTTGCCAGATGAGCCTCTAATTTTAAAGTTTTTCGCCTTTTCATAGATACCCGCTGGCAAGTCATTTTTGTCCATGCATTGAGTAAATGTGCGTTTGGCATCCATGTTAGAAACGACAATATTCGAATGTAACTCGTCACCATTGTCCAGTACCACACCGGTGGCTTTACCATTTTTAACTACGATTTTATCAACGCCAGCATTGGTTCGAATCTCACCACCATGCTCCTGCAAAGCGCCAGCTATGGCGTTGGAAATAGCACCCATGCCACCTCTTGCTAAACCCCAGGCACCCACGTTGCCATCAACATCTCCCATGACATGATGCAGCAAGATATAAGCCGAACCCGGAGAGTACACCCCCAATGCAGTGCCAATAACACCTGGGCTGGCCATGGCCGCTTTTATCAAGTCATCTTCAAAGTAGTCATCCAAAAAATCAGCGGCGCTCATAGTAAAAAAACGAATGTACTCATAAAGTTCTTTCTCACCGAGAGACCAAAACTCTTTTGCCATCCACAGTAGCTCACGTATATCTCTTGGCTTAAATGAAGTTGGGTTTGGTGGTGTACGAAGTAATGTTTTACGAATTAGTTGTGCATAGCGTCCAAGGTCAGTCTGAAAGCGAAACATTGCATCCGCATCATGCGGGGAGCGACGGCGCAACTGATTATACTCAGCTTCTTCAGAGTGATAACTGGCCATCGTATCGCCGTTATCAGCAAATACCACCGTGCCCAGATATGGCACTAAAACTAGCCCATGCTTCGTTAAATTTAAATCACGGTGGATGGTCTGTCGCATCATACTGCAAACATAGGAACAGCTTGAATAGAACCAGCCGTCATGCATTTCGCGAGTCACCGCAGCACCGCCAATGTACTCGTTTTTTTCAACAACTAGCACATCAAGGCCTGCTTTAGCTAAGTAGGCTGCATTAGTTAATCCATTGTGACCAGCACCGACAATAATGGCATCATACTTTTTCATAGCTCTTTCTTCGCCCCAATAATTTCTTTGGCCGCATTATGACCAGGGCCACCCATTAACCCTCCGCCAGGATGACTTCCGGCACCACACAGATAGAGCCCAGGAATTGGGGTGCTATATTGGGCGGCCTCATAAGTAGGCCGCATCATCAACATTTGATCCATCGACAACTCAGCATGATGCCAATGACCCCCAGTGAGATGATAGGTTTGCTCTAAATCTGCTGGCGTTAAAATCTCACCATGAATAATTTGTTGCCTAATACCCGGAGCATAAGACTCCAGGGTATCAACCAAGCGCTGATATAAGTTTTGACGTGCCTCATCCGTCCAGCCGCCCTTGAGCTTGTGAGGAACATACATAACATGAGCAGACAATACCTGTTGTCCCTTGGGCGCCAATGATGGATCTACCATGCTCGGAATAATAATTTCCATGACCGGTGACTTCGAGTATTCCCCGTATTTGGCATCATCAAAAGCAAATTCAATAGCATCTAATTTTGGTGCGATGATCATACGGCCATTCGGATTTTTCAAACCAGTGAATTTTGGCGCGCCGTCTAACGCAAGATGTAACTTGGCCACATACCCGTCGCATCGCAATCTATTAATTCGGTTGGTAAAGCCAATTTCAAGGTTGTTGGCGCCCACTAAATTCAAAAAAGTTTGCTTGGGGTCTGCCGAGGAGACAACCCGAGCGCTACTGATTAAGGTTCCATCGGCAAGTTCAACGCCGGTGGCTGCCAGCCCACTAGAACTCCCTTCAATAACAATGCGCTTAACCAATGCTCCGGTCTTGACCGTGACACCGGCATCCAAAGCGGCATTGTGCAGCGCACTAATTAAATTCTGGATACCCCCCTCTGGTAGTGAATGAGCACCATGATGCTTGCCGCTCATTCGATACAGCATGTTGAGTACAGTGGCGTTGGGAGAGCGCGGTGCCATCTTAGACCCAATAAGGCCATCCCAACTAAGTACCGCTTTTAAGATGTCGTTATCAAAATTCTCATCCATTAAATCGCGCGCAGGTAACGTCGCCACACGCATAAACTCACCCATATCCTTTTTACCCAAAAGACGCAGTTTAAGACCGAGCTGCCCAAACGTCATGAGGTCCGGAAAGCTATTGTCGCCAATGCGCGGCATGGTTTTGAGCCAGAATGGCTTAAGCATCTTAGCGAAACGCTTTAATAGGACAAGGTAGTCGGCATACGTTTGCTGATCCTCTTTATTAACGCCACTGATATGCTCCCCAGCAACAACGACATGCTCTCCATTTAGATTCAAGCCAATAGTGTCGAGCACTTCGGAACTGGGCGTATAACCGTGTTTGAGTAAATTTAATTGCTCAACCACTGTTTCTGAAAAATGGCTCAAACTGTGAGCAACTGGAGCTCTAAAGCCTGGGTGAAATTCGCGCGTGGTCGCTAAACCGCCTAAACCGTCGGTTGCTTCTAATAGCAGAACTGACTGACCTTTTTGAGCAAGATAAGTAGCGCAGATTAGGCCGTTGTGGCCACCACCAATGATTATATTGTCGTATGTTTGCAACAGACACTCTCTTAAAGTTAAACGTAATATGGAGACTAGTAGCAGCCCTCTTTTCTCACCACCGCGCCTATACGCATTGAGCCTTAAGCTTCAGCATCATTAATCTCATCACGCCATTCGACAATATTCATCTCAATAGCCACAAAGCCAGCAATCCAAACAAATTCATCCCAGGCAAACATATAATGACCTCGATAAATCCAGTAACCAGCTGCAGCCCAAAGTAGAGAATAAAGACACAATTTTGCAATGCCCAATCCCTTAAAAATAATCCCCTGCCCAACATTTCGATCCTGTAGCCAAACTGCAACCTCAATACTAAGCAGTATGAGTAACCAAATGATGGCTTCAAAAATATCAATCCACGCTAATTGTTTTTCAATCGCTAACCCCGCTGCATCTTCAACAATAAAGAACGTGGGAGGATCCACATAAAAGAACTGATTGGCTGACGATAAACTGGCGCAATTACTACTGTTGATTTCGGAATACACTAAGTTAGACGCATAGGAGAGATCTTTTCCGATCAACTGACAAAGGTTAGTAACTCCTTCAACAGGCACTGCAGCATAGATTTCAGCCAGATAAACCCCATAAGCGTAAAGGGTGTGCGCCAATGATATATAGCAGACCAGCCTTATGCCTTGCATTAATAGTGTTTTAGCACGAGATAGGGGGTCGTCCGACAAAAGGTAGGTCTCTAGCTCGAACAGCAGTAGTAATATAATCCAAGCACTTTCATCAATGGTGGTGGCAAAGGCTCGAGAGATCTCTAGAAGAGAGCTTCCGCTGTACAGAGTATGGCTGGCAATGACCAAGTCATTTCTGATATAGAAGCCAAAATTAATAATGACTAAAGCATAGACGGACCACTTAATGGTCTGTCGAACATCAAGCGAATATTGTCCAATAGTGATAACTTTGGCACTCACAATACAATCTCTGATCTGCGCATAAAGTATACTTTTCCTATTATTTTAGTCCTGTCCTTGGTACCAGATCGGTGAAGTCCATGCCATTTCTACAATTTCTTTCGGGTAGCTTCCATCAGTACATACCGATGGACGTTGACCCTCATCAATAGAGGCGCAGTCATAGGTGTGCCAGCGCGCAGTCGCAGGCTCAATCGCTCGCAGGTAGTAATAAGCGGATTGAGTTGGTTCAAAGTCATTATCAACATAAACCTCACAAAGACTATCTGCGCCTTTGTCAGTGCTAACCACGGGAATTACTTCTGCATTTAACTTACCTTCGTCATCAACCCAGCCTTTGATTAACTCAAGGGCGCGTAATTTTTGCCCATCAGGATCTTTAACAGCGTAGGTTAGGAACGAGGGTTTAGCTATTGATGATGATGCGATCAGATCACCACCCATGGGGACTCCATTTGCATAGGCATATGTAATCATGTCATCGCGCCCACAGAGTCCTTGGTCCAGAGACCAACCAGCAAACAACCGAGGTCGAATTCTAGGGCCAGAGGTACCAAATACCTCTTTTCTTAACATCGCATCAAAAATTGCATCACGGGTATTTTCCTGCGCCCAGACCCCCGCTAAACCACCTGGATTACCATCGATGCCACTGGTCAAAAGTCCTGGCTGCAAGCGCTCTATTGCTGAACCTTCACCGCTGACAGCACCCACCCAAGCTGACTCTTTCACACCACCCGCATTCGCCGAATGTGTATCAGTTGCTGCAATAATGCCTAACTTGATAGGGTTTAAGCCAATGGCCTGCTCTTCCTTTAGACCCACGAGTAAAGCAGATCTCTGGAAGTCCGTGGGATGCACACAGCCAGCACCCACCATCCCGTTCTCACCAATTTCATCGACATCACATTCTTTAGTCACTGAGGAGGCAGTCATCATCACAAGACCTTCCGCGTTATAATCACGGACCATGTACTTTTTATTCTCACCTATTCGCCTGACCGCTTCCACATTGCACAATTCATCAGGTGCACCAAAAACACTGCTCAAACCGTTAATACATTCTGAACCGCCTTTGTGCTGAAAAATCTCCATAATTGGCTCTCGTTCTAACCGCTTTTGCGCATACGCACGTTTTGCCTCAGTAGTGTTTTCAAGCTGCATGTAAGGCGCCATTCGCCCATTAGCTAAGTTGGTGTTATGTGGGATAGTCAGATAATCACAGCCATTTTTGATATCACATACATCATCCAAAGCTGCCCACAATTTGCTGTCAATTGGAGCATCGATATAACTTACCGGCAATTCAGGCACCACATCATTTCTAAAGATAACATTACGATGATAATTCGATACCCCAGGGGTCCCAGTATATTCATAGGCGACAAAACTGGTAAATTCACAAGGCGTATTAGCGCTGTTAGAGACAGATTGAATATCTTGCCAAGGAGACCTTGCGTAATCGCGGCATAAGCTACCATCCTCACCACATATCTCAGGAATTCGAGTCGGTGTCTCGGTAGTAATGACGCTCGATAGCATCACCATGCCTTGACGCTCATTAGACCGGTAACCGACACAAAATGCAGTGTCATATACTGGTGATGAAGCCGTTCGGCAAAGAGCTCGTTCTCCGAGAAACTCACCATGATCCGTCACTGCCAAAAAGTCTAAGGGCCGATCAATTTTAGTACGGCCAATAGCAATGCCTTGCTCATTAATAGGGAAAATAGGAATTTCTTGTCCACGGGCGTATCGATGAGCATCCTCAGGGGTAGCGCCAGTAGTGTTAGCGGCAGCATCGAAGGAATAGCGAGTATGTATGTGCAGGTCACCAAATAATGCTGTACGATTTTGGTTAGTATTATCACAACGTTGCAGCTCCGTTTCATCACCCAACAGGCTTAAATTGAGCTCATTAATGCTTGCTTCGCTAGGTGATTCCGGACCGCTGCATGCTGTCACTAAAAAAGATATCGCCAAAACATATTTATTAACCTTGTGAAACATTTTAATCGCCTATTTTTATAGTTTAAGTAACCAGGAATTTTGGCTTAATGATAATATTTTGGACATCACTGTCCTTTTACACCCCCCATATGCGATACCCATATTTTCCTAACTCCCGACTCTGCTACGGTAAGCGTTCCACTCCAGCCTTGGGGTAACACTAAGCCCTCTCCTGCTTCAAAAATAGCTCGCTCTCCATCCTTGCTAGTCATGATTAAACTGCCATCAAGGACAAACATTAATTCGTCATATTCAAGTTCATCGTAGGACATTTGCCCGGGTTTACTTTCCCAGACTCCGATCCCAAAATTTTCATCGGCACTGTAGAAATAATCATGGCCACGCGCGATAAGATTACCACTGTCAGGTTCATAGGGCTCAAAATCGCCCAAATTATTACCCTGCAACCGAGCTCTATCCAAGCGCACAATAGCTGGGGACGTAATTGCGTGACCATCAGCATAGGATTTCGTGATACCTAAATAATTCTGACCGACAGTACCAGCAATCACCATTAATAGGCTCCAACTAAAAAACCCAACGATTTTTAACATTTTGATACGGTTTACCAAGATTAACTGTATGTTTTTTTTCATGATTAACACTCCGTGCGGTCTGCTAAATTAGCTACTCTTCAGGGAACGTGTCGTGCTGCTCGCCACGATTATCCCATTCATACCATGGTGCTTTGGACCCCATAAAAATATGGTAAGCCGGCGGCAATTTTGGATTGCCATCGATCACGCCCATGGCAAGATAGAGCGCATCCGGCTCCTCTGTCAGTGCCACCAAAATATTAGACCCGCAGTTTTTACAAAACAATCTCCGGTGGTTGTCTGAGGAGGCATATGACGCGAGCTCTGACTGGCCGGAAAGGTATTTAAGAGAAGTAAGATCGACTCCAGCATAGGAGGCGAAGGCTGCCCCATGAAGGCGCCTACATTGACTACAGTGACAATGGCTATAATCGTTTATTTCGCCATCTACCTGAAAGGTTATTCGCTGACATTCACATCGTCCTGTTATCATTTTAAGACTCCTACTTAATAAAGTGCCTAAAACCTATTGGGTGGTGTCAGAGAGCTTCGCGGGTGAATCCAAAATGGTTTTGCCGACACATCACACTTTGCCCAAGTCGCTCGCCACTCCAGCTCTTTTTGATAATAGATTTCTGCCCAAATCTGTTCGGGGAGCTTGCCCTTTACAAATTCAACGTCGGCTAAGGATACATTCATCTTTAGTATTGGCGACCATACGCAAGACTTGATGGTCCCGATGCGTGATCCGCCCTTGGCATCATAAAGAAAAGCATCCGTTGGTGATTTATTACCCTCCACCGAAAGCCTGACTAATCGACGCACAGTCGGCTTTTTTGATTCAGCTAAGAGTGCTTTTTTACCCGTAAAATACGGTTTTTTAAAATTAACTAGCCACGCCAAGCCCAGCTCATAGGGTGATCGATCTCGATCTGCCCTTACTGCTGTCTCAGCAGTATTAAAGTCATCGCCAGGCATAATAAATCCAGCCTCTATGCGCACCATGTCTAGAGCACCCAAACCAATTGGACGTATGTCGAATAATCCCTGCTCTTTTACCAAAAATATCGCATCCCAAACAGCAAGAGCATGATCTGGGTCAGCCCAGACTTCATAACCTAAGTCGCCAGTGAACCCTGTACGGGACACCATGACATCGATTCCGTTAAGTGTTCTATAACCTATATCAAAAGGTCTGAGCTGGTCGACACCATCGATACCAGCAGCCGTCAAGACAGCACAAGACGTTGGGCCCTGAATCGCTAAAGCCGCAATTGCATGAGTTTCTTGTTCGATATTCACATCGAACCCTAAGCTAGATATCAACAACCAATCCAATTGATGGTGTTGTGAGCAGAGCCTATAATCACCCTCGCTTAGATGAAAAATAGTACCGTCATCAAGCACCTTACCTTCATCATTACACCAGATGACATAAGTTACTCGCTGTGGCTTTAACGTGGAAATATCACGCGTAACAAGGCGGTTTAAAAAAATCTGCGCATCTGGCCCAGTAATCCGATACTTCTCCATCGGAGTGAGATCCATAACACTGCAAGTACTTCGAACAGCAAAATACTCTGAGGCCAGGGTGTCAAATACGCGTGCAGTCTTATAGCCATTCCATGACATCCAATCTTGCACCAAGCACTGCTCATTAATTCGTGCTTGAAAAGGGCTAGGTTGTAAGACTTCTCTAAAATCAGTAGTGACATGGCTATCAGTTTGAGTCAGCATTATATGTCTCCCATAGCCAATATTCTCTGCGCCGCATTATGACCGGGAACACCGGTAATACCGCCGCCAGGATGGGCCGAAGCACCACACAGATAGAGCCCGTCAATAGGTGTTTGATACTGCGCCGATCCATGTACTGGACGCATCATAAATGATTGATCAATACTTAATTCACCATGGTGCCAATGGCCGCCGGTAATATTATATTGGTCTTCAATGTCCACTGGTGTCAGTAACTCAGTCGCTGTTACGGACGAGGAAAACTCAGGCGCATAGCGCTCAATTACCTCAGTGACTCTTTGCACAAACATATCTCTACTCTGCTGCTGCCAACCCTCTTTTAAATGGTAGGGCGCAAACGTAGCTGATACTGACATTACATGGTGTCCAGCAGGTGCTAAAGAAGAATCGCCCACACTGGGAATAGTCATTTCCAATACCGGGTTATCTGAAAACTCACCGTACTTAGAATGATTAAACGCATGCTCTACATAACGCATGTCAGGCGCAATAATTAAGCGCTGCGACAATTGCTGCAAAGATAAACCGCTAAAAGTGGGTAATTCAGTCAGAGCAAAGTGTAATTTGGCAACATCTCCATGTTGGCGTACCGAGTTAACCCGATGACAGAACATCGCATCTAACTGCGGTGCTCCAACCAAATCGATAAAGGTAGTTTTAGCATCAGCGTTAGAAACCACAATGTTAGCCTCGACACGCTCACCGGACTGAAGGATAACACCCTGTGAACGGCCATTTTCAACTATAATTTTAGCCACTTTAACCCCGGTCCTTATGGCCACACCCGCATCGACCGCAGCTCTTTCCAGCATCGCTGAAACCTTACCCATACCTCCTATGGGAATACTCTGAGATGCCTGAGTCTCTCCCCATAACCGCTGCAAGTAGGTCAATACTGTGTTGGGCGTGCGAGGACCCATGTGTTGACCCAAAATGGCATCAACAGAAATTGCTCCCTTCAGCGCAGGGCTATCAAATACTTCGTTGAGGACATCATAGATATTAATGCCGCCAACACGAAGAAACTCACGCATCGAATCAGTGCCAAGACCAAAGCGCAGACTCCAGCCCAATTTTGCTAAGGTTAATTTATCTTTTTTGTCCATGTCCTTGAGTCGTGGCGGTGTGTTCATCATCAACGGTTGAAGCGCCTTGGCATAGCCTCGAAATTCTTTTTTAAACGCTCTATAAGCCTCAAGATCTTTTGAGGAAAGACTCTTTGCTGACACATCATCACGACCTAGCGTTACATGGTCACCATCAAGCTGCAGTGAAATCGTATCTACTGGCTGGATAGATGCAGAATCTCCGATATTGAGCTTTAGGTCTTTACAGACCTTAGCATTGAGTCCGTAGAGAATATGTGCCAAACCAGAGGTACTGTAACCGTCGGCAAAAGATGATGTAGATGCTCCACCGCCCACCTTGTCTCTAGCTTCGAGTAACTGAACTTGATGACCCGCCTTGGCAAGATAAGTGGCACAGATCAAGCCATTATGGCCACCGCCGATAATCACCACTGAGTTAGACTTAGTCATCGCCAAAGTCCTCTGGAGTAGTATCAGTTTTACCAAGATCGCGAAGGATTTCGCGTGCTGCATTTGCACCTGGTGCTCCCATCACACCGCCACCAGGATGGTTTGAGGAACTACACATATACATATTTTTTACAGGCCCTCGATATTGTGCATAGCCTGGAAATGGGCGGTTAAACATCAACTGATCCAACGTTAACTCACCTTGGAAGATATTGCCCTCCGTCAAACCTACTTCGGCTTCAAGCTCACGCGGAGTACGAATCTCGGCATGTAATATTAGGTCTTTAAAATTAGGGCTGTAATCGGCTATTTGATCAATCACTGCAGCCCCAAAAGCATCGCGCTTTGCATCAGTCCACCCACCGTCTGCCTCAACCGGACAATACTGCACAAATACCGACATCATATGCTTTCCAGGAGGCGCCATAGTGGGGTCATATTGTGTTGGAATGACCATATCGACATACGGATCTTGTGACCACCGATCATCCTTCCAATCATCGTAAGCTCGCTCTAGTCGCTCAAGCGTATCGGTAAAATGCATGTGCCCAAGGGTCAGCGGAGAGCCTTTGGGTAGCGCTGGAAATTCAGGCATACCATCAAGAGCAATATTCACCTTGCCAGAGGATCCTCGTATTTTAAAGTTCTCCGCGCGTTTGACTAATTCTGCAGGCATATCCTTGGCATCCATCAGACTAAGGAATGTGCGCTTAGCATCAAGATTAGAAACCACTGTCTTAGCATAAATTTGCTCACCAGAGGCTAACATTACACCGGTCGCTTTACGGCCTTTAACCACTATATTTTGTACCTCGGCATTGGTACGAATTTCACCGCCATAAGACTTAAAAGCAGAACCAATAGCCGCAGAGACTGACCCCATACCACCGCGAGCGAATCCCCATGAACCGACATTTCCATCAACATCACCCATTGCGTGGTGAAGCAATACGTAAGCTGTCCCTGGAGAATACACACCCAGCCCAGTGCCGATGATACTACCACCAGAAAAGTGCGCCAAAATCACATCACTCTCAAAGTACTGCTCAAGATACTCAGCAATCGACATGGTAAAAAAACGAATAAACTCATAAATCTGACTTTCACTAAGACTATAAAATCGCTTTAAAAGATAGGCAAATTCCATAGCATCTCGGATTTTAAAAGAAGCTGGATCAGGAGGTGTCCGCAGTAAAAACCCACGAATTAGCCGACACCATTTCATCAGATCAGCATCAAATCTTATTGCCGCATCCGCGTCACGCTTTGAATGTCTAGCAACTTCTCGCCGCCAGACAGTGGGCTGATGATAACTGCCCAGATAATCCCCATTTTGCTTAAAGGTCACACTGCCTTGGAGCGGAACAACCTCTAATCCATGCCTACCTAAATCCAGCGCTTGATAGATCTCAGGTCTGAATAGACTACACACATAAGAGCAGTTTGAATATTTCCAGTCTTTGTGTAACTCCAGACTGGCGGTCGCACCACCGATATAATCATTCTTTTCTAAAACAACAACATTTAAACCAGCCTTGGCTAAAAAAGCGGCGTTAGTCAGACCATTGTGGCCCGCTCCAATAATGATTGCATCGTAGTTTTTCATTCTGGGTTAACGAAATCTCAGTAATTTTGAAACGGTTTGAGTATAACTATACCAAAGCAACCTGCATTCGTGGCCTATAGGTTGGGATAAACAACCATTACTGAATACTGTACCCTTTTAGTCCTATTCAGTCCCGCTAATAATTTGACGATGTTGGTAATGTTATGAATTTGACTTATCTGCACAAAGGACTCAAATTTACAACCTGCAAAAGCAAAGGTTCTGGCAAGACCATGCTTTTAGTCACCATAGATAACTATGATTAAAAGGAAACTGATTTTGAATCATCAAGAGCAAACCGATGTTTTAGTGATTGGCGGTGGAACGGCAGGCTTCGGAGCGGCAGTAGCCGCAGGTCGCCAAGGACTCAATGTAATTCTTCTTGAGGCAACCAGCAAAGTCGGTGGAGTAATGGCATTTTGCCCAGGAATGCCTTGGGGAGCCGCTTATCCTGCTGATAAAATTGTTGGTGGCCTAATGGGTGAACTGACCGAGCGGCTTGAAAAAATGCATCCACCCGCGGCTGAAAAACGTCCCTGTACCTTGGCCAATTTTGGCCCTGAAATTGTATATGATCATGATATAGCAACATTAACTATGTTCGAAATGCTCGAACATGCTGGGGTTAATGTTCGCCTCAATGCATCGGCTATTGAGCCAACAATGGAAAGTAACCAAATCAAGTCGGTCAGCTGTTTTGATCGCAACGGTGCTTTTACTGTGACCGCAGCAATAGTCATTGATTGCTCAGGCGATGGAGACCTATCCGCCAAAGCTGGAGTACCCTATACAGTTGGGGACATAAAGGGTAATACCATGGGTGTTACCTGTTCCTTTCACATGGTGGGTGTTAACTGGGACGATACCTTTGCCGAGCCGGACCCGTATTTTACTCATTTTGCAGCCAAAGGAATCAATGAAAATAGACTACATCCGGACCTAGCTAAACTCTATTTAATGAAGGGGTTTCATCATGGCAGTGTTTTTTGTAACTCCGTTCATGTGCGCGGCGTGGATGGTACCAATCCAGTTGCGATAGGACAGGCAACGCAGGAAGGTCGACGACGCTGTCATCAATTAGCGCAGTTTCTTCGTTCCGATGTGCCAGGGTTTGAAAAGGCTTACATGACACTGCTATCGCCAACAGTGGGTGTCCGTGAAACTCGAAAACTGGAGGCCGTCTATAAAATAACGGGTGAAGATCTGGCCAAAGGTACGAAATTTTCCGATGGGATTGTATGCTGTGATAACCCAATTGATGACGTTATGCGTTCAGACGCAAGCATGACCCATGAGGCGATAGTCGATCAAGGGGGGTATTACACCATTCCATTTAGATCATTAATTCCCGCGAATATCACAAACCTAATGTTTGCTGGACGCATCGTTTGCGCAGACCCCAAAGCTTTTGCCTCAGTGCGCGGAATGCCACAATGCATGACCATGGGCCAAGCAACCGGCAGCGCAGCGGCTATTGCACTAAAAAACAACACCTCCGTTCAGTCTATTAATACAAAAGCATTGATTATCGAACTCACCAAACAAGGGGTAAATGGGCTCGGAGAGACGTCACTAATCTAACAAAGCGGCTGGCGTCTGGTTACGGCGAGGATCGTTAAAAAAGGGTCCACGGCTAAGTCTCATATCAAAACGTTCACCCTTAACAATAAGCCATGCGTCTAGACAATCTGAGTGATGGTAGTTTACGGACAGATTACCAATAAGACTCTCTAGCCCCCAAGACCAAGCTGAGCAGTTGACCGAACCGATCGTCTCCTGCGAGCCATTGACCATTGCATACACCGCGATACCATCTTGGACATCACAATGCCGATCAATTTTAAACTGACGCAGTGCAAACTTCTGTCCGCCAGTCGTGTGCTGAATAAGCGCATCACGGCCCACGAAATCTTGTCCTTTAAGATTCACTAACCACCCCAAACCAACCTCAAAGGGTGATCGCATAAACGCTGGATCAGGATCAGCTTCGGTTGAAAAATCCCAACCCGCAACAATAAGTGCACCCTCTAAACGGCACGCATCTAACGCAGTTAGTCCATAGCCTGGCAGAGCGATAGCCTTAGTGTGTCTCACACGTTGAATTAATGACTGAAATACAGGCGTAAAGTTGGGCTGAAACCACACCTCATAACCTAAATCAGCCGTAAATCCCATTCGAGCAACCACAACATTGGAGTCTGAAACGGTATAATGACGGGTCTCAAAAGGCTGCAGTTCATCAACCTGATCAAAACCCATCGACGCAAGCACCGATGCTGACTGCGGGCCCTGAACCGCAACTCCATGCCAATCATCAGTGCAATCAGTGATGGTTAAGTCCTCAGGACCAATAGCCAAGTGCTCACGAAATGAATTCAGATACGCTGAATGATCGATATCAGAAGGCATTAAAAGATAGTCATCATGGGAAAATTTATAGAGGATTGAATCATCTTTCATACTGCCATCCTGATTGCAGTATGCGACATAAATACCGCGCATATTCTCAGCACTACTGACCGGTCGCGTTAACACATGATCTAATAATCGGCTCGCAGCTAGCCCTCTAATGCTAATTTTTCGGATTGGAGATACATCAAATAAGGCGCAGCTTTTGCGAATTGCCCAATACTCCTGCTCTGCATTGCCATAATCCTTTGGCAATAAAAATTCATTCCAATTAATATAATCTTGATCTTCAATACCTATTTGCAGAATCTCATTAAACTGGGAGGCATCCGTGTTATTAAAAAAATCAAAGAAGGCGCTTTTTTTCATCGTGATCTCAGCAGTTGTTACTTGTAATGAGCTTAGCATTCAAACAGCAAGTGGCGTCACCTGCCTATAGGTTAGGAATAACGATATTATTTACTACCAATAAATCGTTTTATCTCGAACGGTAGCTTTTTAACCACGCGGTGATGTAATATTTTGCCATACCAATAAAGCTATTAAGGACTCACCTTGTCACACAATCCGCAGAAAACCCTATTTGATGAGGCATTTGGACATCTTAAAGCCGGTAACCCTGAACGAGCCTTAGAGGCATGTATGCGGGGTATCGACTTATTCCCTGGTGATGCTAATATTTTTTGTTTAGCGGGTCAGTGTCTGATAACTCTCAAACGCTTTGCCGATGCTCGAGGGCATATCAATGCGGCGCTAACTAAATTTCCTAATTTTGCTAATGCATATGAGATGCATGGAGATCTATTGTTGCTTGAAGGCCAGTTTGAAAAGTCTATTGAAGCCTACCAATATGTACAACAAGTACAACCAAATCGTGTACATGTTACTGCAAAGATTGAGCGTGCTAATGAACTCGTTAAATCACTCGTTGCTGGCACATCGAAGCAGCCGCAAGATTTTTCATTCACTGAAGAACTCAAACAAGCGCAGCAATTTAAGCAGGATGGTGAACCTGAAAAGGCTGAAGATATTTATCGAACAGTGTTACGAAAGAACCCAAATCATTCAGAAGCAATGCGCTTACTAGCCGGTGTTGCCGCGACACATAACAATTATATTGATGCAGAAATGTTATTGCTTCGATCGGTAGAGAAATCTCCCAATTTTTCCCGTGCATGGCTCGATCTGTCAAAAATGCAGCTAGAATTAGGCAAATATCCGGATGCCCTTAAAAGTGCTGAGCACCTTGTTCAGTTGTCACCAGATATCGCAGAATCTTTGGTTGCTTTGGCCAATACTCAGGCGCAGTCTAATTTCACTGAATTAGCCATAGAATCTTATCGTAAAGCCATAGACTTATCACCGAGCCATCAAGCGGCGTTCTCAGGCTTAGCGCATCAGTTAAAGACAGTTGGCCGTCAGCATGAGGCGATTGAGGCACATCGGCAGAACATTGAAGCGAATCCAAGTAATACAGAGTCCTACTGGAATCTAGCCAATCTAAAAACATTTCGTTTTGAGGCCTCTGAAGTCGACACCATGGAGCAGTTGCTCGAGGATACTGAGCTGGAGGATCTCTCTGTTGTACAGCTATGCAATGCATTGGGGCTTGAATACGAGGGTCGTAAAGACTACCAACGTGCCTTTCATTATTTTGAGCGTTGCAATGAGACTCGTCGACAATCAGAAAAATATGACCCAGTTGGTCATGAAATGTTGATTAAGCAAATTATTAATATTTTTGATACTGATTTTTTCCAAAAACATAAAGGGCTCGGTAACCCTGATAGGTCTCCGATATTAGTAGTAGGTCTTCCTCGGTCCGGTTCAACATTAATCGAGCAAATTCTTGCTAGCCATAGTCAAGTAGAAGGTACTCATGAATTGAGTGACCTTGCTCAAATGCTACAAAATCTGAGAAAAAATAGTCCTCGCGGTACTCATTTTCCAGAGAACATGCGTGAGAATAAATTACAATCATGGCATGACATTGGCGGTCAGTATCTGCAAAGAACTGAGAAATATCGCAGCGGTATGCCGCACTTTATCGATAAAAACCCAAACAACTTTATTTATTGCGGTCTACTACAACTCATTTTGCCCAATGCAAAAATTATTAATGCTCGCCGTCATCCGCTAGACAGTACTTTTGGCAGTTACAAACAGCTATTCGCGAGTGGCCAACCATTTAGCTATGACCTCTGCGAATTAGGAGAGTATTACATAGAGTACCAGCGACTAATGGACCATTGGCATCAGGTAATACCGGGTAAGGTATTAGATGTTAACTACGAAGATGTTGTAGCTGATCTAGATACACAGGTGAAGCGAATATTGGACTACTGCGAACTGCCATTTGAAGAATCTTGTTTACGATTTCATGAGACAGATCGAGCGGTCAAAACTGCTAGCTCAGAGCAGGTACGAAAACCTATTTATGCAAGCTCAGTAAATTTATGGAAAAACTATGAGCCCTATATTGAAGAGCTAATTGAAATTTTGGAGCCATTGCTAGTTGACCTACCTGCAGAACAAAAACCTCAATCTTTGCTGAACACAAAGTAGCTGGATGCAATAATAATTTAAAATGCTCACGTAGTAAGAGTGAAGAGCTTTGCTCGTTGGTTAACCAAAAATAAAAGTAGAATATCTAATTACTTGGTTGACCAGATAGCTGGTTTCTATGTGCGTAAGTATAAAATACTAGTCTATTATTATTTCAAGATCTTAGTTTTTTTGGAGGTTTACAATTGGGGTGTAAATAGCAAACAGCACCGTGATTTATGCATTATTATGGTTAATCGGATATTTCCAAACCTATAGGCTAGGTTGTGGAAAACCAAGTATCTTGCGATGTTTTGTGGCAATAGATGGAAAAATGTTTTACATTCCGTCATTGATAACAATAATTTTTTAAGTTTTGATATGCACTGGGGAGTAAATCTGCATGAGTAATCAACGTTTACGCGTCAAGATCACACCGTTAGCAGCAGCTGTTGCAGCTGCGCTAGGACTAGCGCCACTTGCTTTTGCGCAAGATGACGAGGTCTCATCTCGAGCAATCGAAGAGGTATTAGTAACAGCACGAAAACGTGCCGAATCCGCACTTGAGATTCCGTCAAGCATTCAAGCTTTGTCAGGCAATGACCTGAAGGAGATGGGCGCTCGCGGCATGGCTGACTATATAAGATTTATGCCTGCTGTCACCGTGGTTGATTACGGTGCAGGTGCCTCTACAGTTATCTTTCGTGGCGCTACCACTAGCGCAGGCTACGTTGCTCAATCTACATCTTCGGTTTATCTTGACGAATTAGCGATTACTACGACAGGGCAACAGCCTTCGGTAAGAATGGTTGACATAGCGCGAGTTGAAGCTTTGGCGGGACCGCAAGGAACGCTATATGGTGCAGATTCACAAGCGGGTACGCTTAAAATTATTACAAATAAGCCAGAAATGAACGTGGCAGAAGTCATTATCGACGCTAGTGTTTATAGCGGCTCAGATAGCGCAGATAGTTGGGATCAATCTGTTATTATCAATGTACCGCTCATTGATGACACGCTCGCAGCACGCTTTGTTGCATTTGATGCCAAAGATGGTGGTTTCGTAGACAATGTCTACGGCAAGACAATCACCAGTGATCGAAAGTCTGACGCTCTCTATGGCCGTTCACCCTCAGGGTGGGGAACACTTGACAATGCTGATGTCGTTGAAGATGACATCAATGATCATAAGGTCTCAGGCTGGCGTGCGGCCCTTCGTTGGGAAATAAATGATGAATGGATCGCCGATCTATCTTACTTGAAGCAAAAAACAGACTCTGGCTCCTACAGTGGTTTTGATCCCAATGTTGGTGACTTAAAGACTATTAGATATAACGAAGAGTTTTACAAAACTGACTACAATATTACCTCTTTGGTAGTTGAGGGTGATCTTGGCTTTGCACAACTGGTATCCGCTACGTCTTACTACAAGGGAGATGTTGAATTCGATCAAGATATTACTAATTATCACAAAGCTTACTCAGCCTATTACTGCATAGAATATGCAGGAGATGCTGCTTACTATGCGCCCTACTACCAACCAACCAGTGGTGGCCAAGGATTTATGTATGCCGCAGGTAATTATTGTCATGCGCCAACCGTTGAAGGCGACTATTTAGCGGCTTTTTATGAGACAGAAAACGCTGATCGCTTCAGTCAAGAGATTCGATTATCTAATCAGGGTGATACCTATGACTGGTTAATTGGCGCATTTTATGAAGATAGCTCTTACGGCTGGGTCGAAAACTTTGGTTATGTTACTGCCAATGAAAACGGCCGTCAGACTACCCCAGGGGTTGCAGGAAGTCTTTATCAAGATTCAATAGCATTGGCGTATTATGAATGGGCAAATGGAGAGTCTTATCCTGATGCCACAGAAACCTGGTACTCCAAAAGTGTTTCAAATGCAGAGCAAACTGCCATCTTTGGAGAGGTCGTCTGGCATATGAATGAGTCTACGGATATAACCGTTGGCGCCAGACACTTCGATAGAGAGGATATAACAGATTATTATGAAGAGCATCCAACGGGCAACCTAGACGTAGATCCCAATTTCGCCAATGGTATTACCAGAATGATCGGTAAAACCAAAGAGTTTGTGCCAAAAGTATCTATTAAGTACAACCTTGATGACGATAGTATGATCTACGCACTCTGGACCATTGGCTACCGGCCTGGTGGTACTAACCGCCAGCGTGGCGATGCAGCTTTCCCGAAGCAATATCAAGCAGATAAAATGATCAACTATGAAGCAGGCTATAAAGGCTCCTTTGCCGATAACACTGCGACTTTGTCACTCACGGCATTTGCCATGCAGTGGGATGATTATCAATTTGAATTAATTGATCCCTCTTTTGGACCCTGTGACGATGAGTCTATTGATGCGATTCCCGGAATTTGTGGTCAGCCGTATCAGGTGGGAGTATTTAACGCTGGAGATGCACATATCAATGGTGTGAATGCGCAATTTGACTGGAATCCTACTGATAATATCTCGTTAGGAATGAATATGGAGTGGTTGGACGCCGAAACTGATACGGTTTTAGAACTCGGTGATGCGTATGTGGAAGAGGGGACCTCTTTGCCACTAACGCCTGATTTAACTGGCGGTATATGGGCCACTTATAACTGGACTGTACCCTCACTAGGCGCCGATGCCTATGCGAGAGTTCAATGGTCTTACAGTGGATCGCGCTCATCGGGCCTTCAATATACGCCGTTTGCTAATGATGATGGCTCACTTAACCCTTTCCCATCCTGGGAGAACCCTTCCTATGATATTGGTGACCTTAGTGTAGGTTTGCAGGGCGATGATTGGGAAGTATCAGCTTTCTTAAAGAATATCACTGATGAGCGTGTATTCTACGGACACGCATCTCAAGGTGGTTATACACAACAAAATGTTGAAGAAGGACGGATGCATGTTGATACGGTTTATACCAACCGACCAAGAGAATTCGGCGTTAGAATCATAAAAAGATTTGGTGGAAGCTAATCGCTGAGTGAAATATAAAAAAGGCTGGTTAAAACCAGCCTTTTTTATTGGGTTATGATTAACTTTCTCAGTACGGCCAAACAGCGAGGCCATGAATAGCATTACGGATGTCCATAGTTACATTGACCGACGCTACCATCTGCTTACTCTGCAGGTCGTATAAGGTTACTGTTGATGGTGATGAACCACCGGCTATAAAGCGATCATCAATTACACAAAGACCTCGACCAAACGCTTGCCGAGCAATCTTAGAATCATCGACTCCAGAAAATTGGATCTCAGCCGGATCATAACCTCGAATTTTAAACGCTTGACCATCACCACTTCGAGGGACAATGCGCAAACAGTCACTTGCGGTATCGTTAAAAATAATGCCGCCATTAAACGGGCGTGCATTATGGGTTCCCGAGGGCAAACTACACACCTCGGTCACTTTGTTCTGATCATCAATATGCAACAAAGCTTCGGTCCTCAAACCACTGAGGTAGATACCAGTAGAATCCACATGGACCATATTAATATGGAGATCATTAAACGCTCTGGGACCGTTTTTGGTCTGCGGATCGAACGCAAAGCCACCCCATTGACCTAACTGCTTTTGTAAATGAAAGCCCCAAACAAATGCCTTTTTATCAAGATCAAAAGCCAAAAGAGCATCATGCCCGGTAGATGTTAAAAAGAGAGTTCTATCTACACGACATATTTCATGACAGTGGTTGAGATAACGATTGCGCCATGATGTTTGGGCCGCAAAGTCTTTGCTGTAACAAAAGAGTTCATCTGAAGCTGCAATAAAGATATCGTCTTTATCAATGCTAATTCCACGCAAACCTCGGTCAGCACCGCGCCCCGCAAAGTCGATCTCACTGGTGTTCCAGTCAACATGCTGTTCTAGCTTTTGTCGCTCAAAATCAATCGTGTATACGCCGCCATGACTTTCGCCCTGCTGGCTTCCCCTAACCACAGATGTCGCAATTAGCGTCGGCAATTTAATCGCCATAGGTAATATCCCAGATTATTTTTACGCGTATTGAAGGTAGAGTATACCTTAGGACATGCCAATAATGTCTACAAAAAAACTGGATTCAAACCGTAGGTTTAGGGAGTAAAAAAATCATTAAAAGCCAGGTATTTAAGGGCTCTAATGGGTGCCCATGACCCATAATGTTAGGGGCTGAAAAATAATCTTAAGAAGAGGTTATAATCAGGTACAAACGTAATGGAAAACTAAACTATGCACTCTGTAATCTTTCGCCAATTAATCATTATAGTGATAACCCTTAGTTACTTTTCAATATCAGAGGCAAAGACTTATGCCCTTGTTGCTGACGGACTCATTGACGGAAAAGCTAATAATGTTTTGCAAGACAAAGCAGTGATAGTTACCGGAAATCAAATTACGGCCATCATAAATATTGATCATATCCCAAAAGATGCGGTTAAAATTGAGCTCCCAGGCACAACCTTGATGCCAGGAATGATTAATGCCCATGAGCACCCCCTGCTGTACAAAAGCGACTATCAGAATGCACATTTACAGGCATCTTCGGCCTACAAAGCATTATTGGGCCTTAAGAATCTTCAACGCCTGCTTAGGGCCGGATGGACAACTATAAGAGTAATGGGTGACGGCGATGTATATTATGCTAATCAAGATATTCGTAAGGTAATCGACAGCGGCGTATTCATTGGTCCTCGTCTTACCGGTGCTGCACACTATATTTCGATTACCGGTGGTGGTGGTGATATTAACTATTTTTCTCCGGAACAAACTGTTATCGCTGATGGTTTAATTGCTGATGGTCCGGATGAAATTCGTAAGGCAATCCGCAAAGAAATTAAGTACGGCTCAGACTGGATAAAAATCATGGTTACCGGCGCTTTTATGTCCGTCGGTGATAACCCAAGGAATGTTTCATTTAGTCCACAAGAGCTAGCGGCTGCCGTTGAAGAGGCTTCACGACACAATATCCCAGTGGCTGCACATGCTCATGCCACAGAAGGCATTAATCAAGCGATTATCGCCGGTGCACGATCTATTGAGCATGGAAGTTATCTTGACGAAGAATCTATCGCGTTAATGGTTAAACACCAGACCTATTATGTCCCAACAATCTACATTGGGGATTACTACGCTAACAGTGGCAAGCTACTCGCGCAGACTAAAAACGATGAGTTTTACACCTCCTTTAGAGACGATTGGCTGAAGATGATTGGCAAGGCTTACAGGGCCGGTGTGAAAATTGCTGTCGGCTCAGATCTATGTGGCTATGCCGTTCCATCACATGTATGCGCGCGCGAGTTTGCCACGCTGATTGAAGCCGGATTGAGCCCCATGGATGCCATTAAAGCTGGCACCATTGTTGGTGCGGAGCTACTGCAATGGGATGACAAACTCGGTAGTATTGAGGTTAATAAGTTAGCTGATATTATCGCTGTTTCGGGAAATCCTTTAGAGGATATCAGCACGCTAGAAAAGCCAGTATTTGTTATGAAGGATGGTGCAATCATTTTCAATAATTTTGAAAAGTACTCTGCTATTAACAATTAGGGTCATTACTAAAAGGGTTATAGCTACCCCCAAAGAGAGGTCTCAAAGGGGGCTCATGCGGCCTGAATGGAACAACAATA
>CALDQM010000068.1:0-25720 GCA_937911225.1 uncultured Cellvibrionales bacterium
GCTCGCCAAAGCGATTTAAATTACTGCCCTCAATTCGCTCAATACTCGGCTGCCAGAGTGGCTGTATGCTATTGCGACTCATTAGTTTAATCTCTTGGGGTTAGTATCAATTGGCGGAGGCTGTGAGAGCTTAATATTTAACTCTACTTGTATCAAATAAACAATTACCAAATCTCAACATTTAGATCGACGTATATTAAATAAATACTAGCTTTTGTGCATGACTAAAATAGCAGCAACTTTAGGCTTAGAGTCATCAAAGAGCATGAGGATACTTTGTGCAAAGTTCAGGGCAATCGAACGATTAGTTGCATTAATCGGGCTTATTCACCCTTTATCATCCCATCAAATAATTTTCGGGAAATAATAGCACCGCGATGTTGAATAACTTTGCTAGATAACCGATGGCCCAATGCGGCACATTTCGGGGGAAGCGCGTCTCCTAGGATACGATTAGCTAAATAGCCAGCACTGAATGAATCCCCTGCTGCAGTAGTGTCTAGAATTTTTTCAGAAGGAATGCTCACAGCTTCGACACTATATATATTTTCATTAGTTTCGATAAGGCAGGGTTTTGCACCACGTTTAAGTACCACTTCGGGTATGCCATAAAGACGATTTCGAGCAAATACCTCATCGGAAGTAGAGTCACCCCATAATTGGCATTCATCATCGAAAGTTAGGAACGCAATATCGGTAATTTGTAAAATTTTTCGATACCACTGCCGAGCCTCATCGGCACTGCGCCAAAGATTATGTCGATAATTACTGTCAAAGCAGATCTTACTACCCTGCTCCTTTGCTCTGAGCAGTCCGTCCATAAGTTTTTGTCGATCATAGCAAGGTAAAATAGCTAGAGATATTCCTGATAAATAGAGGTAATCAATACCAGCCAGAGATTCAAGCTCTTTATCGTAAGCATCACCGCTTAACAGATATCTAGCTGCGGATTGATCCCGCCAATATTGGAACGATCGTTCTCCATTTGCATCCACCTTAATACGATATGACCCCGGTTTTTTATCGCTAAATCGCCGGATTTTTCCACATTCAATCCCTTCTTCAAGAAAATATTGAATCATCGAACAGCTCAAAGGATCAACACCCAAGGCTGTAATATAATGAATTGGATATTCGCTGGCCGGCAAGAGTCTAGCTAAATAAACAGCCGTATTTAAAGTATCCCCCGCAAATGCCTGCTCAATATGGTCATTTACATCCTCTCTTATTTCAACCATGCACTCGCCAATAAAAGCGATACTGGGCCGGGGTTCGTCTGTCATTTTCATGGCCTTAAACACTCTTATAAAAGAACTTCTCCAAACTCCATCTTTATTCCCTTACTTCAGTGAAAACAGTGGGGTATCCCTTAGCTTTCCCATCGCTAAGGTTGAAAGGTATCAAGACATCTTTCGTTATGTATCATCCCCAATTCGATAGGATTGTTTGGGTAAATTGTAGGTTAAATCTTTCGCAGTCTGAAGGGCATCACTCTCTGATAATCTATGTTCGCAAACTAGGCGTGCCAAATAAGAACAATCGACGCGGCGAGACATGTCATGTCTGGCAGGAATGCTCAGTAACGCTCGCGTATCGTCATTAAAACCCACAGTATTATAGAATCCCGCAGTTTCCGTGGTCTGTTCACGGAATCTCATAATGCCTTCGGGGCTATCATTAAACCACCATGCAGGGCCCAACCGGAGACAGGGGTAGTGCCCAGCGAGAGGTGCTAGTTCGCGCGAATAATTAGTTTCATCAAGGGTAAAGAGTATGAGACGTAGATCAGAGTTATTCCCAAAGCAATCGAGCAAAGGTTTCAACGCAGCCGAATACTCCACTTGCACGGGTATATCTGCTCCTTTGTCGCTACCATAATTCTCAAAAATCCATTCATTGTGGTTGCGAAAAGAGCCTACATGGATTTGCATCACTAGCTTATCATCAAGACTCATACGCGCCATTTCAGTTAACATCTGTGCTCTGAATAATTCGGCATCTTCTGGGCTGACTTGGCGAGTAATAATTCGGTTAAATAGTCTTTCACAGTCAGCAGTAGAAAGATTGGCAGTTCTGGGAGTAGGGTGTCCATGGTCGCTGCTGGTGGCACCAAGGGCAATGAAGTCAGCTCGTCTGTTTCTATGTGCTTGCAAATAGCCTTGCCATGAATGAGTATCTTGGCCAGTCATTTCGCCAAACAGTGCTAGTGACTGAATAAAATCAGGATGTTCTGGATCAATCACAGAGTCTGGGCGGTAAGTAGTAACAACCCTTCCGTTCCAATCACTGTCTCTGAGTATCTGATGATATTTTAGTTTATCCACAGCGGATTCAGTGGTCGATAAAAACTCTATATTGAATCGATCGAAAATTTGGCGGGGACGCAATTCATCTTTTTGGAGTTGCTCTGAAATACTATCAAAATAATTATCCGCAGTAGCCTCATTGAGCTCTTCTGACTGCTTAAAAACATCAGAAAATGTCTGATTTAGCCATAATGCAGAAGGAGTTCCACGAAAAAGATAGTAGTTCTTTGCGAATAATCTCCAAGCACTGCGCGGATCGTTAACACTTTCCTCATTTTTGTGATCATTTTTGGACTTAATCCCCAGTTCGGCAAGACGAATACCTTGACTGTACAGCATTCGTAACAAATAGTGATCTGGAGCTATTAGCAATTTATAGGGATCTGTAAAACTGTTATTTTCGGCAAACCATGAGGGGTCAGTATGCCCATGAGGGCTAATGATAGGTAAATCTTTAATTTCAAAATAAAGCCGTCGAGCTATTGAGCGAGCATTAGGGTCACTAGGTAATAGCCTGTCGGGATGATTGTTAATGGAGTGTGCCATTCTAGCGATCTCTGCCTCCAGCGCGGAGGGATTAGGACAAATATATTGGCCTCTATGATACCGGTGTCAATTTGTATTGTCAAACGCTAAAAAATAGGTTTTCCTATCCTCCGGGTATTGGTGGTGGCGCTGTTGTATCTCGCTGCACTACTGTAGGAACTAGCTCAGATTTAATTGTTTTGGCGAGCGCAATATTATTACTGCATAAAGCGAGTAATTTCTGTGTTGCAAGCTTACCCATCTCTTTCACCTGCAGATTCACAGTTGTTAATGCAGGCCAAACTTTTGAAGCCTGCGGGGTATCATCAAACCCAACAATTGTTAACTCGCTGGGTATGTTAATTCCCATTTTCTGGGCAGTAACCATAACCCCAATAGCCATCTCATCATTACTGGCAAAAATAGCTGTAGGAGGATTCTCTGACTTTAATAATTGCACAGCACAATCGACACCTGATTGAAAAGTATTAGCACCAAACGCAGTGCGGTTAGACTCAAGATGAACACCATTTTTCTCAAGCGCATCACTAAAGGCATCATGACGCTCAGCGGCAGATTTAGAGTTTTCGGGTCCTTTAATGAAGCCAATTTCTGTGTGACCAAGAGCTATGAAATGTTCTGCAATATTTGTAACGGCCTCACGATCATTGAAGTGGATCATATGTGCGACATCATCAGAAATAACCGACACTAGCCGCACATAATTACAATTTATAGCTTTCAGTTTGTTAATTAAATCATTAGATTCGGAGAGTGGAGGCAGCAAGATCACTCCATCAATTTTTGTACGCATGATGAAATTAATAATGTCACCATGCAGATTGTCCTGCGTTGCATCACAGGGGTGAACAACCAGCTCATATCCATTGGGACGACACTGACTCAGTGCACCATACATTGCATCTGTGATAAATGATGCATTAGGATTGTCATAGATCATTGCTAATAAGAAGGAGCGACTAAACGCTAATCCTCTTGCCTGAGGGTTCGGAGAATAATCCAGATCTTCAATAACTTTTTTGACTTTACTTAATGTTTTAGCGCCGACATTCGGTTCACTATTTATTACCCGAGAGACCGTTTTTTTTGACACTCCAGCGAGCCGCGCCACATCACTAATCGTAGGATTTTTATCAACAATCGATCCTTCGTTAATATTTTCTTTCATGGAATCCATTTTTAGTTAGCCTTAACGATGCTTAATTAAAAAGTTCAACGTAGTCTGTTTTTAACACAAGGTAGAAAAAGCGGTCCAGATTTGGTTTTCTTCTGAGAGGGTAATCAGCCTCGACACCAAATTACTGTAACTGATTTCAGCTAAAAAAAATACAGATCTTTAGCCATAACTGCCCCACTAGAGCTTTGTTTTTATCCTAAGAACATATACTCTATAATAGTGATGATAGCGGTGTCATATTTTCACTAACTCTGGCCTGCCTAATAATTTGATCTATAGGAGGATGTTGTGTATAAAAATATACCCCAACGCCTAATTTATTTTTTGTTACTTGTTTTCACGCTATCTACATGCACTTTAGATGGAAACCCTGATCGTAAAAATTCTAATTCAGAGTGGAAAAACCTCTTTGATGGATCCTCTCTCGATGGTTGGCACCAGCTTGGCAGTGATGCCCAGTATGACGCAGAAAATGGTGTGATTGTTGGAACGGCAAAAACTGGAGCTGGCAACAGCTTCCTGACTACACACAAAACATACAGTGATTTTATTCTGGAGCTTGACGTTAAGGTTGATCCCGGCCTGAATTCTGGTGTGCAGTTTCGAAGTCAAAGTCAAAGTCAAGACGATGATGAACGCCTGCATGGATATCAACTCGAGATTGATAGTAGTTCTCGTCGCTGGAGCGGGGGAATATATGACGAAGGACGCAAAGGCTGGCTTTATAACCTAGCGCGTAATTCCCGGGCTCGTTCCGCCTTCAGTTTGTCAACCTGGAACCACATCAGGGTTGAAGCCATTGGAACGTCGATACGATCGTGGGTCAATGGTATTCCAGCAGCTGATTTGATCGATGACTCGACTTTAGACGGCTTCATTGGACTTCAAATACAGTCCATTGGTGATGATTTAAGTAAAGAAGGCTTACAAGTTCGTTGGAAAAATATTCGTATTAAAACCGATGGCCTAAATAGTTTTAGGACGCCTGAAAATAATGATATTGAGCAGTTTAGTTCTTTAAAAAATGAACTCACACCGCGCGAGATTAAAGAAGGCTGGGAGCTTCTTTGGGATGGTGAGAGCACTGCTGGCTGGAAGAGCGCAAAGAGCGAAGGGTTTCCTGAGAAAGGTTGGAATATAGAGAACGGTGTACTTAGCGTTTTATCATCGGGGGGCGCAGAAGCGCGCAATGGTGGTGACATTATTACCATTAGCGAATTCAGTAGCTTCGAATTAGAGTTAGATTTTAGATTTACACCAGGAGCCAACAGTGGAATCAAATACTTCGTGGATCCGGATCTACTAAAAGGGAAAGGCTCCGCAATCGGCTTGGAGTTTCAAATTTTAGATGATGACCTCCATCCAGATGCAAAAAGAGGGATTTCCGGAAATCGAACTATTGGGTCACTGTACGACTTAATTACTGCGGTTAATCAAAGTGAGCCGCAAAGTTCTCTTAAACGAGTCAATCCACCAGGACAGTGGAATCGGGCACGTATAGTTGTTCGGGGGGACTATATTGAGCATTGGTTAAACAATATTCTCGTCGTTAAATATTACCGCGGAACGCAAATGTTCAGAGCGCTTGTTGCTTACAGTAAATACGCTAAGTGGCCAAATTTCGGAGAGTGGGAAAAAGGACCTATTCTGCTTCAGGATCATGGGGATTTAGTATCATTCCGTTCGATCAAAATTAGAGACCTATCGTTAAATAAGGATCATCTCGATGTCAATGAAACGTAGAAAATTTATCGCCCTCTCCGCTGGCGCATTAGGCGCACTTTCCTTTTCAGCTAGTAGCTATGCTCGTATTCTAGGTGCAAATGATCGAATCAATGTTGGTTTCATGGGGACGAACAGTCGTGGAATGGGTTTATTAGGCTCATTTGCAAAAATGCAGGGGGTAAATCTAACTCATAACTGTGATGTTGACAGTCGTGTACTTGAGAAAACTCACAATGCCATTATCAAAGCAGGCTTTGAGCCCCCAAAATCTGATAAAGACATACGCAGAATTTTGGAGGACCCTACCCTAGATGCTCTGGTAATAGCAGCTCCTGACCACTGGCATGCAACTGCAGGAGTTATGGCATTAGAGGCGGGCAAGCATGTCTATGTTGAAAAACCTTTAAGCCATAATCCACATGAGGGTGAAATCTTCATTTCCGCTCAAAATAAATATAAAAAAATCGTCCAGATGGGTAATCAACAACGTTCATCAGTAGAAAGTATTGAACTTATGATGCTTATTGAAGAAGGCTTGCTGGGGAATATTTATAGAGCGGAAACTTGGTACGGAAACGATCGTGGTTCAATCGGAAATGGTAATTCAGCATCACCCCCCAGTTGGTTAGACTGGAATCTTTGGCAAGGGCCAGCACCCCGGCGCCCTTATAAAGACATTTATGTCCATTATAATTGGCATTGGTTTTGGCACTGGGGCACTGGCGAAATATGTAACAATGCCGCTCACGAACTTGATATTGCACGCTGGGCTATGGGATTAAATTTTCCAGAAAAAGTCTCTGTAACCGCAGGCCGAAAATTTTATACAACCGATGATTGGGAAATGTATGACACCATGCAAGTACGTTATGATTTTCCGGGTGATAAAACCATAGAATGGGTTGGCAACAGCTGTAACAAAGTAAGTCGTTTTGGTCGCGGGAGAGGCACGCTACTGCTCGGCACAAACGGACATGCTATTGTTGATCGCGCTGGCTATGAAATTTACAGTACTGATGGAACCTTATTGCGCGAAAGGAAGGCTCAGAATCGTGCGGTGAATACCAACGATCTTGTTGGTGCAGGTGCTTTGACAGAGGCACATGTCAATAATTTTCTCGACTCGATTCGGGGTGTAGCAAAACAGCAGCACTCGCCTATAGCCGATGGACATTCAAGCACACTACTCTGTCACTTAGGTAATATAGCTTATCGCGTTGGTGAAGACATTTATTGCGATCCGAGTAATGGTAGGGTTAAAGGAGCAAAGGCGAACCGATTTTGGCAACGTGAATTTCAAGACGGGTGGGATTTGTCCATGTAGTAATACCCAGCTTAGTGGTTAATCAATTTAATGCCATAATGGGATCAGGAATGCGAAATAAATTAGGCAGACCAACAATTACTTATTTAATCGAGCGTATCTTGTGCCAGTGCGTTTAGGGATTATTGGCGTCGGTAATATTGGCTTACAGCATGCCAATAATATCTTATCTGGAGTTATTCAAGGTTGTATTATTACAGCACTAAGCACGCGTGGCTCATGCCCCTTGGCTGAACAATTAAATATCCCACAGTATTCAGACTATAAAGAATTAATCGACAGACAAGTATGTGATGCAGTTATCGTAGCTACGCCCACATGTTCTCATCTTGAAATTGGCTGCTATGCACTTAGCCGAGGCTTACATGTACTTATGGAAAAGCCGATAGGACTATCTGTTGCTGAGGGTGAAAGAATGCTTAAGTTAGTTCAGCCTGCGCAAGTCTTTGGGCTAATGTTAAATCAACGAGCAGATCCCGTTTTTGTCGCGATGAAAAAAAAGATGGATGAGAATATTCTTGGCTCTTTACAAAGAATAAACTGGACCATGACCAATTGGTTCAGACCAGAGATTTACTTTCAGGCCAGTAATTGGCGCGCGACTTGGGCGGGTGAAGGTGGAGGTTTATTGGTTAATCAGTGCATTCATAACTTTGATATATTGCAATGGATTTGTGGGATGCCAAGGTCAATTCAAGGTTTTTGTGGATTTGGCAAGTATCATAATATCGAGGTCGAAGACGAGGCTACTGCTTTTTTTGAGTATGAAAATGGCGCTACTGGATCTTTTATTGGCTCGACCGGGGAAGCTCCAGGGGTCAATCGGTTTGACATTATTGGTGATCAAGGGATGCTTAGCTATGACGGAGAGAAACTGCTCCATTTTGAGAATCGCCCCCCAACCTCGCAGTTTAGTCAGACCACCTCAGAGATGTTTGGGCAGCCAGAAGTTTGTATTACAGATTTATCGGTTCGCTCTCCTGTTAATCAGCACGCCATCATTCTTCAGAATTTCATTAACGCTATATCTTCTAATGAAAGCTTGATAGCACCCGCAGAGGAAGGTCTAAAATCCTTAACTATCGCAAATGCTATCCTCCTTTCAGCATGGGATCGTGAGCAGATTCAGATACCGATGGAAAGCGCACGATTTCATAAGGCCCTTAATGCGCGCCGCGATCAAAGTCGGTTGAGAGTGGCTTCAGAAGCAGAAGTTAATATTAATATCGACGCGTCATTTCGATAAATGGGTCACGTTTACTCAAAACTGCGGCTACGAGATCTTGCAGAGCAAGACGATTAAGGTGGGTTTTTTACCTCGCCGCCGTACGGGACGATATCAGACCACCCCCAGTCATCGGCGAGGGTCAGAACAATATTTGGTTGTTCAGATCTCATATTCTATGGGTTAAAAACAAAGAAAATATCATACGTCCTAATCGTGAGGACAGATAGTGATATGACCACTACCAAGCAAAATAACCGATACCTAACGTTAGATCGAGTTGGCATTTTGCTATCTTTTACTTCTTTCTAACGGCTGTTGACCCCACTGTTTCCGAAGCTGGTTTAATACTATTTGGTGAATGCCGAAATTACCTATAACCAACCGCTGAAGCTAACTTTAACCGATGAAAATATGCCCGATTTTTAGTTATCATCTGCTAATTGTTACGCTCACATACTTAACTCCGCCGCTTTGAGTGTATGAGCCTGATTCATTGCCAATTCAGCCTCAGAGTGCTATTAATAAAATTTCGAATCCGTGCCCATCAGGTAATATCTTATGCAAGCAATTTTAAGGACAGATTCTACTGCCTACTATTGTCTCTTAAATGTCTTTTTATTCTGAATCTTCCCTGTCTCGCCGTAGTGCTCAAACGAAATACTTTTGTCGGTTTCGTACTTAACCGCTAGAAATCCGCCAGTAGGTCCATTGTACGGTTGCTTTATGACTCCACCTTCAGGTTTAGGTACATATTGCACCTGAAATTGACTTGTTGGGCCACTACAAAATTCATGGACTTGATCTCTGTAAATAGAATGGTATTGCCAATGCCGATCACCACACACAAAAAAAGTATTATCGACGATATCTTTGTCGATCATCCAGTCCATAAACGTTCTCCCCTCAACCATAAATCCATTTTCATTGGCATGGTTATCTATTTTGTGGGGCTTGTCTGGGCCAATTAAAGGCGAGGGACTTATAATAACGCGGAAATCTGCATCACTAGCTAAAAGCGTTTCTTTTAACCATGTTTTTTGTCTTTCTCCCCAGATGGTCTTATTAGGACCATCTGGCATTTTGTTTTTGGAGCGATAATCACGGCCCTCTAGCAACCAAATTTGGACGCCTTTACCCCAACGAAATGTTCGATAAGGCAAGTCACTGCTTGGAAAGGCCTGTTTAAAAATATCAATACCTTCCTCGTGCGTCAGCCAAGTCTTGTCAGCCCTTTTGAGATCACTATCGAGGCCATTCGGCCCCCAGACATAACTCTCTGTATTTATAGCTCTATCTGATTGGGGATCGGCATCATTGTAGCGATAGTCGTGATCATCTTTCATGAAATATGATGACGTTTGAGCAAAGTAATTTATGGTATAAGGTGTACCATAGTCCTTTTGGTACAACCAGTAGGCTTCTTCTTTTGATCGCACATCGAATTTATCGTAATACACAGTGTCTCCGGCAGATACTAGAAAATCTGGACTTTGTCTCCGCATAACATCGTACACTGGCAGCCCCTGCGAGGACTGGCAGGTGGTTACTTGAAAATGTATATCTTCTCGTCGATCAGAATGAGGGGCAGTTTTAAAGGAAAAAACCTCGGAAAAGCGTGTTTTTTTAGTAACGCTGTCGACTAGTTCCGCTCGATAGTAGTATTGGCTGTTAGATTCAAGATCTGTTAATTGATACTGTAAATAATAGTCGTTTGCTGAATCCGAAGAGCGCCATTCACTCAGGAAGCTTGGTGTTATTTGCTCCGACAAACTGTACTGAATTCTGGCCTTACCTAATTTCCCGGGTATACCGTGGTTACGTTGCTGTCCAATCGATTCGGACAGACGAATATTGATAATCGCAGCATTTGCAGTGACCTCCCCAGATTTTGCTCCCATACCAAGATAAGGTGCCTCAGCAGTCACGAGATTTGCTGTCACCGCTAAAAGCAGGGTAATAGAAAGCTGAAAGATTGTCTTATTTAGATATAATTTCATTGTAAGTCTCTGTGAGTTTATTAAATATTGTACTGACGCGGTAAATTTTTTATATCGTCGGTAGAAGTAATATGGTTTTAGGATTTGCTCTGTTAAATAACTACTTGAAATTCTGGCGTTAATCTACTGGCTGTAGTTTTGAACCCACCCTGGCAATACGCCTAATTCTACTTCGAAAATTGCCATCCCTAAACCGTAACACATAATAGTCAAAGCAAATATTGCGATTATATTTAGGAAAAAGCCAGTCTTGGCCATTTGCGGGATCGATAGTAAACCACTCCCAAAAACAATAGCATTAGGTGGTGTCGCTATCGGTAACATAAAGGCACAACTAGCTGCAAATGCAGCGGGTAATGCGAGTAAAAGTGGATTTTCACCAAAACCTATAGCAACAGCCACAATAACGGGTAAAAAAGCTGTCAAAGTAGCGACATTACTCATTAATTCTGAAAGGAAAATAATGAGCATGACGGTTAACAATACTAGCAGCCAGGCAGGGATATTATCGAGCTGGGTAATTTTAGAACCAATCCAGTCTGCCACGCCAAAGCTGTTCATGGCGCCCGCCAACGCCAAACCACCTCCCAATAATAGTAAGATTCCCCACGGCACATCTTTAGTATCGCCCCAATGCAATAGAAAAATACCTGCCTTCCAATCAACAGGAATAATAAACAGTAAGATAGCCCCAAATATTGCAATGGATGCGTCGTTGAGTACTAGCCCCCCCAAAAAGGGCTCGATAACGCTTTTGCCTATCCAGAGAGATGCAGTTAATAGAAAAACTGACAGAGTTCGAATCTCGGCAGTCGACATTTTCCCAAGATCGTCGAGCTTTTTATCAATAATATTACCAATACCTTTATGACCTATCATTTTACAGGGGAAAAGCACAAAGGTTAGCATCCACCAGACGATGGCCAGCAGTGTTATACCAATTGGAACCCCCACCATCATCCAGTCAAGGAAATCAATCTCCAAGCCATAATTTTGCTCAAAGTAACCCTTAAACATAACATTGGTAGAAGTACCTACAAGTGTCATCATTCCACCAATACTCGCGCTATAGGCAAGCCCTAGCATGAGTGCAGTACCAAAAGCAGCTTTTGAGACTGCGTCACCATCCCCCTCGCTCTCTAATAAAAGCGCGACTGAGAGCGCGATGGGTAACATCATCACAGTTGTCGCAGTATTTGTAATCCACATTGATAAAAAGGCACTCGCGACCATAAAGCCGCCAATGACATTTCTTGGTTCTGTGCCAACTCGCTTCACGGTTTCCATCGCAATTCGGATATGTAGATTCCAGCGTTGTATAGCAAGCCCAATGATAAATCCGCCCAGAGTCAAAAAAACTGCCTTGCCAGCATAGCTGCTACCCACAGACTTGATAGTTCCTAAATTAAGGAGAGGGAATAGGACCAATGGCACCAACGCGGTTACTGCGATCGGAACAGCTTCAGTCATCCACCAAATAGCCATCCAGATTGCAATAATTAAAACTAACCAACCATCCCCACTTAAACCTTCAGGTGGCTCCAACTGGAATGCCAGCAGAGAAAAAATGAGCCCGCCAAGAAGCCCTATTTGACGAATGTTCAAGGTAGATATTTTTTGCATAAACACTAGTTTGTCGCCCATTTAAATGCGTAATATTCAGCGTCTCCCTGACCAATATTTCGAATAGCATTAGGGATCATTGATCGAAGAAAAATAGACGATCCAGCGTCTAATACACCCAAAGATTGAGGGCATATTAGACGCTCAGATCAATGAGCTACTTAGAATGAGTAATTCGCGGTTAGTGCATATGTTTTGCCCACCTCACGGTACTCACGCGCTCTACTAGTACTGCCCTGATAAGCATAGAACTGCTCATCTGTCAGATTAAAGCCCTCTAACGTCAACGTAAGATTTTTGATTGCTGGAGGCCGATATGAGATAGATATATCCAAACGATTTTGAGGCTCTATAAACCGGTTGTCTCCTGATACAGTAGCCCAAGTTTCATCAAAATAATCACTTCTACTGGTATAAGCTGCGCGAACACCCAGTAGATCAGTCTCATAAAATACAATTAGATTGTATGTATCCTCTGATACACCAGAGAGAGGAAGCCTGTTGCCAGATGCATCGAAATTAGCGCTCTCATCGGCATCGATCAAGGTCCAATTGGCTTGAACACCCATATTACGTACTACGGGCATGTCTACGAAATCAAAGTTTTGCAAAACACCGATTTCCCACCCTGAGATATCAAAGCTCCCTGCCGTATTGATACTGTCAGTGATACTTACCTCTACACCGTTACTATCAAGACACGTATTGCTTGAGTTTAAGGCTAAAGAGCCCGTCGTTGCGGTCCCCAAATCGATGTCACTCAAAGCGGCGATATCAGTCAAGTTAGACGGACAAAGCGTTCTGTTGTCGATTCCATTTGAGATTGTCTTGGTAAAGTATGCAGCAGAAACTGAACTTCCCACTCGGTTGTACCATTCAAGGGATAGATCAAATGATTCCCCTTCAAAGGGTTCAAGTTCTGGATTACCGAGTGAGATTGAAACTGCGTCGTCTTCAATATCAATAGACTGACCTACTTGATAACTATCATTACCTTGGTGAGGACGAGAAATGGTTTCCGCGAATGATGCACGCAGTAGTAAATCTTCGGAGATATCCCATACAAGATTCACTGAAGGGAGAACATGGTTAAAGTCGTGATCTGCAGTATAGTAAATTGGATCACCAAGACCTTTTCTGTAAGCACCTACCGTACGACTGGTATCAACATAACGAACGCCTACATTACCTCTTATTGGTAACTCCGTTGCTAAGTTCGCGCCATCAAATCGAGCCATCAGGTAAGTCGCTGTAATATCACGCTCTGAATCACTGTAACGCTTAGTCAAAGACTCTCCCTCATAAGCAGGAAGGCCTCCATATGTCGCTCCTGTTACAGGGTTACCGTCGAGCAGCGTGGTTTCAAAACAGCTAGGATTGGGGAAATACCAGTCATCCACTTGGCTACCCAATGCTCCCATGAAATAGCCTCCGCCTGGCGAGGTATTTCCATTAACACTTGACTCCAAACAAGCAGTATTATCGATGCTAGTGTAATCATAGACTGATTTATCCAGCTTCCATTCAGGACGCATCTTGCTTTGCTCCAGCTCCCTGCGCTTTAGGCCAGCTTGCAAGCTAGTCACAAACCCATCAAATTCTCTCTTCACATCAAACTGAAAGGCGGTTTCTGACTGATCTGTGTCGTATTCATGTCCTGAATCATAGGAACTACCCCATGAGGCTCCGTCATATGTGGCTAAATTGGCGAGATCTCCATCTACCTCTTGATAGACAAAGTCGCTAATATTACCACTGCCTGTATTGACAATTAATTTGATGCCGTTTTCAGCGTTAGCACTAATCTTACGTCGAGCCATGTACCCCACTGAGTCGTAAGTTGCAGAGGTATCATGAATAGATCCACTGACCGTCCACATATCTTTTGACCATTCAAAATCTGCAGTAATGCCCTCGACCTTCTGTTGCACGGGTATTGTTCGCTTTTGTGCTCTTAGTTCGGGACCTACGGCATAAAACTCTGAAACAGTCTCGCCAAAGGCACCGCCGTTTGTGGAAGTAGTGATAGCTTCAGTACTTTTAAATTTACGCGCTCGCAACATTTGCCAGTCATGAGTGTAGTCGTCAGAAACATAAATACCATTCAAACCTAGTTTCAATTCATCAGTTGCTTGAAACTCTACTCCTAAAGTTGCAGAAATACGGTCCCCAACGGTTTGGCGGGATAGAAGACGGATTTCAGAGGGAGTATATATATCTGCGGAGCCATCTCCATTTGAATCTGCCGATGAATATTTATTAATTCGCGCAGTATCGCCTCTAAAGTTAGTGTCAGAACCCGATACAGAGCCAACGATTCCCCACCTACCATCATCAAATAATTTTCCACCACTGAGCGTATATCCTGGCTCAAGGTCTTTAACATTGGTTTCATAACTAGTCTTCATAGTAAGTGCAAGGAAATCGTCTTGTAAATCCAATGCTTTTTTGGTGATGACGTTGACGGTACCACTGATACCACCCGCATCCATGTCGGCAGTGGGCGACTTAATCACATTAACCGCTGAAATGACTTCAGAGGCAATTGTTCCAAAAGAGAATCCTTTATCCGCTTGAGGAGCAGCCAAAAGCTGTCCGTTTACAGTAGTGAGAGCATAGGCTGGTGGCAGTCCTCGTAATGCAACAAGTCCTGATCTTCTCTCGCCCTCGTCACCAGAGTAGTCCATTTGCACACCAGTAATACGCTGGAGCGACTCAGAGAGATTCAAGTCAGGGAATCGACCCATAGAATCAGCAGAAATTCCATCTACGATGGTGTCATAGTTGCGCTTCGTCTGCAGCGCATTTTCCAGCGCCGCTCTAGTTCCGAGTACTACCACTTCTTCAAGTATGGCATCACCATCACTATTCGTATTCACCACAGAATCTTCTTGCGCTATTGCACTTGAGTAAGCAGTAGCAACTGCAATAGCAAGGATACTTTTTAGTACTTTCATGTGCCTTCCCCTCAAAAATTTGTTTGTATGGTTTAACACCACTTTAAATTGACACCGGTAACAATTAACCTCGAAATGCCACCTCTTGTATATATGGAATCCTAAATGTGTTGTCACTACCATCTATCTAGCATTAAAATGACACCGGTGACATTATATACTATAGATCAATTAATACTGAGTTACAATATAGTCTTTGTGAATTGATTTTCAAAACAACTGAGTTTTTTATAGCCATTCTAAGGCGGGAGAAGAGAGTAAAATGCACTATGGAAAAATCATTTCATTAATCTCTCTTTTTCTTGTGTTAGTGCCATGCGCAGCAAAAGCGGCTCAAAATCATGTAACCCCCTCAGTGATAGTCGATAGTGGTCCTATAATTGGGTTCATTAACGGAGAGTCTGCAATGTTCCTCGGCATTCCCTACGCAAGCCCTCCTGTAGGGGATTTACGGTGGCGCCCACCTCAGATGATGCCGTCTTGGGAGAAACCCTTTGATGCGACCCGGCCTGGGGCTCACTGTCCGCAATCTCGGCATCAAGATATGTCCAATGAAGACTGCCTGACAATTAATGTTTATCGACCAACCTTAAAATCCGAGGAGCTACTGCCTGTATTATTTTGGATACATGGCGGCGGATATAGGACGGGGACAGGCGCTTACTATAGCTCCAGAAACATAAATAACCCTGCTGAGCTGGTCGACGCAAAATTATGGAACCGTCAGGGAGTCATTTTGGTGACTCTAAACTATCGCTTAGGTGCACTGGGCTTTTTTGCTCATGATGCAGTGGACGGTAGCCAAGGCGTTAATTATGGATTGTTAGATATTATTAGTGGCTTAAAATGGGTTAGCCGGAATATTGATATGTTCGGGGGCGATAGGAGTCGGCTGACTATAATGGGTGCATCGGCCGGAGGGAATGCCGTACAGTCGCTGATGGTCATGCCTCAGGCAGAGGGCCTATTCAGTGCTGCCATATCACAAAGTGGCTACGGCACAACAGTTTTGCCGCGGACAAGGCATGTCGAGTCGCTCTCGGGCTCACCTAGTGCGGAGGAGATTTCAAAGGCAATTCTAGAACGCGCAATTGAAGCACCGAGTGATCGCCTATTAGCAGGGGATCTGCGAGCATTGAGTGCGAACCAGCTAGTCGATGCGAATGAGGGACTTCACTACCCTATTGTCGATGGCATTACCTTGCCGGAAGAACCTGGCATCTTATTTCGTCAAGGCAAACAGCACTCGGTACCTTACATGAGCGGAGGTAGCACTTATGATGGCAGCAGCTATAAGGCTACATCGGGCCTCTCGCCTGACACTTTATTAGCCAGTACGGAACCCTATGCCGATGCAGTGCGAGTACTGTATGGAATTGGAGCAATGACATATGCGCCTGAAGTAAAGCAGCTTTTTGGTGACCTTCGTTATATTTTGGCCTCTCGGCACACAACTCAACAAATGGATCGAGTCGATCAGCCGGGCTATCTTTATATGCTGAGTTATATCCCACCATCCGAACGCGATAATTGGCGCGGCGCACCGCATTCATGGCAAAAACGTCCATTATTCCGCAATGAGGACATTCCGATCATCAATGACATGCGTCAGTACATCATCAACCTCATAAAAACAGGTAATCCCAATGCGGTCAGCTTGCCCGATTGGCCTCCAGTGGCCTCCGGCAAAATACCCTGGATGATGTTCGGTGATGAGCCGAAGGTCAAACTTGATATATGGCAAGAAAAACTCGACCTACTACAGCGTGTCTATGAACATCGTGTAACGCCATTGGTGCCTCAATGATCAAAGTCAGACGTCCTTACTTATTATGCATTGCAATATTAAGCCTTTTTTCCTGTGGTACCGCTTATTGCAAAGATCGAGTTCACTTTTTAATCCCTGGAGGTGCAGGTGGCGGATGGGACATGACTGCGCGGGCTGTCGGCGAGTCATTGTCACGTTCAGGTATTATTGAAACCGCCTCTTATGAGAACCTATCAGGTGGCGGTGGCAGTCGTGCGATTGCGCACCTGATTGAGACTGCGCCGCGACAAACCAATACTCTTATGGTTAACTCATCGTCGTTTCTTCTTCGTTCGTTGCTTAATAAATTCCCCCATAGCTATCGTGATTTGACGCCAATAGCCAGTGTGATCGCTGACTATGGGGCCTTTGTTGTTCGTATCGACTCTCCCTATGTTGTATGGCAGGATGTTATTGATGATTACCGCAAAGATTATCGTCGAGTAAATATTGCTGGTGGCTCATCACGAGGTAGCACGGATCATGTTGTGGCTGCCCTAGCGTTTTCTAAATCTAAGCTTGATATTAGTCGTCTCAAATATATTCCCTACAATGCTGGTGGGCAGGCGATGGTTGGATTACTGTCGGGCGAATGCCAACTGCTATCTACAGGCCTCAGTGAAGCGGTCGCATTAGCTAAGCAAGGGGAAGTTCGTATTCTTGCGATTACTGCTCCAAAAAGATTACCGCTATTTCCAAATGTGCCTACCCTAAAAGAGCAGAACGTCGATGCAGTATTTGCCAATTGGAGAGGTTTTTTTGCGCCACCTGGTATTAGCCAACAAAATGTGGGGGATTATGGACAGTTAATCCAAGAATTACTCGATCTAGAAAGCTGGCAGCAACTGCGCGCTGATCGTGGTTGGTCTCACTTATATTTTAGCGGCACTAACTTCGAAGATTTTCTTAGCAACCAAGAGGTAGAGCTTTCAATGCTTCTGGATGAATTAGGATTACTCAATAAATGACAAAATTCTTTGATAACAAAGATCGTGTGGGCGCCGCTCTTATCTTGGCTTTCTCACTTTTCTATCTGCGAAGTTCATTGTCTATTCCAGTAGATCCATTCGATGCTGAGGTTGGCTTCACGTCAAAAACATTACCACTCTTTTTGGGTTCATGTGCGTTTGTAATTTCATTATTGTTATTGTTTATTTCCTATTTACAGTCTGAGGGCGACTCTATTTCAGAGGGCGTACATGGCTATGATTGGAAGCCAGTGCTGGCTTTAATACTTCTAATGGCTGCTTATGTCACACTATTTAGTTTTCTGGGCTTTGTGTTGGCAAGCGCACTGTTCTTGCAGTCGGCATTCTTTCTCTTGGGAGAACGGAGGCTTTTAGTCAGCATCTCAGTATCACTAGGCCTGGTATTATTTTTGTGGCTACTATTGACTCAAGTCTTCGGCTTATACCTTGATGGAGGCACTCTATATAGAGTGTTGGGGAACTAGCATGTTAGATGGGATTTTAATCGGATTACAAACCGCCTTTACCCCCATCAATTTGTTGATGGTTCTCGCCGGTTGTTTTGCCGGAACAGTTATTGGCATGTTACCTGGACTAGGCCCTGTGTCTGCTATAGCGTTGATGATTCCAGTCACCTACGGTTTAGATCCGGCCTCTGGTTTAATACTGATATCTGGCGTCTACTATGGCGCCATATTCGGCGGCTCTACCTCTGCTATTCTCATTAATGCTCCTGGTGTTTCGGGAGCCGTCGCAACGGCATTTGATGGATACCCAATGGCGCAGAGTGGCAATGCGGGTAAGGCGCTCGCTATAGCCGCCTATAGCTCATTTGCTGGGGGTACTATTGGTGCCATACTATTGTTGCTATGCGTTCCTTTTCTTGCCAGCGTTAGTCTGAGTTTTCAATCTTCGGAATACTTTGCATTGATGGTCTTTGGCTGCACTGCAGTTGCCGCCTTTTCTGGAAAAGGTCAGGTATTAAAGGCCGTTCTAATGACGTTGGTGGGCTTAATGCTTGCAACCGTGGGGGAAGATCCGTCGGGTGCGCAACGACTGACCTTTGGTAATGCTGAGTTATCTGATGGCATCAGTTTCCTCTTGTTGTCTATGGCCACATTTGCGCTTGCCGAGGCCTTGTCTATGGTTTTGAAGGGGAAATCTAAATCGAACGACAATGAATCTAAGGAAATGGCTAAAGTGAGTTTCGAATCTCTCAAGCTAAGTAGAGACGAGGTGAAAGAAATTGCAATGCCCGTTGGGCGCTCTTCTTTGCTGGGTTTTTTCGTTGGGGTCTTGCCGGGTGCCGGCGCTACAATTGCATCATTTTTAGGGTATGGAATGGAGCGTAACCTCGCATCAGAAGAACAAAAAAAACTGTTTGGCAAAGGTAGTCCTATCGGATTAGCCGCACCTGAAACCGCAAATAATGCAGCATCGACAGGCTCATTTGTACCGCTTTTGACTTTAGGAATCCCTGGATCTGGCACTACTGCAATTATGCTTGGCGCATTATTGTCCTATGGCGTCCAACCGGGGCCGCGACTTTTTATTGACAATCCAGCGGTCTTTTGGTCGGTTATCATTTCGATGTATCTTGGAAATATTGTCCTATTGATACTCAACCTGCCTTTGATTCCCTATATAGCGAAAATATTGCAAGTGCCTCGTCAATTCTTAACACCTATTATTTTGTTCCTTTCCTTAATGGGCGTATATTTGGTGTCCTTTAATCCCGCTGAGCTATCAATCATGTTAGTGATCGGCGTCATTGCGTTGGCTTTTAGGATCTTAGATTATCCCCTTGCACCCATGCTTCTTGGTTTTATCCTCGGTGGTATGCTTGAAGATAATTTACGCAGAGCACTTCTGATATGGGACGGTAGCTACGATTTTCTTTGGCAGCGCCCGCTCACAGCCACCATAATGATGGTGACGTTAATAATAATGCTAACACCTGTTTTTAGTGAACTGCTCAAACGCGCACATAGGCGGCGTTAAGCTAATTCTAACTATCTAGTTACCTAATTAATGCTAGGCAGATAGTGCTCGGATAACACCACGAATTTCGGCAAGACCCTTGAGTCGACCAATACCCGAATAACCTGGATTCACAGTTTTACTTATGTCATCCATCATTTGGTGGCCATGATCAGGCCGAAAAAAGATCTCCGCTGCAGTACTTTTATCATTTTGTATTCGCTCTTTTTCTTCAGCCAATAGCTCACGAATAACGCTTACCATGTCGGCATCACTGTCTAAATGATTGGCCTCATAAAAAGACCTTTGTTCATCTTGATCTCGGCTAACGCCACGCAAATGTGCGAAATGTATACGAGAGCCAAATCGACGCGCCATCGCAGGTAGATCGTTATCAGGACGACTGCCATAAGAACCAACACAAAGAGTTATACCATTTGAGGGGCTAGGTTGTGCCGTAAATAATCTGTCAAGGTCATCTGCCGTACAGATAATTCTGGGAAGCCCTAGCATATCCCTGGGCGGATCATCTGGATGAATCGCAAGTTTTACTCCAAGCGCTTCAGCTTTTGGTAATACTTGAGTAAGAAAATTATACAAATTAGCTTGGAGTTCAGTTCGGCCGATATGTTGATATTGTGCCAAAGCTTTTCTGAAGTCCGCAAGGCTGTAGCTTTCTGTCATTTTCCCGGGTAAGCCAGCAATAATGTTATCAGTCAACTGATCACGCTCTTTAACCGACATCCGCTGATAAGTATCTTTAGCCTCTTTAATCTCTGTTTCGGTATAACCTACTTCCGCATCAGATCTCTCTAAGATAAATAGGTCAAAAGCCGCAAATTTTCTTTGATCAAACCGCAGAGCAAAGGCGCCATTACTTAATCGATAGGCAAGGTCAGTTCGAGTCCAATCAATCACTGGCATAAAGTTGTAACAGATAGTTTTTATACCGCAGTGAGCAAGATTCTCCATTGTTTCGATCCAGCTTTGGATAAAGACCTGACATCCATCTCTACCCAACTTTATATCTTCATGGATAGGAATACTTTCAACGACAGACCAACACAACGAATTCATCGTAAGATTATCAGATTCAATCAAACACTGATGCTCACGAATGGCATCTATTTGCCATACCTCTCCAGTAGGCACTTGATGTAAACCGCTGACAATATCGGTTGCACCCGTTTGCCTTATATCACCAATGCTGACTGGATCATCTAACCCAAACCACCTCCAAGATTCACGCATGGTTTACTTCCCTATGCTTTGCTAAAAACAGATTTAAAGCAACTTTCACGTCTGACTGTTTTAATGTTATATAAGTATCTAATACATCGCTCATAAACAGTGCAGAATTAATGAAGTTAAAGCTATTGGCACCGGCAACAACAAGAAAATGATGGACAGTTTCCATATCATTTTCATATTCCGAACTAAAATGATCGCTTAGAGGGTCACTTAGCTCCCCTGCACTCAACGCTTTCTCAATATAGATCACCCAAGCCGCAACAAAAAAACTCATTAATTTAGTGTTGGTATGTTGTGCCAATGCATTATCAATACTCGGGAACCAGCGTAGACGTATTTTCTGTGAACTGTCACTATTTACTTGCTGAGCACGATAAGGTGTACCGCTGTTATGAAAACGCTGTATCACATCAGAAATATAGTCCTCACCCCGACAGTCTTCGGGAATATCAGTGACAGGTAACAAATTTTCGTGAAGCGCCTTTTGGACAAATTTTAGAATGTAGGGTTGTTTCAAGGCCTGATGAATCATTTCGCGGTTATCTAGATAACCCAATACCGAGATAATGGAATGTCCCGCATTAAGAAGCCGCAGCTTCATCTGTTCATACAGCGAAATATCGTCAGTAAAAAGAGCACCCACCTGGTCCAGAGCTGGCCTGATGCCGGCAAATTTATCTTCAATCACCCACTGAGTAAAAGGTTCTGCAGAGACAGGCCACGCATCGTCAAACTCTAGCGTTGAGTTGACTAATTGGTTTAAAGATTGATCTGTTGCAGGAGACACTCGATCTACCATAGATGAGGCGAAGCTTACATTTTTTTCTGCCCAACCTAAAACGTCTTTGGCATGCAGTTCTAGCAACATATCTACACCTTCACGCAACGTTACTCCACCGTCCTGAATATTGTCACAACAGATCACACTCAGAGGGGCTGCGTCATCTTTACTACGCTGGATAATAGCCGCCGCGATGTACCCATAGATCGACCGAGGACGCTCAAGGCTATTTTTGTCCGCGACTATATCAGGATGGTCGCTGTCTATTTGTCCGGAGGATAAACAGTAGCCCTTCTCGGTAATCGTTGTAGTCGCTAGTTTAATATTGGTGTCAGCTAGCTGGTTAATTACAGCGACGGGATCCTCTGGCGCCACCAGAATATCGAGAATAGAGCCTATAATTCTGAATTCTATCTGACTCCCCAGGGTTGCTTCAGTATAGAGGAAGTCCTGCGGTTTCAATGCGTCTCTAATTTTACTAGAGCGCATAGAGACACCAATAATGCCCCACTCTAAATCACCTTGCCCGAGAAGTTTATCTATATACACAGCTTGATGACAGCGATGAAAGTTGCCTACCCCAAAGTGCACTATTCCGGGTTTAATAACGTCTCGGTCATAGTTTTCTTTGGAAATATGATAGTTTTTATCCGCTACTTTCCCTAAAATATTTGTAAGATTTTTTTGACTAAGTCTCTGCATAATTTATTGACTCAACAGGCTATTAATTAAACAAGCCGGGTAAAAATAGAGTTGTGCTAAGGAGGTAAGTAACCAGAGCCAGCACTGCTATAAATATAAGGTAAAAAGGCCAAATAGAGCGCAAGGTATCTTCAATGCGAATACCACCTAAAGCGCAGACCACAAAGAGGGCGGTCCCCACCGGTGGAGTTACCACGCCTAAGTAAATCATAGTTTGGCTAAAGTATTTTCTGCCGCAGACCTCTTTTTCGATGACTTATGATACCGGTGTCATTCTTTTGTGTCAACTAAGAAAATATTCCCCTTAAGCTAATATCTTTTAAAATTTAAACCCAGGATTCTTTAAACGCTTTTTAGTATTGAGCAGTCACCCCAATGCTACAGCGTAAGGATTTTAGGCCGATTCAGGAACTAATAGTTGAAATTGGTTATTTCCAAAAAACCGGCTGATTAGTATCCATTGCCCGAATTCCCATGTCGACTGCTAAAGCTGTGTTGGCCCCTGAAAATACATCTGACATTGGCTTTGTGGAGTTAATGATCGAATTCCTAAAGTCGATTAAGGACTGCTTTGTGGGTTCAATATGATCGACTCTAATAGATTTTCCTTTGCCTGCTACCCAATTCTTCGTGGCACCTGAAACTCCATCTACATCAGCATATGTTTTATCATATTGCCCTTCAGGAAACTCCCAAGCCTCATTACGATCTATAATAATGCTAGCCTTATCACCAAATACTTTTATCTGATAACCATCTTTGGCATTTGATGTGAGACAGGTAAAGGAGGCCTTGATTCCTCTAGGATAGGCGTAGATTACATGCGTATTATCATACGTTTCACGTCCATCTTTCCAATAATCAATGCCGCCAAACCCTATGACTTTTTCTGGTACCGCTCCTGTAAACCAATTCACGAAATCAATTTGATGTGAGCTTAACTCTGCCAGCAGACCCGATGAGTATTCACGATACATCCGCCAATTTATTTGTCGTTCAAGCTGAGGATCAGAGACAGGTTTACGCCAATTTCCGTTCCTATTCCATTGTGCCTCAACAGAAGTAACTACTCCGATTTGGCCGTCCTGGATCTTTTCAACGATATGAGAATATAATCGCGAGCTATGAAATTGGTGTCCAGTTTGAAAGATCTTTTTGTGGTTTAGTCTGACTTTTTCGAGTAATGCTAACGTGTCAGCTGATCCCTTTGTTAATGTTTTTTCGCAATAGATATGAACCTTTGCATCGATTGAATCCATTGCAATTTCCGCATGTGAACTCAACGGTGTGCTGATTATCACTGCATCAAGATCGGGGTGATTTAATAATTCTAAATGGCTTGAATAAGTTTTAGCTTTTGGCGCTATCTGCTGAGCGTCTTTGAGCCGAAATGCAAGAGTGTCACAAATTGCAACAATTTCAATAAAATCTAAGTCTTTTAAGATATTGAGTAACCCTTTACCACGTGATCCAGTTCCAATTACGGCAAGACGCACACGGTCTCTATTTTGAGCATGTAATATGCCAAAAGTACTGTGTAACGGCAGAATCATCGAAGCAGTCGTCGCAGCCGCTATTTTCAAAATTTTTCTTCTATTTGGAGTCATTTTTGGTTTTTACGTACCGGTTATCAGTTAAGGAAAAATCTATATTTGAAAACACGAAATATTCTAAGCATTTCGGATATTGTTAATGATCTAACTCTTAGGAACTATGCCATCGACTTCGTGTTATGGTCAACGAATTCCGAATACTCAATGTAAGCGTATTTTGTTTTTATATAATACGCAAGCTTGCACCCGATCTACCATTTTTTTAGCTTAGTGCCGCGGAGGGTCGGTCTGTTTTAAATTCGTCAAATAAAGATGCCACCGTGAGTATTTACTTATAATGAAATGGAAAAATTTCCGGGACTTTGCAATGAAAATAATTAGAATCACCATTGGCAGCACCATCATGATCTTACTTTGCGCTGGAATTTTTCTTTATAAAGGCGAATTGGCACAGGATGAGGTAGATGCCAAGTATACGAGTGAAACATCACAATTCTTCACTATGGAAAATGGTGCCCGCATACACTTTCGCGACGAGGGAAATCCAGCCGGCCCCGCGGTAGTTTTAATCCATGGATCCAACGCTTCGCTGCATACCTGGGAGCCTTGGGTGAAAATTCTGGGCGATCGTTATCGTATTATTACGATGGATCTTCCCGCTCACGGATTAACTGGCGCTGTGCCTGATAATAAATATGGTGCGCAAGCACAATTGAAAACAGTGGATGCGGTGATTCGTCATTTGGGCATAGATAAGTTTACTCTAGGGGGTAATTCTATGGGCGGTGGGGTTACCTGGCGCTATACCCTGGCTCATCCAGAAAAAGTAGAGGCCATGCTGCTGATTGATTCTTCAGGTTTGCCCCAATTTAGGCAACAGCTAGAGACAATGGACAATCAATTAGATCAAGACAAAAAAGAGGCACCAGTATTTTTTAGCTTAATGGGTAAGCCCTGGTTTCGAGCTATTGCCAAATATCTCGACCCTTATTGGATAACTAAACAAGGTGTCAACTCAGCCTATAACTACTCGCCCATGGTTACCGAAGAGCTTATCCAAAGGTACTATGAATTAGCTCTGCGTGATGGAAGTCGGGATGCTACTCTCAGTCGCTTTAGTACCCATAACACAATTGAAGAGCCTGTCGATACCGCTAAATTTACCGCACCAGCACTTATTATGTGGGGAAGAGAGGACTCATTAATCCCCGTTGATGTGGCTGGGTTTTTTACTACTGCCTTGGCGCGCTCGACACTGGTAATCTATGACAATGTTGGGCATATGCCGATGGAAGAAATACCCAATCAGTCTGCTAAGGACGTGTCGAAATTTTTATTAGAGGTACATGCTGCCGAAGCACCATAATCTTCACAATCTGCCCAAAAGGGTGTTAGTGGATTACTACTAAGTGCCAATCAACATGCCTATTGCGCTTGCCTTTACGCCACCATTACTTAATCCAGATAGAAAATTAGCTAATTTTTTCATGCGTCCTGCCGTTCGTGCAGCCCTTGCATCATATATTCTTATGGTATCCGTTGTTTATCATGTGCTGATCGTGCCTTATTGGAATCCTCAAGGTGTCACTTGGCTGACCGCTACAGGGTTGAATATAGTGATGCCCATTCTCTATATTGTCGATTGGTTATTCTTTGCTAAAAAGCGACCGATTTTCTATAAAAATCTTCCTTACTGACTCATATTTCCTGCCGTATATGGAGTAACATCAATCATCCGGGGGTTATTAACCAATGTTTATCCTTCTACATTTCTGAACGTAGCTGAGCTGGGTAT
>CALDQM010000069.1:0-12575 GCA_937911225.1 uncultured Cellvibrionales bacterium
AGATGAGAAGTGCTAAACGTTATTAGCTAATGATCGTAACGATGGGACTGCTAATGATCCTCGGGTTCGCCGGCGAGCTGATGGAACGGTAGCTGAAATTACTTCGAAATTTATCAACACTGGCTCCGTAAAAACTGTTTTTTTTGATGTTTCCATCGCGCACTCTTTAGACTCCTCTGAGCTCTTTGACGCGGTTAACTTTAAATTGGGTGCTACCTACGTTAATAAGTTTGAAGTTAAAACAGATAGTGGATCAGAGACTTTTGATGATGCAGGTTCTAGGAACTTTAGCAATCAGTTCCGTTCAATGCCTAAATTGCGGTGTAACCTCGGTCTTACCCTCGAGAAGGGTATGCATACCTTGAGTACCCAACTCAGATATATTGATGGTTCTGAGAATGACCAATCAGATACTGACATTGATAGTTAAGTAACGTTGGATAGCCAGTACTCAGTGCAACTTTTCAAGGATCGTACTCGATTCTCATTAGGTGTAAAAAATCTTTTGGATGAAGATCCTCCAAGTCTTGGAGAGAATGTCCGTCCAGGATATGATAATGTCATTCATAATGTCTTAGGTAGAACTGTTTATATGTCTTTAACTCAATCGTTTTAAGCCATACTTGGGTCCGCTGGGTCATGGATGACTCGGCGGTGCTCCAAAATAAATAATTGCGCCAAGTGTCACAGCGAAAAATACACAGCGCTAACTATTTATACATTAGAAATAGGACAAGCAATATCATCAATACTTTATGATATTTAATTAGATTTCCGGTCAAAAAGGTTGCTCAGATGGTATTTTCTTTCTGATAGACTAATTGTCGCAGTATTATTTTGCCCTGACTAAGGTGGTTTTATGAAAGCTACTATTCAACGAATTTTTATTTTGGTTGTTTTTTTTGTTATATCCCCGGTGTTACATGCATCTGAAGGGAAGCAGATTAAGCCGTCAAAAAATCTCAAGGCAGATCGCATTCTCTTTGTTGGTAATAGCTATCTTTACTATAACGATAGCCTGCATAACCACGTAAAGAGGATGGTTCAGGAAAAATTCCCGGAAAGAAAAAAACTCCTATCCTATAAATCGTCTACCATTGGCGGCTCACGTTTGGCGCACCACAATCTTGACCACCTGTTGGACTCAAAAAATATTGGTGTTAGGAAAAATTTTGAACTCGTTATTCTTCAAGGTGGCAGCATGGAGCCTTTATCAAATAAATCCAGACGACAATTCCATGAGCAAGCTGAAAAAATGATTGGCAAAATAAAAGCGAGTGGTGGTAAGGCTGCACTTTATATGACGCATGCCTATGTGAAGCCTCATAAAAAATATGCACCAGGCATGATTAATGACATAAAAAGTACATATATGAAGGCGGGAAACGATAACGGGGCTCTAGTAATACCTGTTGGTTTGGCCTTTGAAATGGCTTATCGAATTAAGCCAGACATCAAATTACATAAAGAATTTGATGGTAGTCATCCTAGTCTTCTTGGTACTTATTTAGCGGCCAATGTTGTTTTTGCAACTCTCTTCAAGACATCCCCCATCGGATTAGAGTACGACTACTTTGATGCTATTTCGGATGAGGACAGAGATTTTCTACAAAAAATAGCGACAGCAACGGTTGCCGAATTTTTTAAGTAGAGAGATAAATATTAGTTCAACAAGAAAAAATGAATTGGGGAATAAAAACATTGTATCGGTGGAGAAGATAATGACAGAGTCAACAATAACTAAAATAGATTCTGATAGAGCAGGTTACCAAAATATAGGATTGATCATAGGCCCTACAATATTTTTAGTGATGCTGGCTTTCAGTAATTATCAACAAACCATGTCAATTGAAGCTTGGAGAACCGCTGCAGTGGGTCTTTGGATGGCGGTTTGGTGGGCGACAGAGGCGATACCTGTTCCAGCGACTGCATTTTTACCTATCGTTACTTTTGATCTTCTTGGTATTGCGTCGGTTAAGGAGGCTGCCGCACCCTATGCCAACCCCACCATTTACCTGTTTCTTGGGGCCTTTATTTTGGCATTGGCGGTAGAGCGATGGAATTTGCATAAGCGTGTTGCGCTTAATATTTTGGCCCGCACTGGCACTGATGGTAGGCGCTTGATTGGCGGGTTCATGTTAGTTGCAGCGCTGTTGTCTATGTGGATGACGAACACTTCAACTACGATGATGCTTTTGCCCATAGCTATCTCGGTCGTGGCCGTCGTCGTCGGTAACTTGGATGATGTGGACCAGAAAAATAAAACTAATTTTCAAATAGCGATGCTCTTAGGCCTCGCCTTTGCAGCAACTATTGGCGGCTTGGCGACACTAATTGGCACACCGCCTAATGCTTTATTTGCGGCCTTTATGAAGGAAAATTACGCCATTGAAATCAGTTTCTTTGACTGGATGCTGGTGGGTGTTCCTTTAACAGCAGTTTTATTACCCACGGCGTGGTTGGTTTTGACTCGCTGGGCTTTCCCAGTGAATATCCAAGCCAACAGCGCGGCGGCGGACCATCTTCGTCAGGAGAGAGAGGCACTTGGGAAAATAACGGTACCAGAAAAACGCGTCGCCATTATTTTTGGTTTGGTCGTGTTGGGGTGGATTTTACGCCGCCCTCTAAGTACGGGGTTATCTATTCAAGGGTTATCTGATACTGCCATTGCACTCTTCGGTGCTCTTCTCCTGTTTTTCATGCCAAGCGGTGATAAGCAACAACCGCAATTAATGACATGGTCCAACCTTGACCGTTTACCGTGGGGTGTTCTTATCTTATTTGGTGGCGGTTTAAGCTTGGCAGCAACTATTGCCAGCAGTGGATTAGCGCAATGGTTGGGCGAGAGCTTGTCACCCATATCGATATTTGGTATTTCGGCATTAGTGATCAGCGCGACAGCTTTAGTTATCTTTTTGACTGAATTGACCAGTAATCTGGCGACGACTGCTACGTTTTTACCGATCATTGCGGCTATTGCAATTCAGGCTGGGATTCCACCGATGGTGCTCTGTGTTCCGGTCACCTTGGCGGCAAGCTGTGCCTTTATGCTACCGGTGGCTACACCACCTAATGCAGTTGTCTTCTCGTCGGGAATGATCACAATCCCCCAGATGGTGCGTGCTGGATTCTACCTCAATTGTATCGGCATGGGATTACTGGTCCTAGTAGCATTGTGGTGGGCGCCATTGATATTTGGCGTAAACTCTTACTAAGTAAAATTGAATTGAAGTTTATGGGTTTGTCGCGTCAACCGTCAGAGTTTGATTAGGCCAATGCAGATTAAACTCCTCGATGCGCAGCAGGCGTTGGCGAAGCACTTGTTCGTGTTGGCCGTTTGCGAGTAAATTTTGATAACTATCATTTAATTTTTGGATTATTTTTTGATCAGAATCAAGAGCTGCGGCTAGGTATAAACCATTGGAAATGCCATCAAGTCTTAATATGGGTTTGAACGATGAGCAATCTAAATTGTCACGACTACAAAGTTGCATAAGGCCTCCATCACTCATGGGGAATAGGTCTATGCGTCCCAGTAAGGCCTTCTGTATATTTTGATAATTACTGTTTACCGCTTGTAGATTTTCAAACCCCTTGTCTTTAAGAAATTGATGATGAATATGCTCATTGACTACGCCGATTTTCCATTTTTTGGCATCGGCTAAGTTAACGACATTAATATTATCTCTTGTTGTTAGGCGGAATAGATAGTAGGTCACTGGTATTAACTGCCCGATCCATCGGAACTGTTTTTCTCGGGCTGCATCTCTGGCGATGGGATAAATAAGGACATTATCATTGCTCTGAGCCTTACGATAAGCGCGTTTCCATGGCTCAAATGTCAATTCATAGTCCAGTTGAGCATTATCTAGTAACTGTTTTACAAAAGCAGTAGCCTCTCCTCCGTTGCCCGAGTTGTCAGCGGTTAGAGTGAAAGGGGTGGCTTCGGTTAACAGAACTAAAGGCGGCTGATCGGCCTTAACTTCTCTAACCAACGTTGCCGTTATTATCAACATTAATAGCGTGCGATGGCTTACCATTGGTCAAAGCTCAGAAATAGCATTGGGCAAACTCTCAAATGTTTGTTCGCAGCATTCCACTAACTGCTGAACGTTGACCTGCAATTTCATAGCGTAGTTTTTACTATTAATTTTTCTCTGCTGAATATCACCGGCAATGGCGCCTAAAGCTATGAAACCGAAGTTTGAACAGAGTCCGGCTAGTGCATGAGCGGACCCACTAATTAATCGATAGTTATCTGGCTCGGCGGTACAAATTTGATCGGTCAGCCGACGAGCGGATAACTCAGCTTCGTGATAAAGGGAGTTAATTTTTTTTGCACCGAGTGTTGCGCAATGCTCATTAAGAATATTCATTGCAATTAATCCATTGTTGCTGATCGCTATGGCTGGTTCTGTATAGCTTAATATTTCCGGGAAAAGCTTGGCAATAGAGGTTGAAAGCTTATTCATATCTAAAGGCTTCTCAACGACCATGTCCATCCCTGCAGTTAGGCATCTTTCGCGCATATCACTACTAAGAATTGCACAGCTACCGAGTATTTTCATCCCATCATATTCGGGCATCTCTCTTATACGTTTGGTCGTTTCTATTCCATCCAATACGGGCATATGGATATCCATGAGCACTAAATCTATCTGCTCGCTATACAGAATATCTAAGGCCTCCTGACCATTTCCAGCCAAAAATGTTCTCCAAGAGGTTCGTTCCAACTGTCCTTTGAGTAATTTCCTATTAATTTCAACATCGTCCACAGCCAGAATATTCAGTGATGTGTTGTTCTTTTGAGTTACTGTCGGGGCCTCATTATGTTCAATTTCATCAATATTACTGACACCAAAATTCAAAGTGAACCAGAATGTACTACCAATACCTTTGTTGCTAGTAAAATCAATTAAACCATTTTGTTGCTCGATAATTTCCTTACAAATAGCTAAACCCAAGCCAGAACCGCCATAGCGACGTGCAACGGAGCTATCTCCTTGGATATAAGGGTCAAAAATATCCTCATATGACTGATGAGCGATTCCAATACCTGTATCAATGACAGAAAATTTTAAATTAACAGTATCTTCATTATCACTACCAAGTCGATCGACAGTTAATGTGATTGTTCCTCTTTCAGTAAATTTCAAAGCATTGTTAAGAAGGTTCAGAAATACCTGTCGCAATTTTTCCGGATCGCCTACAACCATGGCCGGTACATCATCAGCAATAATTTCATAGAGATGAATACCTCTCTTCTCGGCCGTCGTGTTTACGGAAAATATGAGCCCATGAATTAGGCCATGTAAATTAAAAGAGATAGAGTCTATTTCAAATATACCTTGCTCATATTTTGCATAGTCCAGGGCAGAACTCATCATTACCAGTAGTGATTTACTAGAGTCATAGATTGCATCTATATACTCAGCTTTATCGCGGTGCCTTGGATTATTCCTTATGAGTTCAGCCATTCCTAGAATGCCATTCATTGGCGTGCGTATCTCATGGCTCATAATAGCCAAAAATTCTGTCTTTGCCTGACTTGCATTAATGGCGATTTGTCGCTCTATCTCAAGTTCTTTGGTGCGAGCTTCGACCATTTTTTCAAGGTTTTCATTACTCTCTTTAATTTGTTGATGTTGAGCACGGATAATCGCAAGATGGTCATTGAAGGCACCAATTAGAACGCCAATTTCATCTTCTTGGTGATTTTCAGGCATTGGAATTCGTTGGTTAGTAATACCTTGCTGTATAGGCTGGCTCGCTCTAAGTATTGGGCGAGTAAATGTAAAATAAAACAACGATATTAGACAAATGGTCAGAGCGAAATTACGTAAAATACCGGATGTTAGAACCACGGCCGATCGTCTAATAAACGTATCGGCGGCCAACGTCGGATCTACCACGACTATCAATTTCCCAACAGACTGAGGATAGATAATGTTATCAAACAGCGGTTGCTCGATTGTTTGAGGTTTCCCGAAAAGCCAACGCTTAAAAGGAGTGCTCTGAGCCGGCGGAGGTTTGTCTGCCGACCCGAGCATATCACCTCTGTCATCATAGATAATAGCTGACACAATAGACACATTACTGACTAAACCCTCGCTAACTTGGGTTGCACCATTACTGTCGAGATTATATGCCGCATGAAACGCAGCTCGATTGGCGGTAATTAACACGTCACTGATAAGTTTGTTGAGTTCGTCTTTTTGTGAAAAATAATCTAGATATATTTGCCCACTACTCAAAACAATTCCAATTACAAATGCAACTATAACGGCCGCTTTAGTCTGCCGATAGGATAGGCTCTTTGTTAGTGGGATTTTATAAATCGGCATCTATTTACAACTGTTCAGTTATAAACTACGTCGGCAGAAAAAATATAACCGGTGCCATACGCAGTATTTATTAACTTTGGGTTAGTGCGATCATCGCCAAGTTTTTTCCGTATTCGCGCTATCATTACATCTATCGTCCGATCAGTAGGAAACCAGTCACGATGTTTCATATGATTCATTATTTGATCTCGATTTAGCACGTAACCTGCATTCTGAATAAGGACAGAAATTAACTGAAACTCACCTTCTGTCAAACGGATATCACTGCCATCAATATCACCACCGCTATTTTGTACAATGCGGGTACCAAGATGTAATATCCAATCGCCAAAAGTGGCGGTCTTGAAGTTTCCGAACGTATTATTATTTTTACTAGCAATAGATCTATTAGTGATGCGATCGAGAAGATTTCTTACGCGTACCATTAGTTCACGTGGATTATAGGGTTTAGTTACATAGTCATCAGCACCTAGTTCTAGGCCAACAATCTTATCAATGTCATCGTTCTTTTGAGTGACTAAAATAATGCCTACACCAGACCGACTACGGAACTCCCGAGTCAATTCAAGGCCCGTCTTACCAGGGATTTTAATATCCATTATTATGATGTCTAGTGCTTTGTCAGAGAACAACTTTTCTGCCTGATTACTTGAACTAGCCTTGTAGACTAGGTAATTTTCAGCAGCAAAGTAACTGGCTAGTAAGTTTAGACTAGCGGGCTCATCTTCGACAATTAGCACTGCAGGTTGCTTTACATTTTCCATATAAACCAGCGTTCATAACGATATTTAAATTCATTAAGGATTGTCGTCAATTAAAGTACTGTTGGCTCTCAACGACGTAAACGAGGTATTAGTCTAGATCAAGGGGGTATTAATTGGCAAGAGAGACACCGCGAATTCTTACCTGGTAATTGGCCTAAACTGTTCCAGCTCAATACGGCGAATATTACCTTAAATGGCTATAGCCTTAAGAGGTAAGGGCTAAATCTTTAGGTAGGGCAGATGAACTTCAGATTGCGGTTACAATTGATTTACAAGATAGAACAATATGTGCGGTCTTTTCGGTTCAAAAATACATATTTTGAGATACACTCCACGTAGTGTTAAGTCCAAAAAATGGGGAGAAGGGATATGATAAAGACTAATGCGATGGCTGTTGCCATCAAAATGATTGTGGTTTTGGGGTGTGCGGCCATAAGTGTTGTGGCGCTGTCTCAAGAGGAAACTGAGCTAGAAGAGATAGTGGTTGTAGGGTCGCAAATTAAGGGTGCTCAGATTAACTCGGCCTTGCCAGTCAGTATTATTTCATCTGAAGATATAGACATCCTAGGCCTGGATTCTGGTGAAGAATTACTCGAAAACATGGTAGAGATGGGGCTTAATTATTTCACTGAAGCCGAGGCTTTTTCTGGTGGTGTGAACTCTGTTCGTGGTGATATTGGGTCATATAATCTAAGGAATATGGGTGTTGGTAATACACTAGTTCTGTTAAACGGTAGACGCCTTGTCAACGCAGCAGGCTATCAAACTGAGCTACTTGGTGGTGACTATGTACCTTCAATGAGCGTCAACTCTAATGTTATTCCAACCTCTGGGATGGACCGCGTTGAGGTTTTAAAAGACGGTGCATCGGCTATTTATGGCGCTGACGCTGTCGCGGGTGTCATTAATAATGTTATCGATTCTGATTATGAAGGCTTCGGTTTCACAACCAAGCTCACTGGTTATGATCACTTTGAAGCTGAAGATTTAACCTTCAGTGCGAAGTTTGGTACTGCGTTTAATGGCGGTGATTCTCATCTTACTGTACTTGTAGATTTCTACGATCGTGACACTATCAAGGCTACTGAAGATGAGCGCTGGAGTATTGGTGACCATCGCAAGATATTGCCAGATGACTCACCTTGGAAGACAAGCACTGCTTTTCGTAATCTTTATTCCTATCAGTATGCTCAGTTAGACCAGTCAGGAACAAACAGCTTTACCGACTCTAAAGGTGAGATGCAGATTTTGCCTAGTAGCGATGCAAAATGTGCGGGTTCTAAAGCGTTAGATACTGGGTATGGAACCTGCTTAGTGCCAGATACTACCTCAGATAATTATTATTTAAACCCCGGTTTATACCGTGATTTTAGAAGTGCGGTGAAAAGGAAAAATATTTTTGCGACTTTTAAACACACTGTTAACGATGATTTAGAGTTTTTCTCTGAGGTCGGGTTGTATAGTTCTTCCTCTCTACGGAACATCGAACCCGCTGGAACATCATCCTCTGCACCTATCTCTATTGGCGCTGACTATTATTACACTAATCAGTTAGCCCAAGATGGTACAAACCCATTAGCTGGTGTCGGAGCGATCAAACTTGATGGTATGCGAAACCCTAAATATGGACGAATTGTTCATTCAGACAAAAGAACGACTCGTTTTCTTGCTGGGTTAAGAGGAACTCGTGGGGATTGGGACTGGGAAACCGCGGTACTGCATTCCAAGGCAACCACGGATGATCTAACCGAGAATCGTATCTCTAATAACTTACTGACCGAGGCGTTAGCTGATTCGACAGCGGCTGCCTTCAATATTTTTTCTATTGATTCAGCTAATATCGAACGGGCTCTGATCGATGTGTATCGCAATGATGAGAGTGAATTAACGTCTTGGGACTTTAAAGCCAGCAAAAATGACATTTTTTCACTACCGGCAGGTCCGGTGGCCATGTTGATTGGTGTTGAATATCGAGAAGAGAAGTATTCGGATGATAGGGATCCACGGTTAGATGGCACAATAAAGTATGTGGCACAAAATGGTTCTGAATTTCCGTTTGTATCGGACGTGCTAGGGTCTAGTCCGACTACTGATTCAGTGGGTGAAAAAGACACGATCTCTGTATTTACAGAATTCCAAATACCTGTCACCGAGACCATTCAAGCTCAATTGGCTATCAGGCATGAAGATATTTCAGATGCCGGTTCTACGACAGTGGGTAAGTTCGCTATTGGTTGGGAAGCTACAGATTGGTTGCTTGTTAGGGGCTCTGCCCAAACAGCCTTTAGAGCACCAAACTTGGTGCAGGTTAACCAAGCTCAGGTAGCTCGCTTTGGTTCTCGCGTTGATGCGGTTTATCAATACATCACTGAAAATAACACCACTACGGCGTCAGGTATGGATAAAGACTCCAAGTACACGATTCAGCGATTTGCTATGGGTGCTGAAGACTTGCAGTCAGAGGAATCTACCAACACCTCTATAGGGTTTGTTATTCAGCCCTCTCAGCTGGAAGGCTTAACGATCACATACGATGCATGGAAGATTGAAAAAGATAAAACTATTGGCTTGTTTGGCCGCGATAATCACACTGTTCTAGACCTCGCTATGCTGCTTGAAAATGGGACGAATAATTGTGATGCATTTACTGGTAACACAGCCGTTTTAAGAGATATGGATGAGCTTGATGATGGCGTTCTTAGCCTATTTGCCACAGCCGGAATCTGTCCTGTCGGCCAGGCTTATAGAGTCGTGGACGAGTATATTAATATGGCGAAACGAACGCTCGAAGGTCAGGATATCGGCATTAACTATGATTTAGATACCAGCGTAGGTAACTTTAGATTTCGTTACAATGCGACATTCACTGATACGTTTGAGCAGGTTCCTACCGGTAGCTTTAGTACCATTGAAAATGCACAGGCATCCGGCGCTATTCCCGCTTATGTCAATCTCAAAGGCTTCGGTAATTTACTCGGTATCGATGGTAATTATGATGAGAAGCATTCAATGAAGTTGTCATGGGGTAAAGGGCCTTGGGGCGCATCGCTTTCCGGTTTGAAGAAAGGTAATTTCATTCAAAGTAGCCTCACATTAAGTGATGGTAGTGAGTATGTGGTACCGTCAATGACCACTATGGATGCAGCGGTTCACTACAAGTTTGATCTTGGTGGTAGTACGGCTAGACTTAAATTTGCGGTGAAAAACTTTAATGATGAAAGAGCACCTACAGCTGACCGCTTCTTTGGTTTCTTCGCTGATGCACACCAAGACTATGGACGAAATTATTACCTTAGTTTGAAAGTTGATATGTAGTTTATGTGAGCTTAAAAAGGGAGCCATGTGCTCCCTTTTTTATTCTTCAATATTGGTAGCGCGATTGTTCTCAGACTTAGGTATTTTTAATGATTCGTTTTCTTTTCTATTTGCTTTTCTTTTTTCTTTTTTCTAACACTATAGTGGCTGCAACGGACACCCTAAAACTAACTGAAGGATCAGTATCTTCTGCGCACCCATTGGCAACTCATGCGGCAGAGACAATCTACAGATCCGGCGGTAATGCAGTCGATGCTGCGGTTGCTGCATCCTTTGCTTTATCTGTGGTTGAACCCACCATGAGTGGGCTGGGTGGGCGAGCACAATCTATTGTGCGAACTCAGAAGGGTGATTTTGTAGGTTATAACGGTATGACAGAGATACCTAAAAGCTTCATTAAACTAGCTGACATGCCATCGTCCGGCTACTCAACGGTCGCAACACCTGGGCTGGTTGCATTATTATGGGATATGCATCAGCAGCATGGCAAACTACCCTTTGCCGAGCTTGTTAGGCCAGCAATAGATTATGCTGAGAATGGTTTCGCGTTATTGCCCGGGGAAGTTGCTCGGCAGACTAGTGTTATCGAGAATATAAGCACAGATGTTGGAATGCAGCGCGCATTTCTTAATGCTGAAGGGGCGTTAACTCCCGCGGGCAAAATGTTAAAACAGCCGGACTTAGCAAAAACACTAAAAAGAGTTGCACAAGGGGGTGCTGATGCTTTTTACCGTGGCGATATTGCTCGCGCTATTAGCGATGATATGGACCACCAAGGTGGATTTGTAACGCAACAAGACTTATCTGAGTATCAGGTGCTGCCGGGACGTTACATCAGTTTTGCCTATCGCGATTTTACTATACACACACTGGCAGCTCCGGCAGGTGGAGGCTTGGTTGCTAAAACAATGATGTTGTTGAGTTACTTTGATATGACTTCATTAGATGACGCACGATGGGCGACAACCGTTAGTCAGGCGTTAGCGATTAGTATCGAGTCGATGAGTAGTAACTATTATGAAAAAAATCTTGACGAGCTTACTGACTCAGCATGGGCTAAACAACAAAGCAAGCGAATATTCATGCCGCTAATAAGTCAAAAAATGCGGATTAGCGGTAACAACAAGTCTTTGCCAGCAGCCACTGATTGGATAGGTGCTCCCGGCGCACACACATCACACTTGGTCACTGCTGACTGTACTGGACTAACTGTATCCATGACGCAGACTATAGGCCCTATATTTGGTGCGCAGGTCGCCACACCCAATCTTGGTTTTGTCTATGCAGCAACCATGGGTGGTTACTTGAGGACGGGTCCACAAAATCCGGGCGAGAGGCCAAGAACGGCAATTGCGCCTGTGATCGTTACCAAAGATGATTCAGTCGTTATGGCGCTTGGCGCTGCGGGAGGTATTCGTATTCCCTCGGCTATTGTACAGACGATTTCTCGGTTTATTGATCAAGAAAAAACACTAGCTGACTCCATTGCTGCACCGCGTATTCATCCTTTGGCAGAAATTGATAAAGATAATAATCGTGTCATAGATTTATTTTCTTTTAGTGCCGAGACAAGCCATCGGGGCTGGTCGTCAGACGCACTAAGCTATTGGAAAAAAAGCGGCTTTAAGGTCACTAAACTGGATAAAAATGCCTCTTTCGGCCGTGTCCATGCAATTGCTAGGCAGGATGATAAATTAGTTGGCGTTGCCGATCCTGATTGGGAAGGTACCGCCAATGATGCGGTGATCTGCGCTGAGTGATTTATTTAATCGTTTATTGTAGAAAAGTCCTTTATCATCCGGCCAAACGGAAATCAGAAAGCGCTATCGGAGTAGCTTCATGCTAAAAATAACCAAAAAATCGTCGAGGGCTTTTGCCCAATTAATGACTGGATTCATCTTACTAGCCGGACTGCAATCTGTAGCGTTATCAAAAGAAGCGCCGATTATTGATCCCACTTCAAGATTTCATCCTGTGTATAGCCAGTCAGGAATGGTGGTATCTCAAGAAATTATTGCTAGTCGAGTCGGCGCGGATATTCTCAGTCAAGGCGGCAATGCCATTGATGCTGCCGTGGCAACGGGTTTTGCTCTGGCGGTGACACTGCCGCGAGCGGGTAATCTTGCCGGGGGTGGATTTATGATGATTCACT
>CALDQM010000070.1:0-43524 GCA_937911225.1 uncultured Cellvibrionales bacterium
AATGCCAGAAATACTATTTTTTTAACCCAACCAAACATTTTACTCTCCTTTAATACCTAGCAAATCGAACTCTTTTAGTTGAGGCCTGAGATATAGTTAGCCACCGCTGTAATTTCTTTATCGCTTAAATTGGCTGCGACTCCCTGCATAATGGATGCATTACTACCACTCGCTCGCTCTCCGCGCCGATAAGCGAGCAACTGCTTTTCAATATAGGTTGCATGCTGGCCTCCAAGACCAGGATATCCGGCCGGGCCATTGCCATTACCTGCTGGCGAATGACATCCAGTACAAGCAGCGACACCCGTCTTCATATTACCGCCTCGATAAACATTTTCACCATAATCGATAGCTTGCTGTGGTTGAGAAATTCCTACCAACTCGATCTCTTTAGCACCTGCAATGCTGCGCTTCTGCGAATCATAATAAGCCGCCATATCTTGTAAGTCTTGATCGGAGGACATGTCTAGAATACCCATCATTTCCATAATGACTCGATCGCCAGATTTAATGTTGCGTAACTGTGTAGTGATATATTTTTCACCTAAACCGGCTAACTTTGGAAACGATGGCACCATGCTATTGCCATCGGCTCCATGGCAACCAGTGCACATCATGACCTTGGTTTTACCGACAGCAACATCTCCTGCAGCAAAAACACTATTAACAAACAGTATTGAAAATAGACACATAATGGATAAAATATTTCTTTTCATGGTTATTCTGGCTCTCACAATCCGGTAGAATGCTCGCTCACCATTGTTTAATGATCGCGACTATTGGCCTTATACGCCAAGGCCGTGCATTATATACCAATAGTTTCAGATTCTTAAGTAAGTAGCGTCGATTTTCCTATGGATATGCCTTTAATAAAATTTCAGACCGCCGAGTTTACTACTAGCGCTCCCTCGTTGAAGCAGTGCCCTGAAGATTCGGGTTGCGAAGTCGCCTTTGCGGGGCGTTCTAATGCTGGAAAATCCAGTGCCATCAATACGCTCACTAGGAATAAAAGCCTAGCAAGAACCAGTAAAACACCTGGGCGTACTCAAATGATTAATTACTTCACTTTAGGTGAAGGAAGGAGATTAGTAGATCTACCAGGCTATGGGTATGCGAAGGTGCCTATTGCGATGAAAGTCCAGTGGGATCGACATCTTGCTGAATATTTACAACAGCGAAAAAGCTTAGGGGGCCTCATCTTACTCATGGATATTCGGCACCCACTGCAAGATTATGATCAACAGATGCTTAACTGGGCTGCCGAAGCGGGGCTGCCGGTTCATATTTTATTGACCAAATCGGACAAACTTAAGCGCGGGCCAGCGCAAAGTACTCTGCTCAAAGTAGATAATTTTTTACGTGAAATGGATCCTGGTGTGACTTTATTAACAGTTCAGACTTTTTCATCATTAAAAAAACAAGGCTTGCCCGAACTTGAGGCTCAACTTAACCACTGGCTTTGTGCTGACCTTAGCAAATCTTAATTGACGCTAACTAATGCTAATTTTCAGCACAAAACCCTAACCCTTTAGAAAGTCAGTGTTTTCATTAACACACCTAATGGGATCATAGTGATTAGTGTGCTTCATCCCAGTTATCGCCAACGCCCACATCGACCAACAAAGGCACCTTTAACGCTGCTGCGCTCTCCATTCTCTGCACTAGCCCCTCAGAAACTACCTGAAGTTCGTCCTCTGGCACCTCTAAGACAAGTTCATCATGGACTTGCATGATCATTACACTGCGCAAGTCACTATTTTGTAGCCAATCATCAACCGAGATCATTGCTAACTTGATGATATCAGCGGCTGTACCTTGCATTGGTGCGTTAATTGCCGTGCGCTCAGCAGCTTGCCGGCGCATGCCGTTGCGGGAGTTGATCTCTGGAAGATACAAGCGACGTCCAAAGTAAGTCTCAACGTAACCAACCTCCGCCGCGGTGCTACGGACATTGTTCATGTAATTTAAAACACCAGGGTAACGCTCAAAATAGGTATCAATGTACTCGGCAGCCTGTTTACGACCAATATTTAACTGCTTAGCTAATCCAAAGGCTGACATACCATAAATCAGCCCAAAGTTAATGGCCTTCGCACTCCGCCGCTGGTCAGTAGTCACCGCCTCGGGATGCGTGGAAAAAACCTCTGCCGCAGTAGCGCGGTGGATATCTTGCCCCGCCCCAAAGGCGGCCAGCAAATTGGAGTCCTCAGAAAGGTGCGCCATGATTCGTAATTCAATTTGTGAATAATCCGCAGCTACCATCTTGCTACCTTTGGTAGGAATAAATGCTTGGCGAACTCGTCGACCCTCTGCATTGCGCACGGGAATATTCTGTAAATTGGGGTCCGATGATGAAAGCCTCCCGGTAGCAGTGCCTGATTGGTTATAAGAGGTGTGGATTCTCCTCGTCGTCCGATTAATCATCACTGGTAATTTATCAGTATAAGTAGACTTAAGCTTGGCTAAACCACGATGCTCGATTAATACCTTTGGCAAGGGATAATCTAGCGCCAGCTCTTGGAGCACCTCTTCTTTGGTAGAGGGTGCGCCTTTGGCGGTTTTCTTTAATATTGGAATTTCTAATTTAGTGAAGAGAATTTCGCCAAGCTGCTTAGGTGATGCAAGATTAAATTCCTGACCTGCTAAATCCCAGGCTTCGCGCTCCAGTTCAGCAATACGCACCGCAAGCTCTTGGCTCTGCTGAAATAATAGAGTGTCATCTACTAAAGCCCCAGCTCTTTCAATGCGGGACAAAACTGGGACTAATGGTAACTCAATTTCATTAAGCACCTTGCTTAGCGAAGCATGTGCCGATACCTGCGGCCACAATACTTGGTGTAGACGCAATGTAATATCTGCATCCTCTGCCGCATACGGGCCAGCTACTTCTAAAGCAATCTGGTTAAACGTTAGTTGTCCTGTACCTTTACCTGCTACATCTGAGAACTTAATCGTTTGCACACCGAGATATTTCTCTGCCAAGCTATCCATGTCATGCCGCGTCGCGACCGAATCAAGAACATAGGATTCAAGCATAGTATCAAACTCAATACCCTGAAGAGCGATCCCATGCTGCGCAAAAATACTCATGTCATATTTAAGGTTTTGCCCAACCTTTTTAACCATTGGATCCTCTAATAACGGCCTCAGTGCGGCTAGAACTAACTCTCTGGATAACTGTTCAGGGACACCAAGATAATCGTGGCCAAACGGAATATACGCTGCCTGCCCAGGTTCAACCGCGATAGAAATACCTACCAAGTTGGCAACCATGTAGTCTAAGCTAGTTGTTTCAGTGTCTACCGCAATCAATTCGGCAGCGTTAATTTTCGCAACCCATTCCTCTAATTGCGCCTCTGTAAGCACTACCTGATAATCTGTAACAATGTCAGCTTGAACAGGCTTCACTGTTGTTTCAGCCGCTGGTACTTCGATTTGGCCTACGACGCTTGACGGGCGTGCGGCGGGCTCTTCACTTGAAAGCTCTTTAACCCAGGACTTAAACTCTAGCGCCTCGAATAACTCTGCCAGAAGTTCTTGATTAGGCGCTTGATTATGTAACTGGCTGATCTTCAGTGGCATCTCAACGTCAGTTTTAATGGTCGCTAACAGGTATGACAGATAAGCAAGCTCTTTGTGCTCCTCAAGCTTTGGCGCCATATTCTTCGCGCCGCGAAAATCTAATCCCGCCACTTCTTCTAGTCGCTGATAGATGGCATCTAAGCCTCCGATGCCCTGCAAAAGTCCAAGAGCAGTTTTTTCTCCAACACCGGGCACTCCAGGAATATTATCTGATTTGTCGCCCAATAGTGCTAAAAGGTCGATGATTAGCTCTGGTGGAACGCCAAACTTTTCAATCACACCATCGCGATCTAGCACTGTATTGGTCATGGTATTGACCAATGTAATATATTCATTCACCAGCTGGGCTATATCTTTATCACCCGTTGAAACTACAACCGGCTGTGCAATGGCTGTGGCTTGCATTGCCAATGTGCCAATCACGTCGTCCGCTTCAACCCCATCAATAATGAGCATCGGAAGCCCCATCGCGCGAATAATATTGTGAATGGGCTCAATTTGTAGCCGTAAATCATCGGGCATAGGCGGGCGGTTGGCCTTGTACTCGCTATACATATCGTCTCTGAAAGTTTTGCCCTTGGCATCAAAAACCACGACCAGCGTACTTTCGGGATAATCTTTCTGTAGCCGACGCATCATATTGATAACGCCTTTAACCGCACCTGTCGGGAGTCCTTTGCTATTTGTTAGTGGCGGCAGCGCATGAAAAGCACGATAAAGATAGGAGGATCCGTCAACTAAGATGAGGGGAGTTTTTTCAGTCATGATCTACCTGTTTTTAGTCTGCTTTAGTTAGGCTAAGAATACAGTATTTACGTGAAGCAGGCTTTATATTGAACAACCAACGCTTGAATGAATTGGGTATAGCCTTCTGCCGTCAAGGCTATGTCAATGCCCTGCGGGTCAATTTCTCTTAGCGGCAAACCTAGGGCGCTAGATATTACTAAAGCGTCCTTGTCAGCATACTGCGGCTCAACAAATACGCACTGCGCTCCGTTTGAGCGTGCATCATTACGCATTAGATACTGACTTTTAGCGCCTTTGCGTCCGCCGCTAGAGTCGCGTATAGACATTCCTGTAGATACATTAAATGCTTGGGAAAAATGACCCAAAACAGCGTGATGAGAAATGTAGCTGTGAGTTGACACAGGTTTGAGAGAGTTTTTAAGTGCGTTAATTTGGCTTTCACTGATGACGTTTTGCTGTGCAACACCCAATTTTGACTGTATGGCGTGCGCAATAACATTAGCATTATAAGGATTCAACCACACGTGAGGATCCATATTGTGCGGATGGTTCTGCTCATTCGTATCCAGTTTTCCCTCAGATAGAGGCAAGTCTAGGGCTTGAATAACTGCTTTGCCAGAAAGAGCATGAACAACCTTGCTAATACGAGGCTCAAACTGGCCGCCGATCAAAATAACTAAGCTAGCGCGATGGATTTTATCTAAAGCAGATGCATTGAGGGTCAACTCGTGCGCTGATTGGCTCGCAGATTGCAAAAATTCAACCCGCACGGTGTTCCCAAGTGCTGCTTGGGCAATCAATGCCAGTGGCTTTATGCTAGTAATGATTAACGCTTTCACAGCAACATCACTATCTATACTGTCGAGCACCTTTTCATTACTGGCGACATCGGCAGCGAGGGGTAAAAACAGGGCCAAAGTCCAACCAATGTTACAAAATATCTTTTTTATAGCAACCTCCACAGAAAACACGTAGCTAACCTTACTTATATGTTATATTATAACATAACACTTTTCGAAAAGTATCATTATGCTGACAAATTCTCGCTTAGTCCATCAGCCGCACGACCATGAGCGCTGCATTAATGCAGCATTAACTCGCGCTAAAGGTCTTTGCCAAGAGAGAAACGCTAAACTAACCCCCACTCGGGAGGCGGTTTTAATGCTGCTTTGGCAGAGTCATCGGCCCCTGGGGGCGTATCAAGTTCAAGGCCAATTATCAAAGCTACTGTCTAAGCCTATTGCTCCTCCAACAGTTTACCGAGCGATTGAGTTTCTTTTGGGTCTTGGGCTGATACATCGACTTGCCTCGCTCAATGCATACATAGGCTGTCCTTTTCCCAGTAGCCACCACAGTAATCTTTTTATGATTTGTAATATCTGCGGAAGTGCCGCCGAGTTAGCTGATGCGGTACTTAACGAAGTTCTTCAGTCCGCTAGTGACAAAGCTAATTTCGATTTGCAAAACCAGAGTGTTGAACTTTTTGGTAGGTGCCCACAGTGCGTTTTGAACAACATAAGTGATGAGTACTCTCATGATATCTAAACTACTTTTAGAACTGGATGGCATTCACAAAGCCTTTGCTGGTAAACCTGTCTTAGAGAACGTTTCTTTACGTCTTCAGCAAGGAGAAATTACTACGCTAATTGGTCCCAATGGCGCGGGTAAGTCGACCTTAGCTAAAATCATTCTTGGCCTTATACAGCCAGACTCTGGCTCAAGAGTAGCCAGTTCAACTATTCGTATTGGCTACATGCCACAGAAAATCACTATCGATCCAACACTTCCTCTTTCAACGCTTCGTTTTTTGCAGCTCGCCCATACTTCTCAGCAGGACTGTCATGCCGCGCTTGAATCTATGAGTATTGGCCACTTAGCAACAACCCCAATACAAAACCTGTCTGGGGGCGAGTTACAACGTGCTTTACTGACCAGAGCTATTTTGCGCCAACCCAATCTTTTGGTGTTAGATGAGCCCGTGCAAGGAGTTGATATAAACGGTCAAAATGACCTCTATCAAATGATTAATGGTCTCGCAAAAAGCCTTAATTGTGCCGTATTGATGGTCTCTCATGATCTACACTTGGTCATGTCGGCTACCGACCAAGTAATTTGTTTAAATCGGCATATCTGCTGTCAGGGCCATCCAGAACAAGTGACACAAGATCCTGCATTCATAGATATTTTTGGGCAGACCACTGCTCTTTATTCGCACCGGCACGATCATGACCACAACTTGCATGGCGAAGTCGCAGGGGAAATTACGCACACGCACGGAGATGGTTGTCATCATGACTGATTTTTTGTTGTACGCCTTACTTGCGGGTCTTGGCGTTGCTTTAGTAGCAGGCCCTTTGGGCTGCTTTGTAGTGTGGCGACGTATGGCCTATTTTGGTGACACACTGGCTCATAGTGCCCTGCTTGGCGTCTCTCTTGGTGTGCTACTAGATATTAATTTGAACATTACTGTCATTGCTATACCTCTAGCAATGGCCATCGGGTTAGTCTTTCTAGAAAAACGTGGTTTTCTATCACTAGATACGCTGCTGGGTATTCTATCGCATTCTGCTCTTGCAGCTGGATTGGTAGTCATCTCGTTACTACCTGGTGTGCGAGTGGATCTAATGTCACTACTTTTTGGTGATCTACTAGCGGTAACCAAGAATGATCTTTGGGTAATTTACACCGTATCCGCCGCAGTGCTAGCGTTACTGGGACTATTATGGAAACAGCTTATAAATATTACCGTTGACCCTGAATTAGCCGCAGTAGAGGGCACAAATGTGACATTAGTAAGTACAGCACTAATGCTAATTACTGCCCTAGTGATTGCACTAGCTATGAAGGTAGTCGGCGTATTGCTAATCACCGCATTATTAATTATTCCGGCCGCCACCGCGCGCCGTGTCAGCCAAACTCCCGAGCAAATGGCCGTAGCGGCAAGTCTCATCGCTATGCTCACTGTAGTTATGGGCCTTGCAATGTCCTGGAATCTAGATACGCCCGCAGGACCCTCGGTGGTGATTAGCGCGAGTTTTCTATTTTGCTTATCTTTAGCTTACCGACGCCAGCTTAGTTGAAGGTTGAGTAGATAGAACGCCACGTTTGACGCAACATAATTTCAGAATGTGGCGCTTTGAAAAACCCATGATAATCCCCTTTGGGATTAACCAGTACCATCTGGGTACTATGATCCACAGTGTAATCCTCGCCCTCAAGTGGAACCTTGTTATAAGCAATATTAATTTCCGCTGTTAAACGTCGGATAAAGTGTTTGTTTCCGGTCACACCGATGAATTCAGGATTGAAGTAAGGCATATACTCCGCTAGCTTCTCTACTGAGTCCCGCTCTGCATCCAGAGATATCATAATAATTTGTAGATTCTCCTTCTCCGCATCCTTTAATTTACTGTAGGTATCATTTAAGGTCGCCAACGTCGTTGGGCATACGTCAGGACAGTTGGTGAAACCGAAAAAAACCATACTCCACTTGCCCATCAGTCGCTCTTTTGTAAAAGCTTCGCCATGGTGGTCAAGCAGATCAAAGTCGCTGAAGATTCGCGGAGTATTCAGCACAATGGCGCCGTTAACTCGCAATTGCTGATCATTCATAATAACCGGCTGATTCATCTTCCATACAAAGCCGGCGATAACCAGCATTATAAGACACACAACAAATATGACTGTTCGGCGAATTCCGACTTGTTGATCGTTGTTCATGGCTGAGTCCTTTAAGCAGATGGAATATAGGTAACTGTCGCAATAAAATAATGGTCGACCAGCATGACTGCAAACAATACCATCAAATAAACAATGGAGTACTGGAAGGTTTTCATTCCCGAATTACCACCTTTACTGCGCAGCATAACCACTGCCCAGTACAAAAATCCAAGCCCTAATAATAGTGAGCTGACCAGATACAGCCATCCAAACATGCCTGTCAAATAGGGCATCGTCGTGACGACAATTAACAGTAAAGTGTAAAGCAGAATATTAATTTTGGTGTAATACTCACCGTGGGTTACCGGTAACATAGGTATTTTAGCTTTTGCATATTCATCTTTTCTGTGCACGGCTAACGCCCAAAAATGTGGTGGCGTCCAGGCAAAAATAATCAGTACTAGTAGCAGTGCATTGTGGTGAATTTCGCCCGTCACTGCCGTCCATCCCAGCAGCGGTGGCGCAGCGCCTGCTAGGCCGCCGATGACAATATTTTGTGGCGTCGCGCGCTTCAAAAACATGGTGTAAATAAATGCATAGCCTACCAATGATGCCAAGGTTAGCCAGGCAGTAAGTACATTGGTGAAAACCAACAAAATCGCCATTCCCGTAATACCCGTGATAAGGGCAAATATGACCGCATACTCAGTTTTGAGACGCCCCTGAGCAAGCGGGCGATTCAATGTGCGCGCCATCTTGTCATCCACATGCCGGTCTACGATGTGATTTACCGCCGCCGCTGAGCCTGCACACAGGGCAATACCAAGATTGCCGAAAATAAGAACCGTCATAGGGACTGCCTGGTCAGTCGCTAGCAACATGCCAATGAGAGATGTCAGTAGCATTAGCGCAACGACATTGGGTTTACACAACTCCAAATAATCACGCCAACTTACCGCAATAGTGTTTATCTCAGCATGGGACATTGAACTTTACTCCAAGAACTTGTGGGTATTTCATAAAACCACGATACTCTAACGGTCTGGCGAGTATTTTAGCAGATGTTTCAGATCATCAAGTAATCCGTCTCCATCTTTCTCTTTGGTATAATACAAAATGCTTTTCTGGTCGGGAGTAACAACAAAATGCCGCGTCTCCTTCATATCCCATTCTGCAGAACTGCCCGCAACAACCTGGGCGAAGTCATCCGCGTTAGTCGGCAATATAATTAAAAACGGATGGACCATTTTTAACAGAGCAATTTGTTCAGCGTCCATGGCTTCTAAATTCGGCAAGTAAACTCTTTCTACTCTGCCTGTCGATTTTCCAAGTAACATGTGGACTTGCCGACTGTTAACCAACATGGCCTCACAAACATCATCGCACCCCACGCCCCCAACAGTAACAACTTTCCATTTTGGTTTTTCAGTGGCTTCTAGCTCACTTAGCACCGGACTAAAGTCGAGAGTGGGCTTTACTAACTCACCTATATTGGTTGTTCCCAACAAAGCGATCATCTGCTGCCGTTGCTGCTCGGTTTTTGGCACCATGATAAATCCAGCTAGAATAACGCCGCCTACAATCAACAACATCAGCCAAATTTGGTATTGAAAACCACGCTGCTTACCGCTGATCTCTATATTGTCACTCATACCGCAAAGTCCTTTCTGGTTCGGCTCAAGGCCATTATTTTCTTTTAATCCAACTACTAAAATTGGAGTTGGCAATCAATGTCATAAGCAGAAGTACCACAGCCATTGCAAACCACTGGAACGCGTAACCTGTATGCTTCTCAGGCTGCACAGCAACAGTCACCCATCCAGTGTCCAGCGCGCCGATAGAATCTGCATCAAGACGCAGTTGATAGGCATAGAATTCATCTCCAAACAACTCGGATGCCCGCTCTACAGATATCCAACCTACTCTACTCGGCCACTCTGATACAACCTTAACTCCATCATCTAAACGATAGCCTCCGCGCAGATTATGATACAAAACACCTCGCAATTGTACGTCTCCGACCACAGAATCTACTTCGGGTAACGTGCGCCTATCCAGCGGAGCAGCCACCCATCCTCTATTGACCAGCACCAACTGCCGTCGGCCATCAGGCACTGGTCCAGAGAGCATCATGGATTCAATAACTTCATATCCTGGTCTGCCGTACTTCACTCGATTGTCTAAGAATATTCGACGCTTGCCATCCATCTCACCCGTTAGCCAAGCAGATCGATACTGATGATTTTGATCATCAAACAGATCATCTGATGTTGCCGGCGGAGCCTGCTGATTAGTCCGAAATTCATTAACAATACTGCGCTTCTCTTCAGCCCGATCAACCTGCCAAAAGCCTAAGAGGACGAGGACAGGGAACAGTACCAAGGAAAAAATAATGATCTTGGCATTAAGTTCCCACTCAAATTTTTCGCGAGAAAATTGGGGGTCTTGGTTCATTTGTGTTTAAATCCCCCTCTTTTGTCAGAGACTTCACAATCATGATTTTAAAATCAATTATCGTTATTCTGTTTATCGCGATTCTCATCAGTCTATTTACTGGACTGCGTTTTCTAGTTAAAGACTTGGGTGACTCTAAGCGCCGGCTGCTGAATAGTCTTGGTACGCGTGTGACTCTAGCAGCACTGCTGGTTGCAACCATAGTGTATGGTGCTGCTACAGGCCAGATTGGCAGCCAGGCCCCTTGGGATAAGCAACTTCATCCTGATGCTGCACAGACAACACCACAACGTTCGACTAAACCTTAGTTTTTTATACTACAGATAAAAACGGCCAGGAACTACCTAGCCGTTTTTTCCCTTAGCTCAATGCCTAGCCGAGCACGTATACGATAAGAAACAAACCTATCCAGATTACATCTACAAAGTGCCAGTACCAAGCAGCCGCCTCGAAACCAAAGTGATCACTTTCACTGAAATGCCCCTTCAAACCGCGCAGAAATGCAATAAACAGCATGATCGTACCCAAGGTAACGTGTGCCCCATGAAATCCAGTCAGCAGAAAGAACGTCGTGCCATAAATACCAGATTCAAGCGTTAAACCTAACTCTTGGTAAGCATGGATATATTCCTCAGCCTGAAGAAACAAAAAGATAACTCCGAGGGAAACAGTAAGCCCTAACCACTTAACAAACTTCTTCCGGTTACCTTCTTTTAAAGCGTGATGTGCAACGTGTACCGTTCCGCTCGACGCTATCAGTACGATAGTATTCCACAACGGTAACCATCCCAATATTTTTGCCCAACCCGGGAAACTCATCGCCTCTTCAGCGCCTATAAATTTAGCAGCATCTGCGTTAACTGCTTGATCTGGAGTAATAAGTGGAGGCCATGTAGCATCGTAGCCCGACCACAAATGGGTGGCGTTGGCTATCGCGGCATCAGTGGGGGTATCATCAAACAAACCAATAGCGGCTTCACCACCAATCCAAGGTCCAACTAAAACTCTGACATAAAACAAGGAGCCAAAGAAGCATACAAAAAACATAAGCTCGGAGAAGATGAACCAGTACATGCCCAACACGTACGAGTACTTTAATTGATCACTGACAATGCCCTGAGTATTCTCTTCAATAACAAGACTCCACCACTTATACATAACCACGGCCATAATAGCTGTGCCGACCAAGAAAACAGTTGATGTGCCGCCTTCGATAACCCAGCTCGCGGCTCCGAACGCCATAGTTCCCATTCCCAGCGCGGCTGCCAAGGGGAGCTTGCTCTGTTCTGGAACGTAATAACTACCTTCAGTTGACATCTTTCTTCTCCATTTACTGTGCTTGTGAGACCTGCATCGGTACACGGTCTGTTATATCAAAAATTGTATATGACAAAGTCACTGTATTAACACTCGCTGGCAGGTCAGGGTCGATGATGAACACAACAGCAAGATCGGCTTCCTCTCCGGCCGCGAGCGGCTGATTATTGAAACAAAAGCATTCTGTTTTGAGGAAATAATCAGCGGCATTGTTGGGTAGGACGTTTGGAATCGCCTGTCCCACCATATCTTTGCCAGTTCGGTTTTTGGCATAAAAAATTATTTCTTTAGATTCCCCAGGGTGAACTATTACTTTGTGTTCAACAGGATAAAAATCCCAGGGCATAGTGGCATTGTTAGTCGCAACAAACTGAACTTCAACTTCTCGCGAAGTGTCTACGGTAATTTCTGTAGCCGTGTAAGCACCACCGGTTTTACCGCCTATCCCTGTAATCTCACAAAACAGATCATACAAGGGCGGTAAAACGAATATCGCAAACATAAACATAACAACCACACCGAACAGCGATTTAACGACCACGCTGCGGTGTGTCTTTGAGTTATCCATTTCGGTACCTCTTACTACTTAAGCACGGGCGGAGTAGAGAATGTATGGAACGGTGCAGGTGTTGGCAGAGTCCACTCAAGTCCTTCAGCACCTTCCCAAACCTTAGGATCACTGATCGGCTTACCCCAACCGATAGTTCGGATGACGTTATACAAAAATAGTAGCTGCGCACCGCCGTACATGAAAGCACCAATACTAGATACCATGTTCCAATCCGCAAACTGTAAGCCATAATCAGAATATCGTCTTGGCATACCAGCAAGGCCTAAGAAATGCTGAGGCATAAAGGTGATATTAAAGGCGATGAAGGCAATCCAAAACTGCAGTTTTCCCATCGTTTCGTCATACATTCTGCCGCACCACTTCGGGAGCCAATAATAGACCGCAGCGGTTCCACTAAACACGGCTCCGGCTACCATTACGTAGTGAAAATGGGCAACAACAAAGTAGGTGTCGTGGTACTGCGTATCTGCAGCCGCAATTGACAGCATCATTCCAGTGAAGCCTCCAAATGTGAACAAGATGACAAACGCAATACTAAACAACATTGGTGTTTCAAAGGTAAGTGCACCTTTGTACATCGTAGTGACCCAGTTAAAGACCTTGACGCCAGTTGGGACAGCAATCAGCATTGTTGCGTACATAAAGTACAGCTCGCCTGCAATTGGCATCCCAACAGTAAACATGTGGTGAGCCCAAACAATAAAGGATAAAAACGCGATCGATGCTGTGGCATAAACCATCGATGAATAACCAAATAAGGGCTTGCGACTAAACGTTGGAATAATCTGCGACACTACACCAAATGCCGGAAGGATAATAATGTAGACCTCCGGATGCCCGAAGAACCAAAACACGTGCTGGAACAATACTGGATCACCGCCGCCGGCCGCATCAAAGAAGCTTGTTCCAAAATTGATGTCCATCAACATCATAGTCACGGCACCCGCTAAGACCGGCATTACCGCTACTAGCAAAAACGCAGTGATTACCCAAGTCCAAACAAATAAGGGCATCTTCATATAGGTCATGCCAGGCGCGCGCATGTTCATCACGGTAGCAATAATGTTGATGGACCCCATGATTGACGAGGCCCCCATTATATGTACACCGAAAATAAAGTAGTTCACTGTGTCCGGCGCATAAGTTGTGGAGAGCGGTGCGTAGAAGGTCCAACCAAAATTAGGGCCGCCGCCTTCCATAAACAAAGTCGAAACTAAAATAGCAAAAGCAAAAGGTAGAATCCAGAAACTAAGATTGTTCATTCTTGGTAATGCCATGTCCGGAGCACCAATCATCATTGGAATCATCCAGTTGGCCAAACCAACAAACGCTGGCATGATTGCACCAAAAACCATAACCAAGCCGTGCATCGTGGTCATCTGATTAAAGAATTCGGGTTTTATTAGCTGCATCCCCGGCTGGAAGAGTTCGGCGCGAATAACCATAGCAAATGCTCCACCGAGCAAAAACATGGAAAAACTGAACCACAAGTAAAGGGTGCCAATATCTTTGTGATTGGTGCTGAAAAGCCAGCGGTTAAAAAAGTTTTCTGAAGGTCCGTGTGCCATTTAAGAGCTTCCTCTATTGATTTTGTTTGTAATTGAGAACGTCAACAGGCTGAACTATGTCACCCATGTCGTTACCCCAAGAATTACGTTTATAATGAATAACCGCAGCGATATCTACTTCTGAAAGCTGGTCAGCAAAAGACTGCATGGCTGACCCCGCTACACCATTGATCAGAATACCAATGTGACCTTCAACAGGCCCTGTCACGATAGAACTGCCAACAAGCGCAGGGAAAACTCCGGGAATCCCCTGGCCGGCAGACTGGTGACAGCCTGCACATGATACTGCGTAAACAGCCTCGCCTTTAGCCATCAGCTCATCATTGGTCCATTCCTTACCAATCGTTGACTGGTAAATAACAGCTTCTTCTTTCTTCCCAGCAAGCCAAGCGTAGTATTCAGCCTCTTCCTTTACTTCAACAACAACGGGCATCCGAGAATGATCCTTTCCGCATAGCTCGGTACATGCGCCAACATAAACACCCGGCTGGTCAGTTTTTGCCCATGCCGCTGTAAAAAGACCAGGAATCGCATCTCTCTTTACCGCGAAGTCGGGCACCCACCAGCTGTGAATAACATCATTGCCAGTAATCAAAAAGCGGACTTTCTTGTTCGCTGGGATTACCAATGGCTGAGTGACTTCTCGGAGATAATGCTCACCTTTGGGAGCACGACCATACTGTTCGTCCTGAGACGTACGCAGCTCACTCATAAATTTGACGCCTTCGCCAATATACTCGTACTGCCATTTCCATTGATATCCAGTAACCTTAATATCAATATCAGGGTTTTCTGTATCGTACACTTTGAGCAACGCAGTTGTAGCGGGTACCGCCATGACAATAAGGATTAGAGCAGGGACAATCGTCCAGAGAATCTCTACGGTCAGATTTTCATGGAAGTTGGCTGCTGTGACTCCACGGGATTTTCTATGCGCAAACATAATATAAAACATGAACCCAAACACAAGCACGCCGATCACGGTACATACCCATATCATAATCATGTGAATGTCATAAGCAGCCTGACTGACTTCTGTAACGCCTCTTGGCATGTTGAGATTCCACGCTGCATCTTTAGCGCTGGCGCCACCGGCAACGAGCGATAAAATCGCTGGACTCAGCAGACCCAGGAAAAGCGCTCTCGCTCTTTTCGACATCGGTTTTTTCTCCGTGGTAATTCAAAAATATAAATTTCTTTTTGCCGCAATAACTTTTTTTGTACTTCGTTGAGCTTGCGCGGCGCGATTGTAACAAAACCATATACGTTTCACTAGCCGCAAAACGATCAAATACAATACTCTCAGGTGATTTATTAACTTTATTAGTCACACCTTCGCTGGAAGTACTATTTATCCGTGGGGTCAATAATACGGATTGGACTAATTTGTCGAGCGATCTCTTCTTCAGTCGTGTTGACCCGCGTTTGAATTTCGCGCGGAGAAGACCCTATCCGCATCTGATCTTTAAAGCCGCAGCCAACGCATTCTCGGAAGTCTGCACCTTCTTCAGAGTAAGCCTGCAACTTGTCCATTGCAGAGCACTTGGGACAGATAACACCAGCAATAAATCTTTTTTTAGTTGAAAAAACCATAGTAAACTCATCACAATAGGAACTCTTATTATATATGGCATTGCTCAATATGGATCACTCTATCCGCTCTCACGCCGGAATTTCTCCAAATTTAGGTCCCCGTGTCTTTGTTGATGTTGCCGCTACGGTAATTGGCAACGTTACATTAGGCGAAGATTCGTCTGTTTGGCCAGGTGCCGTTATTCGTGGAGATATGCACTCTATCTCGATCGGTTGCAGAACTAGTATTCAAGACAACGCTGTACTGCATATTTCACATGCATCTGACTTTAATCCAGGAGGGTGGCCGCTGATTATTGGCGATGACGTCATTGTTGGCCATGGCGTTATACTCCATGGCTGTATCGTTGGTAGTCGAGTTTTAGTGGGTAACGGCGCGATCGTTAATGACGGAGCAGTTATTGAGGATGAGGTCATCATTGGCGCTGGATGCGTAGTACCTCCAGGCAAAAGACTGCAAAGTGGCAACGTTTATGTAGGGAACCCTTGTAAGCAGCTACGCGCAGTAACAGACAAAGAAAAGCTATTTTTTACCTATTCTCCGGCGAACTATGTGAAGTTAAAAGATCAATATTTGGAGGAAACGCGGCAGTAAAACTGTAACTACAGGGTTTGGCGAAGTAGTGAGATTACCTCTGCAGCTCGTGGCTTAATCCCTCGCCACAGATAAAAAGATTCTGCCGCTTGCTCAACCAGCATTCCAAGCCCATCAGACACCTCGGCACCTCGACTAGAGGACCACTGCATAAAGTCGGTTGGCATAGCCCCATACATCATGTCATAGCAACAGGCTCCTGATGCGCCTATAAGTGAGTCAGGCAACAATAGCTGCTGCCCATCAAGCGAAGCGCTGGTGCCATTAATGATGACATCAAACTCCTGCCCATCGAGCATATCTAAACCACAGCCAAGTATATAGCCAGCTTCCGCGAATTGTTTCGCCAGCTGAAGGGCTTTTTCAACCGACCGATTGGCAACCACCACATGTTGGGGCTGTAAATTAAGCACATTTTCCAGAACCCCTCTAACCGCCCCTCCAGCACCCAAAAGTAGTACCCTTTTTGCCTTAACCTGCCATCCTAAGTTGTCCACTATGTCTGCGGTCAACCCAACACCGTCAGTAGTATCACCCAATATACTTCCATCATCTCTTCGAATTAGCGTATTCACGGCACCAGCTACTGACGCACGCAAGCTAATCGCATTAGCATAATTGAACGCTTCTTGCTTAAAGGGGACGGTGATATTTAATCCTAGTCCGCCATTATCAAAAAATTTGTCTGCCGCAGTAATGAAATTATCAATACCCACTAGCTGCGAATGGTAGTCCATTCCCTGCTGGGTTTGGGCTGCAAAAAGCGTATGTATTTGCGGAGACTTGCTGTGCGCAATTGGGTTGCCAAATACTGCGTATTGATCAGTCATCACACCCATTCCTGCGGCACTAAATAACGCGTATAGAGATCATCCTCAGGAGTGCCTGGTTCTGGTTGATAGCTGTATTCCCACCTAACAAGAGGGGGAAGAGACATTAGAATAGATTCGGTTCGACCATTACTTTGCAGCCCAAAGAGCGTTCCTCGATCATTCACTAAATTGAACTCAACGTAGCGGCCACGGCGATATAGTTGAAATTGTCGCTCTCGGTCGCCAAAGGGTTGCTGGCACCGACGATTTAAAATAGGCACGTATGCTGGGACAAAGCTATCGCCAACGCGCTGCATGAATGCAAAACTGTCTGCAAATCCAAGATCATTAAAATCATCAAAAAATAACCCACCAACGCCTCGTGCCTCTTTTCGGTGAGGAAGGTAAAAGTATTCATCACAATTAGCTTTTAGGCGCGGATAAAGTTTCTCTGAAAATGCGTCACAGGTAGCTTTGGCAGTACTGTGCCAATGCACACAGTCTTCATCATTGCCATAATAAGGAGTGAGATCATAGCCACCGCCAAACCACCAGACAGGATCGCCACTACCATTCTCAGCAACAAAAAACCGCACGTTGGCATGCGCGGTGGGGGCATAGGGGTTCTGAGGATGTATTACAACTGAGACGCCAAATGCCTCCCAACTACACCCGACTAATTCGGGCCTATTTTTGGTCGCTGACGCAGGCATTTCATCACCGAAAACATGTGAGAAATTGACCCCAGCCTTCTCGATTACCGGCCCTTCTGAAAGCACATAGCTGCGCCCACCACCACCCTGTTGTCGGATCCAACTATCTTCCTGCCATTGACTACCGTCCGTTGTTTTTAGCTCGGAACAGATATGGTCTTGTAAGCCAAGGAGATAATCCTCAACCGCTTGCTTGTCAACTACTTGCTTTTTATCCAGGACGAATAACCTCGCCGGTCAATAAATTTATGATCTCACTCTCTCTACTAGCCCCCGCCACTTCCCCTGGGGCACAAAACCCCAAGTTAGCCGCAAAGTACTCTTCCACTTTAGTCTGTGTTGTGGCGGCAGGCAAACCTTGGGGATTTGCAGAAGTGGAGACTATCGGTCCGCCGAAAGAATTACACAACGCAGCAACTACCGGATGGCTGCTAAGTCGAAGGGCAACGGTGGCATGATTTCCGACAATCCATCTCGGTGCGAAGCCATTATCTGGGACTAGCCATGTTGTTGGCTGACTACGTGGGATAGAAAAGAGTCGCCTGTATTTTGGCTCGAGACCCACGAGGTACGAATAAAACCCATCAAGACTACTTCCGATCAAAATAAGACCTTTACTCACAGGACGCTGCTTTATTTCGAGAATTTTATTGACCGCTGCCTCCCTAAAAGGATCACAACCAAGGCCCCAAACCGCCTCAGAGGGATAAGCGATGACACCCCCGTCAGCTATAACCGAAGCCGCTCTCGTAATCTCAACGTGACCATTCCAGTCCATCACCACATGACTCAGCTGTTTTTCAGCTTTTCCTGAAGCGCGGCATCTTTAGCAACAATAGTTGCTGCATTTTCTGCACGCTCTGCGATTAGTTTTTGATGCATCTCAGGATCAGATACTCCAATAATTTGTGCTGCCAAGTAAGCAGCATTTTTCGCCCCAGCTTTCCCTATAGCAACAGTCGCAACGGGAATACCACCTGGCATTTGCACGGTTGATAAAAGCGCATCAAGGCCATCAAGAGAACCATTAATGGGGACTCCTATTACCGGCTTCAGGGTTATTGCAGAAACCGCCCCAGCCAGATGCGCAGCCATGCCTGCGGCACAGATAAAGGCCGCACAACCACGCGAATCAGCATCGGTAACGAAGCTGTGAGTAGCCGCCGGCGTCCGATGAGCCGATGTCACTTTGACTTCAAAAGGAATGTCGAATTTTTTAAGGATTTCAAAACTAGCTTCCATCACCGGTAAATCGGAATCGGAGCCCATTAAAATCGCAACAAACGGTTTGTTCATAATGAAGATGTCCTAGATCAGTAATCCCGCAGATTACCGCAACATTACGCCATGTGCAACTGCCGGGATCAGCTAAAGTTTACCGCTCTTGGTCGCCTTACCCTTTGATAGAGCTAAGTTTCAGACCAGTCGCTGATAATACCCATTATTATTATCGATCGCATGGCACAACTCTAAGCGAACCAGCGTTTGTGATAGCTTTTCCGCAGGCCACCTGCTGGCCCGACTGAGGGTGTCCAAATCAACTGGGTCAAAACCAATTATATCTAGCAATAAACGCTGATCTTCGTCGAAATCGAATGCGGGTGTTAACATGATACTCTCTGGGTGTAGGTTTTCCCTTAATCCTGCTAATGCTCCTGCTAATTCAGTCACAATATCCGCTGCTTGCTCGACTAAAGTAGCGCCCTGTTTAATTAGTAAATGACAGCCCTTACTCTGAGCGTTATGGATAGAGCCTGGGATGGCAAAGACTTCACGATTCTGCTCCAAAGCGGTGCGTGCCGTAATCAAAGAGCCGCTTTTAACGGCAGCCTCTACTACCAAGACTCCTAAACTGAGCCCGCTAATAATCCTATTTCGTTGCGGAAAATGCTGCGCCAAGGGCTCGGTCCCCGGTTGAAACTCTGTTACGAGGCAACCTCCCGAGTCTACAATCTGCTCCGCCAAGAGTCGGTGTTGTTTTGGGTATATTTTATCAATGCCAGTAGCCATAACGGCAATAGTACCTCCGCTACTGGCTTGAAGCGCGCCTTGATGTGCTGCACCGTCGACGCCCAGAGCAAGACCGCTAGTCACTGTAAATCCACTGTTAGCCAAAAAACGACTCCAGCTCAAGGCATTTTGCTGGCCTACGCGTGTCATTCTTCGGCTGCCGACAATAGCAATTTGAGGCATATGGAGTAGTTCAGTCGACCCTCGGACATACAGTATAGAAGGTGGCCTGCTGGTCTGCTTTAGTAACAGCGGGTATTCTTTGCTTGTCCGAGGAATAGCGCTAGCATTTATTCGTTCTAACGTTTCTTTGTGTTGTTGGAGGAAGTCGTTCCAGTCTGGAGCATGATACTTTTTACGAATCAAACTAATCTGCTCTCTCATAGAGTCTGGGAACAGAATGATGGGGCCAATAAAAAGATTAGCATACGTCTCAGAATAACCTAACATCTGTGCTTGAACGCTCAGGGTTAACGATTTTATTTGCTGGGCGATCAAAGCAAATTCAAGTTCAGTATGACATTTAATCATCGACATAATAGCCTAGAGCTGATGAGTTAGAGCCTTACATTAATTCTTTGGCTAACCATCTCTTAAGGAGTCTTAACTATGGTCCCAGAGATTACTTGTTGTGAGGCTTGTAAAATTATTCCATGGCTCATTTTTTCGTAAACTGAGAAAACTAGAATACTACCGATGCGTCGCTCTGGAGCGTTCATCACGGACTGAGTTTTAAGTGTTTTTAGACGCTCTCCTTTAGTGAAAAGACCTAAAAGATTTCCCGGTTCAAGCCCTTCCTCATAACCACGGTTTAACGCGACGATGTCCATTGCTCCTGCGGCATTTCTCCCATTCTCAACCGCTATTATATTTCCATAAACCACCTTAGACATTGGCTCTGGGTGCATCTCCTTTACTGACACGCGTTTAATATCCTTAAGTAGTCTATCTCCTCGTTGAATCGCGGTTTTTGCTCGAATTACTCTGAGTGTTGCTAGATTTTCTTCAACCCCTACCACTATGGCGACTCCTATTTTCATAATATGCTGCCCCAGTATCTCTCCAGAATCAGGATCAATATAAGAATCTCCTTGACGAAAAACACCATACCTTTTCAATGTTTCAGGAGGTAGACCGTGAACATAAAATTCATCTTCAGCGCCGGCGTAACGTCTTCCAGCAATACCACCCAGTACGTAAGGAGCTCCGTTAATTTCAGAATCTGAACTGATCTGATTACGCGAAAGAAAATCTTCGACTATTTTGGCTGGGAAAGGAGCAATCACGTCATTGCGATCAATCTCTCTGACTGATGGAGATCTTTTTTCATAAGCGCGCTTGCCGATACTAAGCTGCGGGAGCCCATTGACATAAGACACTATAATTGTGTCATTTGGATATATGAGGTGAGGATTTTCTATCTGTGGATTGTTATACCAAATTTTCGGCCATTGCCATGGCTGATTCAGAAAATGGTCTGCGATTGCCCAGAGGGTGTCACCTTTTTGGACAACATACTCGCTGGGAGAACCTTCCTTAATAGTTGTTGTTGCTTGCTCTGCCTGCAGCGACAAAGCAACAGCGGCCAAAAAGCCTAACCCTATCAATAGAACTTTCTTCATCCTTTTGCGCCCTTGAATCCATTCAACGAGCCTTTAATATAGACTGTTTGCCAGGAAGTGAGGCCACAAACCCTTTTTTATTTGAGCAAAAAGTGTCTTTTAGCTCAACTTGTGACTTGCGTCTCATTAAAAAGGCTTCTGATCGGAAAAACAATTGCACAGAACACTTACCAGTATGCTCTGCAACAGTACATTTCGGACTTTCCACCTTCGCGAATATTTTTTAGATCCGTTCATCGTGTATAATCATAAGTCTAATTTTTAATAAGCGCGGCTTTATTAATCAGCTTTAGTTCAATTGACAGAAACTTACTATTTTAACTGCGTACTTACATCTATGACCGTACTTACTATTTTGCAATATCCAAATCCGCGACTCCGGACAAAAGCCTCACCGGTTGTAACCGTCGATGGCGTGATCAAAAGTCTCATCGCAGATATGTTCGAGACTATGATCGAGGCAAAAGGCATAGGTTTGGCGGCAACACAGATCGATGTTCATCAACGAATCATAGTCATGGACCTTTCAGATGATAATTCTGAGCCTAGGGTTTTTATTAATCCTGAAATTGAGATTTTAGACGAAACGACGCAGCTCTATGATGAAGGCTGTCTCTCTATTCCGGGCTTTTATGAGACCGTTGAGCGGCCGTCAAAAGTAATGATTTCTGCGCTAAATGGGGATGGCGAGCAATTTAAAGAAGAAGCTTGCGGTCTCTTAGCCATCTGTATACAACATGAAATTGATCACTTAGAGGGAAAGCTATTTGTAGACTATCTCTCTCCTTTAAAGCGGCAAATCATTCGTAAAAAAATGAAAAAAAAGTAGGTATAGGATGCTTCTAAGGTGAAAGTTGTTTTCGCTGGTACGCCGGGGTTCGCCGCTGCCCATTTACAATCTATTCTAAATGATGATTGCTGCGAAGTAGTGGGCGTTTATACTCAGCCTGACCGGCCTTCTGGGCGAGGCAAAAAGATTACCCATAGCCCAGTAAAAATAATGGCGCTAGAGCACAACATCCAAGTATTTCAGCCTTTTTCCCTAAGAGAGCCTGAGTCTCAAATAGTACTCGCCGAATTAAATGCAGACATAATGGTAGTAGTGGCTTACGGGTTGATTCTTCCTCAAGCCGTCTTAGATACCCCCCGATTAGGATGCGTCAATGTACATGGCTCACTACTGCCAAAATGGAGAGGCGCGGCGCCTATCCAAAGAGCCATCGAAGCTGGTGATCTTTTATCCGGCATCACTGTGATGCAAATGGACGCCGGTCTTGATACAGGTGCAATGCTAACCATCTCCCAATGCGCCATCAACAAAGATGAAACCAGTCTTTCCTTATATGACAAACTTGCTGCGTTGGGTGCTGAAGCCCTCATAGCGACTCTTGGTAAGTTAAAAGCGGGGACCGCGGTGGGCATGGCACAAAATAACCAGCTAGCGTCTTATGCTCATAAAATAACAAAAGCCGAAGCACAAATTAACTGGACTGATTCAGCGATTGCAATTGAGCGTATTATTAGAGCATTTAATCCGGCTCCTGCGGCCTTTTCTTTCCTAGGTAATGAACGCTTAAAAATATGGTCAGCAGCCGCAGCCACTTCACATAAAAAAGCGACTCCAGGAGAGATCATATCCGCGAGCAGTGAGGGTCTATTAGTGAAATGTGGTGAAGGTTGTATTTTACTAAAGGAGCTGCAATTAGCCGGCAAGTCACGCTTGCCCGTTAGCGAAATATTGAAAGCACGATCAACGAGCTTTGCCAGTGGGGAAAGACTAGGTGTTTAAGTCAACCGGCAACAAGCCCCTGACTGCGAGAGTGGCCGCTGCGGAGGTTGTCGCTAGCGTTCTACGAGGTCAGTCTTTGTCAGCCTTGCTACCCAAATATACCAATAGGGTTGTTGAAAAGGATCGTTCACTGTTCAAAGAAATCTGTTTTGGGAGCTTACGTTGGTACCCTCAGATTGCACTCTTGATAAAACAGCTGATCGAAAAACCGCTAAGAGAGAAAGATCTAGAAATACAAGGCCTCATTGCCTGTGGCCTTTATCAGCTTATGCACATGAGAACTTCTGAGCATGCTGTGGTGAATGAAACCGTTGATGCAACAAAAGGTCTAAATCGTGCGTGGGCGAAAGGTTTGGTCAACGCCGTTCTAAGAACTTTTCAACGAGAAAAAGTCAATCTTCTGCAAGATCATCTTGATAATCGGGTCTTTGAAACCGCTCATCCTAAATGGTTACTCAAAAAATTGGATGACGCTTGGGAGATAGGTTTAGCGGCAAAGATTGTTGCCGGGAATAACGAACGTGGCCCAATGACTCTGCGTGTTAATACCCTGCATCAATCTCGTGATGAATATCTTCAGCAGCTTGAAATTGCAGCCATAGTTGCAGAAAAGACACCATACAGCGACGTTGGAATTACTCTGGCCGCCGCAATGGATGTAATGCAACTGCCTGGTTTCGATGTCGGCGCCGTGAGTGTTCAAGATGAAGCCGCACAGTTAGCCTCCTCGTTACTTCGTTTAGAACCTGATCACATAGTTTTAGATGCCTGTTGTGCTCCGGGAGGTAAGACCGGCCACATTTTGGAGGCTCAGCCGGACATCAAATCGCTTTTGGCCATCGATTCTGAAGCGCGACGGCTTTTAAAAGTAAAAGATAACTTAGAGCGCTTAAATCTGACGGCAGATCTAAAGACAGCAGATGCAGGCGACTTAGATGCTTGGTGGGATAAAACCCCGTTCGACAGAATTTTACTAGATGCCCCATGCTCAGCGACGGGCGTCATTCGGCGTCATCCAGATATCAAAATCCTGCGAAAACCCTCAGATATTGATAAGCTTGCCGAAATTCAAGCGACACTACTCGAAAGACTCTGGCAAACACTCGCAAATGAGGGTATTTTAGTTTATGCGACCTGTTCAGTCCTTCCTGAAGAAAATGATCAGGTGGTCAAGGCTTTTGTAGAGTCCCGGGAAGATGTTGAGATAATGACCATAGACGCTACTTGGGGTAATACTACAGATTGTGGGCGGCAACTGTTTCCTACAACGGGTGGTCATGATGGATTTTACTATGCACGGCTTCGTAAAATTGGCCGTCCAGCTTAAACCCTGGCAAAAAGCGGAATAACGATGAAAATAATCATAGTGGGTGCAGGGCAAGTGGGCGGAACTCTGGCCGAGAATTTGGCACGTGAGTATGCCGACATTACTCTGATTGACATTAATGAGCGTGCTCTTCGCTCACTTCAAGATAGACTAGATATTCGCACCGTTGTCGGAACCGGTTGCTATCCTGATGTATTGGTAAAGGCCGGCATCGAAGACGCCGATATGCTCGTCGCTGTGACCAGTAGTGACGAGGTCAATATCATCGCCTGCCAGGTTGCATATTCCCTTTTTCACACCCCCACTAAAATAGCGCGCGTCAGAGCCTATAACTACACCAACCCAAAATATAAAAGCGTTCTTTTTAATGACAAAAATATGCCTGTCGATGTAATGATCACCCCGGAGCAAGCCGTCACTGACTATATCCGTAAGCTGATTGAGCAGCCTGGTGCGTTGCAAGTTCTAGATTTTGCTGATGGTGTTATTCAGTTAGTAGGTCTTCGCGCGGTTAAAGATAGTCCCCTGGTAGGTCAAGAGTTGCGAACCCTAAAAGAACATATGCCTAAGGCGGATGCGCGGGTCGCAGCGATCTATAGAAAAGATAGAGCTATTTTCCCAGTAGGTGACACGGTTATTGAAGACGGCGACGAGGTATTCTTTATCGCCGCTAAGAAGAATATTCGCAAGGTAATGAGTGAGTTGCGTCGCTTAGAAAAACCATACCATCGCTTGGTAATTGCTGGGGGTGGTAATATCGGGTTTCGTCTGAGTAAAGCTCTAGAAGAAGACTACAATATTAAAATTATTGAATTTTCGCCCGAGCGCGCTGCTTATTTGTCTGAAAAACTTAATCGCGCAGTAGTCTTAAATGGATCAGCCACTGATCAAGAATTATTACTAGATGAGAACATCGAAAAAACTGATGTTTTTCTGGCCCTTACAAATGACGATGAAGTTAATATCATGGCATCGTTGCTGGCAAAGCGGTTGGGTGCAAAAAAAGTAATGACCCTAATCAGTAATCCAGTTTATGCGGAGCTAATGCAAGGTGGTGAAATAGACATCGCCATCTCTCCGCAACAAGTGACGATAAGCTCTCTACTGACCCATGTGCGTCAGGGTGATACAGTCAGTGTTCACTCGTTGCGACGCGGTGCAGCGGAAGCCCTAGAATTTATTGTCCATGGAGACGCCAGATCATCAAAAGTAGTAGGGCGAGCCATTGGCGACATAAAGTCACCTCCTGGATCTACCTTGGCAGCGTTGGTCCGTAACGGCGAGGTCATTATCGCTCATCATGATATCGTGATCGAAAGTGACGATCATGTCATCGTTTTCGTTGTCGATAAAGCAAACACCAAAGCTGTGGAGAAACTCTTCGCGGTTGGCTTCACTTTTTTTTAGGGCACCGGCTTTATGCATATTGCAGTCATAGCAAGAGTTCTGGGTATGCTACTGATGATATTCAGTTTAACTATGCTGTCTCCAATCATCGTCGCCTATATCTACCAAGAAAATACTGCGTCAATGTTTGTCTTAGCCTTTGCTATTACACAAATAGTCGGTTTAGCCTTTTGGTTGCCGACAAAAAATAAGACTGGCGAGCTTCGGACAAGGGATGGCTTCTTCGTTACCGTTTTCTTCTGGTTGGTCCTCAGTGTCTTCGGAACGTTGCCGCTGATGTTTTCTGACGCGACAAATTTGGTTTTTATTGATGCATTGTTCGAATCTGTCTCTGGTCTGACCACAACAGGTGCTACAGTGCTTTCTGGTCTTGATGATCTGCCAAGATCAATTCTTTATTATAGACAGCAACTACAGTGGCTAGGCGGTATTGGTATTGTCGTTATTGCTGTAGCGATTCTACCAATGCTAGGTGTGGGCGGCATGCAAATCTATCGGGCTGAGACGCCGGGTCCAATGAAAGACGCTAAACTAACCCCGCGCATAGCGGAAACGGCCAATGTCCTATTTAAAATATATCTAGCGCTAACGGCCGTATGCGCACTCGCTTATTGGATGGCAGGCATGGATGGGTTTGATGCCATTAGCCACAGCTTTTCAACCGTGGCCATCGGCGGGTTTTCGACTCATGATGCCAGCATTGGTTTCTTTGATAGCGATTTAATTATGGCCATATGCGCTTTTTTCATGATTATTTCTGGCCTCAACTTTGCCCTTCATTACCACGTTTGGCACAACCGCAGACTGAGCTTCTACTGGGCAGATCCAGAAGCTCGCATGTACCTATATCTACTTTTATTGGGCGCACTGATAACCTGTTTATATCTTTACTTTAGCGGCACCTATGGCTGGGAAGACAGTATAAGCTTGGGCGTTTTTCAGCTAGTCTCAATCTTGACGACCACCGGATTTACCACCACTGACTTTAATTCCTGGCCGACATTCTTACCTTTCTTCTTAATTTTTCTGTCTTTCTTTGGAGCCTGTGCAGGCTCTACCGGCGGTGGTATTAAAATTGGGCGCATGTTAATTATGGCGCAGCAAGGCATCCGAGAGGTCTATCGACTCATACATCCCAACGCCTTGCTACCGATCAAAATACGCAATCGCAGAATACCTGATCGCGTTGCCGACGCAATCTGGGCTTTTTTCGGTGTTTATTTAGGCGTGTTTTACTTGATGGTGTTATTACTGCTAGCATCTGGACTTGACTATGTTACTGCATGGTCAGCCACGGCTGCGGCTCTAAACAACTTAGGCCCAGGGCTCGGCGCGGTAGCAACCAACTATGCTGATCTGGGATCCTTTGCAAAAGTTGTTTTATGCTGGGGTATGTTGCTAGGTAGACTCGAGATATTTACTCTTCTCGTGCTATTTATGCCGACTTTTTGGAAAAATTAATCGGCCTCTAATGTTATTAGTGGCCTTTTAATCATCGGTTACTTTTGTTTTCGTGCTTGGTAATAAGCTTCTTCAGAAATAGCATGATAAGCCGTTGCCTGTCGTTGAAAGGCTTTAACAGACTCCGCAATCCGCCGAGAAAGATCTGAGTCATCTGCCAACTCTTCCAGCATTTCTACAGAGATGCTACGTAACTCCGAAATAACCTCATCAGGAAGCTTTCTTAACTGAACACCATGAGTCTCGACTAAGCTAATCAACGCCTCATTATTTCGTGCAGTATATTCATCGAGCATATCTTGATTCACTGCTCGTGCGGCTGTTTCAACAATCGCCTGTAAATCATCTGGCAAACTAGCCAGCGCACCTTTATTAACAATTAACTCCAGAGTTGGGCCTGGCTCATGCCACCCAGGGTAATAATAATATTTAGCCACCTGATGGAACCCGAGCGCAATATCGTTATAGGGACTTACCCATTCCAAAGCGTCAATAACGCCCGTTTGCATGGCCGTGTAAAGCTCGCCTCCCGCTATGGTGACGGAGATTCCTCCCGCCCGTGTGATCACATCACCGCCCATGCCAGGAATACGCATTTTCAGCCCTTTGATGTCTTCCATGGAGTTGATCTCTCGGTTAAACCAACCAGCCATCTGGACGCCAGTATTACCACCAGCATAGGGGACTAAGTTAAACTCATCGTAAAGCTCTCGCCACAACTCAAGCCCACCCCCGTAATGCAGCCAACCATTCATCTCTTGAGCATTTAAGCCAAAGGGGACGGACGTAAAGAAGGCTGCGGCCTTCGCTTTACCGGTCCAATAATAGGAAGCGCCATGACCCATCTCAGCAGTGCCCTGGGAAACAGCATCAAAAACCTCAAAAGCCGGCACTAGCTGACCAGCACCATAAACTTTAATTTTTAAACGGCCCGCGCTCATAGCCGCGACTTTGGTCGCAAAATTTTCCGGGGCTAATCCTAGACCGGGATAGTTTTTCGGCCAAGTGGTGACCAATTTCCATTCAAAAGTTTGTTCAGACTGAGTGGCTTGGATAGTATTGGATTGACTATCGCTATTCCCGCAACCAGCTAGGAACATGGTCATCAATATGACTAATATAATTCGCATCGTGTTTCCCTCATGTACCTATTAATAGTAATTTTTTAATCAGACTGCTACTAGATTCGCTGAAGCAAGAATCAAAATTTTGGTCCCAACTTGCTCAAATCGCACATGAACACGTGCGCGCGGCCCATTACCTTCAAAGTTCAGAATCACTCCCTCCCCATAGACATTATGATTGACCTGTTGCCCTAGTTGAAATCCGGTGTCATCTCCCTGATCGCTGCGCATAGGACTTGCGGCATAACTCGTTGGGCGAGCAATAGTATTCTGTAATCGTACTTCTTCGATGACCTCTTTAGGAATATCACGGATAAACCTTGATACCGAGTTAAAGGACTCTGTGCCATAGATAGAGCGACTCTCAGCAAAGGTAAGATAAAGCTTTTTCATAGCGCGAGTAATGCCTACATAGGCTAATCTGCGCTCCTCCTCTAATCGTCCAGGCTCATCCAGTGACATCTTGTGTGGAAAGAGATTCTCTTCGACCCCCGCAATAAACACCAAAGGAAACTCCAGACCCTTGGCACTGTGTAAAGTCATCAGCTGAACTGCATCTTGGTCTTCATCTGCTTGACGATCGCCAGAATCCAATGCGACTTGATCCAGAAACTGAGGTAGTACCGGTAAGTCCCTATCCTCTGCTTCGAAGTTTCGACACGCACCCACTAGCTCTTCCAAATTCTCTACCCGCGCCTGCCCTCGCTCACCTTTTTCTCGGCGATGCATATCGATCAGACCGCTATGCTGAATGACCTGCTCTGCCTGTTCGGGAAGTGGTAGCTCATCAAGTTGTCCGCTCATCTCATTGATGAGCTGTAAAAAGCCCGCTATGGCATTGCTCGCTCGAGCGGCCAACCGTTTCTCATCAACCAAAATCACTGCCGCAGCCCACAGCGAGGAGGTATTGGTACGAGAAAGCTCGCGAACTGCTTCTAAAGTACGATCTCCAATGCCGCGGGGAGGAACATTAACTACGCGCTCAAAAGCAACGTCATCATGGCAGTTGAGTATCAAACGAAGGTAGGACAAAGCATTTTTTATTTCTAGTCGCTCATAGAACCGTTGTCCACCGTAGATCCGATAAGGGATTTCTGCTTGCAATAAAGCTGCTTCTAACACACGAGACTGTGCATTTGATCGATATAGTATCGCAGCATCCTCGCGAAGATTACCATCGCTCACCCAGCTCTGTAGCCGGTCAGCAATGTATCGAGACTCGTCGTGCTCATTGAATGCGGCATACAAAGCAATAGGCTCTCCATCGCCTGAATCAGTCCACAAACTTTTGCCAAGGCGGCCCGCATTTTTGGCAATGACCGCGTTAGCGGCTATAAGAATATTAGAAGTAGAACGATAGTTTTGCTCTAACTTAACAGTATGCGTCGCTGGAAAATCTCGCTCATAGCTGAGAATATTTTCAACTTTGGCACCACGCCAGCCATAAATGGATTGATCATCATCCCCAACGGCAGTCATTGCGCTAACTTTGCCAGCTAAAAGTCTTAGCCAAGCATACTGAACGGCATTAGTGTCCTGAAACTCATCAACTAAAATGTGCTGGAAGCGTTGCTGGTAATGGTCAAGCACCTGAGGATTATGTTTCCATAGTTCTAGTGCGCGAAGAAGTAACTCGGCAAAATCAATAACCCCAAGTCGATCACAAGTTTCCTCGTAACCACGATAAATACGTAACATCGTCGCTATAAAAGGGTCCCCGCCTTCTTGAAAATGTGTGGAGCGAAGCCCTTCGTCTTTTTGCCCATTGATCCACCACTGTGCTTGCTTTGGTGGCCAGCGTTGCTCATCCAGATCCATGCTTCGCATAACTCTTTTAACTAACCGTAGTTGGTCATCCGAGTCCAAAATCTGAAAGTTTTCAGGTAACTTAGCATCTCGCCAATGAGCCTTTAATAAGCGGTGGGCCAACCCGTGAAAGGTACCTACCCACATACCGCGCAATGACATACCCAAAAGTTCGTCGATGCGTTCACGCATCTCTCGTGACGCTTTGTTGGTAAAGGTAACTGCCAGAATACTGTACGGTGAAACGTTATCGACCTGAACTTTCCAAGCGATACGATGCACGAGCACTCGGGTTTTACCGCTACCGGCGCCAGCCAATACTAGTAAGTGCTTTTTATCGCTAGTCACTGCCTCTTCTTGAGCAGCGTTAAGATTTTTTAATATTGAGGTCACATCCATGGGACTGCATTCTAGCAACATAAGTGATAAAAAAACGGGGTTCAGTGTAGTTCTTTTTTAGTTTTCTGACCTATGGGTGGCTTTATGAACAATTTTCGTACAAAACCATAACAACAATCATGAAAAGCCGAGTTTTTTACTACAAAACTGGCAATTTACCGCGTTTTCTTGTAAATTTTTTACATAAATTAATGGGAATCATCTATGAAACCGGCTGAACTAACACAAACTATTAGCGATACGTTGCCCCGTTTGCGCAAATCAGAGCTTAAAGTAGCCGACTTTGTCCTGAAAAATCCCTTGGCTGTCATCCGAATGCGCATTGTTGACCTGGCTGAGAAGGCCGGAGTGAGTGAGCCTACCGTCGTCCGATTCTGCAGAGCTGTCGGCTGTACTGGCTTCCAAGACTTTAAACTTGCTCTAGCGCAGCAGCTTGCATCAAGCCCTAGTTATGGCCAAATTGCCGTGACAGATACGGATTCAACACGCGAGTATACCTTTAAGGTTTTTGACTCCACCGTTGATACCCTACTAAAGGTACGCGATAGTCTCGTGTTAGAAAACCTCGAAGCCGCTGTAGCCGCTATTTGTGCTGCAGGGCGTGTTGAGTTTTATGGTTTTGGCGCCTCCGCTGCAGTGGCCTTCGATGCGCAACACAAGTTTTTCAGACTACAAATAAGGTCAGCTGCTTACTCTGACCCGCATTTACAAAATATGTCGGCGACCTCTCTAAATCCTGGCGATGTTATCGTTGCTATCTCTCAGTCTGGTCGATCCCAGGCATTGCTGGACTCCATGGAGCTGGTCAAAAATGCCGGTGGTATAGTCATTGGATTGGCACCTAGCGCATCGCCAGTTGCTAAAGGCGCTACTATTGCTATTGAGGTCGATGCCAAAGAAGATATCCAGATCTACACACCACTATCCTCACGTATTGCACATCTTGCGGTGATTGATGTTTTGGCCATTGGTGTTGCACAAAAGAAAGGCCCGAAGCTGCAAGAACATCTTCAGCAACTTCAGGCCGGTTTGTCATCATTACGGAGTCATTAGCGTTACCGAAAGAAACCACAATAACTCCTGGTTTATGGTGGCTTCACCTCTAGAATGTATACGTAATCTCAGTGCTGAATTCTCGCCCAGTCTCTAAAAATAAGTCCAATTTTGGGTCGCTGGCGAGCTTTCCGTCCACCGATCCCCAATCCCAGTATTTAACGTTAGTAATATTAGAAGCACCAATTCGCGCAGCAAGATTTTCTGAAAGCTTATAGTCAACATAAAGGTCATAGGTTACTCGGCCCGGAACCTCTAACCGCGGATCACAGCCACTTCGCCCGCAGCTAGGTTCTAAATCACTGGGCCCACTAGCCACCATAGTAGTGATGCCTCGAACACTCAAATTGCCGCTATCTGACAACCATCGGAGAGAAAGAACACCTTCAGATGGATTAATGCTCAGTAGTTTTTTACCGGCACTTTCACCATAAGTACGGTTGCCCGATAGCTTTGCTGTGAGGTTTTCCGAGAAGCTTTTCTCCACTTCAAATTCAAGACCTTTAATGGTTACATCATTTTTGTTGACGTATTGATAGATCGAAATGCCTTGGTCAGTTGTACCAGTAAGCTCCGTCTCAATGAACTTTTCATAGTCTGTCTCATATGCGGCAATAGACCAGGTCAGGTCACCGTGATTACCCCGCAATCCCAATTCAAACCCGGCGCTTTCCTCCGACTCCAATTCAGGGTTAGGTGCCACACTGTAATAGTAGGCAAAGTTAGTAAATGTTAAGTTAGCACTTTCATAGTCTGGGCTTCTAAATCCTTCAGCATACTGGGCAAACACAGAAACCTGATCACTAAGGTCATACAGTACACCCAATTTAGATGAGACAGCCCCATCATCAATATTAGCCAATAGATTTTGTGCCGCATTGCTATTATTGAAAAGCTCATCGGCGGTAGGTGTCAGCTGGTACTCATCATATCTAATGCCAAGGACTATCGTTGCTCTATCGGTTAGCTCGATACGATCATTGATAAATATGCCAGTGCGTTGAGTTTCAGTGTCTGGAAAGGTCTTATTTGGGAAAACATCAGCACCAAAAATGCTAGTAGTTTGCTGCGTTATTAGATCAGTCGCTGTTTTGTAGCGTGGCCGCTGAACATCAATGCGCTCTAACTCTGCGCCAAAGGCAATTTGGTGTGTTTGTCCGGCGTCAGTTGTAAAACTCTTGAACATTTCTATCGAAATGCCACCGATCGACTGATCAAACTGATAATCTCTAAACTCTGCTGACAACGCGGTTGGGCCACTCTGTAGGCCGTTACCAAACGTTTGAGTTTGCACATTGGTAATCTGCGTTTGGTCAGTTGTTTGAGAATATAAGCTAATCCTACCCTGATCTAGCCATGCGGCTTGAGCATTGAAGGTGTAGTCTAAAGAAAACCGCTCTCTGTTGGTCTCATCCGTGCCTAATGATTCAGAAGTATTAACGATCGTACGCCCAAAGCTCATACCTACATCAGCCTGGAAGTCCCAATCCGCCTGCTCGCGCTGGATATCCGCGGTAAAAGTTAGCTCTGAGGTGTCAGAGATACGATACTTAAGTTTTGCAAATACGGTCTCCTGATCTCCATCCATAGGGTTTGGTGTTAACTCCGCATCACTATGAAGCGCAGTTTCACTCATCTGGTATTTGGATATCTGTAGGAGCCCATCGAGCTTCTCCCCAGTCACTGCGGCTAACACCCCAACTTTGGCTCGATTGGATGCAGTATCATACTGCGCTGTTGCCGCTAAATAAGGAGCCCCCTCTACAGCAAGATCGCTCGGATCTTTGGTGATGTATGAGACTACCCCAGCTAACCCATCAGACCCGTAAAGGGCTGAGCTTGGACCCTTCAGAATCTCCACGCGCTTCAAAAGGCTCATATCGACAACGTCACGCCCATAGCCTGTATAAGCATCAGCGACGCGAATACCGTCGATCAAAATATTCACTCTTTTGCCACCTAAACCACGAATAGCAATACCTTCGTTATAAGTTCTACCGTAAGCTTGACGGCGATTAACAGAAACACCAACCGTTGTGGCCAGTAAATCTTGCATATCGTTTACCATCCGACCACTAATGTCTCCACCGGAAATAACAGCCACAGAGCCAACCACTTCACTTAGCGGTACTGGGTAGCGCGATGAAACCACCACGACTTCTTCAACATTGTTTGCATCGGCAGTCTGTTCCTGAGCAAAGGCCATATTTGCGGAAAGTACAAGAAGGGGGGCCGTTAATATTAGCTTGGCCGCCAGTGTTGGTTTTTTTAAACCGGGTTTCTTTTTAGTCATAATCATTAGTCCTTTACTGTAGCGTTGAGTCATCAGGTATTAATTTACAAGCTATTGCTTGAATAAGAATCATTATTATTTACATTCGCAACAAATACAATACAATAGCCATATGAAAATATTATTATTGCTATTCACGTGTTTATTACTCATCCCAAAGGTCGGCGCATGCCCACAGGCAAGTAACACTAGCCGGATAACCGTGGCGGGGGGTTCCATTGCAGAAATACTGTATTTTTTAAATATGGAAGAACATATAGTGGCAGTGGACATAACCTCAAACTATCCACCAGAAGCTAAAGAACTACCATCTATTGGATACGTCCGAAATTTGTCCGCTGAAGGGATACTTTCTCTAAGTCCGACTTTGGTTATCGGGGAAGACGATATGGGGCCCAGTGAAGTCTTGACCCAAATTAAAGGTACAGGCGTCGAAATAATTGTGGTCGAAGAGCAGCATTCTGCAGCAGGGATTATTGAAAAAATTGAATGTGTCGCAGATATCATAGGTCGGCGTGTTTCAGCGGGCGATATCATCCGCAAACAGCTTTTGCCCAAGATAGTACAGCTAGAGGCGCTGACCTCTCAATCGAAAAAAAACCCGATGAAAATCCTCTTTATATTGGGCATGCAGGGCGGATCTCCCATTGTTGCCGGACGCGGTGTGTCCGCCGATGGTTTAATTACTATGATTGGTGGCATCAATACAATGTCATCGTTCGATGGCTGGAAGCCAGCTGGGGCCGAGGCTATTATTGAAGCCGCTCCTGATGTCATTTTAATATCAACCCGAGGGGTAACCGGCTTTGGAGGCATAGACGACCTAAAACAACATCCTGCGCTTCGATTTACACCAGCTGCCATAAATGACAAAATTTTCGCGATGGATGGTATGGAAATGCTAGGATTTGGACCAAGAACACTCTCAGCCGCATTATCTCTCGCTGAAAAAATTGCTCTTTAATATGGAGAACAGCATAGCCCATCGAGTCTTTACAAGTAGATTTGGCTCTCCTAAACAGACCACTATTATTGTTCTGCTGTTGATGTTACTCGTTGTAAGCGCGCTCGTTGCGAGCGCCAATGGTAGCTTCAATTTATCCTTCATCGATTTAATACTTGGCAAAGCGACTACTCTTCAGTCAATTGTAATGCTGGAGATAAGACTTCCAAGGGTTGCTTTATCTGCGTTGGTTGGTGCTAGTCTTGGTTTGTCTGGGGCGGCGCTTCAGGGTCTTTTCCGCAATCCACTCGCAGATCCTGGCCTCATTGGTGTCTCGGCAGGCGCAGCTTTAGGTGCGTCAATTATTATTGTCATAAGCCCTGCCTTTCTCGTCAACTCTTTCTTAGGGCCTTTTCTGTTGCCATTAGCTGGAATTTTCGGTGCAGCCAGTGTGATATTTTTACTCTATCTGCTCACACATGGTTTTGGCTATCAAGGCGTTACCTACATGCTCTTAGTGGGCATTGCAGTGAACGCAATTGCTGGTGTTGCTATTGGAGTACTGACCTACATAAGCTCAGATGCAGAACTTCGAACACTGACTTTTTGGACAATGGGGAGTTTTGGAGGTGTTACTTGGACACTACTTACACCAGCGCTGGTAATCATTTTTAGCGCAATACTGTATATGCTTCCGGCTTACCGCAAACTTGATCTTATTCAGCTAGGAGAGGTTGAAGCCTCTCGGTTAGGTGTGGATGTAAAAAAGCTTAAATATCGCGTTATCCTTTCTTCGGCAGCCGCGGTAGGTGCTAGCGTTGCTCTCTCCGGAATGATTGGGTTTGTTGGCCTAGTTGTCCCACACCTGGTTCGGCTATTAGGAGGCGTAAACCATAATTATCTGTTGCCTGCGTCCGCGGCGCTTGGTGCCACGTTACTTGTCAGTGCAGATGTCTTAGCTCGTTTACTGATTCAGCCTGCTGAATTACCCATTGGCCTAATTACTAGCGCAATCGGCTCTCCTTTTTTCCTGTGGCTGGTCTTTAGGTTAAAGAAAAATGACTATTAAGGCGGTGTCCGTAGACGTAAGCATTGGTGAGGCGCAGCTACTCAAAGATATTTCTCTCGATGTAGTTCCTGGCGAAGTATTAGCGCTGGTAGGTCCAAATGGCGCGGGTAAATCAACATTCCTAAGCGCGCTTGCTGGTGATCTTATACTGAGCCGGGGACAGGTATTTTACAATCAATGTGATCTTTCAAAACTAAGCATCCAAGAACGATCTTTTTACCGCAGTGTAATGTCTCAATCACAACCTATGGTGTTTGATTTTAGCGTGAGGAATATTGTAGAGATGGGTTGGCTACACCAAGAACATGGTTTTTATAATGCGCATTTCTCGCTGGCTACGCAACAAGTCATAGAGCAATGTAATATTACCTCGCTGGTGGAGCGTCGCTTTAATACGCTGTCTGGTGGAGAACAAAAGCGGGTACATTTTGCAAGAGCACTTTTACAGCTCTGGTTGCCAGAAGGGTCTAAAGAGTGTCGCTACTTACTGCTCGATGAGCCTTTAGCAAATTTAGATATTGCTCATGAATTAAGTATGTTGAATGTTATCAAGCAGTCCGCCTCCTCGGGTATTGGAGTATTAATTGTTTTGCATGACCTAAATTTAGCCGCTAAGTTTGCTGACAAAATCGCCTTGTTTGATCAAGGAAAGATTGTCAGACTTGGTACTCCTGAGCAGGTTTTGACAGAAGATTCTCTAAGCACAGTGTATGGCGTTCCTGTCACCGTTGCACAAACCCCTTTAACCATTAGTTACTATTAAATATGAACTCCTCTAAAGCCCAATACGAACTAGACGCCGTCAACTTATTTAGATCAAGTGACACAGCCGTTTTATCAACACTCTCAAAAAGCTCTGATAACTACCCCTTTGGGAGTTTCGTTACGTTTGCCAGCAATGGCAATCGCGAGCTAATAGTCTATGCCAGTGATATTGCTGAACATACTAAAAACGTCTTAAATGATTCTCGAGCCTGTGCCACCATATTTTCAGCCGCCCATCAGGGCGATAAACAGACCAGCGCTAGACTTAGCCTAATGGGAGACTTAACACGCGTTGATGATAACCAAGCGAGGTCTTATCAGACTCGGTTTTTAAAATTCCTCCCTGAAAGTGAGGGATACTCTCGTATGCATGGCTTCAATTTTTATAAGCTGGCCATCGTCAAGGCTCGTTGGATCGGTGGGTTTGGCCAAATTGGCTGGTTAGATACTACCCACTGGACGGCAGCTACCCCACCGTGGCAAAAGAATGAATCGCCGATGATCGAACATATGAACGACGATCATTGCAATGTTCTTTGCTCTGCTCTGAATGCTAAATTTAATATTGCTGACCCCAAAGCAGAGATGTTAGCGTTATGTACTGACGGCTATTACATCATGTCTGCGGGAAATCGTTATTTTATTGCCTTCGACGAGCCTTGCTATTCAGAAAGCGCTATTCGAGCTGCGTTAGTGCAGCAGGCTAATGCTTATCGCTCATTTGAGCTCTAATCACTCTATTGCGGTGACTCGAACTAGTTTTCCTTCAGAACCGTCAGTGACCAGAATCAAACTTCCATCTGGCGCTTCTCCAATATGACGAATCCTGCCAAATTCACCCCATAATGTCTCTTCGCTCTTAACTGTTTGGCCATCCATTTCTAGGCGTCTAACATCGCCAGGTACTAGTGCTGATATCAATAAATCGCCCTGCCATTGGGGAAACATATCACCGCGATAAAGTAACATCGACGATGGGGCTATAGAGGGTACCCAGTACTTAATAGGCTGCTCCATACCTGGTTGTTCTGTGAACGGCGAAATAATAGCTCCGCTGTAATCAACGCCATAGGTTATTGCTGGCCAACCATAGTTTTTGCCTGGCTCAACAATATTTAATTCATCGCCACCCATGGGGCCATGTTCATTTTCAAAGACTGTGCCGTCACTTGCGATAACCAGGCCTTGAGGATTTCTATGTCCAAAGGACCAAATCTCTGGGAGAGCCCCAGGAGTGTCAAGGAATGGATTGTCTTTTGGGATGCTGCCATCGTCATTAATACGGATCATCTTGCCAAAATGGTTATCTAGCGTCTGCGCTTTTTCGCGATAATTAAAGCCGTCTCCAGAAGTGATCAAGAGAGTCCCATCTGCCATAAATCGTATCCGTGCCCCGTAATGTGCGGCTGTTTTACGCAGTGGCTCCGAGCCAAAAATAGTCTCAACACTCACTAGGCTGTTTCCCTCTAGCTGGCCACGCACAACTACCAGTCGATTTAATTTCTTTTGGTCTCCGTCAGCACCAGCAAAGGACAGATAAATCAGTTTGTTTTCAGAAAAATTAGGGTGTAAAAGAACTTCCGCTAGTCCTCCCTGACCGGCAAATAACACCTCTGGGACCCCAACCACTGGCTCAGGATTAAGTACGCCATCAGTGATAAAGCGAAGGCTGCCAGAGCGCTCGGTCACTAGCCACTCCCGGTCAGAGACAAAGGCTAAGCTCCACGGATTATCCAGACCTTCAACGATAATTTCTGTTTGGTAATTAGTCTCGCTGCCATACGCAAACAGGCAGCAAAACAGTAGGCTGGCCAATAAGGCCGCTCTATTAGGCTTCTTCATTATCGTGTCCTCCAGACAGTTGTGCCCCAAAGTAATATCCAGCAATCGCGCCCCCCAAAATTAAACACAGCTTACCCCATAGGGTGCGTGCGCCGGCAATTAAGTCTAGATTATAAAAGGCCAGAGGCATCAATACCACAATGGCGAATAATGCTGTACCGCCAGCTAAAGCGTAGAGCACTCGGCGCCCAGTATTTATCCACTTTGACAGAAGATAGGCCACTATAAAGGCAATTAATAACCCAGCAAACACAACCACAATAATGGGATAAGCCCCGGCAGCACTCATCCCCACTAAATCACTCATCAGCATAGAAACAATAACTGACACGGTTACTGGCATGTTGATGGAGTTGAGCCATAAGAGATTGGATACTGATGTTTGAAGCGCCACGCATGACATGGCGATCAACACGGATATTAGAAATACAGCACTTGTTCTAAACATGATCCTCGACTCTCTGTGGTGATAACAAGGTAGGATAGTCGAGGGTTTTGCACAAGTTTACAACCTAATTGTTGGACTTTATAAATCGAGATAGGGTCTCAGATAGCTTTTCAGCCCTTGTCCACTGGAAAAAATGGCCGCCGCCAATCATTTCATGTGGCTGATCCTTGGTTCCTGGTACTTGGGCTAAAAATGGTTTTTCAAAACCATTAGTGACTGGATCATCGCCAGCGCCAACACATAAAAAGGGTTTTTCAAATTCGGAAAAGAAATCCCATGCTTTCTTTTGGGCCTCTAAAGAGCGATCAGGAATACTTGGCACCTGACTAGGCATCGCTCGCACTGCCATCTTGAACGCGGCACTCGGGAAAGGCGCTTCAAACGCTTTACTAATACTAGAACCAAATGGTGATATATTTGATAACCCAAGATTAACCATTGCCAGCTCTAATGCTACAGCTAATTTATTTCTCGTTTCCATCATTGATGACGCAATAATCCCAGCAGGGGGGTTGATAGTATCCCAGGTATATTTCTGCCAATAAGCAAATTTTCGGATCCCTGAATAGGGGTCCTCCCCGCCAAAACCATTCATTTTGCTGACCTGCTTACTCATGGATGCCATTGTGATTTTCTCTGGCCCCGCTCTGAACGCTAAAATTTCATCAACAATCTCTTGAGGAACATCTGGACTATAGGGTAACCCAGTATTCCCCATAGCGACTCGATCAAATCGGTCACCATTATCAGCCACCATCCGTAGACCAATTAAACCTCCCCAATCTTGGCCAAAAAAAGTGAGGTTAGAGAAATCGTTCTGCACTAGCCATTGGTTCATCCAGTCTACTTGCCGCTGATAGCTATAGTCCTCTCTGGCAGCGGGCTTATCAGATTTTCCATACCCAGGGAGATCTGGAGCAATCACACGAATCCCCGCCTTTACTAAGTGGGGGATCATCCTGGCGTACAAATAACTCCACACAGGCTGTCCATGCATAGCCAACAAGATTGGACCATCTGCTGGCCCCTCGTCGATATGATGAATACGCAAATCAGACCCATCGTGAGTTTTGATCACGGTGTAATGAGGGTCAAAAGGATAATCAGCAAGAGAGTCAAAACAATGATCGGGTGTTCGCAAAATTTTCATTTAGTTCTTGTCCTAACAGTTGGGTAGCGCCCGTGTATTGGCAGTATATATGTCAATACACGCGTAAAGCAACCGTCCTAGAGCCTTATCAACATCTCTTCTGCAGAAATAGAGGTTTTGTCAGAGAAATCACTGAGTCTCCATTCTTTAAAATCAAAAACTACATGCTCTTTAAAATGATGAAGCGCGAATATTAATGGCCCTAAAACGATAAGATTTCTAAATTCTTTTAACGTTAACTCTATAAAGATTAGCTTATTTTAAACAACGCGTTACTCTTCGTTTTAATTCACTGTTATGCGCCATAGTCACTGTGTGACAGTAATTTTCCCCCCCTGGCGTGCATGGATTCTGCAGTAATAATATAGCGTCTGCGCTGTTGATGAGGTAACCCTTATGGTGATTTGGTTTGTACCAGATGTGTCAACGCCTTGAGTATATTCGGCACCTCCATTGAAAATTCCATCACTGACAGTAGAAAATCTAAGTGGATGGTTACCTGGATAGTTAAACGTGTAGGTAGTCCCTACCTCCAGAGTCAAATCTGGTTTGGAAACACCGTTAATAATATAAGCCCAGCCGCCATTGTTGGTTGCCGTTACGTTAAATATCTGAGCTCTAGGTTCTTTCACGGACACTTCACGCGTAGTGGTGGCTATATTCCCTGAACTGTCGGTCGCGGTATAAGTTAGGGTATATGTGGCCGCAGCGCTTGTGTCGACAGAACCTGTGGTCACCACTTCCACCACCCCATCAACCGTGTCTGTCGCTGTCGCGCCAGCATCCTCATAGGAGGCATCTAATTCAACCTCCACTACTGCCTCACCTAAAAGGGTGATTGTAGGGGCAGTGGTGTCAGCTACCGTCACTGAGCGCGTCAAAATACGAGAAACGTTGCCTTCGCTATCAGTAGCTGAGTAACTAAGTATATAGGTACCAGCGACACTTACATCAACTTCCCCGGTCTTGACCACCACAACCGAGCCGTCAGTGACGTCAGTAGCAGTTGCGCCAGCATCGTTGTAAGTCGTGGCCTGCTCATGACTTGCGAAAGCACTTCCATTGAGTTGGATATAAGGTGCCTGAGGCATTAGCCCTCGCATATATGATTCTAGAGCAGCACTCTCCGTTACAGTCGCGCCATCGCCAACCACGCCATTGGTCAGAGTATTACCCGTGAGGCCAAAAAGATAACGTAATAGTAAAAGCCCATCGGTCAATGCATCGACACTACCGTTGCCATCAATATCACCTGAATTAGCATAAACCGTTGCCAATTCTGCTTCTATTTCCGCGGAAGAGGTAATAACGCTATCGCCTGAAATCAAACCATTAAGAAGAGAATCACCGCTAAGGCCAAAAGCGTAACGAAGAAACAATAGTCCGTCAGTCAGTGCATCAGCCTGACCATTGTCATCAATATCCCAGTCACCAGAGGAGAACGACGGACGAGCCTCCGTCAGGAAGTAAGATGAGGAATCTGAGCTATCTTGCGTCGACGAATCAGCAAGGCTGACCAAACTGAAGACGCTGAGTGCGCTGAGGACTAAAAATAGATAGGCCAGCTTGAGTTTTGAAAAATTATTAAAGGTCATATTAATCTACTTTTGTTTTTTATCGGAATCCAAGCGCCACTGTCAAGGCGAACGAGTGAAGAGACTAGGGGTTAATAGCGAATTGTTAACCCAGCCCTGACATTCCAAAAGTCATCATTGTCAGAACTATCGTTTGGCCTTTGGACGTCAAGAGGCGTATATGAACTTGCTGCGTTGAGGCTCCAATTTTCACTGATATCATAGTTGAGTCCAAAACTAAGTGTTTGTATTGTTCCACTTGAATAAACAGTTGCTCTCTCTCTGCCGATCTCAAGTGGAGCATCAATTTCTACAGCATTATCGATGTTAGTTGACGCTAACGATATCCATGGAATAATGTTTGATGTGTTATTAAACGACAAAAAGACTTCAACTCCTTCGTGATCCATTTGTAATTTATCATCTGATAGACCTACGCATCCCGAGGTATTTTGAAGGGTATAGGGTGTAAAGTTAATCGTATCCTCACTGCATGTTACGCTTGCTGTAACGCCACCTCTGAGTAAAAATAAACGCAAGCCCACACTAATTCTTTCATTATTAAATAAAGGTTTTGACAGTGCAGCACCCCATAAATGGTCTGGTTTACTATCATTAATTTGAAGGGGTGGTGTCCAAGAGATTTCTGCATCTACATTCCATGGCAGTCCAATATTGGCTCTTAAGCGTCCAAATGCTGGAGATTTATTTAAATCCTCATCCTTGAAACCTCCAAAACCAATTTTTTGCTGCTCTTTTGATAAGCGGGGAATGGAGCTTAACTCTGCAGAAATTGATATATCTCTTACATTTAGAGTGTGTGGCGGTGCCTGCCCAAGATTTTGTGCAGAGGCGGTCATAAACGCCATAGCCCATCCTTCTGGACTATCAAGATCTACCTTTTGATCGCTGTATGCAATGCTAGAAAAAAACATAAGAAGAGCAAGTATTATTAGTCTTAATTTCAACATCGTTTTCCCCGTTAAAGCTAGTCGAACCTCTACATGGTTAGAGTAGATGCGAAGTAACTAAGCAGTTTGGATATAGCTTGTGTGTTGGAGAAGCCTGTATTTGCGAGCCCTGGCAGAACTCACAAAGTAGCATCAGCGCTTCTCACTCAAGCTGTTGGTCAAGCTTAAACAGCCAATAAAGCTATTTTTTAATTGCTTCAACGCCTATCCTGAGCGCAACATCCATTTTAAACCCCAACATCTTGCCATACTTTATCCCAAAGTCATCTCTCATGATATTTCCACGCAAATCTGCTCCGCACACTTCCCTCAATTTAAATGGGTGAAGTCTGCACTTGAATGCCTTGATCTCTAAATCTACGTTTTTTGTAATGCCATGCAGAGTTAGTTCGCCCTCTACTTTTGTTGGCGCACCATCCTGAAAATTGATTAATTTCCCCTCGTAGCTCGCCTGAGGGAATTCTTCAATATCGAACATATCGTCCTTGGCACGCGTATTCATTTCATCATGCCCAAAGTCTATGGAGACCATTTCCATGACGACACTGACCGATCCTGTTTTATTTTTTTTATCCAGGATGATCTCGCCGGAGGTAGAATTTATCTTCCCACGCCAAAGTGATAACCCTCCCATATGATCAGCTTCAAACGCTGGGAAGGTATGATTTGGGTCTATCACGTAAGTGACCGGCTTCCCTAAAGACAAAGGCGCGAATGAAACTAGGAGCACAATCATCATTAATCGCTTTAATCTTACTTTCATAGATCTTTCCTAGATTTTACTGAACTTGTGTTTAGTTACGGCCTTTAGTTGAAAACAGTTTTATCGTATCTTCACAAATAAATTAGCTGACTAATC
>CALDQM010000071.1:0-3960 GCA_937911225.1 uncultured Cellvibrionales bacterium
TAGAGCAACGCCAATACTCTTTTAGTCTTGATGAAGTCTCATTAAGCCTTCCTGATCAAAAACTCCTAATGCTTATAGTTGATATGTATTGACTAAGCCCGTGAGCAAACAATTAAAAGATTTAAAGTCTAGTCAAAAATAAATAGAGGCTGTTACAATTTATCATGAGTTAATGTTTAGATTTTATTAAAGGTAGAACAGAACTAGATGAGAAAAATACTAAGCTGTCTGACAGTATCCCTTAGGTTTTTGTTAGTTGGAATTGGGCTTTTATTCCTTATAGCGACTACGCCCGTATTAGCTCAGATTGACTTAGATGTGGACGATGATGGCCGAACAGACGCGTTGACGGATGGATTGCTTGTCCTTAGGCACATGTTCGGCGTGACAGGCGAAGTTTTAACCAGCAACTCACTCGGCGTTGATGCTCAGAGAACGGATCCTGAGGCCATTAAAGCCCTTTTGGACGATGCAGCTGTGTTCTTAGATATTGACGGTGACGGACGAACAGATGCATTGACAGATGGTTTGTTAGTTCTACGGTCAATGTTTGGGTTGTCGGGGGAAGCCCTCATTGCTGGAGTAATTGCCGAGGCGGGAACTCGCCAAACAGGGTCAGAGGTGGCTGTCTATTTACAAGGTATCAAAGATTTTTCTGTCTCTAACTTTAATGTTGAAACGGAATACCTGCAAATTGTTAACGGAGTGACGATACGCACTACAGAAAAAATTGAAGAGTTAAAGTATGATTTTGTTGAAAAGTATCAGATGGAAGAGCGTACGCAGCAAACTTTTAAAGCACCTGAAGGTTACAAAGTGGCTAAAGCGATTGCTTATGTCGATAAACGGCCGCCGGAAGAGTGCTCCATGGACATTTCTGTGCCAATCTCGATGTACACACTTGGTCTCTCAGAATTCACCATAAATGCTCTACCAGAGCTTGTTGGTGATCCTTGCCCTGGGCCTAAGACGTGGTATTTTACATTTGGGTATGTAAAAAATGATGTTGAGATTGATGTGTTAGAGCAAATAAATCGTCAAGAACCAAAATTATATGAAATTCGCCAATTCCTACAAGACATCATGAATGACCCTTATAAGGGTGAGCCAACAGAACTAACGCCAGAATTTATAGCCGAGTATTGTAAAAATCAAAATGTTTTTACTTATGAGTTTAATAGCAACTTATTAGACAATAGTGGTGAACACGAAGCCGCACTATGGCGAAAAAATCTTGATGATCCGGATAATCTTGAGCTTATTAGTTCCTCTGAGGTCGAATATCAAACAGACACTAATCTATTAGAAATAAACGATCCCTTAAGCTATCTGCAACTCCCAGAATATACTGCGCCTTGTCTGGGGCTTGGGGATAAGATTGAAGTGTCGATGAGAATCAAAATTCCGCAATTTGTCGATGCACAACGACCGCTTGTTTCAAATATGTATGATGAAGACTGTAGGCAGACCGGGTTGGGGATCTGTCTGTTTATAGCTCCGCCAGAAGAAGGGGGTGAGGAAGACTATTACTACTTAGGGTTATTCTCCGGTAATTCAATTAATGGCATAGCAGGGTTCAAATTCTTTGCGAAGCAAACCCCTGTTTATGCTGATGTTTGGTATGACATAAAGCTTATCGTCGACCTCGGTGCGACCGTACCTTCTGTGAGCATAATCGTTGATGGCGTGGTAAATAAATTCACCAACTTCCCTGCCTGGGATGGTGACCCAAAGTTGGTTCATAAATATTTGTTCAGTGATGAGGGGAGGTTTCGCTTTTTTGGCGTCAGAATGGACTTTGATGAGTGGGAAGAAAATACGGATATCCCCATTCTTGTTGACAGCCTTAGCGTTGGCAATCCGTCAAATATTCAAGACTCCGCACAGATCAATACGCTGCTAGAAGAGCTCAGATTAGGATTGCAAAATAATTCACTAAACAGCAGCGAAGCCTATTACGAAAACATTACAGCTTTGTTTAAAGGCCAGTGGGCGCCAATATCCGAGGAGGTGACTACTTTTTTGGAAACAGTTGAAGCTGTTGAAGGTGCAATCTATCCGCCAATGGTAAAAACAAATATTAAGACGTTATCCTCTACAAAACAGCTTGCCCATTTTTTCAAGGAATGGATTTTTGATAATTTATTCGTTGCTGAGAACGTCTTGACCGTTGAAGGCTTGTCCTTTAAGGAAACGGAAGTCTTTCCAGGGGACATTGCTGAAAACTCGCAATTGGTAACAAGAACTATAGAGATTGATGGAACCTACAACGAAAGTCCGGGATACCACATCAATAACGATGAAACGGTCCTTCGACCAACAGGAACTTATGCTGGACCAGGTCAGTTGGTCACTTTAAAAGTTCCTAATGACATTCTGGATAAGGGATGGCTGGTTCAAATTGGAATTCATGGAGGTAATTTAGCCTGTTGGGGTGAGACAAGACGCTTTAACAGAATTGCGAATACTTTCCCACTTGATAAGGAAACCGTTCAGATCGCGAATCCATTTGGCGGGGGGCTTTATATCATTGTTCCTAGTGGCAGTGATGTAGGTGTCATTGATATCACCATCGAAAATGCAATCAATATGCCAACGTTCAGTACGCTGGATTTAAAAGGATTAAATGCAGACCTGGCTCAATTTCAATCAGACTTAAGGACCTCGCAGGTCCCATGGTTTGAAATTGTGAGTGAAAAGTTTAATTTAACCTATCCACTAGAATACTCGGCTAGTTACGAAAATCCGCTGGAAATGCTCAATCTAATGGAGCGATCGCTAGATGAGATTATGATGATGGCAGGTAGGCCAGCAAAAAGAGTGAGAGCAGAGTGGCTCGTTGTTGATGCGCAAATTACTGCTTGTGGGACCGCAATGGCGGCAAGTTATCCAACGTATGGAGACTATGACGGAACTCCTTCATTAAAAAATAAAACAGTTGATGGACTCTGGTTTTCACCCTTTCAGAATAATCAAACATATTGGCATGAGATGGGCCACTTACACAACCTGCCAACACTGGGCTGCCAAGAACAGGAAAGTAATGTCCATCTGTTAAAAGCAGTTATTGATAATAATATCTTTAATCTTCTAATTGATAAGGCACTACAAAATTCTGGTTTTCAGCCTTTAACTAGACTTGATGCAGCCTTTGATCTGATGTTCACAGATGATTGGCAGGAGTCCAAAAGAGTTTGTGGTGAGAATGATCCTTTATTCGGTAATCAAATGCGGTATCAAACCAAGAGTTGGGCCAGAATAATTGAGTTAGCAGATCTCTATGGATGGGATGCCGTCGGTAAATCTCATAATGCTTTTTATGAAAAAAATATTAGAAACGAATATATTAAAGATTATGAGATTTCAGATGATGAGTTTGTCTATAGATCTTCCTTTGCCGTCGGTGTCAATTTGGCGCCACTATTTGATTTTTGGGGAATTCCGGTTGATCAAAACGTTAAAAATGGGTTAAAGGTTTTACCGTCACCAGTCGAGTTTTTAGATCGCTTGAATTTATACAAGAACGCTATCCCTGAGGACGAAGCGGACTATCGGTCGTTACTTGGCGAACTCAGATCAGGGGTCGGCCAAGATCAATTTAAGCGAATAGATTATTGGCTTGATAATTATTCGCCTAGTATTTTAGGAAAAATGCATGAACGTATCGACAAAATAATACAGGAAATTAACGATCCTTAGGCTGGTAGGAAAAGTTTTCCATAACGATTTCACGTTAATTCTGAATTTTTTACATTTAAAAATCTGCCGTCGCTAACATCGAAATCTGGATACTAGACATAAAAAACTCCGAAATCTATTAGGCGGCACCTACTTGCTAATCTGCGGTTTGTGTCTCGGAGTTAAGAGCCGAAAATATCTGTATTTATCAGCATGTTGTTCGTCACTCTTGATGAAGTCTCATTAAGCCTTCCTGAATGGTACTGGCTACCAAGCGCCCAT
>CALDQM010000072.1:0-124327 GCA_937911225.1 uncultured Cellvibrionales bacterium
AATTAAGGCAACCTTGTCACTGCGATTACGCAATAGGTTTTCTGCATAATTGAGTCGCGCGCCCTCAAACCAAACAGCCCCAGGAAATTGTTGACCGTCGCTCAGCACACTGTCCCAGGCCTGCGAGGCCCGAATGTCAGTAAAGCGCCAGATGTGTTCCCAGAAAAGGTTAGGGTGCTCCACTGACCACTGATGAAGCTGTTGGTAATCATCAAACGTTACGCCAAGCTTGTGCTCAAGGTACTCACCAAAGCGCTTTAAATTGCTGGCGTCAATTCGCTCAATACTCGGCTGCCAAAGTGGCTGTTTGCTGTTGCGGCTCATTAGTTTAATCTCTTGAGGTCAGTGTGAATTGGCGTAGACTGCCAGTTCCCAACATTTAACTCTTATTGTATTAAACAATTACCAGATATCAACATTTAACTCGGCTTGTATTAAATAAACAATTAAAGAGATGTAACGTCTCTTTACTGATAATTAAACAACATACATATTTGAGACTTTGTCATGAAAATAATCAAAATTACGGTCGCCACTATCGCCGTTATACTGCTTTTTACCGGAATTTTGCTTTTTAAAGGCGAATTGTCGAAAGAAGAGGTAGACGCAAAATATACGGATGAAACCTCACAATTCTTCACTATGGAGAACGGTGCCCGCATACACTTTCGCGACGAGGGAAACCGAGCCGGTCCAGCGGTGGTTTTAGTCCATGGATCTAACGCGTCTCTGCATACATGGGAACCTTGGGTGAAAATTCTCGGAGAGAGCTATCGCATAATTACGATGGACCTTCCCGCTCATGGATTAACCGGGGCTGTGCCCGACAAGCGTTATGGTTCTCAAGCACAATTGAGAACCTTAGATGCTGTGGTTCGTCATGTGGGGATAGATAAGTTTACCCTCGGGGGCAATTCCATGGGCGGTGGTGTTACTTGGCGCTATACCCTTGCTCACCCAGAAAAAGTAGAGGCCATGCTGCTAATTGACTCCTCAGGTTTGCCCCAATTTAGACAACAGCTTGAGGCAAAGGCCAATCAATTAGATCAAGAAAAAAAGGAGTCACCAGTATTTTTTAGCTTAATGCGTAAACCTTGGTTTCGTGCCATTGCCAAATATATCGATCCTTATTGGATGACTAAACAAGGTGTCAATTCTGCCTATAACTACTCACCTGTAGTTACCGAAGAACTCATTCAAAGGTACTATGAGTTAGCCCTGCGTGATGGAAGCAGGGATGCTACTTTGAGTCGCTTTGGTACTTACAATACAACTGAAGATCCCGTCGACACTGCAAGATTTAACGTGCCAGTACTTATTATGTGGGGAAGAGGGGACTCAGTAATACCTGTTGATGTAGCTGAACTATTCGATGATGCCTTAGAGCAGTCATCACTAGTGATCTATGACGACGTTGGGCATATTCCAATGGAAGAAATTCCCGACCGATCAGCAGAGGATGTCTCGAAATTTCTACTAGAGATCTATGGTGCTCATTGAGGCGGTTCATAGTTGTTATTATTTGTTATTATTATGGTCTGCAAGCTGGTGGTCAGGTCTAACAATAGGATCGAATTTGTTAAATTTTGTGAAATATCTAATCATTGTTATTGTCGGCTTGCCTGTGGTCTTTTCTTCTAGCAGTTTCATGCTAACAACAATTTTTTCACTAGCATTTCTGACACTGACGTACTCATATACCTATTGGAAGAATGGAATCGATGCTAAGTTAGCTTACTGGTTAATCTTTTATGCAGGATTTGGTATCACATTCCTAGGAATAGGCTTACTGCAAACACATGCTGAATGCCCAAGTCTTATTGGAGACTGCTATTCAAGGGCTCTGCCGACTTGGTTATTTGATTTCAAAATGACATGGAAGGGTTTATTATCCTGGTTAAATGCGTCTGCAATAATTGTCTCGGTGCTAAAAATACTAGCAGCGAATCAAACTGCAAAGTAAATATGAATTAAGTAATAGAGGTTATATTCATCCACTCCGATGCCTGCCCAGCACTAAAACGATTTAATAGCACCTCGGTATTCTTCTTCTCTTTCTATAGATAATTTTTGAAATGCAGCACTTCGCTTTTCTAATAGGCTTTATCTAGTGTAAAAAAGAACATTAGAACTCTTTTGAGCCAGCCCCAAATTGCCCATTGCAGCCGCCTCAATAAAGCCTAAGTCAGCAATTGCATTCGATGATTTATATCTTGCTCAATCTTTTATGAAGTACGATATTGAAGATCGTTGGCCTCCTGAGCTAGTACCTAAGACTGACTGTTTTGGATTGATCCGTACCTGGGCCGAAAAAAATCAATGAAACGGCCAGTAGCTTAAAGCAAAGGGATAATATAACGGGGAGCAAATAAAAATATTGTGAGGGCCCATATTACTATGGCGAGAGTCCAGTCGCCCGTTCTGCTCTGCCACCACTTAGTAGTGTTAGTATCCAAAGCTTCATGCTTGGCTTGAATATTATTGGACTGTTTTTCCAAATTAGAGTTTTCTTCCATGGTTCATACTCCTTTGATATCGTTCCAACGATATTACATATTTTTAATTACTTCAACCTGTCTGAATATCTGTATCAATTCGATGGTAGGCGTGCACCGCTGCCTACCATCTCGGAGACTTGCTGTCTTAATGTCTGCTCACAGGTCTGGGGATTGGAAAAGAGAGGCGCTAGTTGGTTGACCTTTTGGAAGGCTTCCATAGGGTCTTTAGTGGCTAAAGATTGTCGAATGAACTGGTTATTCCACCGAAGATTCAGGTAGTAAATACCACGTCTATTAATAGTGTAAGGAACTGATAGCTTTCTCATTGTGTGACACCTTGTGTGACAAAGTGAACCCAATTGAAAGCTGGAGAAAGTAAAACCCCTGTAAAAACAGGGGGTTACCTTGGTTTGGTGGAGGCGGCGGGAATTGAACCCGCGTCCGCCAGTCCGCTGCCTACGGCTCTACATGCTTAGTTCAGTCTTTAGTTTTAGTACGCTGCAACCCGACTGACAGGGCGCACAGTGCACGATTTCGGTAAGTTTTTAGTAAGTCCGCCCCGAACAAGCTTCATTACGATCTCATGAGATATGACATTTGAGCACTCCGCCCCCCTAAGGGTTTAGAATTCTGGACGCATAAGCACGGCTCCAGTCAAACGGCACTACACTGGGGTTTAAGCAGCTAGTGCGTAGTTGTCGTCGTTGGCAACTATAAGTTTGCGACTTTGGATTAACGAGATTGGTCACCATCTCGGCATGCACCGGAGGTTTTGTAACCCGCGTCGAATCCAGAACGCCCCCCTGATTTTTTATTTTAACACAGGAAGTCTTGATAAGAAGCAGACTATTACTAATATCTAACCTCAACGCGACTTTTTTGAGTATTTAAGGTCGAATTTAGTTATCGAATCACCTAGACTCTCGTAAAACAAAAATGATAAGGGTCTACGCCATGCAAAGAGGGCAGTTTTCTTCAAGATTAGCATTTATTTTCGCCGCATCAGGGTCGGCCGTAGGTCTTGGAAATATCTGGGGCTTCCCCACTAATGCTGCAGAAAATGGCGGTGCTGCCTTTGTCCTAATGTATTTTATTTTGGCATTTTTACTGGCTTACCCAGCCATGATGGCTGAGCTTATTATTGGTCGTCATACGCGGTCCAACATGGTTACCGCATTACAAACAATCTCTACCAGCTGGCCAGCAAAAACGATTGGTAGGCTAGTGGGTGTGGGCGGAATGGTGACTGCCGGGCTAATTTTGAGTTTTTACAGCATCGTCGCCGGCTGGATGCTTGCCTTTATGATTGAACCCATGGCAGTGGTCTTAGGCCTTAGTGACCTCAGCGCTTGGCTGACAGAATTTAGTCTAGTGCGTAACCTTGGCTTTGCTGCTTTATTCGTTTTTTTAACGGTACTAATTATTAGTGCCGGCGTTGAACAAGGTATCGAGAAGTGGTCGAGCCGTTTGATGCCATCACTGTTTATCTTAATGATCGCCCTCATTATTTATGTGTTGACTCAAGACGGTGCAATGGAGGGACTCAGACATTACTTAGTGCCCGATTTCTCTCAGATCACAAGCCCCAAACTAATTGTTAGCGCGATGGGCCAAGCCTTTTTCTCTATGTCACTTGGGGTGGGCACTATGCTGGTTTATGGATCCTATATTCGTGAGGATGAAAACTTACCAGTAGTGGGTGCTTTGGTGACGTTAACTGACACCTCCGTGGCGTTTCTAGCCGGACTGTTAGTACTACCCGCTATCTTTGTGGCTCAAAATCTAGGCGTTACCATTTATGCGGCTAGTGGTAATTTAATTGCTGGGCCTGACCTAATCTTTCAGGTGTTACCTGCATTATTTGAAGGCATGGGTGTAGCAGGCCTGTTTGTGGGCTTTGCTTTTTTTATCTTGATGTCAATTGCGGCAGTTACGTCCTCTATTTCAATGCTTGAGGTGCCTGTTTCTTATGCCGTGGAAGCTCACAAGGTGAATCGTAATAAAGCGACATGGTTAATTGGACTCATTGTTTTTGCTATTAGCTCTGTGATCTGCCTGAATTTTGATGCCCTGTTTGGCTTTGTGATTACCATGACCACTGAGCGTGCACAACCACTGTTGAGTATGATGGTGTGTATTTTTGCTGGCTGGGTTTTTTATCGTAATACTATTCTTCAAGAACTCAAAAGTGGCAACCCCAATGTTGAGCACGGTATGTTTTGGAAAATCTGGCCGGTGTATGTAAAGTTTTTCTGCCCAGCACTTATCTTACTGACCTTTGCTCAGGGGTTTTAAGACTGCAGAATCGTTTGGTGAAAAGTAAGGCATCTCGCCGACCATAAACAGTATTGACCCTCCTCCACAGGTTGGTTAGTGTTGTACTCTAAGATCACAGGTTAAATTCAACAAGACAGGCGGAAATTGGTGACTAAGACAACAAAAGCAATTGATTTTGAACAACAGCTTGAAAACCTTGAAGCATTGGTTGCCTCTTTAGAGAGTGGTGACCTGAGCTTGGAAGACTCGATGAAGTCATTTGAGCAGGGTATTAAAGTAGCACGCGAATGCCAAAAAGCACTTAAAGACGCCGAACAAAAAGTCGAAGTGTTGACTCGCCAAGGCAACGAGTTAGTTAGCGATGACTATAGTCCTGAAGACTAATTAAAAAGAGCTCATGTTAATGGATGCGATAATAAAGGGTTATGGCGAATGCGTGAATCAACAGTTGCAGGCTATTTTGCCGGCTGCGATAGGTCCTGCTGAGAAATTATTTTCAGCGATGCGTTACTCGGTATTTAATGGCGGTAAACGCATTCGTCCCCTACTTTGTTTTGCCGCAGCAGATGCCATCTGTGAGGCTAGTGAGACCACTGCAACTGTCGCTGCGTCTGTTGAGATGATTCATGCTTATTCCCTTATTCATGATGATTTACCCGCCATGGACAATGACAACTTGAGACGTGGTGCCCCGACTTGTCATATTCAGTTTGATGAGGCAACCGCTATTTTGGCGGGTGATGCTCTTCAGGCTCTAAGTTTTGAAACGTTATCTACGCTAAAACATGTCTCAGCAGACATTATTGTCGAATTACTTAAGCTGCTAGCGATCCATAGTGGCTGCTCGGGTATGGCTGCCGGCCAGGCAATTGACTTAGCGGCTACTGGTCAATCTTTAACCTTAGAGCAGCTGAAGTTTATGCATGCTCACAAAACAGGCGCATTAATTGAAGCCAGTGTTGTAATGGGTGCGGTCGCTACTGGAAAAGCTACGCCTCAGCAGCTTGCTGCTCTAACAGGATTTGCTCGAGCCATTGGCTTGGCATTCCAAATCCAAGACGACATTATCGACGTAGAAAGCCCTACAGATCAGCTGGGAAAACAACAGGGTTCTGATATTGCCAATGGTAAGCCGACCTACACGTCTCTAATGGGTCTTGATGAAGCACGAGGTCAGGTTGCTGAATTATTTGATCAGAGTATCAAATATCTTGCTATTTTTGATGAACGAGCTGAACCTCTACGTTATATTGCCCGCTTTATTGTCAATCGGGCTTATTAAATAGCCTAATTGGTGTAAGATTCAGGATTAATTCATAGTTAAGCAAAGCTGCGCATAGATGCAAAAGACCTATACCGATATTCCCCACAGCCGACCGTTAACACCATTATTGGATACGGTGAATACCCCTGCAGACCTGCGCAAGCTAAACGCAGATGAGTTGGTGCAACTTACAGACGAGTTGCGGCTGTTTATGCTGTTTTGTGTTGGCAAAACTGGTGGCCATTTTGGAGCTGGCTTAGGCGTAACCGAGTTGACTGTCGCGCTGCACTACGTATTTAATACACCTAATGATCGCTTAGTTTGGGATGTTGGTCATCAGACCTACCCTCACAAAATCTTAACTGGGCGACGCGAAAAAATGCTTAGTATGCGCCAGAAAGATGGTTTGTCTGGCTTCCCAAAACGCTCAGAGAGTGAATACGATACCTTTGGTGTTGGGCACTCAAGTACCTCTATCAGCGCAGCACTAGGCATGGCCATGGCATCTGCGCAACTGGAGGAATCGCGTAAAACCGTGGCTATCATGGGTGATGGGGCAATGACAGCAGGTATGGCATTTGAGGCGATTAACCACGCCTCTCATGTGGACAAAGATTTATTGGTCATTCTTAATGATAACCAAATGTCGATCTCAAAAAATGTGGGTGGTTTATCAACCTATTTTTCTAAGCTTTGGGCCAGTCGTTTTTACAACCAACTCAGAGAGCGCGGTAAAAAGGCTTTAAGCTCCCTGCCTCATGCAAAAAACTTCGTACGTCGTACTGAAGAATACATGAAGAGTATGGTCTCCCCAGCCACTATTTTTGAAGAGTTAGGTTTCTATTATATAGGCCCTATCGATGGTCATGACTTACCTCTATTGGTGCAAACACTCACTAACCTAAAAGCCATTAAAGGGCCGGTGATGCTGCATATAATTACTCACAAGGGTAAGGGCTTTGCGCCAGCCGAGAATGATCCTGTCGGCTATCATGCGCTAAATAAGATTGAGCCAAAACAAGCATCCCTTGCTGTTGCTGATGAACCGCCAAAACCAGCTAAGCCTAAATATCAAAAAGTCTTTGGTGATTGGTTATGTGACATGGCCGCTAAAGATCAACGACTTATTGGCATAACACCCGCCATGTGTGACGGCTCTGGCATGAATGAATTTGCCGAACGATTCCCTGAACGCTATGAAGATGTTGCGATCGCGGAGCAACACGCTGTTACGCTGGCCGCTGGTATGGCTTGTGAGGGACTAAAACCAGTAGTGGCTATTTATTCGACGTTTTTACAACGTGCCTATGATCAGTTAATACATGATGTGGCCATCCAAAACTTGGACGTTCTATTTGCACTAGATCGTGCAGGGTTAGTAGGTGAAGATGGTGCTACGCACGCAGGGGCCTATGACATCAGCTATCTGCGCTGTATACCGAACATGCTTTTGATGGCGCCCTCGGATGAAAACGAAACTCGTCAATTACTGTATACCGGGTACATGCATACTGGGCCAGCTGCAGTGCGATATCCGCGAGGTACTGGTCCTGGCGCAACGATTCAAAAAACCATGTCTGCTGTTCCAATTGGCAAGGGTGTTGTTGTCCGTGAAGGAGGTGGTGCTGCCATTCTTAACTTTGGTACGCTGCTTGATTCTGCAATAACCGTCGCTGATCAACTTAATAGTACAGTTGCCGATATGCGTTTCATCAAACCGATTGATAAAGAACTGATCCGCTCTCTGGCAGAAACTCATGATCTGTTGGTCACTCTTGAAGAAAACAGTATCGCCGGTGGTGCTGGTTCTGGCGTTATTGAATTCTTGGCCGCTGAAGGTATTGTTATGCCAGTATTGCAGCTAGGGCTTCCCGATAAGTTAATTGACCATGGCACTCATGCTGAGCAGTTAGTTTCTATAGATCTTGACACAGCCAGTATTCAAAGTGCGATTGCCAAACGATTGAAGCTCATTATGCTGCCTGCCAAGGCCGCTCAATAGTATTTAAAAGAGGCCAATAAAGATGAAATTGTATGACTGTGCAACAGCACCAAGTCCCCGCAGAGTTAGAGTTTTTATGGCGGAAAAGGGCATTGAGATTGAAACTATACAAGTTGATCTTTCCTCTGGCGAACAATTCTCTGAGGCCTACAAAGCGATCAACCCCCTAGGGGAAGTACCATTACTCCAATTAGATGATGGCACCACAATCAGTCAAGTTAATGCAATCTGCCGCTATTTAGAAGAGCTCTATCCAGATAATCCTCTGCATGGACGCACACCGTTAGAGCGGGCATTAGTAGAGTCGGCTAATAACCAAGCTATGATGAATGGTTTTATGGCCGGCGCCGAAGCCCTCAGGAACACTGTTCCTGGGATGAAAAACAGGGCCATGCCTGGACCTCACAATTATTCTCAAATTCCCGAACTAGCGGAACGTGGCTTACAGCGGATTGATAATTATTTCTCTGACTTGGAGGCTCACTTTGCATCGAACCAATATATGGTCAATGACTACTTTTCAGTGGCAGATATAAGCGTCTTGGTGTTCGTTGATTTCGCTAAATGGGTAAAAAAGAGAGTTCCTGAAGATCACAAGAACCTGGCCCGCTGGTACCAACAAGTATCCCAGCGACCCAGTGCAAAAGCCTAATTAATAATTAGTTATTGCGATAATCTAAGGGTGGTTCTCGATCACCCAGAAGCGCTTTATAATCAAAGTCTGGCCCGACATTATCTTGCAGTTCTTTTTTTGCCTGAGCGACGATGTCAGGATTTTCATAAATCTCTAATGCTGTTGCGGTCAACGCTTTTGCTGCTAACTTAGTGCCCTTTAGGCCGATTGATGTTCCGCCAGATGCAACTGCTTGCCAAGAATGAGCCGCAGTACCAGGCACCCAAGTGGCAACACCTATGCCTCCCGTAGGAATTAACCAGCTGACATCACCCACATCTGTAGATCCGTAACCGTGAGTCCGTTTGTAGGGACTTATGGTCTCTTGATCACCAATCTCGCCGGATGGCTGTACCAAGGTTTTATAAATAGTTTCTGCATATTTTTGCTCAGCTGCAGTATAAGTGATCCCTCCCAGCTCTTCTAACTTAGCCTGCATGACCGTTTGTAATGTTTCATTAGGTAAAAGAGAGTAATTTCCGTGCATAACCTCGTAACTCACCTGAGTTCCTGTGCCAAGCGCCGCGCCATTTGCGGTATTCACTACTCGAGCAAATAACTCTTTCACGACCTCTCGTCTTGGATGCCTAACATAGTAATAAACCTGCGCAAGATCGGGCACAACATTGGGCGCCAAACCACCTTTGGTGATGACATAATGGAGCCGCGAGTCTTGGGGTACATGTTCTCGCATCATGTTAACCATCATATTCATGGCCTCAACACCATCAAGTGCTGAGCGTCCTTTATGAGGAGCACTGGCAGCATGTGCAGAAATACCCTTAAAGGTGAACTTACCAGACATATTGGAATTAGTTGATCGAGGGCTGGCAGTATTTGATGAGCCTGGATGCCAATGCAGCATAATATCAACATTATCAAAAGCGCCGCTGCGAGCTATATACACCTTCCCCGAACCGCCCTCTTCAGCCGGTGTGCCATAAAAAACCACACGCCCAGGAATATTAGATTCTTCTAACCATTCTTTAATCGCGACTGCCGCCCAAGCAGAGCCCGCGCCAAATAGATGATGCCCGCAGGCTTGACCAGCACCAGTGGCATTACTAATTACGTCTTTAAACGGGGAGGCGCTTTGAGCAAGACCGGGAAGAGCATCAAACTCACCTAAGATACCAATTACAGGGCCATTTTTACCGTATTCAGCCTTAAATGCTGTTGGTATATCGGCGATACCGGAAGTGATCGTAAAACCTTCCTTTTTGAGTTCTGCTTGCAGCAAGCTCGAGCTTTGGGTTTCTTGATAGCCAAGCTCTGCAAAATTCCAAAGCTCTAGCGCCACCTTTTCAAATTGTGCTTGATGGTTGTCAATACTACTCTGGTAATCTGTATTTTCCGCCAACACGGCGCTCGATAGACAAGTGCCTAAGGCAAAAATAGTCATTTTGATTCTGTTAATACAGCTAAATCCCATGCGTCCATTCCTTATTTATCAATTTATATAATCTTCGCTAATAGTAATACTTTTTTTAATTAGTGTGCAATATGACAAAACCAAAGGTTAAAAAAAGTTTCGCATGTCATAATTAGAGCTAGCGTTGCACCTAAATTGTTATCCGGGGAGCATTAGGCTTTAGAAACTTTCATTAGGACATGCATGTGCATAAATTATTATTAATATTGGCCATCTTTACTGCACCTTATGGCTTTGCCAGTGGGCCTACTGATGCCAAAATATATGGGAAGGCTAACCTTTCAGTCGTAAACCAAGATTATGGTGTGTATGACGAGTGGGTGCTCAATAGCAATGCCTCACGGTTGGGAATAAAAGGTAAAACTGTACTTTCTGACGGTCTGGAGATTGTTTATCAAGCTGAGTATGAAGTCTGTATCGATAGCGGTGACTGTAAAGGAAAAACATTTAAACAGCGCAACACTTTTGCGGGTATCAAGGGCAATTTTGGTATGATTTGGGCCGGCAAGCATGATAGTCCAACAAAGCTGTCTCAGAAAAAAGTGGACTTATTTAATGATCTTGAAGGTGATATTAAAAATACCTTTGAAGGTGAAAACCGACTATCAAATGTTATTGGCTACACTTCTCCGTTGGTCAGCGGTTTCGAAGTATCTGTAACAATGATTCCAGCCGAGGGTGAAGATAGTGATCAAGACGGTACCGGCGATTCTGACCTAAACGATGGTATGTCCTACTCCCTTACTTACGTCAAAGATAAGATGTATATAGCGTTTTCTGGTGATAAAGATATCGATAAGCAAGATCTAATTCGCCTTGTAGGGCAATATCAAATAGGTGCTCTGAAACTGGGTGCAATGTACCAACAAAATGAAGACAATCTAGGCACCAAAGACGAGTCTGGTTATTTTGTTAGCGCAGCTTATAAGCTCGATAAAAATATAACACTAAAAGCACAGTACGGTGCCATCGAAGATGATATTGACGGCGATGAAGAACAGACTCTGTCTCTGGGCGCAGACTATACGTTAGGCAAGCGTACCAAGTTGTTTGCCTTTTACACTGACAATACAGACTCCAAAATCGGCGCAAGTGATGATCAATTTGGCGCAATTGGGATTGGTATGGAACACAAATTTTAATCTTAACCTGGTTTTTAAGGGCGTAAATGCGCCCTTAATTTTCAACGCAGCCTATAGTCTAGCCCCTCTGATACTATTCTTTTTCAAGTAAAAAATATGACTCTGACAACCCTAATTTTATGACTTAAATCATAAGGTTATGATCGCTACTGCAGTATAAATTTGCTACATTGTCGCCCTAAGAAAGAGAGCTCTTTTAGCGTACTGCTGCAAAAAGCCAATCAGCTGTAATAGGGGTAACTAATGACCAACAATAAATTTGATGCTTTCGCGATGACCGCGGCAAATTACGAGGCATTGACCCCACTTTCATTTTTGCCTAGAACTGCTCTAATGTTTCCAGATAGGCGTGCTGTTGTGTACGGCGAGCGGAGTTATTCTTGGCAAGATTTTTATAACCGCTGTAAGCAGCTCGCGTCAGCACTGAATAGGATTGGCGTCGTCAAAGGCGATACCGTGGCTATTTTGGCTGCAAATACTCCGGAAATGATTGAAGCCCATTTTGGAATCCCCATGTCTGGCGCTGTACTAAATACTATTAACACTCGCTTGGATGCTGAGACCATTGCCTATGTTTTGGGTCATGGAGAAGCAAAAGTATTTATCGTAGATTACGAGCTTGCGCCGCAAGCTAAAAGCGCATTAGAAATCCATGGGGATAACGACTTAATAGTGATTGATATTTTAGATCTACAAAATGTAACCAGCCCAGGCGTAATAGGCAGTACTGACTATGAAGCATTCTTAGCGACTGGCATGGATACTTTTCAGTGGAATATGCCAACCAATGAATGGGATGCGATTGGTCTTAGTTATACCTCGGGAACATCTGGACGTCCTAAAGGTGTGGTTTATCATCACCGTGGCTCCTATCTAATGTCGATGGGAACTATCACTGACTGGGATTTGCCGCGTCACCCTAGCTATTTATACACAGTGCCCATGTTTCACTGCAACGGATGGGGCCATGCCTGGACGATGGCAGCGGTGGCGGGCACCATGTTTTGTACCAGAGCAATTGTACCAGAGGACATATTTTCGACTATTTTAGAGCATAAAATTACGCACTTTGGCGGCGCGCCCATTGTTTTAAGTATGTTACTTAATTCTCCTGCAGCCAAAAACTTTTCATGTCCAAGTAAGGTTGAATTAATGACCGCAGGCGCTCCACCCCCAGCCTCGGTCTTGCAAGGTATAGAAAAGTTAGGCTTCAATGTCACACAAGTATATGGATTGACCGAAACATATGGTCATACCGTGATGTCGACCTGGAATTCTGATTGGGATAAATTAGATGATCAGAAAAGAAGTGCGCTGAAAGCTCGGCAAGGAGCCGCAATGGTTCAAACTGCGGGCATGCGTATTGTAGATATGGAATCTCGGGAAGATGTGCCCGCCGATGGACAATCGATTGGTGAAATATTAATCCGAGGTAATACGGTAATGAAAGGCTATTTAAAAGATGTCGAAAATACTGCGGCATCCTTAAAAAATGGTTGGTTCCATACCGGTGATTTAGCGGTCATGCATCCGCAGGGTTATGCCGAAATTAAAGACCGTCTAAAAGATATTATTATTTCTGGTGGCGAAAATATTTCTTCAGTAGAAATTGAGGCTGTACTGCATAAACATGAGGCCGTTTCACTTGCAGCGGTTGTTGCCCTACCAGATGAAAAGTGGGGTGAAGTGCCCTGTGCTTTTCTCGAGCTTCTTGAGGGCGCCACTGTTACTGAGGAGGAAATTGAGGTCTTTTGTAGGGCAAATCTCGCTGGGTTTAAGCGACCCAAAAAGGTCGTTTTTGGAGAACTTCCGAAAACAGCAACCGGTAAAATTCAAAAATATGAACTACGGTCTCTGGCGCGTAGTGGCCGATTAAACTAAGCCACGTTATTGCGCTGGACTCGCTGTTTGAATTAACTATACTCTCGTCTTCTCAGAGGTTGCTGAGAATGCGATATAACACCACAAAGCTTACGGTATCTTAGGAGAAACTATTTTGGAAAAACTCGATAACTTTGATCTTGAAAACCTCACTTTGATCGGTGATGAAGACGGTATTGTGCAGGTGGTTTTATCTCGCCCTGCAAAGCGTAATGCGTTAAATGCTGAAACTATTGAGGAATTGATAGAAGTTTTTTCTAAGCTTCCTAGGTTAGGCGCCAGAGCCGTAGTGTTAAGAGCTGAAGGGGATCATTTCTGTGCTGGTTTAGATCTGGTTGAACATCATAATGAGCAACGTCGTCCTGAAGAATTTATGCATATTTGTCTGCGTTGGCATGAAGCCTTTAATAAAATGGAATATGGTGGCGTACCCATAATCGCTGCGCTCAAAGGCGCGGTTGTCGGTGGTGGACTGGAGCTTGCATCGGCCGCACATGTTCGCGTTGCTGACCGGAGTACCTACTTTGCTTTACCTGAGGGACAGCGAGGGCTGTTTACTGGCGGTGGCGCTACTATTCGGGTTGCTGATCTCGTTGGTAAAGCGCGCATGATCGACATGATGCTAACAGGGAGAGTATACAAGCAAGAAGAAGCCTTTCAAGTTGGTCTCTGTCAGTACCTTATCGATGGATCAAGTGACGACAAAGCTATGGCTATTGCGCGAACAGCCGCGGAAAACCCAGCACTATCAAATTTTGCTATCTGTTCTGCGATTAGTCATATGCAGAACATGTCAGCACTAGATGCTGCTTACGCAGAATCTGTCATGGCCGGTATTGTGAATACTCAGCCAGCGTCTAACGAAAGATTGGAAGCATTCGCTAATAAGAGTGCCCCCAGAGTTCGCCCTGACTAATGCTGCCGTGGATCAAGAACTCTGCTGCCCAATGTTAGGTCGCCATCCAATTGTTTGCTCTGTTTAAGATAACTATTAATCGTCAGGGTGCCATTAGCGAATACAGAATATTGAGGGAACATGACAGAATTGGCATTTCAACGCTGGCTTTCTGAAGGGTCTGTAATAGAAGATTGATTTAGACTTAACGCATTCGATATTTGGGCATGGATAACGCATAATGCCTGTTAAATTTTACTCACTGGAATAGACACATGACCATTAAACACAATAGCGCCGTATGCTTTCACTACACTCTGACTGATGATGATGGTCAGCAATTGGATAGCTCTGCAGGAGGAGAACCTTTAGCCTATTTGCATGGTGCGGGAAATATTGTGCCTGGCTTGGAGAATGCACTTGAGGGTAAAAACATTGGAGACTCTATGACGGTTGCAGTGCCTGCAGCTGATGGCTATGGAGAATCTCAACCTGAGCTCATTCAAGAAGTCCCGCGCGAATCTTTCCAAGGTGTCGATGACATCCAGGTCGGCATGCAGTTTGAAGCCCAAACAGGTAATGGCCAGAGTGTTCCAGTCACTGTGACTGCCGTCACTGATGAATTTGTCACTGTGGATGGCAACCACCCTCTAGCAGGAAAAAATCTCAACTTTGATGTGTCGATAACAGACGTTCGTGATGCCAGCCAAGAAGAACTTGATCATGGTCATATTCACGGGCCAGGCGGCCATAACCACTAAACCATGCTAATTTTGGTTGTTTAAAAAAAGGCCACCAAACTGTGGCTTTTTTATGGGCAAAACTAGTTAGACATTTAAGCATGTTGATTTCGGTTAGCGGTTAGTCATACTGGCGCGTATGTATTTCGAATAATGTCTGCTAGGGTTGTATTCTATTTTTTCGTTTATAGGTTCACTTTATGGCCACTCAAAATGATGGAGTTATGGATCCTGACAATCTTTTTCGTGAAGAAAATTTTACGGATCAAAAGATGGGAGCAATCCGAAAGCTAATACCAGTGAAGGCGGATGGTTCTGAGGATGGCGAGCGCAAGGTAATGTTTTTTGGATCTGCGCAGGTTATGACGCCTATGGGGGCGATGCCATTAAATTTTGCACTTGAGGGCGATACGATCGGGGCGGCGGCGGAAGACTTTGCAGTAAAAGCAGCAATTGCCGTGGAACAAGCTGCCAAAGAACTCGAAACGATGCGGCGAGAGCAAGCATCACAGATTGTTATGCCCGGCCAAAGTGGCGGTAACATGGGAGGCTCAGGTCGTGGCGGCATCATAACTTAATTGTAATGTTAGTGGGTACGCACTATAGTTTAAACTACCGCAATAAAAGACTTTCATCAATGGCCTTAAATTTATCTGCGGCCTCAACCAGCGATGCAGCGGTTAGCTTGTTAACCCCATAGACTAAGGTGTTAATTTCACTATTACGAGAAACGCGCTTTAGTAGTAGATCAAAGTCTCCATCTCCGGAAAGTAACACGATCATATCTATTTTGTGGTCTGAGCTTGAGGCTGCATCCATGATATCGATGGCAATTCCTACATCCCAATCGCCTTTTGCAGAGCCATCACTTCTTTGAATATAAGGTTTAAGTTTAACGTTAAACCCAATTGTCTTTAATACGTTTTGAAAGGCTTGCTGCTGACTATCGTTCTTATCAATCGCATAGGCATTAGCGATACAAATTTCACCAACTGTACTTAATTGTCGCCACAATTCTCGATAGTTAAAGTGGCAGTTAAAAGTATCTTTGACCGTGTAGTAAATATTTTGTACATCGACAAAAACTGCAATTTTTTTCATGACTCCCCTTTGCTCATGTAATGTATGATTTATGTAATTTCTACACCAAGATGATAGCTATCTGAGGGATTAATAAGTATCGAAAGGCTTATCACCAGCTCTTGGGCCCAGTGTCTCTTCGTTATTTTTATGCATGGCCCTTCCCCCTCATGCGTCAGCTCCAATTGACGTCGTTGAGCCGCGCTGGGCATAATTGCACTGAGCTGATATTCAGTATGATTTGGCTGTGCAACCCAGTTCAAATAAGCATCAGCAACTACCTTCTGATAGTTTTGCTTTATAAAAGCCGGTGCGAGGCTAGGATTGACATAGATTTCCTCTAACTGAGCTGGCTTGTTAGCATCTAAATGTACGAAAACGCCTTTATACAGTTCATCATCAACGTTAACCCTCATGGTCTTAGCAATAAACATATCTGCATGGATACTATCTAGACTCACAATACGACAACTATAACGACCAAGGTTTTGTATATTTTGAACAACATTGCGCAGTTCAATGTGAGGCGCTCGCACTTGAGGTTTTGCTACAAATGATCCCCGACCCGGCGCTCTATTCAAAAAACCTTGATCATCTAGCTCTTTTAGCGCTCTGCGAGCGGTCATCCGGCTGACAGAAAAGCTCACCGCAAGATCATTTTCCGAGGGCACCCGAGTACCCACCGGCCAGCTACCAGAAGCGATGTGGTTTTCGATATATTGCTTTATCAACAAAAAGCGCGGTATTTTTACTGTATCACTCATAAAAAATTTGAAATATGATTGTATATACTATTAATAACAAATTTTTATATACTTTACAATTAAAAAATACTAATAAAATCTACTAGGCAACATAACACGCTTTAAAAAGTTAAATATAGCTTAACTTCGCCGAAAAATAGTAATCTGGATTTTATGCAAAAACAATTTATACCTTTAAATGTATATACAATTATACATTTAGTTACTTTTAGCAATTAGTCTAAGCTTCTCGCCCCTCGTAAGCTTTTTAATCTCAGCCTCACGCTTACTGGCACTACTACGCGTATTACTGGGCTCCGTGAACACCATCGCAACAGCGGTACGACCGCGAAAATACTTAGCCCCCGATTTTCCGGTCTGATGCTCAGTTAATCGCCGCTTTAGATCTGTGGTTATTCCGGTATACAAAGTGTGGTCACTTGCCCGGATGATATAGACATACCATGGCGCATCACTCACCCGAAGACGTCCTGCACCAAAGCACTGCGGCAAGATTGACAACGATAACTAGCGCCACGCTCAATTATTTTCCGATGCCGTAAAATGGTGAGCTGATGAGTCCGGCAATCACATTTGTACTCATATCGCTTGTAGTGACGGATTGGAATTCCAGTAAGATCATAGCTTCCGGTGGCATGAGGTTCCGCGCCCATAGCGACCATTATCTCCCTCCACTCTGATCCGTGTGGCTTTACTCGTCGAATCCCCCAAATACAATCGACCACATAGTGCGCCACCTCATGAACAATAGTATTTGCGAAACTCTCTTCGAAATACTTGGCAAATATCCATGGGTTGTAGCGGATACGTCGCTGGACACCCCTAACCTGATACATGCCAGCACACTTACCCTGCAAGTCATAAGCCACAGGTACTTCAGCGAATTTTCGATTAAAAATAATGCCTGCTCGCTCAACGCAATCATTAGTTGCTTGAGTAATTTGCAGTCGCTGGCGATCTGATACTGGTTTAATGATATCTATGTCTGTCATAAAGCAATTATAGTGGCAGTTGATACTGGTACAATCGGAAATTGTGTTTTTAAAGGCTATTTATGATTATTGATCTTCACTGTCATACCAACATGTCTGATGGTGCATTAACGCCCAATGAGTTGATCGATCTTGCGATTGAACGGGGAGTAGATATGCTCTCAATTACTGATCATGATACCTTGGACGCCTATGCTCACACTACAACTGTGCCTTCTGGCTTGAAACTGATTCCTGGCATAGAGCTGTCAAGTCGATGGCGTAAGCAGGGTATTCACATTGTCGGCTTAAATATCGACCTCTCCAATGAAGCTATGGTGTCAGCTGTTAATCAGCAATCAAAAGTACGGGAGCAACGAGCACAGGAAATCTCTAATCGTCTTGGTCGATTAGGTTTTGACAACTGCCTAGAGGGGGCCCAACGTTTTGCACACAATCAGATTGGACGGCCACATTTTGCAGAGCACTTGATTGCAATTGGTGCGGTAAAAAACGCTAATGAAGCGTTTAAGAAATATTTAGGCGCAGGTAAGGTTGGCGATATCAAGGAACATTGGCCGGATATCGATACAGCTGTGCAATGGATTAGACAAGCAGGGGGGGTCGCTGTGCTGGCTCATCCTAGTAAATACAAAATGACTCGCACTAAACTGACCGAACTGATTAGCGATTTCAAGGACGCTGGAGGTGAGGCGATGGAGGTAGTCTCAGGACTACAAATTCCATCAGTGACCCGAGATCTTGCTAAACTTTGTAGTCAGTTTGATCTGCTGGCGTCATGTGGTTCGGACTTTCATTCTCCAGATAAAAAGTGGGCAGCACTGGGACTCATCAGCAACCTTCCGGAGACATGTAATCCCGTATGGGACCGCTGGAGTTGATCTGCGTTTAGACAATTCCTAACACAAACATTCATGTGTATACTTCAGCCCGCAATACTCCAGTAAGCAACATTATTTTGAATCGAAGGATAAATAAACGTGGATATTTTCATTTTTGCAAGTGAGCAATGGTTGTTACTCAGTACATTTCTAGTTTTACTTTATCTATTTATGTTTACCGAGCGTACCAAGGGTGGAAAACCGATAGCCACTGCTGAAGTTGTTTCCTTAATGAATGCCGATACAGCGGTTCTGGTAGATGTTCGTGCCACGGCAGACTTTCAAGCCGGGCATATTCATGGTGCAATCAATATTCCTCATACTAAAGCGGCAACGCGCATTAGCGAGCTTGAAAAGCATCGTGAAAAACTGATCGTACTTGTTGATCAAATGGGCCAACACGCAGGCTCAACTGGAAAGATGCTCACAAAAGACAATTATAATGTCCGTCGTCTCAGCGGAGGCATGAGCGAATGGCAACAGCAAAATATGCCAGTTGTTCAAGGTCAAAAAAGCTAATCATCAACACAACTACTCTAGAAAAGGAGGTTTGATGCCTCAAGTACTGCTCTATGGAATTCGATTCTGCCCGTTTTGTACTGCAGCGAAAAACCTGTTGTCCGAAAAAGGCGTCCCGTACGAAGAAATAGCGGTTGATCATGATCACGCTCTTAGAGCCGATATCATAACCAAAAGCGGTCAGCGCACCGTTCCCCAGATATGGATCGAAGAGACTCATGTTGGCGGTTACTCTGAACTCCAGGAACTTGAGGCTAATGGTGGATTAGATCTTCTTCTGAACCCGGGGTTGAATTGAGTAAAACTGATGCCATATATAATAAATAGACGAAGTGCTGAACTTTAATTTTAAGGGTGATAGAAATGACTGACGAAACGACTAACGACACTACTGCGGCAACCCAAGTGCCAGAAACGCAAGAAGCTGGTCCAGCATTTGCTGTTCAGAGAATTTATTTGAAAGATCTTTCTTTTGAAACACCTATGGGTGCCGTGGCGTTTCAAAAACAGTGGCAGCCCAAGGTCAATCAAGATCTCAACACACAAAGCACCAAGATTGCAGATGATGTTTATGAGGTCGCTCTAAGACTCACGATCACCGTAACTGATGGCGAAGAAACTATTTATCTTATCGAGGTACAGCAAGCGGGGCTTTTCACTATTAAAGGCTTGGAGCCGCAGCAGTTGACCCATGTTATTAATACGACATGCCCAAGTATGCTGTTCCCTTACGCAAGAGAAGTCATTGACAACACCTTAACGAAAGGGTCATTTCCCGCGCTAATGCTGCCGCCCATAAACTTTGATGCCTTATTCGCTTCGGCGATGCAGCAGGCTGAAGCTAAGGCTGCCGAGGAAGCGAAAAACGAAGATACAACGCATTAGATTTGACGCGCTCTAGATACTAACACCCCGCATGACATCGCGGGGTTAATGACCCGCGCAGCGACTAGCTTTCATCCTCGATACCATATTCCTGTAACTTGCGTGTCAAAGTGTTTCGCCCCCAGCCTAGTAAAAGTGCCGCGTCTTTTTTCCGACCGCCAGTGTGGGCCAACGCGGTTTCAATCATGGCGCGCTCAAATTCAGGAATAGCATCATCCAGTATGTTTTTCTTTCCATTCTTTAGCGCTGTTTCACTCCAGTGTCTGAGCATTTTCTGCCAGCTACTTTGGTTACTATAGTCTCGACCTACCGACTCAGCTTTTAGTTCCGGCGGCAGATCAGATAGAAGGATCTCTCGTCCAGCTGCCATAACGGTCAACCATCGACAAATGTTCTCTAACTGCCTGACATTGCCCGGCCAAGGCATATTGAATAAAAAATCTTGCGCTTCTTGAGACAGAATCTTGGGCTCCATATCCAGCTCTCTCGCCGCCCGCAGAAAGAAGTGTTCCATTAGCTGAGGAATATCCTCTCTACGATCCGTAAGTCGTGGCAAATGGACTCTAATAACATTTAAGCGATGAAAGAGATCTTCACGGAACCGATTTTCAGAAACCAATTCTTCTAAATTCTGATGTGTCGCTGCAATGATACGCACATCAACTTTTATCGCAGTTTGGCCTCCGACTCGATAGAATTCGCCATCTGCCAAGATCCGCAACAATCGAGTCTGAGCCTCTCCTGGCATATCGCCAATCTCATCCAAAAACAAAGTCCCTCCATCAGCCTGCTCAAAGCGCCCCTCACGCCGCTGAGAAGCACCCGTAAAGGAGCCTTTTTCATGCCCAAAAAGCTCTGATTCTATTAGATCTCGAGGAATAGCAGCCATATTAAGGGCAATAAATTTAGCATTCTTGCGGGGGCTATGCTTATGTAGAGCCTGAGCAACCAACTCTTTGCCCGTTCCCGATTCTCCGTTAATTAGCACGGTAATATTGGAATTAGATAGGCGGCCTATAGCTCTAAATACCTCTTGCATGGCAGGAGCTTCGCCAATAATTTCCTGAACTACAGTCGCGGGCTCGGGTATTTCCGAGTTTGATTTTTGTTCGCGCGAAAATGACATCGCGCGTCGCGCAACATCCACTAATTCATCCAGATCAAAAGGCTTAGGCAAATATTCAAACGCGCCACCTTGATAAGCGGCCACCGCACTGTCTAAGTCTGAATGAGCGGTGGTTATAATCACCGGAATATCTGGATGGCTAATGTGAATCTGTTTAAGCATCTCAAGCCCATCAATACCTGGCATGCGTATGTCAGAAATAATAATTTCCGGCGAGGATAATCGTAATGCTGAGAGCAACTGCTCTCCATCCTCAAAGCTGCGGACCACCATTTCGTTTCTGCTCAATGCTTTTTCCATGACCCACCTTAAAGAGCGGTCATCTTCAGCAATCCAAACTTCTGCGTTACTGTTCATAATCATCTCTGATCGGTAAATAAATTGAGAATATGGTATTACCAGGTTCAGATTCACACTCGATAGTGCCTTCGTGCCCATTGATAGCAGTCTGAGCAATAGTTAAACCCAAGCCAGAGCCGCCACTACGCCCACTAATCATCGGGAAAAAAATCTGCTCCTCTATATCTGCCAAAATACCTGGACCATTATCAATAATATCAATTCGGCAGACCACTCTATGGCGCTTCCCAGCAATAGTAAAACTGCGCTGAATGCGCGACTTGAATATTATCTTAGGCTCAGTGCCAGTGGACTCTAGCAACGCTTGCATGGCATTTCGTGCCACATTTAAGACCGCCTGAATAAGTTGAGAGCGATCTCCGTTTAAAAGTGGAATGCTGGGGTCATAATCTTTAGTTATTGTTAGAGACCCTTGCACTTCGGCCTGTAATAGGCTGGCAACATGCTCAGTCACCTCATGCACATTTATTGGTTCGTACTGCGGAATTTGGTTAGGCCCCAATAGTCGATCAACCAAATTGCGTAGACGGTCAGTTTCAGTAGCGATTATCTGACAAAATTCTCGAGGCTCGTCACCGAATCCTCGCTCTATTATTTCCTGCTCAAGCAACTGGGCAGCACCACGAATACCGCCAAGTGGATTTTTTATCTCGTGCGCTAAACCGCGAATCAGGCTCTTTGAGGTGTCATGCACTGAAAGAAGAGCCTCTTCACGATTAATTTTAATGAACCTATCAATCGGCTGAATCTCCATCAAAAGTGCGCTCTTACCAAAGACCTCCATTGGAGTTGCCGTGTAATCGACCTGCGAGATATCCTTAAAAGTTAGCATACGCAGTTGCTCATGCCGTCGCGTGTGTGGATTCCCAGAAATCAGGGCTTCATAGAGTGTTTTTTTACAGCTTTCCGCATCATTAAAAAGACTACACATTTCGGACCCTAACAAACGAGAACTTCCTAACTGCAAGAGTGACTGTGCAGCAGAATTCACGTACGTTATCAATAAATGCTCATCGAGCAACAATACCGCTGCATTTAAATTATCTAACAGTAATCCATGAAGCTTTTCTGTATCCATAATCTCATCAAGGGTCGTTGTAGAGTGTTGTTCGTCAGCACATCTGGCGTCTATTTATTAACTTGCAATAAGCAGGCCAAGTATTGGTGAACTTTAGCTGCAAAAAATACGCTTAAAGTCCCCTGTCAGTCTCAACAAGTAAAACGCGAATGGTAAGGCGCACCATTATAGTGCATAGCGTCGATTTTCACACTACATGCTGATGAAACGTTGAACATGCAAAAAGGGCAGGAGAGCGAATCTTGGAAGTATGGTGCGGTTCTAGAACTCGCGAAGGACTATGAGACCAGGCTTTGTGAAGGCACTAAAACCCTGAAGACACAATTATCTCCAGGGTTAACTGACTTAGGCTAATGCTTCTTTGGTCGTTTTAATAATTGCTGCAGCCACTTTGTAAGGATCTGCGTTAGACGCTGTTCTACGATCTTCTAAGCGTCCCTTCCAACCATCTTCAACAGTTCCAATCGGGATCCGAATTGATGAGCCGCGATCAGAAACGCCAAAGCTAAACTCATCGATTGACTGAGTTTCATGGAGTCCGGTCAAACGCTGGTCATTTTCCGCACCATAAACGCTGATGTGGCGCTCTATATTCTTACCAAACTCTTCACAGATTTTAGTGAATACAGCCTCGTCACCCAAATCACGCATAGCACCGTTAGAGAAGTTAGCATGCATTCCAGAACCATTCCAATCCATAGCACCAAACGGCTTAGGATGGTAATTGATGGCAAAGCCGTACTTTTCGCCAGTTCTCTCTAACAGATAACGAGATACCCAAATTTCATCCCCGGCTAATTTAGCGCCCTTTGCGAAGCACTGAAATTCCCACTGCCCAGGTGCCACTTCCGCATTAATACCTTCAAAATTAATGCCGGCTTCAAGACAAATATCCATATGTTCTTCAACACAGTCACGCCCAAAGGCATTGGATGCACCCACGGAGCAATAGTAAGGTCCTTGGGGGCTAGGATAACCGCCATGAGGAAAACCAGGGGGTAGCTTGGTATCAATATCCCACAAGAAGTATTCTTGCTCAAACCCAAACCAGAAATCATCATCATCATCATCGATCGTCGCGCGGCCGTTGCTTACATGAGGAGTACCGTCAGCATTCAGAACTTCAGTCATTACCAAATACGCATTATTGCGATCAGGGTCTGGGTAAATCGCAACGGGTTTAAGCAAACAATCCGAAGCATTTCCCTCTGCCTGCTCAGTAGAACTTCCGTCAAAAGACCAAACTGGACACTCTTCAAGGGTCCCTCCAAAGTTACTACGAACCTGAGTTTTGCTGCGTAGGCTCTGTGTCGGTGCATAACCATCTAGCCAAATATATTCTAACTTTGCTTTCATTTTTGATGACTCTCCATTTAGATTAGTTCTGTAATTTTGATCAATAGCTTCGAACGTTTTTTTCTCGACACTTTTATAGAGGTAATTCGAACCCTACCACCTCAAAAGGTCAACCCGTGGTTTTCTTCATTACCGGTAAAATGTTCAGTAGCGAAAGGCCGATCATAAAATTTTATATTTCACTACTCCGAAATGTGCAATTGCCGTGCCAAAGAAGCAATGTTATCCGCTGGACTCACCAAGGCTTAAGAATAAAGGCTTTTACGTTCTTGTATCAAATGAGTTCGTTAAATATACATCATGCTTTATTCGGAAAAGCACCAACTAGGTGCGTAAAAAATTCATTAGCACCAAAATGGTGCTTACAGGATGGAGGCTGGAAAGTGTCACTAACAAAGACCTACCCTGCGTACATGCATTATATGAGTAATCCTGCAATTGTAAGGACTAACAAATGGTTCCCTAAGATTGGATTACCGAAGCGCCAAAGATCTGCAAAGGGGGACTCAGCGCTCAACTCACATTTTAAGCTTTTAATCAGTTTTTATTGCTAAACTGAGCGCTGGAAACTACATCGGCAATGAGGGTATGGCAAACTCCAGCAAGAAATCTCTTCAGAATCATACTACATTGATCTCTATCCCAAAGCCGCATGACATTATTATTGACGTCCGACATCCTGCGGAAGTTGCCGAAATGCCGCTCAACTGCCACCCAAATAATGAAGTGAAATGTATTCCGTTTTTCAGTTTGACTGAAAAATCGCTCAATTTAGACCCTCAGGCAAGTTATTTGATCTACTGCGAAAAAGGCGTTATGAGCAGATTACATGCCGCCATTTTACGCGACGGGGGTTTTGATAACGTAGGTATACTGGCCTATTCAGGCCATTAGCTAAAAAAAAATTCTGTAATATCTGCCGCCAAAATCATAATCTATTGTGCGCTGACTGAAATGATCCGTAGCAGTTTTTGAAATTTCCATTATAATCGCGACCTTTTGGGGCCCATGCGGTACATATCATGTCAATAAAGAACTTGCGTAACATAGCGATCATCGCTCACGTTGATCACGGAAAAACCACTCTGGTCGATAAGCTGTTGAGCCAGTCGGGAACTTTAGATCGAAAAGATGTTGGTTCAGAACGACTGATGGATTCCAATGATCAAGAAAAAGAGCGTGGCATCACTATTCTCGCGAAAAATACAGCAATCAACTGGAATGATTACCGTATTAATATCGTAGATACCCCAGGTCACGCTGACTTTGGCGGCGAGGTTGAGCGCGTTTTGTCGATGGTCGACTCGGTGTTACTCCTTGTGGATGCGGTTGATGGCCCCATGCCTCAGACAAGATTCGTGACTTCCAAAGCATTCGAGCAAGGCCTTCGTCCAATTGTTGTTATTAATAAAATTGACCGGCCTGGTGCTCGTCCAGACTGGGTAATGGATCAAGTTTTTGATCTGTTTGATAATCTTGGCGCAACTGATGAACAACTCGATTTTCCAGTAATTTTTACCTCAGCTATCAATGGTATTGCTGGACGAGATCACACAGATATGGCCGAAGACATGACGCCGCTGTACGAAATGATCGTAGCTGATGTCCCCGCTCCTGATGTTGATGGGAGTGGACCCTTCCAAATGCAAATATCAGCCTTGGCTTATGACAGCTATGTGGGCGTTATTGGAGTGGGAAAAATAACACGAGGTACTCTTAAACCTGGGCAGCAAGTAATCGTTAAGAGTGCTTGTGGCGAGCAGCGTAAGGGTAAAGTACTCAATGTGAAGGGTTATTTAGGGCTTGAACAGATAGAAACCGAACTGGCCGAGGCAGGTGATATTGTTTGTATCAATGGTATTGACGGCCTAGGTATTTCAGACACTCTTTGTGATCCTGAGCACATCGAAGCATTGCCCGCTCTCAGCGTCGACGAACCGACAGTTAGTATGACCTTTATTGTCAACGATTCGCCTTTTGCTGGTCTCGAGGGAAAATATGTCACCACGCGTAACATCAAAGATCGTCTTGCCCAAGAATTGATTCATAACGTAGCACTGCGAGTAAAGGCTGGAGATACACCTGATAAGTTCGTTGTTTCAGGCCGAGGTGAGCTTCATTTGTCAGTGCTTATAGAAACTATGCGTCGTGAAGGATTTGAAATGGGTGTTTCTCGCCCTGAGGTGGTCCAGAAGATAGTTGATGGCGCTGTGCATGAGCCGTTTGAGCATGTGGTGATTGATGTTGAGGACAAGCATCAAGGATCTGTGATGGAAGAACTCGGCATGCGTAAAGCGGAGTTAACCAATATGGAGCCAGACGGTAAAGGGCGCGTGCGATTGGAGTTCTCAATGCCATCACGCGGATTAATTGGTTTCCGAGGAGCATTCTTAACGCTCACATCTGGATCGGGCATTATGACCAGTATTTTTGATCGTTACGCACCTGCGAAAGAGGGCGAAAAGTTTTCGCGTAAAAATGGCGCACTGGTAAGTATGGTTAAAGGCAAAACTGCAGCCTTTGCGCTGTTTAATATCCAAGCACGAGGTCGACTGTTCTTAGGGCATGCGATCGACGTTTATGAAGGCGAAATTGTTGGCATACACTCACGATCCAATGATCTGGTAGTGAATCCTATTAAAGGCAAGCAGCTGACCAATGTGCGTGCATCAGGAACAGATGAAGCCCTGACATTAGTCCCCCCTATCAAGCACACATTAGAGCAAGCTCTTGAATTTATTGAAGACGATGAATTAGTCGAAGTGACTCCAAGTAGTATACGATTACGCAAGAAATTACTAACAGAAGTACAGAGAAAGCGTAATTCAAGGTAGTTTTGAATTTTAAATAATGAATAATTATCATTCGGTGCTATAGTTTACAGGTCTGTTAACAAGATCTATGCTGGTAGCACTGAATGAAGTTCAACACCTCCACTGCGGTTCCCGATCAAGATTTTTTGCCCTTTGCTCTGTTTGTACAAGGTGCGATCGTGGCCTGTCTCGCATGTTTTTCTTACTACCATCAAGAAATGCCATCAATGCTTTTTTACATGAGTCTTGGTACTGCAATAATTATTAGCTTCGTTATCGACAAAGTGTTCGAGTCCCGATATCTTGCCAGCGTGCTTCTCTTGGTAACACTGATGATCGGATTTATTTACGCGATTTTGATTATCCTTGATCCGTCCTCATTGATTTGGTGCTTAACCGCACTTCCGATATTGATTATCCTTTGCCGTTACCCCAAAAATCTGTATCTCTTTGCCACTCTTTTTGGAGCAGCCGCACTAGTACTCTTTCAAAAAGCATCAATTGACCACTCAAACACCCCCTCTGTATCGACAATACTGCAGTTCTTGTTTACGACTCTGGTGGTTGGAATAATTGCCTTGAGTGCCAGTAAGTTTAGAATTAAATCGCTGGCAAAGATTGAGGATCTTTCCTCCTTAGTGATTAAAATTAAAGCTGAGGATATTCTTACAGGATTGAAAACGAGACGTTATATTGAGTCATGTTTGCGCGATAGGTTTTTAATCACTGAAACGCTAACCAGCGCCTTCTCAGTGATAATCGCAGACCTAGATAATTTTAGGTCCATAAACGAACGATATGGCCATTCTGCCGGCGATAGTGTCTTAAGTTCAGTAAGTGCATTACTTAAAAAAACGCTTGGCGATGAGTGCGTGTTTGGCCGCTGGGACGGAAACGCCTTCATCATAATCATTCCTCATAATGATACCGAGGCAACGTTATTAATGGCTGAAGTGTTGCGTGAAAGAATTAGCCGCTTAAAGCTAAAAATACAAGGAGATACTCTGACGTTGTCATTTAGCCTAGGATTGGTTTCAAGTGCAAAATACCATGATTCAGATGATCTTCTTTTGCATGCAGAAAATAGTCTATATCAGGCTAAAAATACCGGTGGCAATAACGTTGTAATGGGCTAAACCTGCTGTATGTATTTAAAGCAGCCTTTGCAGTGATCATTTACCAACCCCATGGCCTGCATGTAGGCATAGCAAATGGTACTTCCAAAAAATCGAAACCCTCGCTTCTTCATTTCGCCACTTATGCGGTCTGAAACTATTGTAGTAGCTGGAACACCATCTTGGCTGGACCAATGATTAATAACCGGACTATTACCAACAAAATCCCAAATATACTTACTAAAGCTGCCGTATTCGCTCTGGATTAGTTGATAGTGACGTGCATTAGAAATCGCACTTTCAATTTTTAGCCGGTTTCGAACAATACCTTTATCCCGCATAAGTCGCTCGACATCTGCAGGACCAAACGCCGCAACCTTATCTACTTGGAAACCGACAAATGCGCTGCGATAATGCTCTCGACGCTTTAATATTGTCAGCCAAGATAATCCGGCCTGAGCACCCTCTAAGATCAAAAATTCAAATAATTTAGTATCATCTCGACATGGGACACCCCATTCATGATCATGATATTCGCGATACAATGGGTCTCCGCCACACCACTCACACCTAAGTAACTCAGCCATTATTAAATCCTTGATCACCTGAAATATTAAATCTTGTGCTGTTAGAGTAGAGTCATGACTAATTTTTGTCTATATTGGCGGCATTCGACTAACATTAGACAATAACCCAAGAGCACTCAGCAAATGAAAAAAGCGTTCCCAGCGATACGTCCATACCATACACAAACGATCGCGGTCACTGCACCTCACATACTCCATGTTGAGGAATCAGGAAACCCTGATGGTATTCCTGTTTTATTTGTTCATGGCGGCCCAGGCGGAGGTACTCGCTCTTCCGACCGTTGCTTCTTTGACCCCGACAAATATCGGATTGTTCTATTTGATCAACGAGGTTCAGGCCAATCAACACCTCACGCCTTACTAGATGATAATAATACTGACGCCTTAATTGCTGATATAGAGATAATACGCCATACACTGGGCATAGAGCGCTGGGTTATATTTGGCGGCTCTTGGGGGTCTACCTTGGGTCTTGTATATGCGCAGACGTACCCAGAATTAGTATTGGGGTTAGTTCTGCGTGGTATTTTCTTATGCCGCGATGAGGATATTACTTGGTTCTATCAGAGCGGTGTAAAGCATATCTTTCCTGACTATTGGAAAGACTATGTGCAGGTTATTCCAGAAGCCGAACGCGGTGATCTACTAGGCGCCTTTTATCGAAGACTCACTGGCGATAACGAACTAGAACGGATGGCCGCAGCCAAGGCATGGTCAATTTTGGAAGGTCGTTGTGCCACACTTCATCCTGATGAAGACTTTGTTGCGCATTTTGCCAATCCTCACTTAGCGACAGCAATGGCCAGAATTGAGGCTCACTATTTTATTAATAAGGCCTTTTTACGGCCCAACCAAATTATCAATAACGCGCATAAGTTAAAAGATATTCCAGCAACGATTGTTCACGGCCGTTATGACATGGTGTGCCCAGTGAATCAAGCATTTGCATTAAGCGACGCATGGCCCGAAGCAAGGTTAGAAATCATTCCTGATGCAGGACATTCCTCAAGTGAAACTGGAACCCTGGATGCTCTCATCAGAGCGACTGAGCGTCTAGCGCACCATTTAAGTAGCGAGGAGTAAGCCTGTGCTTGGCCTCATTCAAAGAGTGTCTGCCGCTTCAGTGGCTGTCGACCAAGCTGTTATAGGTGAAATAAATCAAGGTATGCTTTTACTTCTAGGTGTCCAGAAAGCGGATGGTCCTTTAGAGGCCGATAGATTGTTAAAAAAGATTTTGAACTATCGTATATTTTCTGACGATGCTGGGAAAATGAATTTATCATTATCGGATGTCAGTGGTGGGCTGCTGGTAGTACCCCAATTCACTTTGGCTGCAGACACTAAAAAAGGGCTCAGACCGAGCTTCTCTTCCGCCGCACCGCCGGAGCTTGCAGAGCAGCTTTATGACTATTTCTTGTCACAAGCATGTATCCATCATGCCGCCGTCCAGAGCGGACAATTTGGTGCACATATGCAAGTATCTTTGTGCAATGATGGCCCCGTCACATTTATGCTGGAGAGCTAAGGTTTTTGATCGCATTAATTAACTTGCCATGAAAGCCCTCAAAACCACCGTTACTCATAATAACAATATGTAAACTGCTATTGGCTAGATCAACGGTTGCATCGATCAGCTTCTCTAAATCACTAATGGTTCTGGAGGGAATTTTTATGGCACTAGATAGCCCTTTAATGTCCCAATCAGCGTCGCTATTTTGATACCACAACACTCGATCAGCGCTACCTACTGAGCTCGCTAAGGCCGCCTGATGGACTCCCATCTTCATAGTTGCCGATCGAGGTTCAATAATGGCTAAAATAGGTGCATCGCCCACTTTGGCTCGCAACCCCTCCAAGGTGGTTTTAATCGCTGTTGGGTGATGGGCAAAGTCATCGTATATGGTAATACCTTTACTGGCATAAACAACTTCCATACGCCGTTTTACGCCTACAAAATCACTCAGCGCGCCGCACGCTTGTGAAACACTGATGCCGACCTGATATGCCGCTATAACTGCAGCCAAGCCATTGCTGACATTATGTATTCCCGTCTGATTCCAATCGACTTGCGACCGCTCTTTTTCCTGACCATTTTCATGGTAATGCACAATTTCAAATTGTGAACCATCACCTTGGATCAGCTTAAACTGCCACAAATCGCCTTCCAGGCTGCCAAACGAATATTTATTACTCCAGCAACCCTGCTTTATTACTTTATCAATATTGCTCTCAGCCGAGGGAAGAATAATACTACCGTTGCTTGGCACAGTGCGTACCAAATGATGGAACTGGGTCTGTATCGCAGCCAAGTCATCAAAGATATCAGCATGGTCGAATTCGAGATTGTTAATAATGAGCGTGTTTGCAAAATAGTGAACAAACTTAGAACGTTTATCAAAAAACGCACTGTCATATTCATCCGCTTCAACCACAAAATAGTCACTCTCCCCTAACCGAGCTGAAATACCAAAATCTTGCGGTATGCCGCCGATTAAAAATCCAGGATTAAGTCCTGATTGATCAAGGATTTTAGCCAGCATACTGCTGGTCGTGGTTTTCCCATGCGTACCAGATACCGCAAGGACATGTTTGTCCTTTAGTATATTTTCACCCAACCACTGGGGTCCTGAAATATACGGTAACCTATTATTAAGCATAAATTCCACACATGGATTCCCCCGCGACATGGCATTACCCACCACAATCAAATCTGGCGCAGGATCGAGCTGCTGAGGATCAAACCCTTCAATTAAATCAATGCCATTATCGCTAAGTTGCTCGCTCATAGGTGGGTATACATTCGCATCGCAGCCAGATACCTGATGACCATTTTGTTTGGCTAACAGTGCAAGGCTGCCCATGAATGTCCCGCAAATACCGAGGATATGGATATGCATAAATTGGCCTTCTTAAAAATAATCTTGAGAACTGATGACCACTATAACTCAAATCATTTTGGTTTCCGCTTTCACCTTAGCTCTTGGGCGACTAAAATGAACAGATACAGTGGAATCTCTAAGAGCGCAATATGATGAAGAAGAAAAACGCATTTTATGCACAATCCGGGGGCGTGACTGCAGTCATAAACGCGTCTGCAGCAGGCGTTATTGAAGCAGCAAGAGAGCATAGTGCAACCATCGGTAAGGTTTATGCAGGCCTAAATGGCATTGTCGGGGCTCTGCAGGAAGAACTTATCGACACTAGCAAAGAATCCGTCGCCAATATTGCTGCACTTAAACATACTCCTGGCGGCGCTTTTGGTTCTTGTCGCTATAAGATGAAAAACTATGAAGATAGCCCTTTAGAATATGAGCGGCTCATTTCGGTCTTTAAGGCACATGACATCGGCTACTTTTTTTATAATGGGGGAGGGGACTCCGCTGACACATGCCTTAAAGTGTCGCAAATTGCTGAAAAAATGGGCTATCCGATTCAAGCTATTCACATTCCAAAAACTATTGATAACGATTTGCCACTGACTGATTGCAGCCCAGGCTTCGGGTCTGTTGCAAAATATGTCGCCACATCAACTAGAGAGGCTAGCCTAGATATAGCCTCGATGTGCGCAACTTCAACTAAGGTTTTTATCTTAGAAGTCATGGGTCGACATGCCGGCTGGATTGCCGCGTCCGCAGGGCTAGCCGCAGAGAAAGCTGGAGATGCGCCACATATAATTCTATTCCCGGAGATCCCATTCTCAAGAGAAGATTTCATTAGCAAAGTAGAGAAAATAATTAGCGATAAGGGCTACTGTGTCGTGGTTGCCTCAGAAGGTGCTCAATACAGTGACGGGGCACATATTTCAGGTTCGATCAATAGAGATGCATTCGGTCATCAGCAGCTCGGCGGGGTCGCGCCAACACTGGCCAGCATGATTAAGCAGTCTACTGGCTATAAGTACCATTGGGCGCTGGCTGACTATTTACAACGCTCTGCTCGCCACATCGCCTCTAAAACAGACGTTGACCAAGCCTATGCGGTTGGCTACAGAGCCGTTGAGTTAGCCGTTCAAGGTAAAAGCTCTATTATGGTCTCGATTGAACGAGATTCAGCCAAAGAGTACAACTGGTCCCTTGGTGAAGCACCCTTGGAGAAGGTTGCCAACATGGAGAAAAAAATGCCCCGATCGTTTATCACTAAAGATGGGTTTGGCATCACTCAAGAGGCTCGCGACTATCTACAACCTTTGATTGCTGGAGAAGATCACCCTCCTTATAAAAATGGACTGCCGGATTATGTTGTGCTGAAAAATATTATGGTACCAAAGAGGCTCAATGATATCTTCGAACACTAGCCTCGGCACCTATTGACTCAAGGCGTTAAATGACCTGATTCTGCGGCTTTCCATCAAGAAAAGCTTTAACGTTTCCGGCGACTTGGTCAATGAGACGTTGCCTGGATTCGCGAGCAATCCAAGCAACATGGGGGGTGACAATTAGATTGGGAATTCTCTCGTCCAGTAAAACATTTCCATCCACTGGAGGCTCTACGCTCAAAACATCGGTAGCGGCGCCGGCAATTATCCTGGCTTGTAGCGCCTCTTTGAGCGCTTTTTCATCCACCAATGCTCCTCGAGCAGTATTTACTAAAATGGCTGATTTCTTCATCAGTGCCAGTTCCTCTGTACCAATGAGTCCCGAAGTTTCCTTAGTGAGCGGGCAATGAAGACTTACAATATCTGCTCTGGCCAGTAAGTCTTTAAAAGGTATTCGATTTGGCTGGGGAGAGTGACTGCGGCCAGGAAGCGCTGCAAAAATAACCTGCATGCCGAACGCCTCTGCGATTTTGGCAACGCCCGAACCCAGCTCACCTGCGCCCACAATACCTAAAACCTTACCTTGAAGTTCGCGAACTGAGAAATCCATCACACAAAAGAAATCACTTTCTTCCCAGCTACCATCCATTGCCGCTTTGCGGTAACCATCTAGGTTTGTAGTCAGTGCTAAGATAAGTGACCAAACATGCTGAACTACGGAGCCTGTGCCATAACCTACAGCGTTGCTTACCACTATATTTTTCTCACGCGCTGCTTCAAGGTCGATGATGTTGGTACCCGTCGCAAAAATCGAAATCAGCTTCAATTGTGATGCGCTTTTTATTTGTGGAGCCAATATAGGGGCTTTATTAATCAGTACGATATCTGCAGTGGTAATCCTCTCTGCGACCTGCGATGGCAAACAATTTGGATAAATTGTCCACTTCACCGGCAGATCATAAAGCTTGGTCAGATCAAGATCTGCTGGACCAACACTATCAAAATCTAGGATTACACCCTCCATCATCGACAACCCCCAATTATTAAAACATTATTAATACCAAAATTTGACTGTTTGTAATCCAGCAAATCGCGCAACTATTTTTTCGGTGGAGCCAGCATTAGCTTTGAGGTCGCTTGCACATACGCTAAATATTCTGTATCTGAACCCCACTTCTTTTTTGCTGCACGATCTAGCAAGGGTATTCCACTTATGCGAGTGAGCAACAAAAACACAAAAATTGGTGAGACTAGCGTTGCTAGTTGCCAACCAGACAAAACCGGAAAAGCAAGGAGCGCCAAACCAAACCATAATGTGATTTCTCCAAAATAGTTAGGGTGCTGAGACCAAGACCAAATCCCCGACGTAATAAAGCGTCCCTGGTTAGCAGGATCTTTTCTAAACTCCGTTTTCTGTCTATCAGCGACAACTTCCACAACGAAGCCAAACACCCACAATATGATGCCCATATATCCCAATATGCCTAGCTCAACCGTCGTATTAGAGGTTAACGCAGCGAGTCCAGCGGCCATAGTCACTAATACCCAAAGTCCACCGAGAGTCCAAGTCATCAAAAACCATGTAAACTTAGTTTTCATCACCACAAACCGTGAGTCTTGACCATCTTTTTTGATTCGCCAAAACAAAAAGCTCCCTAACCGACCGGCCCAAATGACAATCATGGCGCAAATAATCAAATCTCTGATGTCTAATGAAGGGTTAAGAACCACCGCAACAATCACGGTGGTGATATAGGAAAGCGATCCGGTTAAATCGAAGTAATGCTCAGTTTGAAACGCATAAGAAGGCATGAACACAGCCCAATGCAAAATAAAACCAATGGCTCCGCATATCAAAAAGAGCGGCAGGCCACTCATGATGACACTTCCCTGACTACCTGCTAGCAAAATTAAGCTGGCAATAACTAGCGATATTATAATACCTATGATACTTTTGGATTGACTCAAAACTACACCTCCTGTGTTTTATTTTTATAATGTTTCACAAAATAGTCTCGTGCTGCCAAGCAAACCTAGTAGGCGAATAAACCTTCTGACTAGTCGTTAACTATAAAGTGTTAGTCGATCTTACGTAAGCTAAACGCTAAATAGATGAAAACTTGGGCAAAACTTTAAATAAGATGCCTTTCTAGTCAGTACCTAAGTATAAATTAAGTCTACAACACCGCATAATAGGCTTTTTTGGTATCTCACCGATAAGGTCAGCTCAAATCATGCAGTTTTGGTTATTTAAACTCTACGAGAAAATTATTTTACAACACCCTTGGTACGCAATTTTTTCAGTGTTTGCACTCACCATTGCTATGGCTGCAGGGTTACCCAATTTCAAACTCGATGCATCAGCAGACTCCTTAACACTTGAGCGAGATGATGATTTAAATTTTTCCAGAGAAGTTGTCAAACGCTACGGAAGTGACAACTTTTTGATTGTTACTTTTTCACCGATTAAAGGTGAATTGTTCGATAAGAGTAATCTAGATACGCTTCAATCTTTACGTAGTGACCTTACGCAGATTAAAGGTATTGAAAATGTACTGTCGATGTTGGATGTGCCGCTGTTGTACAGCCCCAAAATTGACATCACTGACCTTACCGGCGAACTCACTACCTTACTGTCAGAGGGGGTTGATAAACAGTTAGCCAAAGAAGAGTTTTTGAACAGTCCGATTTATAAAGACGTCATCCTGAGCGCTGATGGCAAGACTACCGGCATGATGGCTACTTTGGCAGTGGATGAAACCTATCTTAGATTGGTAACCGAGCGTGATGATTTACGCTTGCTCAGAGATACAGTAGGTCTCAGTCCGCAACAAGACCAACAACTACAATCAGTCAGTCTAGAATTTTTGAATTATCGTACTGCGAAAGCTGAAATAGATCATCAACGCGTTGCAGACATTCGCAGTCTCATTGAAACCTATCGAAATAGGGCAACCATTTATCTGGGCGGCCCTGACATGATCACTGCAGACATGATCGATTTTATTCGAAGTGATTTGACCGTTTTTGGTGCCGGCATTTTGCTGTTTATAATTATTACTCTGACCTTAATCTTTCGTCAGATCCGTTTTGTCGTGTTACCTCTGGTAACCTGTGTTCTTTGTCTTGTGACGATTCTTGGTTTTTTAAGCTGGGTTGATTGGCGATTAACTGTTATATCGTCTAATTTTGTGTTGTTGCTGCTCATTATCACGTTGGCACTGACCATCCATTTGATCGTACGCTACAGAGAGTTGCTGTCTTCCAATCCAGACGAAGATCAATATCAGCTGGTCAGCGAGACGGTAAGATCAATGGCAAAACCCTGTTTTTATACCGTCCTCACCACGATTGTCGCTTTCACCTCTTTAGTAGTGAGTAATATTAGACCCGTGATCGACTTTGGTTGGATGATGACCATCGGCATCGCCCTGGCTTTAGTGATTGCCTTTATAATTATACCTGCCGGTATGCTATTGCTTGGAAAGGGGCCTATCTCCGACGTGCAAGACAATTCCTCGGCCATTACTTCAAAGTTCGCCTGGTTCACTGAGCATTATGGTACTGCAGTGCTCCTTATTGCAGTTGGATTGGCAGCGCTATCGGCCTACGGTATCAACAAGCTCGAGGTGGAAAATCGTTTTATTGACTATTTTAGATCTGACACCGAAATCTATCAAGGTATGCAGATCATCGATACCGCTTTGGGCGGAACAACCCCGCTAGATATTATTATCCAAGCACCTACGTTTGAAGAAATAATTCTGGTTGATCTACCCGGCGAACAGAACGCCGACGACTATGGTATTGAAGAAGACGATGATTATGGGTTTGAGGACGAGTATGGCGATATAGATACTGAATCAACCTCTGAAAATAATGCATCAGGTTTGATGGACACCTACTGGTTTTCTTCTGCGGGATTGGCTGACCTGCAAAAACTACAAACCTTCATTGAGTCCCAACCCGAGGTTGGTAAGGTAAATTCACTGGTACAACTCTACGCGGTAGCAAGGGATCTTAGTAATCGTGAGCTCAATGATCTTGAAATTGCAATTATGCGGCAAAGTCTTAGTGATGATATTTATCAGCAATTAGTGGCTCCCTACCTTTTGGAAGATATTGATGAGGCGCGCATTCAGTTACGGGCAATGGAAACCGGCGGTCAACTACGTCGTGCAGAATTGCTAGAGAAAATCAGAAATTATGCAGTTGATGAAGTCGGCATAGCTCCAGATGACATCCGTTTCACAGGTATCTTAGTCCTCTATAACAACATGCTGCAGAGCCTATATAAATCTCAAATACTAACGCTAGGTGCAGTTTTTATCGGTATCATGCTGATGTTTTTACTGCTCTTCCGTTCGATTAAGATTTCAATAATTGCTATCTTGCCTAACTTTTTGGCTGCGGGAATCGTACTGGGTGGCATGGGTATTATGCGTATCCCGCTAGATATGATGACCATTACAATCGCCGCCATTACCGTGGGTATTGGTGTCGACCACGCCATACATTATTTGACTCGATTTATTCGTGAATTCTCTATCGATGGTAACTACGTGGCATCCATGCACCGCGCCCATGCTAGTATCGGACAAGCATTATTTTATACCGCAATCACGATTATTGTCGGCTTCTCAATTTTAGCCCTATCCAACTTTATCCCATCAGTCTATTTCGGTCTATTGACGGGGCTGGCGATGTTGGCCGCCTTACTTGGTTCGATGACACTGCTGCCAAAACTAATACTAATGACCAAACCCTTTGGCGCTAATAGTACTGCGCAAAACTCAACCCAGAGTAAATAAGACATTCTATGCCCCTAATTACCTTACAAGATGTATTCCTAAGTTATGGTCAGCCGCCTCTCATTGATCATATCAATCTCGTTATTGAACGGGGCGAGCGTGTTTGCCTCATTGGCAGAAATGGTGCGGGGAAGTCGACTTTACTGAAAATTTTAACGGGTCAAATTGTTGCTGATGAAGGGCTCATAAAGCGTGCCAGTGGCGTCAAAGTAGCTCAATTGGAGCAGTCTGTACCCCATGACACTAAGGGTAATGTCTTTGATGTTATTGCTGATGGGCTAGGTGCAGAAGGCAAATTAATTCAGCAATTTCATCATCTCACTCAGCAATTAAGCCATGATTTAAGCCCGAAGATATTTAATGAACTCGAAAAATGTCAGGCTGAAATAGAACGTATTGATGGCTGGGATATCAATCAACGTGTTGAATCTATTATTACTAAAATGGATCTTGACCCCGATGTGGATATTGCCAGTTTGTCCGGGGGCTACAAGCGTCGTGTTCTTTTGGCTCGTGCTTTAGTGGCTGATCCAGATCTGTTGCTTCTTGATGAACCAACTAACCATCTGGATATTGAAGCGATTCAATGGGTAGAGCAATTTTTACTTAAATGGGAAGGGTCTTTGCTCTTTATAAGTCACGATCGTCGGTTTATGGATAACTTAGCTAACCGGTTTGTTGAAATTGACCGTGGTAAATTAGCTGAATTTAACTGTGACTACACGACCTATTTAACGAGAAAAGAAGAAAATTTAGAAATCGAAGACCGGCAAAATGCGCTGTTTGATAAACGCCTATCGCAAGAAGAAATATGGATTCGCCAGGGCATCAAGGCACGTCGCACGCGCAATGAAGGACGGGTCAGATCGCTGGAGGCTATGCGCAACGAATATGCCGACCGGCGTAAACGTCTGGGTACCGCCAAAATGGATATTCAACAAGCTGATAAGTCAGGCAAGATAGTCGCTGAAGCAACCAACATTTCCTTTTCATTTGATCAGGATAAGGTAGTTAATAACTTTTCCACGCTTATTCAGCGCGGTGATAAGGTCGGTTTCATAGGTCGTAATGGTGTAGGGAAGACGACGCTTATCAAATTATTGTTAGGTCAATTAGTCCCTCAAGAAGGCACTATTAAGATTGGAACCAATCTCAATGTTGCGTACTTCGATCAATATCGCTCCGCCCTAGACGAGGAAAAAACAGTTCAAGATAATGTTTCCGGTGGCAGAGACATGCTCGATATTGGTGGTAAAAGTCGCCATGTCATAAGCTATTTACAAGATTTTTTGTTTGCTCCAGACAGATGTCGGCAACCTGTCAAAGCGTTATCTGGTGGAGAGCGAAACCGCCTGTTGTTAGCAAAATTATTCACCGCTCCTTCCAACATACTGGTGCTAGATGAACCAACCAATGATTTGGACATTGACACCTTAGATCTACTCGAAGAGTTACTGATTGATTACAAGGGGACTGTTATTTTAGTAAGTCATGATCGAGCGTTCCTGAATAATGTAGTCACCAGTACGCTTGTTTTTGAGGGTGATGGGGTTATTAATCAATATGTAGGTGGCTATGATGACTGGTTGCGTCAACGTGAGCCATTACCTCAATCTACAGCAGCTGTTACTAACAATGTTAAAACAAAAACTGCGTCCTCGGCGGCTAAGCTGTCCTACAAAGATCAGCGAGAGCTCACTGAGCTCCCGCAAAAAATTGAGTCCTTGGAGACTAGTATTAAGGATATTTCCCTAAAGATGAGTGCCCCCGAATTTTACCAATCTGATCGCATCCTAATCGAAAAGACTGAGCAGCAACTTGCAGCCTATCAAACAGAATTGAGTGACTGCTATCAACGCTGGGAGTTACTTGAACAGTAAATTACCAATATCGATTAAGTATTTTAAATAAAATAGCGTAAATAATTTACTGCATAATAATGGCAGGAAATAAAAAAAAGCATTAAAATCAGGCACTAAAGAATGTTTTCCAAAGGATCGCCATGAACGTTAAACGAAAGCCACTAGTACTTTTGATTCTGGACGGATGTGGTCACAGCGATGATAAAAAATATAACGCCGTGGCCAATGCCAATAGGCCCATCTGGGAAAATCTTTGGCAAGACGAACACCCCAGCACCCTGATTGGTACCTCAGGCTTAGCGGTAGGTTTGCCTGATGGTCAGATGGGAAATTCAGAAGTAGGCCATATGACAATCGGCGCGGGTAGAGTCATCTATCAAAACTTTACTCGTATCAACAAGGCCTTGGAAGATGGTGACTTTGACAATAATTCTGCGTACTGCGCGGCAATTGATGAAACCGTGGCAAATAATAAAGCTGTGCATATACTGGGTCTCCTCTCTAAAGGAGGGGTACATGGCCATGAAGACCATATTAATTCGATGATTGAATTAGCCGTCAGCCGCGGTTCAAAGCACGTCTATCTGCATGCCTTCCTTGATGGTCGAGACTGCCCGCCTCGCAGTGCAACAGCGTCTCTAGAAAAAACGCAACGGCTATGTAAAGCCTCTGGCGTTGCAAAAATAGTCTCTGTGATTGGTCGTTTTTATTCCATGGACCGCGATAATCGCTGGGAACGCACCAGCCAAGCCTATCGATTGATTACTGAAGGTATTGCTGATTATTGCGCGAACAGTCCAATGGACGCACTTAATGCAGCCTATGCTCGCGGGGAAAATGACGAGTTTGTGAGCGCCACTAGTATTTGTGAAGAGGGCGCCACACAAGCAATTCTTGATGATGGCGATGCCGTCATATTTATGAATTTTCGTCCGGATCGCGCACGACAAATTAGTCATGCCATTGTTGATACAGCCTTTACAGGCTTTGACCGGTCGGTAGTGCGTACGCCCAGTCATTTCGTTATGACGACAGAATATGAGGCTAACTTAGCTTGCCCGTGCGCTTTCCCGCCAATACCTATAATCAATTCTTTAGGGGAATTTTTATCTCAGCAGCAAAAACGACAACTACGTATTGCAGAAACTGAGAAATATGCGCATGTGACTTTCTTTTTGAGTGGTGGTCGTGAAGAAACCTATGAAGGGGAGGAGCGTGTGCTACTGCCCTCACCCAAGGTGGCAACGTATGATTTGCAGCCGGAAATGAGTGCGCCACAGGTAACCGAGCGACTAATAGAAGCGATTGAGTTTGGGCAGTTTGACGTCATCATTTGTAACTATGCTAATTGCGATATGGTTGGTCATACCGGTGATTATGACGCCGCTATACGATCTGTTGACGCCGTTGATGAATGCTTACAAAAAGTACTCGCCAGTTTAAGCAAAGTGGGTGGTGAGGCACTGATAACTGCAGATCATGGCAATGTTGAGTTGATGTTTGATTGCACTATAAATCAACCACATACACAGCACACGACACTACCAGTCCCATTAGTTTATGTTGGTGATAGATCGCTAAGTCTCGCCAAAGGTGGTTCTCTAGCCGATATTGCGCCTACGATACTGGCATTAATGGACTTGCCCAAGCCGACTGAAATGTCTGGCCGCTCTCTGATAGAGTGATAATTAGCACTGCCAAGCCCTGTTCAAAGCCCTTGTGTAATAACCTAGGTGTAGCGGCACAGAAAATGTTTAAGATTTTTTGTACTCTACTAGGACTAACTCTAGTGCAATTGACGACCGCAGCGGATCAACAGCAGTCAGAACTAGACCGCCTACAATCAAATATCTCTGAACTACAAAAAATCTTAACTACAAGAAACGAAGAACAAACTGATTTGGCGCAAGACCTACAAAAAGTTGAAACCGAAGCCAGTGAGATCAATGCCAGCATCCGAGAATTATTCAAAAACATTAATATTGCCGAAAAAAAATTAGTGAAGAAGCAAAAACAAAAAGTCTCTTTAGAAGTAAACATCGACGAGCAAAACAATGCGATCATCCAGCAACTTCGCTCAGCGCAAAAAATCGGTGACCAAGAGCCGATTAAGCTACTTCTAAATCAGGAAGATCCACAAAAAATCGCTCGCATGTTTAAATACTACGACTATTTTCTTAAGGCCCGGAGTGAAAAAATAGAGCAGTATTTAACAAGTGTTACTGCACTGAATGACATCATTGAGTCAATCAACAGCAATAAATTGAATCTTATTACTGCGAAAGATGCGCTCTCTACAAACCAAGTAAATTTAAAAACCAATATTGCCCAACGTGAAAGTACACTAAAAAAGCTTCAGCTTGCGGTGAAGAATGATCAGCAAAAGCTCACCGAATTAAAAAGGCAGCGTCGGGAGTTGGAGGCATTGCTTGATGAAGTTGAGACTGCCGTAACAGACTTGGTTTTACCGACTAATTCGTTGCCATTCACATCGCGAAAAGGAAAGTTGGAGTGGCCAGCCAAGGGTAAACTAGCCCAAAGGTTTGGGGCGCGACGCAGTGGGCCGGTACAATGGCAAGGCTGGCTGATTAACGTAAATGCAGGCGCAGTCGTTAAAACAGTGCACCAGGGGCGAATCGTTTTTTCTAATTATCTTCGTGGCTTTGGATTACTGCTAATTGTCGATCATGGTGATGGTTATATGACGCTATATGGTCACAATCAAGAGCTATTGAAAGATACCGGTGACTGGGTCCAAACCAATGAAATTATTGCTAGGGCAGGTAATACCGGAGGCTTATCGATACCCGCGTTATATTTTGAAATTCGTAGCCAGGGACAACCTACTAACCCAAAAATATGGCTCCGCAAGCCCTAGCGATATACTATAAGTAATAGCCAAGATAAGGAAAGACACTATGTTGCGAATACTGGTTTTGTTGATGTTATGGTTCGTGCCTTTGTGCTCGAAATCTGAAACGCCGAAGGTTATTACTGAAGAGAGTGAAGCCACTAACACAGAGAGTCGACTCCCTCTCAGAGAGCTACGAACATTTACTCAAGTATTTGAGCAGATCCGCCTAGGTTATGTGGAAGAGGTCACTGACACTGAGCTACTTGAGAATGCAATTGCCGGCTTGCTGACCGGGTTAGACCCCCATTCGACTTATTTGAAGGCTGATGACTATGGCGATCTCCAAGAGAACGCAACCGGTGAGTATGGCGGTTTGGGTATTGAGGTTGCGGGGGATGGTGGCCTAATAAGAGTTATCTCACCGATTGATGATACTCCTGCAGCAAAAGCCGGCATTGAGGCCGGTGATTTAATTATTGAGATGGATAACTCACCCATCCGTGGCATGGGGTTACAAAAAGCTATCGATAAGCTGCGTGGTGAAAAAGGTACCAGTATCAAACTGACCGTTTATCGTGAGAGCGAAGATGGCCCCCTCACGTTTAATATAACCCGCGACATTATTCAAATTAGTGCAGTCCGCAGCCGCCTCTTGGAGCCTAACTATGGTTATGTCAGGGTTGCACAGTTCCAAGTTAGTTCAGGCGAAGACTTTATTACCGAAGTCCGTAACTTACAAACCAGTAATGATGGCCCGCTTAACGGTCTCGTTATTGATTTACGCAACAATCCCGGTGGGCTTGTTCCTGCGTCGATAACCATTGCTGACGCCTTAATCGACAGTGGAACACTTGTCTACACAGAAGGCCGTCTACCCAGTGCTAATAGACGTTTTGAAGCTGAGAGGGGAGATATTTTAAACGGTGTTCCAGTTGTTGTACTTATCAACGGCGGCAGTGCATCGGCGTCAGAAATTGTTGCCGGCGCACTGCAAGACAATCGCCGCGCCGCCATTGTGGGAACCCAGAGTTTTGGTAAGGGGTCTGTCCAAACAGTTATGCCGTTGGGCGATGGTCGTGCAGTAAAGCTGACTACTGCGCGATATTTCACACCCAATGGCCGATCTATTCAAGCCGAGGGAATCGTTCCTGATATCACGATTGAACGCGCTGAAATTCGCCCCTACAAAACTTCAAAGAGAGTTAAAGAGGCCGATCTTGACGGTCATTTAGAGGCTAAAAATACTGTCATCGAACGGGCCAATTCGGAATCAGAAACGGCTGATAAGCCAGAATCGCTGATTGATGACAACCAGCTCTATGAGGCGCTCAACCTACTAAAAGGCTTTCACTTGTTAGGTAACAGCAAAGCACCAGAGTGAGATCACATTACTTGTAGGATGCGTACCTATTTCCCAGCATCCACATCTAGGCGATCAACTTTTTGGAATCCCCGCGGTAGCTTATGTCCACGTCTTCCTCGCTCACCACGGTAGTGTTCTAGATCCTTGGGCTTCATCACTAAATAGCGCTTACCTGAGTGAACAACCAATGAATCCTTTTCACTGACCACTGCATAGTCAATCACAAACTCTTCTCGACTTTGCAGTCTTGATCCAGGAATGTTGATAATTTTATTACCTTTACCTCTCGTCAACTCTGGAATTTCGCTTATCGGAAAGACCAACATACGTCCTTCATTACTCACCGCCGCAATATGGGAGTCCTCTGGACTCACCATCTTAGGCTGTAAAATGCGACCTCCCTTGGGAATACTAACGACCCCCTTACCGGCTTTGTTTTTGGTAAATAACTCACCAATCTTAGTCACAAACCCGTAGCCAGCGTCAGTGCCCATCAATACTTTTTGATCATCAGCTCCCATAATGACATGGGTGAACAGCGCACCTGACGGTAAATTTAAACGACCTGTGGCGGGTTCGCCCTGTCCTCGAGCTGAAGGCAGCGTATGCCCTGCCAGCGAGTAGTAGCGACCAGTAGAGTCCTGTAAGAAGACATTTTGGTTGCTGCGCCCCAGTGCTGATGAGAGAAACTTGTCGCCTGACTTATAACTAAGAGTAGTTGGATCAATATCATGCCCTTTAGCCGCTCGGACCCAGCCTTTATCTGATAAAACCACGGTAATCGGCTCAGCCACTAACAGATCTTTTTCGTTAAATGCCTGCGCTTCGCCACGCTCTTTAAGGGGTGATCGGCGCGCATCACCGTACTCTTCAGCTGTACTTTTTAACTCATTTTTTACTAGCGTTTTTAAACGAATATCTGAACCCAACAGCAATTCTAATTCCGCTTTTTCAGCTGCAAGCTCATCTTGCTCACCGCGAATCTTAAACTCCTCTAGCCGCGCTAACTGGCGTAACTTGGTGTCCAGTATATATTCAGTCTGAATATCTGACAGACCAAACCGAGCGATCAACGCCGGCTTAGGTTCATCCTCAGTACGGATGATATTAATCACTTCATCGATATTCAAAAAGGCGATCAACAAACCATCCAAGAGATGCAGTCGCTTATCCACTTTTTGTAACCGATATTCAAGACGCCGGCGCGTCACATCGATACGAAACCGTAACCATTCTTTGAGGATTTGCCGCAAGTTCATTACCGATGGCTTTCCCTCCAGACCGATAATATTAAGATTAATCCGATAGCTACGCTCTAAGTCTGTAGTGGCGAAGAGATGGTCCATTAACGACTCTATATCAACCCGATTAGAGCGTGGAGTGATCACCAAGCGCGTTGGATTCTCATGATCTGACTCATCCCGCAAATCTTCTACCATCGGCAATTTTTTATTGCGCATTTGAGCAGCAATCTGTTCAAGAATTTTTGATCCTGAAGCCTGAAACGGTAGGGCGGTGACAATCACATCACCATCTTCTTTATGCCAAATGCCACGCATCTTTACCGAGCCACGACCAGTCTCGTAAGTATTTAAAATGTCGGCATGTGAAGTAATAATTTCCCCATCAGTGGGAAAATCAGGTGCTTTGATGTACTCCATCAACTCTGGAATCGTCGCTTTAGGGTTGTCCAATAAATGTAGACAGGCGTTCACTACTTCATTGAGATTGTGAGGCGGTATATCAGTGGCCATACCCACTGCAATACCAGTGGTACCGTTGAGCAAAACATTGGGAACACGGGCCGGCAAAATCTCCGGCTCATCCATAGTGGCATCAAAATTAGGCCTCCACGTAGCCGTACCCTGCCCTAATTCAGACAATAGAATGTCTGCATAAGCAGACAGCTTAGATTCGGTATAACGCATGGCCGCAAAAGACTTAGGGTCATCCGCCGATCCCCAGTTACCCTGTCCGTCAACTAGAGGGTAGCGGTATGAAAAAGGCTGAGCCATTAACACCATCGCTTCATAGGCAGCACTATCACCATGTGGGTGAAACTTGCCGATTACATCGCCCACGGTACGTGCTGACTTTTTATACTTGGCACTGGCCTTGAGGCCGAGCTCACTCATGGCATAAACAATTCTGCGCTGAACAGGCTTTAAACCATCACCAATATGTGGCAGTGCGCGATCAAGAATCACGTACATTGAATAATCTAAATATGCCTGCTCGGCATAAACGCTCAACGGCCTACTTTCAAGGCCCTGATCATTGAAGGTTACGATATCGCTCATCGGTTTTCCTGTATTGTAAATACTCTAAAGTTTACTAGCTTCGGCCAAATTACCTTTACTTTCCAACCAGTTACGTCGATCTGGTGCTCGTTTTTTCGACAGTAGCATATCTAAAACACTATTCGTATTGTCGCCATGCTCTAACGTTAACTGCACTAAGCGTCGAGTATCTGGATCCATTGTTGTTTCACGTAATTGCAACGGATTCATCTCACCAAGACCTTTAAAGCGCTGTACATTGACCTTACCACGCTTCTTTTCAGCTTGAATACGATCCAAAATACCCTGCTTTTCGGCCTCATCCAAGGCATAGTAAACATCTTTACCAACGTCGATTCTAAACAGAGGGGGCATCGCCACATAAATATGCCCTTGGCTAACCAAGGGTCGAAAATGCCGAACGAAAAGAGCGCATAATAGGGTAGCAATGTGTAGTCCATCAGAGTCGGCGTCGGCCAAAATACAAATCTTGTGATAACGCAAAGATTCTAAATCATCGACGGCTGGGTCCACACCCAGCGCGACAGAAATATCATGTACTTCTTGAGAGCCTAAAATCTCTTGAGAGTCGACTTCCCACGTATTCAAAATTTTGCCGCGCAACGGCATGATAGCTTGGTTTTCTCGATTGCGTGCCTGTTTAGCTGAGCCTCCCGCAGAGTCACCCTCGACCAAGAAAATTTCACAACGCTCAGGTTCTCCGCTGGAACAGTCAGCGAGTTTCCCTGGAAGGGCTGGTCCCTGAGTGATTTTTTTACGTACTACTTTTTTACTCGCTCGCATGCGGCGTTGCGCCGCGAAAATACACAAATCAGCTAATTTTTCAGCGTCTTCAGTATGTTGATTTAACCATAAACTGAAGGAGTCTTTGACGATACCAGAAACAAACGCCGCTACTTCCCGAGAGGACAATCGATCTTTGGTCTGTCCAGAAAATTGTGGGTCAGCGAGTTTGGATGAGAGAACAAAACTACATCGATCCCAAATATCATCAGGTGTTAACTTAATACCCCGCGGCAGTAAGTTTCTAAACTCACAGAATTCACGCATCGCCTCCAAAAGACCAGTGCGCATGCCATTGACATGAGTACCGCCTTGCGGAGTCGGAATAAGGTTGACGTAGCTTTCTTGCACTAACTCGCCACCTTCTGGTAACCACTGAACAGCCCAGTCTACGGCTTCATTTTCTGCAGCAAAGGTTCCAATAAAGGGTTTAGCAGGCAGTACTTCCCAGCCATGTAGAGCGCCTGCCAAATAATCTTGTAGGCCATCTTCGTAATACCACTCTTCACTATCATTGGTGTTTTCATCATGAAAACTCACCGTTAAACCACCGCATAAAACAGCTTTAGCGCGAAGCACATGACGCAATCGTGAAACAGAGAACTTAATAGAATCGAAGTAAACAGCGTTTGGCCAAAATCTCAATATAGTGCCGGTATTGCGCTGGCCACAAGTATCAATAACCTGTAAATCTGAGGTTTTTTCACCATTGGCAAACATCATTTGATGAACCTGTCCGCCTCGCTTTACCGTGACTTCTAGGATATTGGATAACGCGTTTACGACAGATACACCCACTCCATGTAATCCCCCTGAAAACTGGTAATTATCATTAGAGAATTTACCACCCGCGTGCAAGGTTGAAAGTATGACTTCAACACCAGGAACCCCTTGCTCTGGATGCATATCCACTGGCATGCCACGACCATCATCGAACACCGACAATGAGCCATCTTTATGCAAAGTAACCTCAACGCGACTAGCATGACCGGCTAGTGCCTCATCGACACTATTGTCGATGACCTCTTGAGCCAGATGGTTGGGCCGAGTGGTGTCAGTGTACATACCCGGACGTTTGCGAACCGGATCTAAACCGGTAAGGACTTCAATATCTTTTGCGTCGTAGTTGCTCATGGCACTCTTATATTTGTTGGTAATTTAATGGGCAGTCAAAAACTGATGGATCGTTGCCAGATGCTGATCATAATCTATAAAGCTGTGATCACCACCCTGTTCAATAATTATTTTAGCATCGCTATAGTAGTTCTGTGCATCTCGGTAATCCAGCACTTCATCTCCAGTTTGTAATAACACTAAATAGTCACTTTTATGATTTATGATTTTACTTTCAAGATGCAAAAACTCATCAACATGACGTGGCTCAAAAACCCATTTCTCTCCTGTCATATAATTAGTGTTTTCACCAATCCAGCGAGATAACCCCCTAGTCGGATTAACCGCTGGATTTATTAGCACCCCACGAAGACCATATTGCTCTGCTAAGCAGGTGGCAAAAAAACCTCCCATGGAGCTACCTATAACAAAAACGGGTTCCGATTGATGCGCCTCAACTATTGAGCTCAACATATCTAATGCACTTACTGCAAAGGGTGGCAAATCAGGACATATAAATTGCACATGAGGTGCATTTGCGGCCAACCAATACTGAGTTTGCACTGCTTTTTTTGATTGAGAAGAGCTGTTATAGCCATGTAGATAAAGCAATGTCGGCATTGGGCACTAATCTCTGAATTGGTCCTTAGTATACCCTGAGATTAATTGGTATCGGTGAATGATTTACACTTAATAACCCGCATTATCAGTGTCGGGATATTGGTCAAAATTAGCCACAAATTCAACACCCGTTTTTACTACTCCATTATCCCCAAGATCAAACCATCGATAGCCCGGAGGTTGGTCTGATATAGCAAAGTCATTACTGTGTTGTTTAAACTGAATGCACGAGGAGGGGGTAGTATACAAGGGTAAATTTCTCCATAGACCGTCATACTGTTGGTGGACGTGCCCAGTCACTACAAGCTTGACGTCATCATGAGATGCTAATAAATCATACAGGCCATCTGGATTATTGACCCTCTGCTTGTCTAACCACTGACAACCAAGTGCTATAGGACAGTGATGCATGGTTACCAGAATAGGCTTTCCTGCTAACTGATTCAGCCTATCATCTACCAAGCGCAACTCCTCATCCCTAATATGGCCAACAGGTGTACCTGATTGGGAGCTGTCTAAAGTGAGAATCCCCCAATTACCAAGCTCGCTGACAGGGCATGGTGGATAACTAACTAAGTGTTTTTTCATCAACTCAACGTTGTCATGATTACCCGGCAACCAGACCGCCTGCTTGCCATAATCCTGCAGTAGTTGATTGAGCATAGTATAAGATTCAGCGCTGCTTGTGCCGGATAGGTCGCCAGATAGCAACAGCAAGTCATCTCCTCTACCAAAGTCGTTGATTGCATTTAGCACTGCTTTAAAACTGTCCAGCGGTCGTATGCCCGCTAGAACAGACTGTGGAGTTTCACCAAGATGAAGATCAGTAACCTGAATCAATTTCGCCATCTCGATCAGACCTCAGTAATGGCGGCACCATGCTGCAAACCATAAATCAATAATTCGCTGAGAAATATATTCCATTGCCATTTTTCATCTCTAGCTTGCTTAGGCTTTTGTTCAGACAGTGCCCATGGAATTGTCCTATCAGTACACCACTCAATCACTTCGAGCATTTTCGCGTCACGATAAACACGTGCTTTTATTTCTATTTGTGGAATCCAGTCGGGACCGGCTCGATCCGCCGTAATAGTCAGAGTGCTGGTATATTTGGTAACTTCTGTGACCTTTATGTGCAGTCCAGCATTGGGTGTACGCCGAGAGCTAAGCTGCGCGGACGCACCCAACATCATTGCATTTAATGGCACTTTCAGCAGACGTCGATAATTGTTTTCACACTCATCATGTAACCGTGCCAAGTCTAATTGCTGTCTACCCATTTCAAAGAATGCCAATTTTTCACCTTCGGGCCAAAATTATTTATTACCGTTCCACGTCCATATTTTAACCCCATGATAAGCATCTGTCTCACAAATTTTTGTGACGTAGCTCTAACCACTGCAAAGAAATAGTCACCGCAGCACTATTTAGGACTCCATCCGCTAGCGCTTGCATGGCTTCTTCATACGACCATATGTGCAATAAGATATCTTCATTCTCAGTGTCTAAGCCAAAAACACCTTTTTTATCTTGCAAGTCTGCTAAGCCACAAAACATGTGCATTTTTTCATTAGTAGCGCCGGCGCTGACCAAATACTCACAGATGGGAATCAACTCTTTTACAGTCAATCCAGCCTCCTCCTGTATCTCTCGGTGAGCGACATCAATTGGCGTTTCGCCCTGCTCTATCATTCCTGCCACTACCTCATACTGCCAGGGGCCCTGATTATCATCTAAGGCACCTACTCGAAACTGCTCAACTAAACCGATTAATTGATTAGCCGGGTCATAAAGCAGAACGCCAACCGCAGCTACACGCTGAAATATCTCACGTTTGATAGGCCGACTCCAACCACCGCGAAAAAGTCGGTGACTTAAGGTGAATCGGCTTACTCTAAAAAAACCTTGAAATACTGTTTCACGAGACTCAATGCGAACATCCGACTGACTAAATTGGTGTTTTTTGACCATGTTAAAAGCTCTCATTTAACGTAAAAATTCTGGACATGGGCGATGCCAGTATTATCTAGATTTGCTACGGTTTGGCAGAAGCATAGTTTATCGGAAAAACGATGACTTTTTAAAGGCTGTTCAACAATGAAGGACAAATTAGTCGCTAACTTTGCCCAAGAAACAAAACATAGACGGAATAAGCAGTAACGCAAGTAATGCAGAGCCCATAACGCCAAAACACATAGCCCAAGCTAGGGTTTCAAAAAATTTGTCAAATAGCAGCGGTAATAACCCGCCCATTGTTGTTAAAGAGGTTGTTAGAATATGTCGTGTCGATCTAATAGTGGTCTCAACCAACTTACTTTTTGAGATCTGACCCATTTTGGCATCTTCATTTAGATGAGAAAGAACCACAATGGAATCATTAATCGCTAGCCCCGCAAGACCAACAATACCCACCAAACCAATAAAACCAAAATTTTGAAACCCTACAAACATGCCTAAAAACCCTAGGCCAACACACAAACTACCTACCAATAAAATAATACCGGCTTGGCGAAAGCTATTTAAAATCATTATTAGCGTCATAACGATCAAACCTAGGAACAGGAAAGATGTACTAAATAATTGGCCAAAGGATTCTGCTCTCTCTTCGGCCGCGCCTTGCTGTGCGAGGCTATAGCCTACCGGCAACGATCGCTCGAACGCCTCTAGCTCCTCTGCTACATCGTCCAAAACAGTGGATGCTAATTTTCCTGGGTAGACAGTTGCCTTGACCGAATTATTTCGCGAGCCTTGATATCGATTTATCTGGCTAATCTCGCTGGTATAAGAAACCTCAGAGAAGCTCTCAACATAGCCAAAGCCATCGGCACTGGGTATCGCTAATAGCGCCGTTTGGTTAATTTCTCTTGATTCAAGATTATTGTTTTTAATTCTTATAGGGATTTCTTTATTGCCATCCAGCATAGATCCTACATAAAGACCCCTAGTAGAGGATGCAATTTCATAAAGTATATCTTTGGATGATTTAGATGAAAATGCCAAGTTAACTTCATCTAAATTTATTTGTAACCCAGTCACACTGGATGATTGGTCTGCCAACACATCACTTACTTGAGGTGATTTAACCAAAATCGATTTGAGCTCCTCACCCAATACTTTAAGGGTCTGGTTATCTTCACCAAAAATCGCAATTTTCACAGGAAATTCAACAGGTGGTCCACCAGTAAACTTAGCGACTCTGACTCTCACATCGGCATGATCTTTTTCTAATGCCTTGGCCAATTTCTCCAAGCTTGAGTCCATCTGAGAGTAAGAAGAGGTGAAAAACACACCAGTAGCGAGATTGTCTGAACCCTCGCCTGAGGAACCGCCTATAACATTATACAAAAGTCGCGGGAGACGCCTTCCAACCCACCACATGTCGCTATCAATATAGTCTTCGAGTAATACTTGATCTCGAATACTGCGGGCTTTTTTCTGAGTGGCATAAATCGATGCATTGGCATCAAGCTCGACCTCAATTTTGAACATATTCTTCCCTTGCTGTGGGAAAAAATCAGTGTCTAGAAAGCCGGCAGAAATGAACCCTAAAATGGGCAGTATTAGAGACAGCACCAGCGCTCTTCTCGGTTTGTGAAAAGCCCATATTAAAAACGCTTCGTAGTTAGTACGTAATCTTTGATGACTGAATCCTATATTTTTTGATTGATTCAAATTTAAAAAATTGGATTCTTCCATCGTTTTTAAAAGCACAGGAACTACAGTCAGTGCCAGAAATAATGACGAGGTTACAGCAAGTATTATTGTAATCGCCATATCACTGACGAATTCTGTACTTGCACCTTCACCCGCCGCCATGGGCATGAACGCTAAACCGGTTGTTACTGTGGCTGCGAGTAATGGAAGTGAAAGATGCTTAACTGATGCGTAAATCGCCTCTCTATTGACTAAATTTAGAGATTTACGGTACTTGTAATCCTCCACGACAATAATCGAATTATCAATCAATAGTCCCAGTGATAAAATAATTCCTGTTACCGATGTTTGATGCAGCGGTATCTGAAGTAAAGTACAGCCAATTAGAACCAACAAAATAGTCAATGGGACAACGGCACTTACAATCACCGCCGAACGAGGACCAAGTAGCAAATAACTTATAAACAGAACAATAAAAGTGGCTAGCAAAATACTTTGCATCAAAAAAGAGAACTTTTCTTTTACAAAGTCAGACTCGTTAAAAACTACCTCAAGTCCAATTTCGTCTGGTAAATTTTGTTTGAAGGCATCCGCAACTTTTAATACTGACTTTGAATATAAGTCTGTTCTCTGAGCAAACTTTCCTCGAACTTCAACAAATACAGAGGGTATACCGTTAAAGCTCACAAACTCAATAGGGGGGTCAGCGGCGAGTTTATCGACCGTGGCCACGTCTTCGAGTCTTATAATCTGATAATCCTCGGTTACGCTTAGTGGCAGTTTTTTTAAATCATTGGTCAAGGTAATATTGTCTTGAGCTTTGATTCGAAATTCGGAGCCTTGCCCAACAATATTGCCAATGGCTTGTTTACTGTCGTAATTATCAATCGCAATAGCGATCGACTGAATATTCATTCCAGCATCGGCCAATAGGTCTAAATTAGCGCCAATATAAATCTCTTCTTTAGCATCCCCATAAAGTAGTGCTTTCTCTGAATTCATTATGTTGGCTAGTTTTCTTTTAAACTGATTGGCTAACCGGGAGAGGATAATCATTTGAGGTTCGTCCTCACCTAACCACTGCAAAGCAAAGAGAACCGTTGTTGGAGGACCACTATGACTGAGGCTCATAGTAGTGCCACTTGGCACCAAGTCAGCGCTCCCACTTAATTTGTCTTCAATTTTTGCCCAGACCTCGTCAGTTTGTGCCTTACTGACTGATTCTTTGAGTTCAATACCTACTCTACTGATTCCAGATCGAGATATAGATTCTAGTTTTTTTATCTCATCAATTTCTCGTAGCTGAGTTTCAATTACATCGGCTATTTGAGTTTCAACTCTTTCGGGCGTCGCACCGGGCAGCACCGCCGTAACATCACCCCAACGTTCTGCTAACTGGGGATTCTCTTGCCGCGGTAATAAATCATAGGACAGTAATCCACCAACGATAATAAACAGCATTGCAAGGAGGAAAATTCTGGGCCTGTCTAGATAGAGATCGATAATTTTCCTCATTTGCTATCCAGAATAACTTGGCCTGCGGCAACTTTAGAAGCGCCACCAACAATCACCATATCACCTGTTTTCAGTGTCCCTGAAACATAGGCCATCGAATCTTCGATATGAATTAACTCAACGTATTCTTTCTGAGCCGTGCTCTCTGCTGACGCCGTAAAAACAGTCCAAAGGCCCTGCTCTGCTTGGGATAATGCGCTGAGTGGCACCCAAGCACCCCGCTTCAATTCTTTCACCTTTAAGACGAGCCTTGCCGTGGCACCAGGATTAAAAAATGTATCAAATGCGAAGATGCCCTCACGATTATTCGATCCTCGTGAGGACATTGGCGCTAATCTCGTTAGCCTAGCTTTAACGCTTTCTCCATCAATAATAAACGCGTATTTTTGACCCAGACTTACCCGATCAATTAATGATCTAGGAAGCGCAATCTTTGCTTCAACATACTCAGAGTCTAAAATTTCTAGGACCGGAATACTCATGTTAACAATCGAGCCCTCATCTAAAAATCGGCTCTGAATAATACCCGTATAAGGCGCGCGGATTTTAGTCTGTCTAAATTTTGTTGCTGCTACTTGGTGTTGCGCCTCAGCAATTAGAAATTTAAATTCTTCGTTTTCTAATTGCTGCTCTGAGACAAATTTTGCCTGGTCTAATGCTTTAGACCGCTCAAAGACCTTTTGAACCATAGCCAAATTAGCCTTCGCCTCATTTAAACGCGCCAAGGCCTCTGAATCCTCTAATTCAGCGAGTAAATCATCCTTCATGACCTTGTCGCCAATATCTACATGAATGATTTTAATTTTACCTGGCACTTCAAAGCCCAAAGTAGATTGTCTTTTAGGCACTATTTTTCCTGGCAACATTTTATTAATGCCATACTCTTCAACGACATTCACCGGATGAAGATCGACGTATTTTTCTGCAGAAACGGGTAATGCCAAAAAGGGTATCAGAACGAATAAAAGTTTTTTCATAGGATCGCTGCGTTATTAACTGTAATGTTTACAGTGAGCACATTATAGGTTAAGATTTTTCATGTCAACCTAGAAATAGTCTGGTAATGCAATGCAATATCACCACGGCAATTTAAAACAAAATTTGATTGATTGCGCTTACCAGTGGATTTCCACTCATGGTATTGATGGCATCAGCCTAAGAAGTATTGCTAAGATATCTAACGTATCTCAAACAGCGCCCTATCGACATTTTGATTCTAAGGAGCATCTGTTGGCCGAGGTGGCAGTCTTAGGTTTTAAGAATTTCTCCAAAGAGATGGGAAAACATGAAGCGTCGGAAAGCCCGACGACTGATTTAGTAAAATGTGGCGTTAGCTATATCGAATTTGGATTGAGCAACGAACACATCATAGATTTGATGTTTAATTACCCGATCAAAAAAACTGACTTTCCGAATCTCTTAGCCGCTGCCGAACACTCCTTTGGAATGCTGCTAGGGACATTTAAGCGTTTGCATCAACAAAATATAGACGCAACACAACTTAACAGTGTGGCACTACATGCTTACGTGCATGGGCTCCTAAGCATTATTCTCATCAATGAACGTATAGATAAATCTGCTACTAATACTTTTTATAAAGCATCATCGCACATAAAGGGCAATCTAGAAAAGATGCTTACTAATTTTATAGAGAACTTAGATTTTTCGTAGCCGCTGGATATTGCCCAGTGGACGAGGAGTGGACTAGGAGTGACGCGATTCGCTTTAAAAAATCTTACAATACGGTGCCTCGCAATTTAATGGGACCGCCTAACTTATTAGATTGAGCGTTTTTGGTCATTTGGACCTGTTCGTTCGTACAACTGAATATCGTCAGTAGTTTAAGACAACAACCGTAAGGCCTCTTGGTTCATTGCACCGTCAACCAATAGAGATTAAATACGTTGATTTATATTGAATGTGCTTTAGATAATGCTGTTGAATCTATAATCGTCGATGATAGCGTCTAAGATAAATCAAACTGTCATGCACAATACTCAAGGCAAGTCTGATAAAATATTCGCCCACCGCGGCCACAATGAAAATAATAATGGAGTTTGTATGTTGAAGGTAAGACAAGGATTTTTAACCCTTTGTAGTGTTCTTTTTATATCTCAGGGTAGTGCTGCAGATTCTTTAACCGATATTTACGAGCTAGCGCTACAGAGCGACCCGACCTTACGTGCCGCGCGCGCTAACTTTCAAGTCGGTAAAGAAACGAAAAATATTAGCCGCGCCTATTTACTGCCGGTTATTTCGGCTTCAGCAGATTTTACGCAGTCCGAAAGGAACAGTGAGTCCTCTCAGGTATATTCGTTTATCCAAGAGGATCCTTTTTTAAGTAAGAGCCTCTCTGATACAGACACTACATCTTATGGTGTATCGCTTACCCAAGCTATCTTTGATATGCCTGCCTGGTACAACTTCCAAAGCGGTAAAGCACTCAGTAGAAGTGCCAGCGCGCAGTTTGCCTCTGACCAGCAATCTTTAATTTTGCGCGTAAGTAATGCATACCTTAATACGTTACGAGCCTTCGATAATAATGAAACTAGAAAAGCGGAGCAACGCGCGATTCAGCGACAATTAGAGCAAACTCAAGAACGGTTTGAAGTCGGCTTACTGCCCATTACTGATGTGCATGAGGCTCAAGCTGTGCGTGATGACGCATTGGTCAATAGTTTAGAGGCGCAGGGTGCGCTCAATATTGCGTTTGATGCCCTGCAGGTGCTCACGGGTAAACGGCATACTTCCTTGTCCGGTTTGACTGACGGTTTTATGGCTGTGAATCCAGAACCACTGGACAGTCAAGATTGGGTATCTTTTTCCCTCAACAATAATTATCAGTTGAAGGTTGCTGAACTAGGAAAAGATGCTTCTTATAATCAAGCCAAGGCTGCTACCGCGCAGCTCTATCCAAAGATAACTGCCAGCGCTCGTTACACAGACACTGATACAGATGGAACACAAGTAAGCTATCTGCCGACCCCAAGTAGCTCTGGCGTTTCATCGCTAAGTGATGGTCACAGCTTTGGGCTTTCATTGAGTATGCCGATTTGGGCAAGCGGTATAAATGCTGGAAGACGGCAAGCCAAGCAGCGCTCTATTGCGGCAGTTGAGAACGTCGAAATCGCCAAACGTAATACGGTGCAGACAGCCCGCAGCCGCCATCAATTAGTTATTACCAATGCAGCTCGAGTGAAGGCGCGCAAGCAAGCAATTATCTCGGCGGAAAGTGCTCTTGGAGCCACACAAGCGGGCTATGAAGTTGGCACACGCAACATTGTAGATGTCCTTGCGTCTCAACGCTCTGTCTTTCAGGCTAAGCGAAATTATGCGAATGCTCGCTATGACTACATTTTTGCCATGATGGGTTTAAAAGAGGTTGCGGGGCAACTTTCTCCCGACGATATTTACCAGCTGAATGCCTGGTTAGATCCAAGTTTGTCGGTGACTAAATAACCTGCTCAATCACTCTGATCAATCTGCCCAAAGCGCCACGGTTAGCTTCTGCAACCTGGCGTGCAGAAGCGCTCATTGCTTGGCGAGCATTAACGTCCTGAAGTAATAGGGTGCATTGCGCCGCCAACTCATCACTGTCTTGACAGACCAGCATCCCGCCGCCTTCAGTGAGTAACTCTGATGCCTCAGAGAAATTAAATAGGTGTGGACCCGTTAGTACTGGTACGCCCCATGAAGCCGGCTCAATCACATTGTGACCACCCGTTGGGACTAAACTACCACCCACAAAGGCAAGGTCACTGGCCCCATAAAAAGCCATCAACTCACCCATGCTATCCCCAATTAATATGTCGGCATCCGCTGTTGATACATTATGGCTGCGTCTAACTGTGGTAAACCCTGTTTTTTGACAGAGTTGGGCCACCGAATTGAAGCGTTCAGGGTGACGTGGCACTACTACTAAAAGTAAGGATTTCACCTGCATTTTTATTTTTGCGAACGCCGCTAAAATTAATTCATCCTCACCTTTATGCGTGCTCGCAGCTAGTAGTATTGGTCTATTAGCCGAACCCCTCCAATCCTCATTTAGTTGAACCGCCTTGGCTCGAAAACCCTCATCAAGGTGTAGATCAAACTTGATATTTCCCGTCACCACTGAGGCACTTGCCGGTAACCCTAAGCCATGAAAACGTTCGGCATCATCGGTATGCTGGGCGGCAACGGTGTGCAGACTTTTTAACATTGGCCTAACCATAGAGCTAATACGCTGATACCCTTGTGCAGACTTTTCAGACAACCGAGCATTCGCCACAATCACTGGTATATCCCGCTGCTTGCAGGCGGCAATGGTATTAGGCCAAAGCTCTGTTTCCATAATGATCAGTACCTTTGGCTTAACCCGACTTAAAAATCGCGCAACGGCGTCAGGAAGGTCATAGGGTGCATAGCTGTGCTCGACCGAATCACCAAATATCGATAGCACACGATCTGAACCTGTTGGTGTCATGCAAGTAATAAAAAGTTTATGGTCAGGAGATTTTTCTTGTAATGCTCTAACTAGTGGCACCGCGGATAAGGTCTCGCCAACAGAAACTGCGTGCAACCAAATAGTCGGAATATCTACATTAGATTTATGGCAGAAACCCAACCTTTCTGACCACCGCCTAAAATAGTTCGGTGACTTCAACCCACGCCACAGTAACCGCAAGGCTATAACGGGCAATAGGCAATAAAACATCACTGAATACAGAAATCTAACCATACAAATTACGAATATCCTTTAACCACTTCGATTCAACACTATGTTTAATCCACTCAAGTAAAGGTAACGCTATTAAATTTAAACTACCCAGCTACTGGATTCAACCAGCCTTTGTACTTCGCATTTCCACCTCGAACCAAGTCAAAGTAGGCCGCTTGAAGTTTTTCCGCGACGGGGCCACGCTTGCCACTGCCGACAATACGTCCGTCATACTCGCGTATCGGAACCACCTCCGCTGCGGTACCAGTGAAAAATGCCTCATCACAGATATATACCTCATCTCGAGTAATACGCTTTTCCCGAACTTCGATACCATAGTCAGCAGCTAAGTTGAAAATAGTATCTCGAGTAATGCCGTCAAGACAGGAGGTTAAATCTGGTGTATAGATCACACCATTTCGAACCATAAAAAAGTTCTCACCACTACCTTCAGCCACATATCCCTCATTGTCGAGTAACATCGCCTCATCGCATCCAGAGTCTAAAGCCTCGCGAAGCGCTAACATTGAATTTATATAATTACCACTAGCCTTGGCTTTGCACATGGTGATATTCACATGATGCCGAGTATAAGAAGACGTCCGCACTTTAATACCCGCTTCCAGAGCTTCAGGAGACATGTAAGACGGCCATTCCCAAGCCGCTATGCCGACATGCACCTTTAAGTCTTTTGCCCGCAAACCCATACCTTCTGACCCTAAAAACACCAGCGGACGAATATAAGCTTCTTTAAGATTATTAACTCTGACGACTTCACGATGAGCCGCATTAATTTCATCCTGACCGAAAGGGACTTCTAGATGAAGTATTTTCGCTGAGTTAAACAGACGCTTTGTATGATCCTCAAGACGGTATATGCAAGTGCCCGAAGCACTGTTGTGATAGGCACGTACGCCCTCAAAAACAGCTAACCCATAATGCAGTGAGTGCGTCAGAAAATGGGTTTGCGCATCGCGCCAATCGACCATCTTTCCATCCATCCAAATAAAACCATCGCGATCTGCAAATGACATTTAACGCTACCTCTCATTAATTAATGTTTCAGCTGCTGCTGCACTGTCAGCTTGGTCGTACACAAAGAGCACTTGAACTTTCCTATTGGTACATTGGTCCATCACCAAACAAACAAAATAATTCTTTATTGATACATTTAAGTATCTAGTTACTTATTTTTACGGTGTGAAGTGTACCACCCTAAACATCCAACATCGCCTACAGTAGGGGTCTCATAGGTAAATTAAATTGAACCACAAATTAAATATAGGTGATAGTTCGATCTGGGACGCATAATTGATAATTATTGCGAATTTTGGCGACCAATAATTGTTTTGTTGCCAAAAACGTATTTTACGTCCGAATATCTGATCTGCCTGTGCAAACAGAATCCAAATTGGAATAAATAGCCCATATGGCCAATTATTTACCCCCAAAATAATCTTTTAAGTAACCTTAACAGCCTCGGTTGCTTATAATTGCACGATGAATGATAAAAACTACGTTGATTTCTTTAGACAGACTTCCCCTTACATACATGCCCATCGTGGTAAAACTTTTGTTATTGCTATTTCCGGCGCGGCGATCTTAGCGCCCAACTTTCATAGCATGGTCCACGATATTGCTTTATTACATAGCCTAGGTATGCGGATAGTTCTTGTACATGGCGCACGGGCGCAAGTTGATCATAGACTTCAGCTCTCAAATATGAGCGTTGCATTCACTCAACCTACTCGTGTAACCGATTCAGAAGCAATGCAATGCGTTAAAGAAGCTGTTGGCAGTACTCGGTTGACCATCGAGTCTGAGCTTTCTATGGGCCTTCCAAATTCTCCTATGCATGGCGCTCATATACGTGTGGTTGGTGGCAATTTTATTACGGCTCAGCCCATCGGAGTGCAAGACGGAGTTGATTTCCAACTCGCAGGCCAAGTTCGGGGTGTTGACAGCGACGCTATCGATCAGCAGTTAGCAAGTGGATCAATGGTGCTAATTTCACCGATTGGCTTCTCGCCCACCGGTGAAGCGTTTAATTTAAGTTATCAGGATGTAGCTAGCCATGTTGCTATTGCCCTTAGTGCAGAGAAGCTGATTCTAATTAGTCAGGCTGGCGCGCTTAATGATAAGGACCGGTTGCTGCGTAGTTTATCGTTAGCTCAGCTGGCAGAGCTACAAGAGACTCTCAAAGACCCAGAGCATACTGAACTTCTAGGCACTGCATCAATGGCTTGCTATGGCGGTGTCGAGCGCGTTCATTTAGTGGGTTATCAAGAAGACGGCGCATTGCTCAGGGAGCTATTCACCCGAGAAGGGAGCGGTACGCTGATCATGAAAGAGTGTGCGGAAGTTATTCGTCCCGCCTCAATCGAAGATGTCGGTGGTATTCTTAGCCTCATCACACCTCTTGAAGATCAATCAATTCTCGTGAAACGTTCTCGCGAACTACTTGAGACCGAGATTACCCGCTTTAAGGTAGTGGTACATCCAGAGGGACTGATTATCGGTTGTGCAGCTCTCTACCCTACAACCGATTCAGCAGTGGGCGAGGTCGCCTGCGTGGCGATCCATCCCGAGTTCCATAATCAAGGTATTGGCGCGCGTTTGCTCTCTGAAATTGAAAGCGATGGACGAGGAAGAGGGATGAACGAACTGTTGGTAATGACCACAACTACCGCACATTGGTTTCTTGAAAAAGGCTTTAATGAAGCGAACATTCGAGATCTCCCTGAAAATAAACAATCTATGTATAATTACCAGCGAAATTCACGAATATTTTGTAAAGCAATTTAACGACCACGCAGAGATATACAACTCTGCACCGCCCATTTGATTGATAAGACCATAGCAAGAGAATAGAAAATGCCTAAATATCGCTCCCATACAACCACCCAAGGCCGAAATATGGCTGGTGCACGTGCTCTTTGGAGAGCAACTGGCATGAAAGATGGTGATTTTGATAAACCCATCATTGCCATCGCTAACTCTTATACTCAGTTTGTACCTGGACACGTTCATCTGAAGGACATGGGTGATATTGTAGCCGGAGAAATCGCAAAAGCAGGCGGCGTCTCAAAAGAATTTCATACTATTGCTGTGGATGATGGTATCGCCATGGGTCATGACGGCATGCTCTATTCTCTACCCTCGCGCGACCTAATTGCCGATTCAGTCGAGTACATGGTTAATGCGCACTGCGCGGATGCACTAGTGTGCATTTCAAACTGCGACAAAATAACCCCCGGTATGCTGATGGCCGCTATGCGTTTAAATATTCCGGCTATCTTTGTTTCTGGAGGTCCAATGGAGGCTGGCAAAACCAAACTAGCAGACCATAAGCTTGATTTGGTAGATGCCATGGTCATTGCAGTTGATGATAGCGCCAGTGACGAAAAAGTAGCGGAGTACGAGCGCTCGGCTTGTCCAACCTGCGGATCCTGTTCGGGTATGTTTACGGCGAATTCAATGAACTGTCTGACTGAGGCCTTAGGGCTATCATTACCCGGTAATGGAACAGTTCTAGCCACTCACTCGGATCGCCGTGAACTTTTTCTGGAGGCTGGGCGAACCATTGTTAAACTAGCAAAAAAGTATTATGAAGAAGATGATGAGTCAGTTTTACCACGCTCAATTGCCAACTTCCGTGCTTTTGAGAACGCAATGACCCTAGATGTTTGCATGGGTGGATCTACTAATACTATTTTGCACCTGCTCGCTGCCGTACAAGAAGCCGGCATCGATTTTAATCTATCTCACATTGATCAACTCTCCAGACGGGTGCCTCAATTATGCAAGGTGGCGCCAAACACTCCAGAATACCATATGGAAGATGTTCACCGTGCTGGCGGCATCATGGGTATCCTTGCTGAACTTGATAGAGCGGGGCTCATTCATGGCGATTTGCCAACTGTACACTCTTCGTCGCTAAGAGAGGCTCTGGATAAGTGGGACGTCGCAGGTAGACCTAGCGAAGCGGTAAAGACTTTCTATAAGGCAGGACCGGCTGGAATACCGACACAAACGGCGTTTAGCCAAAGCACTCGTTGGCCGTCTGTTGATGCTGATCGGGCTAATGGGTGTATTCGTAACTTGGAGAATGCGTTTAGTTTAGAAGGGGGCCTAGCCATTCTTAAAGGCAACTTGGCTCCGGATGGTTGCGTTGTCAAAACATCTGGCGTCGACGAATCAATCCATGTGTTCGAAGGCCCTGCTTTTGTTATTGAAAGTCAGGATGCCGCTGTGGCCGCTATCCTTAATGATGAGGTAGTTGCCGGAGATGTGGTAGTCATTCGCTATGAAGGCCCTCGAGGAGGTCCTGGTATGCAAGAGATGCTATATCCGACCAGCTACATTAAGTCAAAGAACTTGGGCAAGGCCTGTGCACTTGTCACCGATGGTCGCTTCTCTGGTGGCACATCTGGACTTTCCATTGGCCATGTCTCTCCCGAAGCTGCAGCCGGAGGAACCATTGGACTGGTTAAAAATGGCGACAGAATTAAGATCGACATTCCCAATCGCACGATTGATGTGCTCGTGTCAGATGAACAACTAGAGGAGCGTCGTCAAGCGCAAGATAAGCTCGGCTGGGAACCCACAGAAGACCGACCAAGAAACGTCACCGCAGCACTCAAAGCTTATGCAAAACTTGCTACGAGCGCCGATAAAGGCGCTGTTCGAGACTTGTCACAACTTTAAAGCATAAGAGCTAAGGCAAATACGTCACCCACAAAAAAGCCCAGCATTTGCTGGGCTTTTTTGTATTACTAACTAATATAATTCAAAGAACCTAGGCTTTGCTGCATCCAGGAACTGTAGCACCTACATCACGCAACCTCTGCAGCCGACTACCTTCGGCATTGGCAAACTTAATCCACTGAGCAGGATAGCGCTTGGCCTTTTTTGTTTTAGCCGTCTTGACAGAATCTTTGAACGCCTTAACAGCGTCTTTATAGCAATGCAGATTGATCAGCGCACTGCCCATCGTGGCATAGTTAGTCGACGTATTTTTGATCTCACCTTTCTTCGCCGCCTTCTTAGCAGCCCTATACGCCTTTTTGTCATTACCTAAATCTAGATAAATAGAGGCAATGCGTGACTGAATTTCACCAGTATCAGAAAACTTAGACGCACTCTCAAAGGCCTTTAATGCATTTTCAAGATTCTTTGACTGCGCCCAAGCCTGACCGAGTACTTCAAAGTTCTTAGCATTCTTTTCTATGATCTTATCGCTCATGCCTTTGTCGATTATTCTCGCCGCACGATAAGGGACTTCTGCACCCAGATACATGTACGCCATACTCATCACTTGACTCTCGGTAGTCATTTGATCGTTCATGTAAACCATTTCAGTGGCAACGAGCTGGTCAGTCTCTCGCTCTTGAGAACCGTACATGCCACCTAATTGCTTCCAGTAAGTCCACTTAGGATAATGGGTCACTAGCTTCTGCAGGATAGAGGTGACCTTTTTTAGATCATCCTTCTCGTAATAAAGGACCCTTTGAAGAGACCACATAGATTCCTTCGGAAGGATCGCCTTAGCTTCAGCCTCGGCAATAGCAATCTCCACCATCGCAAGTGCATCTGCTTTGCGTTCTAACTGATAGTAAAGCTGTGCAAGCAACATCCGAGCATCAGCGCCTATAATGATCGCTGCGTCAATCCAAATTTCCATCTCTACGACGGCTAAAGCATATTCCTCTTGCATAGCGTAGAACTGGGCTAGGGTGTAGCGCGTGTCCAACTTTAATTCTGGGGGGGTACCAACACCATCTACCACAAGCCGGTAATAACGGATGGCGCCTTTAAAGTCATCTAACGAATAAGCCACATACCCGAGGATATTCCACACCTGGGTTTTTTCATAATCTGAACTACATGCCTTAGGACGCGCGTCAATATCGAGCAACATCTTTTTCGCTTCTTGCCAAAACGGGTTTACGTCGACGTTCTCTTCAGCTTCTGTAGCCATCGACAACGGGCCCTTCTCACCTTGGACTCTATCAAGCGCTTTACCGCAGCTTTTACCGACAGATTGGCGCTTGCGCGTTTTAACATCTTTGTACTTAGGCTCTTTTTTCTCTGCTGCAAAAACAGTATTTGCTAATACAGACTCTGGTGAACCTATAGAGACAAGCATTGGCATAACGAACACCATGCCCAGCACTGCGACTAAGAGCTTTAAGTTATTGACCATCATGAACTCCTTATTTAGCCATCTGGAAGGTGAATTTATAAAGCACATTAGGCACTTCTTGCCCAACGCCGTCTACCACTCGGGGATTATATTTGAGCTTCAATGCAGCCTTAACCGCAGCGCGCCCAAATCCCCAACCTTCTGGAAATTCTTCTATCATGACCGGATCACGTACACCACCAGTCGTCGTAATAATCACTTCAACTACGGCATATCCCTCTTTCCCTCGTGTCTGGGCACGTCTTGGATACTGCGGTTGAGGAATATAAACCGGAATATAATCCGAATCCCTTGAGAAACTACCAAGTCCTACCTGCAGATTGCCGCCAACTCTCGGCGCAGCCATATTCACCGCATTATCAGGAATATCGAAATCTTGAGTTTCCTCAGGAATCTCTGGTGGCGGCGTTTCTGGCTCATCGGGTTTCTTGACGTTCGTCTCTTTGGCGTTTTCAGTTAAATCCCGATCAACATGAAGAAAATCAGGGATTTTGATCATCGCGCCTTCGTCTAGCTCTTTGCTACCAGAGTCGATCAACTTATACATTAAGATGATCAATGCAAAAGTAACCAGCATTCCTAGCGCAGCAGATATTCCTACTCTAATTACAGCCATACTATTAACTCAGTCTGTTTCTACAGAAATGGCCACCGGAGCAATTCCGATATCGCGAGCGATATCCGCTACCTTGGCAACCGATTCAATGTTGGACTCATTATCGGCTTGGATAACCATGCCGCCCTTTGGATTTTCATTAAATAATCGAGTTAAGTTGATCTTCAATGCAGTGGGTTCGACCCGCTTTTTGTCAATCCAAAATTCATTTGTATCTGTTACCGCTACCAAGATACCGACTTTCTTATAAGAAACGTCTGTCTCAGTATCGATTTTATTAACATCCGGTCCTGGAAGCTTAATAAAAGTGGCAGTAACAATGAAAAAGATCAACATAATGAAAACCACGTCAAGCATAGGAGTCAGATCAATAGTCTGTCCCTGCTCTTGCGATTTACCTCTTCTATTGCGCATATTTAATTCTCATTGGTGTTGATTCTGGACCACTAATTTATCAGTGGTCCATCGTCAAGTGATCTTCAAGGAGGTGTTTTTCCTGCTCAGCGACACGTTCGATATAAGTCATGCCAAACACTCCAGAAAGCGCAGCAACCATACCCGACATTGTCGGAATAGTTGCTTGTGAAACACCGCCTGCCATCGCTTTGGCATCTCCGCCTCCGGTAAACGCCATAACGTCAAATACCGTTATCATTCCGGTGACAGTACCTAACAAACCGAACAGCGGCGCAATTGCGACGAGTGTCTTGATCATCATCATGTTTGTGTCAATTTCAATACTCACCTCAGATATCAACTTCTCTCTGATCTGATGAGCATGCTTTGACTTACGTTCTTTGCGTGCTTCCCATGCATCAAGCGCGCGCTGAACTTCTACACTGACACTAGACCGCAGATACCACATTCGCTCAAAAATTAGGGTCCACATAAAGAACAAGAGGATGACAATGGCCCAAAGGACCATGCCACCTGAATCCATAAATTTACCCATCTCCGCGATCGTATCAACGAAAAACATCTTAGCGGCCCTCTACTGAACCAGCCACAATGCCAGCACTCTGCTCTTCCAGAACGTGGAGGATACGTTGTGCCTTACCATTAACTAATGTGTGCATCAATACAGTTGGGATAGCAACAACCAGTCCTAATACTGTCGTGATCAAAGCTTGAGAAATACCGCCTGCCATCGCTTTAGGGTCGCCTGCACCGAATAGAGTAATCATCTGGAATGTAATGATCATACCGGTAACTGTTCCTAAAAGACCCATCAGGGGTGCAACCATAGAGATAACCTTCAACAGATTAAGCCCTGCTTCAATTTCTGGTCGCTCTTTGAGCACCGCCTCATGGAGCTTCAGCTCAAGTGACTCTGGATCCAGACCCGCATTATCAATACCGACTTGGAGTACTCTACCCAGTGGGTTAGTAGTATCCGAAGTACCAGATTGTAGTTGCGCGCTTACCTTGCTAGACATACCCATCAACACAACGAAGCGCCAGATAGCCAGGATAACGGCGAATACAAATACTGCAGTAATGACATATCCAACGATGCCACCAAAGTGCCAGCGTTCGATCAATGTAGGCGTGTTAATAAGTGCTCTTAGCAGCCCACCACCGAGTGGTCCAGATGGATCAAGACCCATTTTAGTAAACCCAGAGGCTGCTTCTTGAAGATCTGCAGCGTTAGATTGGTGGCCAGAAGGCTGGCGAGCTAGCTCAGAAACCAAACCGGATTTGGGGCTGTACTCTAGGTACATTCCGTCAGCAACCAGGTTGTATGTACCAACCCGAACTACTTCCATCTCAGCTTGTTCACCGTTAGCCAATAACACCGAGCGATTGAACTTCACTACACGTGAGCTTTCAACCATTTCACGCTGCTGCTCATACCATAACTTCTCAATATCTTCGATAGACGGTAGCCGTGTGTCACTGCTCATTTTCGCAATTAACTCATCTAGAAACTCAGTTCTACCTGGAATTTGAGCACTAACGATCGACTGATTAAGGTTCGCTCGAATATCACCAGCAGCACCCGTTAGGTGGCCAAACAGCTCTTTCAGAGAACCGAGACGCTTGTCTCGCTGCTCGCGCAGCTTGGCAATCTCAATATCATTATCACGAATCGTCTGCTCTAGACGATCTGACCGACGCTCTTCGTTAGCTTTCGAAGTCTGAGCATTCTTTAACAATTGACCCTGTTTGCGCTGATCACTCTTAAAGGCAGCTTCGCGACCTCTAGAGTCCGCAGATTCAGAGATAGAAGAACTTTCAATCATCTGTAACAATTCATCTAAGCTCTTAGCGTCTTGCGCTACGGCTGGCATACTGATAGCAGCTACAGCAACAAAGGCTGCAAAAATGTTAACCATGTTAGTTTTCATTGTGCTACCTCCGGCGCTGTAATGGGCATTTCTATAACGTCCTGCGGAATTATTTTCTTCGCCATTCGAATCCCTTGATCAACGGGTCGACGATACTCAGACCCTAGGGTCTCCCAAGATCCAGTCGCCTTATTCCAAGCGCCTGTTTGAGATTTGTCTTTAGTCTGATACATCAAAGCAACACGGCCAATTCGAAGCATTTCAACCTCAACCTCGGAACCGTTGGAGTTAATATCAACCATATCGCGATATGATTCTAGAGACAGACTGTACTCTGACTCAATGTCATAAAGCTCTAGGATTTGTCGGAATTTTTCTGCGGCTGAGAATCTGGCGCTGTCCAAATTAGTATTTAAATTAGAGACCGCGTCAAGACGCATCTCTTTCTTAAAGGGCATATCCAGAGCAACAAAGTCTTCCAAGCCTGCAAGCATAGTAACCATAAGAGGGGAAACGCCTCTCTCGATTACGGTAGCATTAGCAATCGACTCTTTTAACTCAGACATCATCTGCTTCTGACTGTCAATCTGACGATCTAACTGAGAGTTGTATACTCGCAGCGATTCGATTTGCTTGTTGACTTGTTTGAATTCTTGCAGAAGGCCATCAGTTTGATCTGCGATACGATCAACTTTAGTCTGCGACGTTTTAGCTGATTGAACCTTGACGGCTCCAGCTTTTAACACATCGTTCACTTCAGCCGCCTGAACTGCAACTGCAGTCAGACCACCGAAAAGAGCGCCGATAAGTGCCAGTGCTTTTAGTGGTTGCTTGTTCATAGTTCCCTCAATTTGGATCTACCGGTTTAATGATTCAATGGTACTTTAAGAAAGTACCTTATTTCGAAAAAATCTCGATCTTTTTGTTTCGAGAGGTCTTTTTAACAGCCTCAACATTCAGAAGCAATTGGCCTGTACATAAAATGTGACTTTAGACACACAAGCTTTGCATTTGTTACCTTAGGTAACGTTTCAGCACAGCATATCTCTATTAAATCACGTGTTGAGCTAATCTAGCCATTAGGGACCTTTTTATTACAGTAAAAATAGTCGTTTTTTAGTATCAAGAGTTAACGGGGTGATAATAAAAGCGTCATACTTCGTGCCGATCTAAAACTACAAATTGATAACTATAACTACCGGTAACTTTAGGTAGCTGGACACTCGTGCGTTGCCATTGCTTATTATCAATGGTCGGGAAAAAAGCGTCTCCTGCAATCTCCGTATCTACTTCTGTGACATAAAGGCGATCAGCCACTGCAATTGTCATTCTATAAATTTGCTCACCCCCAATAACCATGACTTCATCAACACCACTGTCTGCGCAAGCTTTGCGGGCAAGCGACAACGCATCATCCAAAGAAGTAGCTACTTCTACTCCAGGAGCGCACCAACTAGCATCTCTTGTAATGACAATGTTAGTCCTACCAGGCAGAGGGCGTCCGATCGAATCATAGGTTTTGCGGCCCATGACTAGTGGTTTACCCATGGTCACTGATTTAAAATATTGAAGGTCATCAGGCAAATGCCATGGCAACTTATTATTAAGGCCAATGACTCCGGTTCTACTAACCGCAACAATTAATGACATTTTCATAACTCTAACCTTCTTAGACTGCAACTGGCGCCGAAATAGGCCCATGAGATTGATAGTTTTGTAATTCAAAATCATCATAAACAAAATCAAATAAACTGGTCACTTGTGAGTTGATCTGTAAAGTGGGTAGGCTAAAAGTGCTGCGCGACAGCATTTCATCAACCTGATTCATATGATTAGAATAGAGATGCGCATCACCAAAAGTATGCACAAAATCTCCCAATTTTAAACCAGCAACCTGTGCGATCATCATTGTGAGCGCAGCGTAGGACGCTATATTAAACGGCACACCAAGAAACACATCCGCACTCCGCTGATAAAGCTGACAACTTAAACGGCCCTCGACCACGTAAAACTGAAAGAGACTGTGGCAAGGTGGCAACCCTGACTTAATCATGACGGGGATATCTTGCGGGTTCCACGCAGACACAATAAGACGACGTGAATCTGGGTTAGACTGAAGATCGCTCATGAGCTGAGATAACTGATCAACGCCGCCGAAATTTCGCCACTGCTTTCCATAGACTGGCCCAAGGTCGCCATACTTATCAGCGAAATCTTGATCAGTAATAATCTGTTGAGTGAACTCGCCCATAACCTCACGCCACTCCTCCGAATACTTAACCAGATGTTTATCCTGGCCTGTCTCACGCAACCAGCTCTGATAGGGCCATTCATTCCAAATACCCACACCATTCTCGAGTAAATATCTAATGTTGGTATCACCTCGAATAAACCATAGCAGCTCATGCAGAATAGACTTTAAATACACTTTTTTACTGGTGAGGAGAGGAAATCCATCAGCCAAATTAAAGCGCATTTGATGCCCAAAAATACTAACCGTTCCAGTACCAGTACGATCTTCTTTTTTAATTCCATGATCGCGGATATGTCTAACTAGATCCAAATATTGCTGCATTAGGAGCTCCCTACTGTGGACTGACCCATCATGCTGCGAATGGATGCGCGCATAAACCAAAGGCCCAACAAAACCATTGGAATACAAAGCGTTTGCCCACGTGTCATCCAGTTAAATGACTCTAATAACGCTGATTGCCCTGCAAATTGGGTGTCTGGTTGGCGGACAAATTCGATCATAAAACGGAAAGCCCCATAGAGTATCAGGAACAATCCGGTGACTTCTCCATAAAGGCGAGGCTTACGCGCATACCAATTAATAATGAAGAACAATACCAGGCCCTCTAAAGCGGCTTCATAAAGCTGTGAAGGATGCCGAGCCAGTTGCTGCGGATCAGCCGGAAAGACCATAGCCCAGGGAACATCAGTGGAACGACCGTAAAGTTCTTGGCCTATAAAATTGCCAATGCGCCCAAAAAATAACCCAGTTGGTACTAAAGGGGTCGCAAAATCAGCTAAGCTTAGAAAAGTGACCTGATATTTGCGACTGTAGATAAGCAATGACACAGCAACACCGATTAAACCACCATGAAAAGACATCCCTCCTTCCCATATACGCACCAACATGGTCGGATCAGCTAACCACTTGTCGGCGCTATAAAACAAAAGGTACCCCAATCGACCCCCTAAAATAACACCAAACGCACCGTAAACAATTAAATCCTCTACCTGAGTTTTTTTGACTGGCGACCAAGGTCTCTGGCTATTTCTCAAGGCCAAGAACCAGGCAAAAGCAAACGCCAAAAGGTACATAATCCCGTACCAATGAATTTTCATCGGGCCTATTGATAATGCCACGGGATCGATAATGGGATAAGTCAACATTGAGAGGGCGCTCCAGAAAGTTAAGGCTAATGATGATAACGGTTTATCCATGTTACTACCAAGAATGATAACGTCCTAAAGAATAAAAAGTTATACTAACGCGTATGTGTTTACTTGCCTTTGCTTACAACCACAATCTGGATGCGCCGCTAATCGTGATTTCTAATCGCGACGAATTCTATCGTCGTGAAACTCTGCCAATGCACTGGTGGCAAGACTGTGCAGTACTGGCAGGACGTGACCAACAAGCCGGTGGAACATGGCTTGGCTTATCAAAAAATGGCCGCTTTGCTGCGGTAACTAATTTTCGCGATATCCATCGTAATGGTATGGAAACAGGTAATCTGCGTTCACGCGGTGATTTGGTGACGGCATTTCTCTGTGCATCGGACGACGCTAATAGCTGGGCTGATGCATTAGTTGACACCTCTTCGGACTATGGTGCTTTTAACTTAGTTATTTATGATGGTCAGGATATGATTTATCTTAATAATCAAGGAGACCCAAAGCGAATATTAACCTCAGGGGTATATGCACTGAGCAATCACCAACTGGATAGCCCATGGCCAAAAGTAGATCATGCTCGTGAACAGCTAGTTAATGTTGTTACCCATCAGGCGATAGGCGAGCATTCTATTCCAGTATTACTAACGGCACTTTCCTTGGAAAAGACTTATGCCGCTGAACTATTACCAAATACTGGGATACCAGAAAACTGGGAAGAAACTCTCTCATCACCGTTTATTGTATCCGACGGATATGGAACTCGTGCGGCTACCGCAATTGTCATCTCTGGCGCAGGGAAGGTTAGCGTAGCTGAGCAGGGGTATGAAAACGGAGAGAAGCTAGCGTTTAATGCGTTTAGCTATTCTACGTTAGATCGTTAGCCTTGCACTTTTAGCAAACCGCTGAGGGCTTGCTACCCTCAGCAATTTGGATACTTCAGCGTGCTCAAGGGAATCAGCTAAAAAGTCTACAATCTCTTTAGAACTTGACATTTTTAATGCTCTTTTTGCAAGTACCTGAGCATCTTTACGAGTAACATTAAGAAGCATTGACTTGACCCTAAGCAAACTACTCGCACTCATTGAAAACGTTTCATAACCTAGCCCTAAAAGTACTACTGCACTGAGCGGATCTCCTGCCATCTCGCCACAGATACTAAGCTGACAGTCCACACCAACGGCTTGCTCATGAATCTGTTTCAGTGCCCTCAAAACACTTGGATGCAGACTATTGTAAAGCTCCGCCACCCTTGGGTTGTTGCGGTCCACCGCTAACAGATATTGCGTTAAATCATTAGTTCCTACCGACAGGAAGTCAACGCGACGACCAATTTCCTTTACCTGATAGACGGCGGCCGGCACCTCGATCATAGCGCCTATGAGAGGTCGTTTAAGTACGAACCCCTCTTCAATAGTTAGCTCCTGATAAACGCGATCAATTAGCTGAAGTGCCCTGTCAAGTTCTGGAATGTTACTAATCATCGGTAGCATAATACGCAGGTTTCCAATACCTTCACTGGCACGCAGCATCGCCCTAATTTGTACCAAAAATATCTCCGGATGATCCAAAGAAATACGAATTCCTCGCCAACCCAAAAAGGGATTTTCTTCTTCGATAGGAAAGTAAGGCAAGTCCTTATCTCCACCTATGTCGAGGGTTCGCATGGTTACCGGCCGCGGTGAAAAGTCAGTAAGCTGTTGTCGGTAAATAGTAATTTGTTCATCTTCAGTAGGGAAACTTGAACGCATTAAAAAAGGAATTTCAGTCCGAAAAAGACCGACCGCCTCAGCTCCACTTTGCAGTGACCTAGCCGTGTCTTGGCGCAACCCCGTATTCACCCAAAGAGAGAATCTCATACCATCCGGAGTATGGCAGGGCAGGTCTCGAAGTTTCTCAAGATCTTTAGTAAATAATTTTTCTTCCCGCTGTCGTTGCAGATAGTGGCGACGAACAGTTCGTGTTGCTCGACTAACAATATCACCGGTAGAGCCGTCAACGATAAGCTCTTGTCCATCAAGCTCTATCCACGGTAAGGCGACTGCCCCCATCACGGTAGGGATGCCAAGAGCACGACCAACAATGGCCATATGCGAGTTACTCGACCCTTTCAATGAAATGATCCCTACGAGCCGATTGACTGGGATATCCGCCAAAGCTGCTGCCGACAAATCTTCTCCCACTAATACAATACGCCGAGGCAGGGGGGCCTTCTCGCGATCCTTTGCCTGCAAGTAACCAAGGACTCGCTTACCTAAATCATTCACGTCCGCCGCTCTCTCTCGAAGGTACGTATCTTCCATCTTTTGAAATGTTCGCACATGCTTGAGAATTACACTACTCCAAGCAGTGGCGGCAACCTGGCCCATGTTAATAGAGGCTATGACTTCATTAAGTAATACTCGATCATCAAGTAAACGAATATATACATCAAAAAGAGCAAACTCCTCAGCACTGAGCTTGTCGACCAACCCAGCACCTAAATTTCGCATATCCCTCTTAGCGGCCTTCACTGCATCGCGAAATCGTTGTATCTCTGTTTTAGGGTCTTCAGTGAACCGTTGAGGAACTGTTTTTAGGTCGGCTTTATTGGTGACAAGCACTGCTCGACCAATCCCTACTCCCGGCGAGCTAGGGATACCCGTAAAGATCGCCTCTTTACTCTTACCACGCCCAGCCGATGCTAACTGGCGTAGAGCGCCAGTGGCCTCCGCATGAGCAATGGCTCCAGAGAGTTGTGCACATACGGTAACCACAAAAGCTTCTTCTTCGGAGGCAAAACGGCGACGTGTCTCCTGTTGAAGAACCAAGACTCCGAGGACCTTTCGGTGGTGAATGATCGGCACCCCCAGGAAAGAATGAAACGGTGCTTCACCAGTTTCCTCAAAGTAACTAAAGTTAGGGTGCTGGTCAGCATCTTGTAGGTTCAGTGGCTCTTCCTTTACCGCAACTAAACCGACTAAACCCTCTCGCATTGCAAGCCTTACTTTACCAATTGATTCCTGACGAAGACCCTCTGTAGCCATAAGGACATAGCGTTGGTCAGTGCCGTCAAATAGATACACCGAGCAAACCCCAGCACTCATAGCCCCACGAACTTCCTTTACGATAATGGAGAGCACTTCAGAAAGACTACGAGCGCTGTTGACCTCTTGAACAATAGTCCTCAATGAAGATAGCATCCCTAGACACCTCCAGACTGTTGCTCAAAGCGCATGTTTTTCTCAGAAAACTCCTGCAATGCATGACGGTAGACGTTACGCTTAAAAGAAACCACCGAGTTAACCGGATACCAGTAATTGACCCACTCCCAGCCATCAAATTCGGGCGTTCCAGACGTGTCAAAACGTACTTTTGAAGCATCTCCAACCAGCTCAAGAAAGAACCATTTTTGCTTTTGCCCAATGCATAAAGGTTTCGAATTTTTACGCTGCATTGACACTGGAATTCGATAGCGCAGCCATTTTTTACTACGCTGAATTATGCGTACATCTGAACGCTCCAGACCAACCTCTTCGTAGAGCTCTCGATAAAGTGCTTGCTCAGCAGACTCACCTTTATCAACACCACCCTGAGGAAATTGCCAAGCCTGCTGGCCAAGTCGTTTAGCAAACATGACTCTGCCGAGTCCATCACTGATAACAATAGCAATATTTGAGCGAAAACCGTCTTTATCAACCACTTTACGTCTGCCTCTAAGATTGCCTTGGTAAGACCTTCCATTGTTCCATAAACTAGGGTTTTCGGCAATTTTCTCTTGAGCGGAGTCACTTTGATCGCTATCCTGACTAACCACAGACCGACCTTGGTTAGATGATGCCCTTAGCAATTTTTGACTTAGACAACACGCTCATTGCTGGTGACAGCGATTATAGCTGGGGTGCGTTTTTAGTTGCCCAAAACAGGGTTGATCAAGTAGTTTACAAAACCATGAATGAAAAATTTCTTGCTGACTATGAAGCAGAAAATTTGGATATCTTAGCGTATCTTGCCTTTTCTTTATCGCCATTAATTGACATGCCTCCTTCGGATCTTGAGCAACTGCATAGTAAGTTTATGGACCAAGTAATTCGGCCCATGATGCTGCCAAAGGCATTAGCGTTAATTGAAAAACATCGGGAGGCGGGCGATCGACTGCTCATCATTACTGCCACAAATCGATTTATTATTGAACCGATAGTACATTCCTTGGGTATTGATGAATTTTTAGCCACCGAACCAGAAACTATTAATGGTCGTATCACTGGCAAAATAGTCGGCACCCCCACTTTTCGTGAAGGTAAAGTGCAGCGTTTAAATACTTGGCTAGACGATAACAATGAGACACTAAGCGGGAGTTACTTCTACAGTGACTCGATCAATGATTTACCGCTCTTGCAAAAAGTAGCAAATCCTGTAGCCGTCGATCCAGATGAAAATCTGCGCCAAGTAGCAGAAGATAAAGGCTGGGATACAATATCTTTGCGTGATTAATTGTCCTCGATGGACAATAGATATTCAGCTCTGACTGATCCTCTAACACTGCTTTAATCTCAATGACTATGTCAGTAACTGGAGAGTAAATATCTAAAGGTGCTTTCACCGATTCAACTATGGAGATCTCGGAACTGATATTAATAAATGTATCGGTCTCAGCAAGCTCAACCTAAAAAACATCACCGTGAGTTGCCTGTGCATAGTCAGTAATACTTATCACAACAGCATCATTACTTTCTAAAAACTTTGCTGTTCTTTAAGTTATACCCTCGACACAATCCGTAGCTATTGCTACACTTTCGGTCCGTAGCCTATACTACTGTAGCCATAGCAAAATAAGGGCCTATGCAAACTTATTTAAGGAAATTTAAATCCATGCCAGCGTTAAAATCACTCATCGCCTCTTTTTTTATTATTACTCTGTCAATAACCCTCTCGGCAGACGAAATTGTTCTGGTGAATGGCGATATTCTTCAAGGTTTACAAACAGAAAGAACTGACTCTCACATTATTTGGAATTCAGATAACTTTGGCCCCCTGAGTATTGCCTTAGACCAGGTAGCTACAATAACCCCAGAAGTACTAAACCCGATAATAGCAGCAACAGCAGTTACCGAAGTAGCAGGTGATGGGGTATTAGAAGGTGCAATAGGTTTATCCGGTTTGCTTCGAAGTGGCAACGAAGATCGCGAAGAATGGGGTGCTGCAATTGATCTAGCATGGCGCAACAAGAATATAAGGCACCGAGGTGATATCCACTACCAGACACGTCGCGAAGGGGATGAGGCGGCAGAAAAACACTATGACATAGACTATGCTTTTGACTGGTTTTTTAGAGACAGCTGGTATTGGAGTAATACTGCTTCTTTTGGCGCCAATGACGATCGTGGGATTGATCAGTTTTATACTGTGGGGAGTCTTATCGGTAATCAGCTGTGGGAACAAGACAGTGGGGCACTTTCCGTAGAATCTGGACTAACGTGGATCAGCGAAACATTTGCTGTGAGTACTCGAGACCAACGGTTCATGCGAGATAAAAAAGACGAAAGGCTAACGTGGAATTGGTCGGCGGACTATCGGAAAATAGTGTTTTCGAATATCGAATTTTTCCATACCCATCAACTTTTAGTCTCTGTTGAGGACGCAGATAATAGCCAGTTAAATACCGATATTGGCTTTGATTTCCCAATGATCGACAATCTCTTCACAGAAATTGCACTAAAGTGGGACTACGATAATCAACCTGTTGAAGGGTTCGAAAAAATAGACAGAAAAATTAGTGTTGGTGTAAATTATAGCTGGTGAGAATCTAGAGCCTAACCTCAATCGGTGGTTCATTTAGGGCTGCCAATTGTTCCCTTAGCGCAAGGATATGATCACTCCAGTAACGAGGTGAATCAAACCAAGAAAATGCGCGCGGAAAGGCAGGGTCTGACCAACGTCTTGCGATCCAAGCGCTGTGGTGCATGATTCTCAGCGTCCGAAATACTTCAATTAATCGTAATTGTCGATAGTCAAAATCATAAAATTCATTGTACCCTTTAACAATTTCAGCTATCTGAGCTGTCTGCTCCTCACGATCTCCAGACAATAGCATCCAAAGATCTTGGATTGCGGGTGCCATACGTGCGTCATCAAAATCAACGAAGTGAGGGTAATCATCGCGCCACAAAATGTTGCCCGAATGGCAATCACCATGTACTCGAATATTATTAACCTCTCCGTAATCAGCAAGAATTCGATCAATAGTTTTCAGTACATCAAGGGCCAAGGAATCATAAGCAGGACTCAATTCTTTGGGCATAAAATCTTTACTGATAAGTTCATAAGAGTTCCACCCAAAATTTTGGGTATTTAGAGTAGGTCGATACTTGAATGGCTGAGTTGCCCCAATTCCGTGAAAGCGACCCAATAACCGACCTAAAATAAATAGGTTATCTAGGTTGTCTAATTCTGGTGCCCGCCCGCCTTTTCGCTCATACAGTGCAAACCTGAAACCCTCATGGTGGCTGATGCTCTTACCCTCACTATTAATCCAAGGACAGACAACTGGCAGTTCCTGTTCCTGCAATTGAAAGCAGAATTGATGCTCTTCAAATATCTGATCATCAGTCCATCGATCCGGACGATAGAACTTTGCAATCATGGGTGTTTGATTTTCAATACCTATTTGATAAACCCGATTTTCATAACTGTTAAGAGCTAAAAATCCGCCATCTGCCAAAAATCCTTGGCTCTCGACCGCATCGATTAATAAATCAGGCGTTAGTTTATCAAATGGATGGTTACCGCTTTTACTCATAAATTTTAGTCCAAACTTGGTTTTGCACGCATGTTTTTCTTTTTCCCATGCTGAGCTTTTTTGTCCATGCGCCTCAGTTGCGAGCCGCGTGTTGGTTTAGTCGGCCGCCTAGATTTAGCAACAAAACCGGCCGACTGCACAAGTATTTTTAGCCTAGACAATGCCTCTAGACGGTTTTTATCCTGACTACGATGACTTTGGGCCTTGATAATAACAACGCCATCCTTTGAAATACGCTGATCATTAAGGTGCAATAACCGCTGTTTATAAAAATCGGGTAATGATGATTGTTCAATATCGAACCGCAAATGAATCGCTGAAGACACCTTATTTACATTTTGTCCGCCAGGGCCCTGAGCGCGTATTGCCGAAAAGTCGAGCTCAGACTCTGGAATTGAAACATTACTAGAAATTATCAGCATTAATCACTAGGCTCAACAAATCGAAACCGAGGAACTTGTTGCCCATCAAAATCTACCAGTTCCTGAAACATTTCCAGCGGTCTCACCCACATGCTGTAATCTCCATAAAGAGTCCGGTAAACAACCAGCTCCTCACTCGTCTCGCTATGCGTTGCAACCTCTATAACTTGATAGAGATTTCCTTTGTAGTGTTTGTAAATACCTTTTTCAATCGTCACGCTGAAGTAACCTCTGTCTTACAACGAATGAGGTCTGACAATTCCAACACTAATTTATCGCCAACCTCCAATGGCCCGACGCCAGATGGAGTTCCGGTTAAAACCATATCGCCAGGTAGTAGAGTAAAAAATTGACTAATATACGCCAGCAACGGAAGAACCCGATTTAGCATATCTGATGTATTCCCATCTTGATGAAGCTGACCATTTTTATACAAGCGTATTTGTTGGTTTTGTAAATCTCCCACTATTGGTTGAGATATAAAAGCCGAGGACGGACAGGCACCATCGAATGCCTTGGCTTTTTCCCAGGGCAACCCTTTTTCTTTTAAATCTTGCTGGATATCTCGTAGTGTCAAATCTAAACTTAGCCCGACCCCAGCAATTGCCCCTAACGCTTCACTCTCATTACAGTTCGTTAGCGGTTTACCTATCAGAAGACTCATTTCAGTCTCAAAATGGCATTCGCCTAAAGCAGATGGAATTAAGATCTCGTCATCAATACTGGTTAATGCCGTACTTGGCTTGATAAATAGGACCGGCGAAGTAGGTAGTGGATTGTTTAACTCGCGCGCATGCGCTGCGTAATTTCTACCCACACAAACAACCTTCCCCAGAGGAAGATCTGATTTGTTCCCATCAATAATATGACTGTAGCTGTGCATCTAAAGATTCCATTTTTAATTGCTATTCTCGGTTTTACGCCCACCAAGAAGCCTTTGGGTGTTAAATAGTCAGAGTTTTGTTGTCGTTAAGATAGATTGCTCCTTTGGCTATCCGATATACCAGCCAAATAGTCACTAGAGCTCCAGTAAACCAGCCAAGAAGAACGATCCATGTCAGAAGCGCAATAATGGTCCATAGCAGTCCAAACCAGAAGGTATTGATTTGCCACCGAAAGTGGCCCTCTAGCCAACTCCCTCGGACATCGTCTCTTTTGATATAGTTAATAATAACGGCGGCAATTGCCGTGAGTCCACCGCTGACAAAACCTAGTGCTAGCAGTATATATATCAACATAGTTACGTTTTTGTTGCTCGATTCTTGCTCTGAATCATCATCCGTAAATGAAGGTCCAATCATAATTCACATCCTGTCTAGGTGTATTCATTATTTCGATTTTATCTAAATTAGTTTGCCAGGGTTCAATATGCCGTTCGGATCAAATACTTTTTTCACCGCACGCATCAAATTAATTTCAGTCTCGGACCTTGAGTAATGTAAATAATCTCTTTTCAACAGTCCAACCCCATGTTCAGCACTTACGCTTCCTTTATATTTTGCTAATAACTGACCAATCTTTCGGCTGACACCGCCGCATAAAGATACGAACTCAGCATTAGACAACTGTGCTGGCTTGAGAATATTAAGGTGAAGGTTCCCATCTCCTATATGCCCGTACCATACAACTTCAAAATCTGGATAATAACGCTCAATCAGGCTATCTACGTCATTAAGAAAATCAGACATTTTGGAGACTCTTACAGAAATATCGTTTTTGTAGGGCTCGAAACTCCAAAGTGTCTCAGAAATATCTTCACGAAGTTTCCATAATGCTTTAGCCTGCGACAAAGATTGACTTACCACCCCGTCTTGCACCCACCCTTTTTGCAGGCAGTCTTCAAAAAGGCTCATTACTCTTTCTAATGCTTGGTTGTCTCGAGTCTCAAACTCTAACAGCGCATAAAACGGCGTCTGAACTTCAAAAGGCTTCGGATGCCCATGACGCTCAATCACTTTATCTAGCGCCAACTGCGAAAAGAATTCAAAAGCTGTTAGATCTATGTCTGCCTTAAAGATTTTAAGTACCTCTAAAATAGCTGAAAAACTATTGACCCCTAAGACCAGAACCGCTGACTCCTCTGGCAGGCCAGTCAACTGGACAGTTGCCTCACAAATCAGCCCGAGGGTTCCTTCGGAGCCAATAAATAGATGTCGGAAATCATAACCCGTATTATTTTTTACTAAACCATGGTTGAGCTCTAAAACATCCCCATTGCCAGTCACTACAGTGAGACCGGCTACCCACTGGCGAGTCATGCCGTATCGGATTACATTAATACCACCAGCATTAGTCGCAATATTTCCGCCTATTTGACTGGAACCTGAGGAGGCAAAGTCGACAGGGTAAAATAGCCCCTGATCACTAGCAAAACGTTGTAAATTTTGTGTAATCATTCCGGCGCCAATAGTAACCATACGATCAATGGCATTAAATTCTTGCATACTATTAAGGCGGTCCATGGCCACTACTATCTCGCCATTTATAGCGACCGCACCACCGCTCAATCCGGTGCGCCCTCCTGATGGAACAATCGCAAAATGGCATTCATTAGCCAGCTTAACAATCTGTTGGACCTCAAGTACCGAACGAGGCAATACGATTGCAGAGGGATCTGCCTCCCAAATGGTGGTTTTATCCATTCCAAAATGCTTCAAATCATCGGGTTCAACAAGTACACCTGCCTCACCCACAATAGAGTAAAGTCGACTAAGTATTGACGATGAAAACATATGAGGCCCTGGCGAATCTAAAGTTTACTAACCGCAAACTCTCTGATCCAGATAATAGCATAGGGCAATTTAGACAACGCATTTACCCAGAATAAAGAACATCTAAAGGCAAGTTTAAGCTGCCTGTAAATAACGAGATTTCCCCATGAACAGGGTGCTATCTAAGAGAAAAGGCATCTGCGTAAAATACAGCTTTCACGCAGTTTACCCGTGAAAATTACCAAAGTAGCGGCGCGAGAGCCCCGTTTTTCCACAATTTTCCGCTAAATGGCGGTTTTTTAGGGTTAAACTGAAACAAAATTAGCAAAACTCATCAAAACACCATACACTACCGCGTTCGTAAGTCTGTATTTTTGCTAATTAAAGATTTGGCTACGATAAGTTTTTCTTTTGTAAATTGTTATGGAAGAAAAATATTGGCTAGCCCCGTTATGAGGCTGGATATTTTTAACGCCTTAAACGGTATAAATTTTTAAAGTGAGGTTATTATGTCAGATAGAGTTTCTGGCACTGTCAAGTGGTTCAACGACAGTAAGGGTTTTGGATTCATTGAGCAAGAAGGCGGCGGTGACGTATTTGTTCACCACAGCGCAATTCAAGCTGAAGGTTTCAAATCATTGAAAGAAGGTCAGGCAGTAACGATGGAAGTTACTCAAGGCCAAAAAGGTGCTCAAGCTGAGAACGTAGTCGCCGATTAATTTCTGCCGCTATCGTTAGGTAGCTGTAAGGAAATATTAAAAAGCCCTAAATTTATTTAGGGCTTTTTTTATGGGCTTATTTATTGAGCCCGCTCTCTGGGCAAAAAAAATCCCACCATCAAGGCAGGATTTTTAACTTTTGTGAGCATAATCTCTCACGGCTAAAACAATAACTACTTGATTTTAGCTTCTTTATAAATGACATGCTTGCGAATCGTGGGATCATATTTCTTAATCTCCATCTTCTCTGGCATATTACGCTTGTTCTTGTCAGTCGTATAAAAATGCCCAGTACCTGCACTAGACACCAACCGAATTTTTTCTCTCGCTGATTTAGCCATCAGTAAACTCCTTAAACTTTCTCGCCATGAGCACGAAGCTCCGACAAGACATTTTCAATACCTTTTTTATCGATTATGCGCATTCCCTTGGTAGAGACGCGCAGCTTAATAAAGCGCTTCTCTGCCTCAACCCAAAAACGGTGGGTGTGAAGGTTTGGCTCAAAACGACGGCGTGTTCTATTTTTCGCATGAGATACATTGTTTCCAGCCATTGGGCGCTTGCCTGTGACCTGACATACTCTGGACATTTATCCTGCCTCTAAATTCGATTATTGTCTAAGGAAAACTCCTTTTGACAAAAGTTTTCAAAAATTTACATCCTTGTTCAAAAGGGTGTCCCCGCAAGGAGGCGCGTTTTATACCAGAAAGCCCACCCTGAATCAAACGAAACCGCTGTAATTGTCGTAATTCTGCCACTTATGGCCAAATCTTAGTCAGATTACATTTTACCTTGATTTGCCAAGGAGGTTATATGTCCTCTTCCAATAATAAAATGATCCAGTAAGGGAATGTCAACCAACTCTAGAGCAGCCTTTAACCTCTTAGTTATAGAAATATCAGCATTACTCGGTTCAGCCACCCCCGACGGATGGTTATGAGCGATAATTACCGCAGCGGCATTCTTTTGGAGAGCTAATTTTACCACCTCTCTGGAGTACACAGAAGTTGCGTTAATAGTACCGTGAAATAATTCATGGTATGCCAACAGATGGTGCCTAGAATCAAGTAATAAGACGCTGAACACCTCATGCTGATAATCACGCATCTGAACTGCCAGATAATCTTCGACCTGCTTAGGATTAGCAAATATATTGTTACCGTTTAATTCCTCCTGCAAATAGCGCTCAGTTAACTCCAACGTCGCCTTAAGCTGACAATACTTTGCAATACCTAATCCCCTAATCGAACAAAAACTGTTTTGGTCCGCACAGAGTAGGGAACCAAGACTTCCAAAGTGGATTAATAGTTTAGAGGCTAAATCAATAGCATTCATTCCTGCGACTCCTGTACGCAAAAATATAGCTAATAATTCCTGATCGGATAGCGCTTTTGCGCCCTTCTCTAAAAGCTTCTCTCGGGGCCTTTGATGCTGAGGCCATTGATGTATAGCCATAGTAAGTCCTTATTTATCACTATAGAATTCCTTTCTATAATGTTATCTTAGACCTATAAAAGTGGAGCGTATGGATTTTAAATGTGTAGCCTTTCAAACAAACGAATAATTGTTGGCGTTACTGGTGGCATTGCTGCTTACAAAAGCGCGGAAATTGTAAGGCGACTCCAAGATAGAGGAGCTGATGTTCGTGTGGTGATGACCCCGGGTGCGGAAGAGTTTATAAGGCCACTCACAATGCAAGCGCTATCAGGGCACCCTGTACATAGTGGCTTACTGGATGAAAAGGCTGAAGCGGGAATGGGCCATATCGAACTGGCTCGGTGGGCAGATTTACTACTAATAGCGCCGGCTACTGCTGATTTTATGGCGACCATGGTGCATGGTAAAGCAGATAGTTTGTTAGCCGCAATCTATCTTGCAACACCTGCGTTAGTGGCCGTTGCACCGGCTATGAATCAAGGGATGTGGCGTCATCCTGCAAGTTTGGACAATGTTGAAAAACTCAATCAGCGAGGCGTCACTATCATTGGCCCAGATAGTGGTATCCAAGCGTGTGGTGATACAGGCCCAGGACGAATGGAGCAGCCGGACACTATTATTGAGCAAGCCTCTGTTATGTTCTCCACTGGATTACTGCAAGGCAAAAAGGTTGTTATCACGGCTGGTCCAACACGAGAAGCGCTGGACCCAGTCCGGTACATCAGCAATCATAGCTCAGGAAAGATGGGCTATGCTCTGGCAACTGCAGCAGCAGATGCCGGCGCAGATGTAGTCCTTATTTCAGGGCCCGTTAACCTGTTGGTACCAGATCGTTGTCAGCATATATCAGTTGTGTCTGCTAACGATATGTTAGTAGCCTCCCTTGAGTGCGCAAAAAAAGCAGATATTTTTATCGCCACCGCAGCAGTTGCTGATTATCGCGCGGTGAGCATTTCTGAAAATAAAATAAAATCAGACGATAAGGTCTTAACCATTAATTTTGAGAAAAATCCTGACATCATACGCACAGTCGCCGCCGCCCATAAATCGGCGTTTATGGTGGGGTTCGCTGCAGAGAGTACCGATGTAGAAAACTATGCAAAAGGCAAACTCAAAACAAAGGCACTTGACGCAATCATTGCTAATGATATCTCTCGTTCCGACATTGGCTTTAATAGTGATGATAATGAAGTCAGTTGGATCGATGCGGACTCATCCATCACTTTTAGTAAAAGAAGTAAAGCACAGCTAAGTCGAGATCTTATAGCTCAAATAGCAGGTAAATATAATGATAAACACTAACTCTAATGTTGTTTAATCACTACTTATGACCGTCTATCAATCCAACCCCAACGCTATCCAATCATTGGCCACTGAACACAGTGCTTTTGAACTGGTTGATGCTGTTTTCCGAGACTATGATATACGCGGTCTTGCAGGTAGTGAGTTAAATCCCGAATTCGCATTACGTCTGGGCAAAGTTCTGGGTCAACTAATTACTACGCTAAATCAAAACTCGATCTTTGTCGCTCGCGATGGCAGGTTAAGCTCAGGCATGCTAGCTGAGTCAATGTGCGCTGGTTTACGCTATTCAGGCTGTGATGTTTACGACTTAGGAGAAACTACCACCCCTGTACTAAATTTTGCCATCTGTCACGGCGATACTGCAGATTGTGGAGTAATGATAACCGCTAGCCACAATCCAGGTCGTTATAATGGGTTTAAAATCGTCCTAGAGGGGCAGGGCATTTCCAGCGAGGGGCTGCAAGAGCTAAAGGCGATGATGGCCGCTAATGATGCGCCCGCGAAGCCTGAAGGGGGTTCAACTGCCCTGAATGTTATTCCTTCGTACTTAGACTACATTGTGGCCGACAATAGGCTAAGTCATCCATTTAAGTTAGTGATTGATGGTGGAAATTCCGTAGCTGGCCCTATTGCGGTCGCGCTTTTCGAGCGCCTAGGCTGCCATGTTAATCCTATCTTTTGCATCATAGATGGTCATTTTCCAAATCATGATCCCAATCCTTCGGACCCGAAAAATCTTCAGCCACTAATAGAGCACGTTAAATCAACTAATGCCGATTTAGGCTTAGCATTTGACGGCGATGGGGACAGACTAGTAGTAGTAAGCGGGCTTGGTGAGATTGTATGGCCTGATCGATTAATGATGATTTTTGCAAGAGCCCTGCTCCCTGACAACATTGGGTCTAAGATTGTGTTTGACGTTAAAAGTAGTAAACGGCTTAGTGAAGTAATAGAACAGTATTCCGGCATTCCAATAATGTGTAAAACCGGACACTCTCACATCAGAAAATCAGTAAAAGATGTGAATGCCCTACTGGGTGGGGAATTTAGTGGTCACCTGTTCTTTAATGATCGCTGGTTTGGTTTTGATGATGGCTGTTATGCCGCTGTGCGTTTATTGGAAATTCTCTCCACGCAGACGTATGGGAGAATACCCAGCCTTGACGAAGTAATTACTGAGTTTAAAGAAACTAGTTTTACACCTGAGATTTTAATACCCGTCGCTGAGAACGATAAATTTATGATAATGGACACGTTGTCATCTGAGTGTAAATTTCCAGATGGCGCTATTAGTTCTTTGGACGGTCTGCGCGTAAAATATAAGTATGGCTGGGGGCTGATTCGAGCCTCCAACACAACGCCCAACCTCACCTTGCGCTTTGAAGCTGAAGATGATCTTCAATTAGATGCCATTAAAGAGCGGTTTCTTATCGAGCTTGGGCCCTTTATAGACCACTTAGAAGATTATATTAAATGATGTCTCTAAATAGAAAAGAAGCCGCTACAACTGCACAGGTTATTTCCCGAGCGCTGCCTTATATTCAGCGTTTTGCAGGTAAAACAGTGGTCGTTAAATATGGCGGTAATGCCATGGTTGATGATCGATTAAAAGCAAGCTTCGCACGAGACATTGTCTTAATGAAAGCTGTGGGGATTAATCCAATCGTGGTTCACGGTGGTGGCCCACAGATTGGCGAACTACTCGAGCGACTATCTATTAAAACCAAATTTATCGACGGAATGAGAGTCACAGACACCAAAACAATGGACGTTGTCGAGATGGTTCTCGGGGCGACCATCAATAAAGAAATAGTGAATTTGATTAATAATGCCGGGGGAAAGGCCTTTGGTGTGACTGGAAAAGATGGGCAACTTATCAAGGCTAAAAAATTAGTCGTGTCACACCAAACCCCCGAGATGTCAGTGCCTGAAATCATTGATATCGGTCATGTCGGAGAGGTCGAATCAATTAACAAATCGGTAATTGATATGCTAGTGCAAGGTGGTTTTATTCCTGTCATTGCACCGATTGGCGTAGGAGCTGACGGATCTTCTTTTAACATTAATGCTGACCTTGTGGCTGGCAAAGTCTCCGAGGTACTTCAAGCCGAAAAGCTAATGCTGCTAACAAATGTCGGAGGCCTCAAAGACAAAGAGGGGAACGTTCTCACTGGGCTGACGGTTAACCGTGTCGACGAACTCATTGCTGACGGCACTGTTTATGGCGGTATGCTACCCAAAATTCGCTGTGCATTAGACGCCGTTAAGTCCGGTGTTCCGTTTGCCCATATTATTGATGGCCGCGTAGATCATGCGGTGATGTTAGAAATATTTACCGACGAAGGCGTAGGAACACTCATTACTAACCAAGAACCAGAAGGAGCACTCTAATGGCGGCTAAAAAAGGCTCTCGAGCACAAGAAATATTACAGACCCTGGCGCGCATGCTTGAAACATCTAGGGGCCGAATTACTACTGCTGCTTTGGCTGGTGAGTTGGGCCTTTCTGAGGCGGCTCTGTATCGCCACTTTCCTAGTAAAACTAGGATGTATGAAAGTTTAATAGACTTCATTGAAGAAACAATCTTTGGACGTGTTCGGGCTATCGTCAATGACGAGCCAGATGCGGTAAACCAATGTTATCGGATTCTTAGCTTGGTGGTCGCGTTCTGTCAAAAAAATCCAGGGATTACTCGAATCTTAAATGGTGACGCTCTTGCCATTGAGAACGAGCGTTTGCATACTCGCGTAGCACAGTTCTTTGATCGGCTGGAGTCGCAGCTAAAACAAGCATTGCGTGAAGCAGAGGTGCGTGATGGACTGAAGCTTAATGTTCCCGTTTCAGTAGCAGCTAACCTAATGTTAGTTTGTGTTGAAGGTAAGATTAGTCAGTTTGTTCGGAGCGACTTTAAAACGTTACCCAATCAACATTGGCCAGAACAATGGGCCTTGATCACTTCGGCAATCTTTGAGCAATAGAGCCAATGCCTAGCTCACGCCATAGGTCTCTCTATAATTACCAATGGCGGCAATTAAGTCGGCCCTATCAGGATTTCCTGACAGGTAGCCTAAAATATCATCAATATCGATGATGCTAATAACCGACATATCGAATTGTCGTTCTACCTCTTGAATGGCCGACTCTAGACCCTTTCCTCGTTCTTTCCTGTCTAGGCCAATCACGACGCCCGCCGCCTGTGCGCCAGCGTTTTGAATAATGGCCATCACTTCTCTTATTGCAGTTCCGGCTGTAATCACATCGTCAATAATGAGTACTTTCCCTTTTAAAGGCGCGCCAACCAGAGACCCTCCCTCACCATGAGCTTTTGTCTCTTTACGGTTAAAGCAATAGGGAACATCTATTCCATGCTGATCATACAAGGCCACCGCTGTTGCCGATGCTAATGTAATACCTTTGTACGCTGGGCCAAACAAAACGTCAAATTGTATTCCAGAATCAACAATAGCGGACGCATAACAGCGCCCTAATTCTGCAAGGACCTTGCCGGTATAAAACTGACCCGCATTAAAAAAGTGTGGCGAGGTGCGCCCTGACTTTAAGGTGAACTCACCAAATTTAAGGGCACCGCAGCTAAGAGCATTTTCAATAAACTGTGTTTTATAATCTTGATTGATCGTCATAAGGCTTATCCACTTATTGTGCGAGAGCCATCTGCTGAACTCTCACTAGATCAGCAATACCTCTTTTGGCTAAGTCTAACATTTCAGTTAACTCTTCAGTACTAAAGGGTGCTGCCTCGGCAGTCCCTTGCACTTCAATAAAGCCACCGTCACTGTTCATTACTACATTCATGTCAGTCTCTGCGTTTGAGTCCTCAGCATAGTCTAAGTCCAGCACCGGTGTTCCTTTATAAACTCCAACTGACACTGAAGCAATCATAGATACCAGCGGATCGCCAACTATTGCTTTGGTGCGCTGTAAGTGCCTAATCGCATCAACAAGCGCAACACAGGCGCCAGTAATAGAGGCCGTTCTAGTGCCCCCATCTGCCTGAATAACATCACAATCAATATTAATGGTGTGCTCACCTAGCTGCTTTAAGTCAACCGCGGCACGAAGAGATCGACCGATCAAGCGTTGGATTTCTTGTGTGCGTCCACTCTGTTTTCCTCGAGCAGCCTCGCGGTTCATGCGACTGTTCGTTGAGCGCGGTAACATGCCATATTCTGCAGTAACCCAGCCTTCCCCTTTTCCACGTAAAAACCGAGGGACTCCTTTGTCGACGCTCGCAGTGCAGATAACCTTAGTATTCCCAAACTCAACCAAGACTGATCCCTCGGCATGACAGGTGTAATCACGAGTAATCTTGACTTGGCGTAACTGTTCCGGCCTACGGCCACTGGGTCTGGACATAAATTTGCTTCCTAGAATGAGTTTTGTATAAATTTGTCGGCAGAAGTGTAGCAAATCTAACACTACTGTGGCCGCCTTTGTTACCATGAAAGTCGTATTTAAATCATTTGGAGATAATATGCCTCGCAGCATGACGGCATTTGCCAGAAACACTATAGATTTTCCTTGGGGCTCAGTTACCTGTGAGCTGCGTTCTGTTAATCATCGTTTTTTAGAGACCGGCTTTAGACTTCCAGAGACCTTACGTCAGGTTGAAATGTCTCTGCGTGAAATAGCCCGTAAAAAATTGTCTCGAGGCAAGGTAGACTGCTCCATACAGTTAGCATTTAACAGCGCTGATTCCACTGTTAGTCCCGACCTAATGTTGGCCAAACAGTACATTGACATTGCTCAAGAGCTCGCTAAACAAATAGATAACCCAGCAGCCATCTCTCCTCTGGATATTATGCGCTGGCCGGGCGTGTTAAAGGAACAAGACGTTGAATCAGAACATCTCCAAACTGCGGCAATTGAAACCTTTAAGGCAACGGTTACTCAGCTGTTGGAAGGACGGCAACGCGAGGGAGATAAGCTTGCAGATATGATTGAACAACGGCTTGTAGGTATTCAGGAACAACTCACAATAGTGAGAGAGAATCTTCCGGATATTCTCGCCCATCAGCGTGCGCGACTTGAAGAAAAGATGGTTGACATGAAATCTCAACTGGACGAAGGTCGTTTGGAGCAAGAGATGGTTATCATTGCCAATCGCACCGATGTTGATGAAGAATTGGACCGATTAGACGTGCATATTGCAGAAATTCGGCGAGTCTTAGAGAGCTCAGACTCAATTGGCCGTAGGCTGGATTTTTTAATGCAAGAATTAAATCGCGAAGCCAACACGCTGGGTTCAAAGTCTATAGCCGGTGTCACAACTCAAGCGTCAGTAGAACTAAAAGTTCTTATCGAGCAAATGCGTGAACAAATTCAAAACCTTGAGTAAAAAACTGCCAACCGAGGTATTGAAGCCTTAGAATAAAGGTTTCTACTCTGTTCCAGGACTTTTGCATGCTCATGCTGGCTTGATAACACTAACGGCTTAAATACCTACCTGCCCTGAAATAAAGCACAGTTCTGTTTCTAACGGGACCTTTACTTCATGGCTATAGAGACTTAAACCCTATGCTAGATTACGATAGATTTACGAACCCTATTTCTAATTTTTGCCCTCGCCTAATCTCGGACGATCCGCTTGCTATTGGTGATTATTGTGAAGACAATTTTTCTATGTATCCATGATTTACCATGCAGTCTGAATAGCTAATATTAGGTAGCATCGTCATATTTTCAGGACTCGGGATTCTATTGGCGACAGATCGACATAAGTTGTCAACATACTCTTGGGATTCTGTATGATTCAGATCTTTGTGCGCACAACCAGAAGTGACTAAAAGAACTATAAGCGCACTGGTAATAGCAATGTTTGACATAATTTAATCCTCCGCTTTTACAGCAGCACCGAACAAGCCTACCGATGTAGGCTACGCTACATACTGCTACATCAAGTTAGAAAAGTCCTTCACCACATAATCACCATCAGCCTCGGCAACAATTTTTCCGGCGGTATCTTTGACTACAATATGAATAGTAAAATCATAGCGTCCGGTTGTCTCAAGAGACGCTCTCATGGTGTTAGCATCTTCAGCCGTAAATTCAGTCTCAGCTGTGATGTCCGTCATCGCAGGTCGCATGAACTTTATAGCCAACCCCGCGATAACCGGCTGATACTTGGGGTCATCAAGGTTATGCGCAGCGATTAAACCCCCTAAATATTCTGCGGTCATCCACATTGGGCCGGCATGCAATATATTGATATGGTTTTTTGTATTATTACTTAGAGGTATACAAGATCGGTATATCCCGTCTTCGATACTTTCAACCTGTAAGTCTAAAAAAGCGTATATAGGACACGAATCTCGAGCTACCTGTTGGTAATGTTTTTTTAAATCCATAACCAGTTTTGCTCCTTTTATGATGGTTAAGTTCTTTACCCTGCATACACGATAAAACTGTTTACTCAGCGTATATGGCCAAGCAAGTCAATGCTATAAGTATTTGGCTTTTACCTTTTTAATGAACGTAAGCCACACCCCGTTTGCTTTCCAAATCGCATCCATGTCCTGTCTTGCAATATCTTCTGCTTCATCCAAGTAAGTAATACGGTATAAATAAGTAAAAACAGCACCCCGCCAATTTAATTTACAATGCGTCAATGTTATACCACCCTCAGATTCAAAACCTTGCATAGCCGCAACATAGTCATCAAAGTTTTCCAGAGTTGGATTCCCCCATTCCACGGCTATATTCCGGTATTGCAAACCCAATACCTCCATAAGTACACTTTCTTCACTTCTATCCCCCGGAAGTAAATCGATGACATTAGCAATGCCATCAGCTTTTAGTGCCTCAAAATGTGCACGATCGGGTAACCCTGAACTTACCATAATCGGCGTATTCACTTGATAATTTTTCAGATCATTTAGCCTTATAGAGAAATCTTCAGTTTGTGAAGTATTTCCTAAGGTAGGTATCAAGATAAGGCTGCTTAGCAACACTGTTAGTAGTGATCTCATTAACTGTTTCTCCGAATAAACAACTAGTCCCACGTAATGCAAATATGGTCTTCATACAGGGTTGACTCAATATAAACTGCTTTATTTTTGAGGGCATAAACTAATCTCCGCTAGGTTTATAATTACACTAAATGCTAGCTGAAAGACCCAATCTATATTTTTTATTATCGCCGAATAAGTGTAATTGGCAATCCATCAGTGGGCTTTGATATCGGTGACTGTTGTACAGGCATTTCATAGTCTTGAGGGACACTCCAACGATAATTTTTCAGCATTTCAAAGATCACTAGCTTAATTTGCATCTCAGCAAAATGGAGCCCTATGCACATATGCGCGCCCCCACTAAAGGGAATCCAACTGTATGCATTGCGCTTATGTTCTTTGCGTACATCACCAAAACGAAGCGGGTCAAATACTTTCGGATCATCCCAGTAGCGATCGCTGTAGTGCGTGTGAATAGGCGAGGTTATGACCATAGCCTCCGCTGGAATCGTATAGCCTTCGAACTCAAACTCCTTATTACTAAATTTGGGTAGGGTTGATAGTGGCGGATAAAGTCTCAAGGCCTCTTTCATCACATACTCTGTTTCTACCATTGCACTCAGATCTTGAGGTTCCAAATCCTTTCCCTCCAAGGCTGACATCTCTCCCCATAAACGCTCCTGCCACTCAGGGTTTTTTGCTAGAGCATAAGTCATGCTAGTCAATGCGCTTGTTGTCGTGTCATGCGCTGCCATCATCAAGAAATTGATATGATCAACAATCTCTTGATCCGTATAACGATTACCGTCCTCATCCTGTGCTCGGCATAAAATCGAAAAGAGGTCTTGGCCTTCGCCTGCTTTTCTTTCTTCAATCATCGGCTGAAAGAAGTTACACATGGTCTTACGGGCGCGAATACCTCTCCATAGAAGAGTCCCCGGAAATGCGAAAGGAAATCGCCACATAGATGCGGCAACCGTTGATTCGAAGGCTTTATTGATTTTTCTCGCATCCGCGCCAAGATCCATTCCCAGAAAGACCGTTGCAGCGAGATCGAGCGTTGTGTTTTTAAACATTGGGTAAGCCAGGGTCTTTTCGCTGCCAACCGTTGGGGACCATTTTGCAATCGCGCGCTCTATCTGGGGGGCCATTTGCAAGAAATAGCCCTGCATTGCTTTGCTTTTGAATCCAGCCTGCATAAGCCTGCGATGATAGCGGTGATCCTCTGCATCGCGTAACATCAATCCATTTGGAAAAAGACGTCCAATGATTTGATCCCATGCTTTTTTGTTCGATAGTATATTGTCAGGGTTCAATAAGGCTAAACGATTTGCATCTGCTCCAAACAGATATACAACCTCCATGCTTCCCACCTTTTGCATCACCACATTGCCATATTTTTGGTTCAAATGCTGCGTTTGTGAAAGTGGGTCAGAATAACTCAGTGAAATTAATCGCCAAGATTCTAAGAGACCTAATTTTATAGGCGTTAGCGGTTTGCTTGCAGCCAAATTTAGGCCACTTGGAATGTCCAACATGTCGTTGCCTTTTTGAGTTAACTAATACTGCAAACGCAGATACTCACCATACATATGATGGGTGTCTGTCAAAAAAGATTTGCTTTTGCTTATTTTGTTTAGAAGGCAGTATAGTACTAAAAAGTAAAAAGTAATGCGGTTTAACAAGTAACATCCTGAGGGGACCTTTAAAGCTTTGGCAGCCACCCCCTAGAAAAGTTGGTCGTCTACTCCGGGTAAATAGTGTCTACCGGCACTGCTAGATAGGCCGCCATTTTTAGCATAGTAGATCGTCGAGGGCTTTCGATGCTTCCTTTAGCAACACGGTTAACAAAAGACTGGGTCACATCCGCTTCTCTGGCTAAAAAAGACTGACTAAGTCCTCGCTCGGTCATTAATCGTCCTAAAGGAGTATTATGTGCAGGTGTCTTCATAGTGATTTGGTCCATCAAATTTTTTGTTAGTTTATGGGAGTCCGTTTAAGGACAAATTATGCGTTTTTGTATAATACAGGCTAAATATGGGTTTTGGAAATATAATTTCAGTAGCGTCTTTCGACAAAACTGAGTGCGAAGCTGGGGGGAACTGCTTGCCGCCGATGTATGTGCTGCCGTCCTCCCGCTTAATGCTAACTATAATATTTTGCTTACTTTGTTCAAAATCATTAGGTTTTGGCTCAGAGGCTCACAAAGCAATCACTCAAATTGCCGAAAGTAGGCTAACCGATTCGTCTAAACAGAACATACAGCAGATTACCTTAGGTCGTTCTTTACTCGAATTAGCCATATGGCCGGATCGAATACGCGGTCAGTCAGAATGGAGGCATTCTGCAAGCTGGCACTACATTAATTCTAAAGATGGAGAGCCTTTTCGTATTAAGACGCACACAAGAAATGGCAATATTCTAAGTGCTCTTGAGCACTATCACGAGCGCCTCTCTGATACATCGCTAGATCATCAGCAAAGACTGCAAGCGTTAGCCTTTTTTATGCATTTCACTCAAGATATTCACCAACCTCTTCACGTTGGCTATCAACATGACCGAGGCGGCAATGCTGTTACTGTTCAATGGCTTAATGAAAAAAAGCCAATAAATCTCCACTGGGTGTGGGATACAGGGTTACTCACGGCGGTTAAAAAATCATCTACTCAATATTTCGCCCTGCTAAATAAGATCTCAGACGATGAAAAGAAGCTTTGGCAAGACAGTACCTTTACTGACTGGGCGATGGAATCAAAATTGCTGCGCGTGCATGCCTATCAATTTAATCATCCACCAAATAGTCAACTACCTATCCTAGATAAAGCGTATGTGGATAAAAATCAACCGGTGTTTGAGCGTCGCTTACTTATGGCTGGGGTCCGTCTAGCTAACGAGCTTAATAGGATATTTGATCCTAATACTGTAAATTAATATTTTATGGTTACAGAGTATGAATTTGACTATGCCGCGTTATTTTAAACTTGTCTTCATGTAAACTAAGACCTACAACGTTTTGGAACAATCGACACTATGACTAAAGGTACATTGTTTATTATTTCTGCTCCCTCCGGAGCCGGGAAGACTAGCCTAGTTGCCGAGATACTGAAGCGAGTTGCTAATATAAAAGCTTCTGTCTCACACACTACAAGAGCATGCAGACCTGGCGAGCAGGACGGCGTTAACTATTTTTTTGTTAGCAAAAACCAGTTCCAGGAAATGATAAAAAATGCGGATTTTCTTGAGCATGCCGAAGTATTTGGAAACTACTATGGTACTTCTGAACGATGGGTGAGGGATAGCTTAGCCGACGGTACAGATGTGATACTCGAGATAGATTGGCAGGGTGCGGAACAAACCAGGCAGCAGTTCCCAAGTAGTAAAAGCATTTTTATTCTTCCCCCGTCTATCCAAGCACTTGAAGTACGGCTAAATAACCGAGGGCAGGACGATTCAATCGTCATCAACCAACGCGTTGCCGCAGCAAAAGACGAGATGAGCCATTATGCTGAAGCTGACTATGTGATGGTTAACGATGATTTTAAATTAGCTATAGATCACCTAGAAAAAATTATACTCGGTCAACTTAGTCATAATTCTGCAATCGTCGATGCAGGACTCATTAACAATTTGCTTTCATAAGCTTATATCCACTGAAATGAATAAGGATTTTCACTATGCGATATTCGCGATTAAAGACCCTATGCTTAACGACATTCTTACTAAGTTTTACTCTTAACGTCTGGGCCTCTAATCAAACATTATCTGTGCAGGACGATGCCCTCACCGATGTAATTGTTATCGGTAACAACTGGGATGGGACTATCGATATCTACGATCCACACACATTTACCCGCCTGAAAAAATTGAATGCTGTCCCAGACAAAGAGCAAAGACTAAAAGAATTGAGTGGAAGTCTGAAACGACGACTTACGTCTATGTTTATTAAAAACATTATTGGTGAGGGGCATCATCAATTGGTTGATGATATGTTTACATCCAACGACGGTCGTCAGCTATTTATCTCACGCCCAAGCTTCGCGGATGTTATCGCTCTGGATATCAATTCGGGGGAAATTATATGGCGGACACCCGTTGAGGGATCAAGATCAGATCATTCTGCTATATCACCGGATGGTAAAACGTTTTTAGTCTCTGCATCGACAGCGCGCAAAGTTCATGCAATTGATACAAGTTCCGGCAAGATTATTGGTGAATTTTTATCTGGGGAAAGTCCTCATGAAAATACTTACTCTAGAGATGGCAGTCTTATCTATCATGCCAGTATTGGGAAAGTCTATATACCCTTTACCAGTCCTTGGCTTGACTGGATAAAAGGTGAGCGCTACTTTCAAATTGTTAACGCCCATAATTACGAAATAGTGCAACGTGTCAACATGGCAGAAAAGCTCGAAGAATTTGGTTTCCCATGGGTTGATAGTGCGGTGAGGCCTATGGCAATTGCGCCTGATGGAAAGTTCGTTTATCTCCAGATTTCCTTCTTCCATGGCTTTTTTGAGTACGATGTAGAGGAACAGAAAATAACTCGAAAGTTAGAATTACCTATCCCTGACGAAATTCGCGCACTTAGCCTGCGAGATTATCAGCTTAATTCAGCGCACCATGGTTTAGCTATAAGTCACGCGGGAACCAAGTTATGCGCCGCTGCCACTATGTCAGGTTATGTGGCAATAATTGATCGGAACAGCTTCGACTATCGCACGATAAAGTTATCCGAACATCCTCTAGACGCCAAACCCTACTGGGCTACAGAGAGTGCGGATGGGCAATATTGCTATGTGTCGGTCAGTGAGCAAGATCGTGTATCTGTTATTTCCTTTGATACCGCGAAAGAAGTATCGAGCTTTCCTGTAGGCGACCATCCACAGAGAATTAGGACTGGTAAGTTACAATTCGATGAGTAATGCCTTCATTACATAGGGCTAATCAAGTTAGCTCTATGGCCTGCTACTGTTAGGATTAAGTTCGATACAATGATTGTTGTTACTCTTTGATTTAGGTAAACTGCGCGACCGGTGCAAAGAAATTTGCGGCAAACCAACATTTAACCTTTAAAACATCAGGGTCGTGCTAAAAATGGCTAGAATTACAGTAGAAGATTGCTTGGACCATGTTGATAACCGCTTTGAATTAGTCATGGTTGGTTCGAAACGTGCTCGTCAGCTTGCGGTAGAAGGACGTCCAGCGTTGGTTGATGAAGAAAATGACAAGCCAACAGTTATCGCGCTAAGAGAAATCGAGCAAGGATTAGTCACTGCGGCTATTCTTACCGAAGTAGTTCAAGACTATGAAATTTTAGATGCTGCGGATGTTATAGATGCAGCTGCAGCAACCGAGACACCCGAAGAGCCTTCTGTGTAGGGCTCCGCTCAATAGTAAGGAGGGTGTAAAATATTGCTTCAAGGTCTTACAGACAAACTCTCCTCGTATCTTGATCCGAAAGAAGTCGATCGAATAAAACGTGCTTACCTATTCTCTGAGAAGTGCCACACAGGCCAAGTGCGTCAAAGTGGTGACCCCTATATTACCCATCCTTTAGCCGTAGCCAATATCCTTGCCGATATGCATATGGACTCTGAAAGTTTGATGGCAGGCCTTTTGCATGATGTCATTGAGGATACTGGCGTCACGAAAGGTCAAATCAGCCGTCGGTTTGGTCGCACTGTTGCGGATCTCGTCGATGGTGTTAGTAAGCTTGGTGAAATTGAAAGTGCATCAAGGGCTGAGCAGCAAGCCGAAAGCTTTCAAAAAATGACATTAGCAATGTCCCGAGACATTCGAGTCATGCTCGTTAAGCTAGCTGACCGCCTACATAATATGCGCACCCTCGGCGTATTATCCCCCGAGAAAAGACGGCGTATCGCTCGAGAGACCATCGATATTTATGCACCTATTGCTCAGCGACTGGGCATCAATGATATCCGCCTAGAATTTGAAGACTTGGGCTTTGCCGCCATGTATCCGCTGCGCCACCGCCGGTTGCGGGAAGCTCTCAAAGCATCTCGGAAAAATCGTAAGGAAGTCGTCACTGAAATCCACCAAGCAATAGAAATGCGGTTGGAGCGAGAATCAGTAAAGGTAGTGGTCAAAGGACGAGAGAAACATCTGTGGAGCATTTACCTGAAGATGCGTGAAAAGAAAAAATCCTTTCGCGATATCATGGACGTGTTTGCATTTCGCTTAGTCGTTGATAATGTTGATGACTGCTACAGAGCACTGGGTATCGTGCATAATATTTATAAACCTGTTCCCGGAGAGTTCAAAGACTATATTGCCATACCCAAGACTAATGGCTACCAATCATTACATACTCTGCTAGTAGGCATGCACGGGGTGATCATTGAGGTTCAAATCCGTACACGTGAAATGGATGCGATGGCAAATTTCGGTATTGCCGCTCACTGGGAATATAAGTCGAACAATAACAATGTGGAAGTGAGTCAGCGTAGAGCTGCAAGATGGGTACAAGGTCTGCTTGAAATGCAACAAAAAGCAGGGGATTCCCTTGAATTTCTGGAGCACGTAAAAGCTGACCTTTTCCCAGATGAGGTTTATGTATTCACGCCTAAAGGTAAGATTATAGAATTACCCACTGGTGCAACCCCAATTGACTTTGCTTACTCGGTTCATACCGGCTTAGGGGATCGCTGCATTGCTTGTCATGTAGATGGTCAGCTAACACCCTTGTCAGAGCCTTTACAAAGCGGGCAAAAAATCGATATTGTTAGCGCCGCCGGTGCTCAACCAAACCCGAGCTGGCTAAATTTCGTAGTCACCGCAAAAGCTAGAAGTGCTATTCGTCACTTTCTCAAAAATCAACAGCATGATGAGTCAGTAGATTTAGGGAAACGCTTACTAGATCATGCCCTAGGAAATTTGGGGACAAGCTACAAAGAGCTTAAGAAATCACAGATAAAGCGTTTATTAAAAGAAACTGGCGCGTCTACCTTTGAGTTCGTTCTTCAGCAAATTGGACTCGGCAATAGAGTTCCGTTTGCAGTGGCTAATCTAATGGTTTTGCCCAGTAAACGTATCGTGTCCGATGACCATAAAAATCCTAATTTGCCTGTGATAATTGATTCTTCTCAAGGACTTGTATTGCAGTATGCGCGATGCTGTCACCCTATTCCTGGGGATCCTATCTTAGGGCATATGACCCCGGGAAAAGGGCTGGTTATTCACCTTGAGTCCTGTCGTAATCTTAAAGAAATTCGTTTAAATCCTGAAAAATGTATGTCCCTGCTTTGGTCATCCACAGTCAAGGGAGAGTTTGCTGTGGAACTTAAAGCAGAAGTAACACCAGAGCGAGGCTTTATTGCAGCTCTGGCTTCCAGAATGACAGAAGAGGATGCTACTATTGAGCACATAAGCGTGATCGAGAAAGATGCCTTTACGAGTATTATAGATGTTGTATTAACCGTTAGAGACCGAATTCATCTTGCGGATATAATGCGCCGCGCACGCAGTTTGAAATCAGTACGTCGAATTTATAGAGTTAAAAACAAATAACAGTTTATTAGGAGACTTTTATGCCCAACAAAGCCATTATTCATACCGATCAAGCACCTGCAGCAATAGGTACTTATAGCCAAGCAGTTAAGGTTAACAATACTGTATATTTATCAGGTCAAATTCCTCTGGACCCAGAAACAATGGAAATTGTTAGTGACGATATAGCCGCTCAGATTAGTCAAGTTTTTGATAATCTAACCGCTGTTTGCGACGCTGCTGGAGGAGATCTCAGTAGCATCGTGAAACTGAATATATTTCTAACAGACCTAAGTAACTTCCCTATTGTCAACGAGATTATGGGTCAGTATTTTGAAGAGCCTTATCCAGCCAGAGCGGCCATTGGTGTCAGAGCTCTCCCAAAAGGTTCTAAGGTAGAAATGGACGGAATCCTAGTCGTTTAGTCAGTCTTGTCGGGTCGACCACTCACATCCTTAAGTAATGATTGGTATCCCTCTTGATACGTTGGGAATAAAAATTGGTAGCCGGTCTGGATTAATCTTTTGTTACTCAAGCAACGCGTCAAACCCTGTTTGGCGGGTTGCTCAGTTAGCCTGACATCAATCTTCGTAGCCAACCATTTTCTCAGTTTATGCTGTGTAACTGGCTCGCAGTCTGTTGCTATATACAATGATTCTAAAGGTAAATCTGCTAAACAAGCGTCAACTAAATACGCGATAATCCCAGCACAATCCTCGCTATGAATACGATTAGTCCAATATTCTGGCTTGGCTGGCCGGCCAATACCACGCTCAACTTCACTAATAAGTCTGCGGCGCCCAGGGCCATAAATACCTGAAAATCTAAGCACAATGTGTTTACAACGTAACTCACCAATATTACGCTCAGCTTTTAGAAGTGCCTGACCAGAAAAACTACTTGGCTGCGTGGGTGAGCTCTCGTCCATCCAACCGGATGCACTCTCACCAAAGACACTGGTGCTAGAGATCCAAATTACTAATTTCGGCTGATAGGTTGCGTGATTAATCACAGCAGTTAGTACTTCTGAGGTCTCAACATAGGCTTTCTTGTACGCCTCCTCACTTCGTGAACTTGGCGTTAATGTTGCAACTACAACATCAAATTTTTCTTCAAACACTTCCCTCATTCTGGTTTGATTAGTCAAGTCACCAACAATCGAGGTTATTCGGTCAGAAAACACAAACGCGCTGCGCCTTAGCCCAAAGCACTGGTAGCTAGGAGCAAGTTTAGTGGCTACGCTCTGACCGATATCCCCACAGCCAGCTAATAATATTTTCAATTACATCACCTGTATCGATTAAAATTAGCTATGATAGTATTCCCTCTTTTGAGAGTTTTGTATGACACTAACCGAACTGCGCTACATTGTCACTCTGGCCCAATCCCAACACTTTGGTAAAGCAGCCGAGCTATGTAATGTCAGTCAGCCGACGCTGAGTATAGCGGTTAAAAAACTTGAAGGAGAACTTGGTGTTAATCTTTTTGAACGAACTAAAAGTAATGTCCGTCCCACTCCCATAGGTCAGCAGATAATTAACCAGTCGCAGCGCGTTTTGGAAGAAGCATCAGTAATTAAAGACATTGCAAAATCAGGCAGCAATCAACTGAACACACCATTACATATAGGTGCTATTTTCACTATTGGTCCCTATCTGTTTCCACACTTTATTCCACCATTACAAAATACAGCACCGGAAATGCATTTGGTGATTGAAGAGGGTTATACCAGCAGCCTGAGAAGACGTCTTAAAAGTGGCGAAGTTGATGTGATACTAGTTTCACTCCCTTTTAGCGAACCCGATATCGTCGTTCAACCTCTGTATGAAGAATCTTTTGTTGTGCTTTTGCCCAAAGATCATGCACTAGCTAGCCAAGTAGCTATTAAGACATCAGATTTGGATAACGAAAATATATTAATGATGGGGGAAGGACATTGCTTTAGAGACCAGGTGTCTAAGATATTGCCCAATATCAACCAGAAAAAGTCCTCGGAGGCTTCAATCCGAACAATGACCGAAGGTAGTTCCTTAGAAACACTTTGTCACATGGTATCCTCTGGACTGGGGATAACAATATTGCCGAATTCTGCGGCAATTGGCGCTACCAATCGAACCGATAGCGTGGTTATTAAGCCTTTTGCAGAAATATCGCCGTCTAGAACTACTGCCATCGCTTGGCGTGTAAGCTTTCCGCGCCATAAAGCCATAGACGCGCTGCGCAATGCTATTTATCTGAGTAATTTACCTGGGATAACTAAAACTGAATGACTACCCAGAGCTTAGACAAAACGAACATTGATAATTTACGAGGGGTTGGACCACAGCTCTCCTTAAAATTAAATAAACTGGATTTGTACAGTATTCAAGATCTTTTGTTTCACCTGCCTCTGCGCTATATCGATCGAACAAAAATAACGGCTATTGGCGGGGTTCAACCACAAACAGAAGTAGTCATTGAAGGCGAAGTGCGTGCCTGTGATGTAGTGTTCGGCAGACGGCGGAGTTTAGTTTGCCGCTTACAAGACAATACTGGTACAACAACACTGAGGTTTTTCCATTTTAATAGGGCGCAGCAAGAGCGCCTAAAAGTTGGAGCTCGCTTAAGATGTTTTGGCGAAGCTAGACGGGGAGTATCGGGCGTAGAATTCTATCATCCCGAATACCAACATATTGACACTAACCGACCGCATCAATTAGAAGACACTCTAACGCCCATATATCCAGCTACCGAGGGTATTACTCAGAGTCGTATCAGAGATCTTTGTGCTCAAGCCTTAAATCAGCTCGGACAACACTCTATTCAAGAACTAATCCCGACTTTCGATAATGACGGGCTCAAGCACCAGCTAGCTTACTCTTTGATAGAAGCTCTAATCTTTCTTCATAACCCACCACCGGGCACTACTTTAAACTTACTCGCAGCAGGAGAACATCCCGCACAGCAGAGACTAGCTGCTGAGGAATTAATTGCTCACAATCTTAGTTTGTTACGTTTGCGCCAAAAGATTCAACAGCAAGGAGCGCCCGTTCTAAGGGAAGACAAGACAGCTAAATCGGCGTTTTTAAAGCAATTGCATTTTCAACTCACTGCCGCTCAGATAAGAGTGGCTAATGAGATCAACAAAGACATAGATTCTGCAGTACCAATGCTCCGTTTGGTACAAGGTGATGTAGGGTCAGGAAAAACGGTAGTGGCAGCTCTGGCTGCACTGCAGGCCATTGCAAACGGTAAGCAAGCTGCGTTAATGGCTCCTACCGAAATTCTTGCTGATCAGCACCGTCAAAACTTTGAACAGTGGTTCAAGCCACTAGGTATCGGAGTCACGTGGCTAACCGGCAAAATTAAAGGTAAAGCCCGCACTCTCAAATTGTCAGCTATAGCTGATGGAACTGCACAGATGATTATTGGTACTCATGCTTTGTTCCAGGAGACCGTCGAATTCAATGACCTTGGTTTAAGTATTATTGATGAACAACATCGTTTTGGTGTCCACCAACGACTTGCTCTGCGTAAAAAAGGGTTTGTCCCCAACTCATCTGCTGAAACTGCAGGTTCTGCACCTCATCAGCTAATCATGACGGCAACACCTATACCACGGACACTCGCGATGAGTGCTTATGCTGATCTTGATTGCTCGGTCATCGATGAACTACCACCAGGACGCAAGCCGGTAGATACATTAGTTTTAAGTAATTTACGTCGTAACGATGTTATCGAAAGAGTGCGTGCTTCTTGTATAAGCGGTCGTCAGGCCTACTGGGTTTGTACTTTGATCGAAGAGTCAGATTTTTTAGAAGCTCAAGCTGCAGAAGTTACTGCTAGTGAACTACAATTGCTCCTGCCCGAATTATCAATTGGGCTTATCCATGGGCGTTTAAAGCCTAGAGAAAAGATTGAAATCATGGAGGCCTTTAAAAATGGTGCCATTAATCTTCTGGTCGCAACCACAGTCATCGAGGTCGGTGTGGATGTGCCAAACGCGAGCCTCATGATCATTGAAAACTCCGAGCGTCTAGGCCTATCCCAATTACATCAATTGCGCGGCAGAGTCGGTCGAGGAACTGAGGCCAGCCACTGTGTCTTACTTTATAGTCCTCCGCTATCTGGCAATGGTAGTGCTCGTTTGAAGATCATGCGTGAAACGACTGATGGCTTTAAGATTGCCGAGAAAGATCTAGAATTAAGAGGCCCTGGAGAATTACTCGGTACCCGTCAAACCGGAAATATGCAATTACATATTGCAGACCTACAGCGAGATGCCCACATGCTGCCAGACATCAAAGTTATCGCAGAGAAATTGTTAATCAACTATCCTGAAAATGTAGATTCACTAATTCGTCGCTGGCTTGGACGCAATGAGCAATACGCGCAAGCCTAAAAAAGTGATGAAAACATAAAATAAAAGTATTTCATTTTTATGACAAGCTTTTATAATGCGGTTAACTTGGAGATTCTCAATGGTATTTAGTAACTCAATTTCAAACCTGTTTGGAAAATCCCCCATAAGGCCTCTTCAAGAGCATATGTCACTGGTAGTTGTCTGTGCCTCAAAGCTAGAGCCATTCTTCGAGTCCGTTATTGCGGATGACTGGCCAAGAGCGAGTGAAATTTTCGATAGAATTTCTGATGATGAAAATAAAGCGGACGAACTGAAAAAGCAATTTCGTCTAAATATGCCAAAAAGCTTGTTTATGCCTGTTTCTCGTGGTGACTTACTCGGAATTTTAGCTCAGCAGGACAATATCGCTAATACCACTAAAGACGTCTGCGGCATTGTCTTGGGCCGCGAAATGGCTATTCCAGTAGCATTGCAATCTGACTTCATTGCTTATGTTAAGAGCGCTATTGAAACCTGTGAAAAAGCGCGTACAGCGATCGACGAACTCGATGAGTTACTTGAAACTGGTTTTACTGGCCAAGAGGTAAAGTTCGTTAAAAAGTTGATTCGTGATTTAGATGCCCAAGAACAAAAAGTTGATAAAAGAGAGCGCAAGTTACGTCACCGTCTCTTTAAAATAGAAGCAGAGATCCCTCCTGTCCACGTGATGTTCCTCTATAACGTCATTGATAATATTGGCGAAATAGCTGATATCGCTGAGCGCGTGGGCAACCAACTCGAACTCCTGTTAGCAAAATAATACTTAATTTAAGAGACTGATTATCATGGAATTATTTACCGAGTACGGTACGCTGCTAATTATTCTTGCTGGAGGATTTGGATTTTTTATGGCTTGGGGAGTCGGTGCGAACGATGTGGCTAATGCCATGGGTACGTCCGTAGGCTCTAAAGCACTAACTATTAAACAAGCTATTTTAATCGCAATGGTTTTTGAGTTCGCTGGCGCCTATTTGGCTGGAGGCGAAGTGACATCAACGATTCGAAAAGGTATTGTGGATAGCGCTGTATTCGTCGATTCTCCAGATCTTCTTGTCTTTGGAATGCTCTCCGCACTCCTTGCTGCGGGTACCTGGTTGATGATTGCCAGCTTCATGGGCTGGCCTGTATCGACTACGCACTCTATTGTTGGCGCGATCGTTGGGTTTGCGGCAGTAGGTGTTTCTGTAGATGCAGTGAACTGGTCTAAAGTTAGTACCATCGTCGCTAGCTGGATAGTGTCACCAGTGATCGCAGGTACCATATCCTTTGCTATATTCCGTAGTGTTCAAACGCTTATTTTAATTCAGGATGATCCTTTTGAGCGTGCGAAAAGATATGCACCCATGTACATGTTTGCTGTCGGATTCTTAATGGCGATGGTAACTATTCTCAAAGGACTAAAGCATGTTTTTAAGGATATTGGCGTATCGCTAACCTTTGGTGAGTCGATAGTCTGGGCCATTATGTTTGGTATCTTAGTAGCAATACTGGGCTCATTCCTCTTGGCAAGGGTCGAACGAGACGAGGCCTTAGAGGAAAAAAACCGATTCGCTAACGTCGAACGCGTGTTCGCAGTATTAATGATTTTCACTGCCTGCAGTATGGCTTTTGCTCATGGTTCCAATGATGTAGCTAACGCTGTTGGTCCCCTGGCTGCCGTCGTCAATGTCGTCAATTCTGGCGGTGACATTGCAGCAAAAAGTGCCATGCCTAGCTGGATATTGCTGCTAGGCGGGGCAGGCATAGTGTTTGGTTTAGCAACCTATGGATATAAAGTCATGGGGACCATTGGGCGTAAGATCACTGAATTAACGCCTAGTCGAGGATTTGCTGCTGAGTTAGGCGCCGCTGCCACTGTAGTCTTTGCATCAGGTACTGGATTACCCATTTCGACAACTCACACTCTGGTTGGAGCGGTTCTCGGTGTAGGTCTTGCACGCGGAATAGGCGCATTAAATTTGCGTATGATAGGCGCAATTTTCTTATCATGGGTTGTCACCTTGCCCGCCGGAGCGGGTCTGGCAATTATTTTCTTCTTCTTCTTAAAAGGCGTGTTTGCCTAAAAAAGCCTGGTCAGTGAGAATCCCTCACCAATAGTTTTAGATCTAAAGAAAGCTACGAATAGAAGGGCCAATGGTCCAAATTGCCTTTCTATAATGGCAGTTTTAGACCGAAACTTGCAATATTGAACCCTCGGTTGCGAACGACTTGTGACTGTTCACTGTTCAAATTAAGCAATGGGTTAGTATGGTTCATATGGATAAACCATACTTTAGAGCGCTGTTGATCAGATAACTGAGACAAAGCATCCATGGTTTCCATAACAAAAGGATGCGGAATTTTAGACATATCTCTTCCTGGCAGTTCATTCCGGTCATAAAAAGTAGCGTCAATTAATGCGTAATCTGAAGCCTTAATCTGATCCGCAATATTCTTTTCCCACTGAGACCACTTATTAATATCAGGAATAAAAAGTGCCGTTTTGTTGGGACCTTTTATAGAGAAACCTACTGTTTCGGAAAATTCGTCTCTATGCGGCACTAAAATAGGAGTAATCTCAAGACTCTTAAACACCACCGGTCGGCCGTTATGCAGAGGCTCTAAAACTACATTCTTTAGCTTAACTAACTGACTCCAAGGGCCGTTATTGCGGAGATATTGTTCCATCTTTGGCATCACATAGACGGGTATGTGATTAGCTCCCATAGCCTCTCTTCCCAAATACATGAGTCCGGTATAGTGGCCCATGTGCGCATGAGTAATAAAGATTCCGGCAAGGCTAGAATCAGGCGCTTCCTGCTCCAGCAGAAAAAGTTGCTCTGGTAAATTGGGGGTTGCTTCAAAAAGGTATTTTTTATGATTTTCACTATCAATTACCGCAACGGATGTCGCACTTAGCCTTTTTTTATAGCTCTTCCAACCCTGCATGCAGTGAGGCTTGTAGCAGCCTGCTTGAGGGAAACCAGCATCTTGAGCAACGCCTAAAATATAGATATAAGGTGTTTTTGTCTCTGCATGCGCTGGGGTTGTCATTATTAAAAATAATGCAACCAACAACTTCAAAAGAATAGTCATGCTACCTCTTTATTATTACAGATGAAAATAACCCTCATAACTCTGAGGTAAGTCATGAATTTTTACTATCTTTTGGTAGCCAATCCGGCGGCCCAAATATATAGCCCATAACTTCATCAAACGACTGGGCGCTTTTGACATCTGTAATCATCGCCGACCACGTGTAAAAAGTGATTTTGATGGGGTTGTTTGTCTCTACATTGTTGACTAAACCAAAAACAACTTGGGCCTCTTCCTTCACATAGGTACCAAATAGACGGTCCCAGACAATTAACAGATTGCCATAATTGCTATCAATGTATTCAGGATTAGTACCGTGATGCACTCTATGAGTAGAGGGCGTATTAAAAATACCATCAATCCAACCCAGCTTACCAATCCACTGAGTATGACCCACAACACCCCAGAGCCTAGAACAGAGCGCTGCCACTACCGTGATGCTGGGGTCAAATCCGATGAGAGGCATCACCATAAAAAAGGGTGTTTTAGAAATAGGTCCAAACCAGGCTTGCCGGAATGCCACAGAGAAATTCATTTCAGTACTGGAGTGGTGATTCATATGAATTGCCCATAAAAATCTTACTCTATGAGATGCTCTGTGATACCAATAAAAAATCAAATCGATAGATAAAAAAGTAATCAACCAAATTATCCAAGGGGCAAATAGTTCGTTTATTGTGGCCAGCCTGAATTGGTAAAGGTAAAAGTAAAGACCGAGGGTTAAACCTTGAGTAATCAGTGACACAAAGACATTGCCTGCTAATAACCCCAGCGTTCCGCCGGTATCGCCAAGCTTATAAAACTTATATTTTTTAAAGCCCGAGACTACGACCTCAAGAAAGATAAGCCCTAATATTATTGGCACGCCAACGGCATAGACATCAGTTGTGGTGATCGTTAACAAAGTTCTCCCCCAAGACAAAAGGTAAACGTCCAGATTTTTCAACTCGGACCGCTGTGCAAATATTTTTTACAACTACGTCATCATAAAATACCGAACAAAATCTATATCCTCGAGAATAATCTAGATCTTTAAATGACTCAAGGGTATCACGGCTCAATAAGTAAGACGCGCTTCTGGCATGAACATCAAATGCAGTGTCTGCTAGTAACGCAAAAGCGAGCAACGATTCCTACTTTACCAGCTCAAATTCAGAAGTGTCATGTAGCTCACTTAAAAGGCTTACCGCCAGAGTGTCACGACCCGCTGTTTTTGCCACATAAAGTAGTTTATCAACCGCTAACAAAAAATCTTCATAGTTATCATTTTGGCTAGGATAGACTGTTTTGAGGCCGATACTTAGGGTAATAAAAGGCTTAGTTGATGCATTTTCATTAGGAATATTTAAATTTCTCACTTTTTTTATAAGCTTATCGATCACTTTTACAGCTCCGACTCTATCTGTAGCGCCAAGTAAAATAGCAAACTCTTCGCCACCGTAACGAGCACAGATATCATCTGGACGATTGGTCGACCTGGAAAAAATGGATGATAAAACCGTTAAATACTTGTCACCTATACTATGGCCATAGGTGTCATTAACTTGTTTAAAGTGATCTATATCAATCATAGCCAGGGAGAGAGGTGTCTTCATCCTGATACTTCGCTTCCATTGCTGACTTAAAGTCTCTTCAAACTTTCGACGGTTAGGTATTCCTGTCAAGTCATCGATTCTCGCCTGGTTAGCGGCAGCTTCTTCTGCGATCTTTCTTTGTGTAATATCCTGATCAGATACGACAAGATACTGTTTATTCGCGAGGATAAACTGAGTGACTCTCATCATATACCAACGTTGGTCCAGTTCGGCATGACATGGGTATTCAAGATAGTAAGTGTCCTGTTCAACTCTAGATACTTTTCGTATCCCTTCAGCAACACTCCTAGCATCAGCATCACCATTTTCTGCCGCGGCATCACATGCTTTAAAATAATTGGTTACGTCCGAATCCGAGGCTGAAAAAAATCTATTATTGCGGCCACAAAGTTCCCAGTTGTGGTTAGCAAAAACAATCTCACCGCTCGTATCAAGTACCATAATACTGTCGGTACTCGCATCCAATACTGATTTTATAAAATCATAGCTGTCTAACACTCTAGTCTCCCTGACACTTAAAACGTCTACCGCGGCGAAAATGCTGAGGCTAATAAATTTTGGGGTCTAACTCACCGCTTTGGTAGCGCTCTGTCATTACGTCTAAGCTCAACGCTGTCAACTTTGCCGCATTACCCGCAGTTCCAAACGATTCATATCGAGCTGCAGCGATATCTTTCATCGCTACAATAGTCTCGTTTAAAAAGGCCCGTGGATCAAAAGCACTAGGATTTTCTGCCAAGAATCTCCTTACTGCACCTGTTGATGCCAGCCGTAAATCCGTATCAATATTAACTTTTCGCACTCCATACTTGATTCCCTCACAAATCTGCTCAACCGGTACACCATAGGTCTCGGGAATCTCACCACCATATTTATTAATGACCGCTAGCCACTCCTGTGGGACTGATGATGAACCATGCATCACCAAATGAGTGCCCGGGATTCGCGCGTGTATCGCTTTAATTCTATCAATTGCAAGGATATCTCCAGTCGGTGGGCGGCTGAATTTATAAGCACCATGAGACGTGCCACAAGCAATAGCCAACGTATCTACCTGAGTTTTTTTGACAAAATCTGCAGCCTCTTCAGGATCTGTTAGCATCTGCTCAAGAGAAAGAACGCCTTCAGCGCCAATACCATCCTCTTCTCCCGCTTGACCTGTCTCTAGTGACCCTAAACAACCAAGCTCACCTTCGACTGAGACCCCGCAGGCGTGCGCCATCTCTACCGTACGTCGAGTAACATCAACGTTATATTCATAGCTTGAGGGGGTTTTTCCGTCTTCTTCCAAGGATCCGTCCATCATTACAGATGTAAACCCTAGCTGAATAGAACGCTGGCAAACTGCCGGACTAGTACCGTGGTCTTGATGCATGCAAACCGGAATATGCGGCCATTCTTCAACAGCTGCCTGAATCAAATGCCGTAAAAAAGGAGCCCCTGCATACTTCCTAGCCCCCGCCGAGGCTTGCACAATGACTGGACTATCAGTGTCGTCTGCAGCCATCATAATAGCGCGCATTTGTTCTAAATTATTAACATTAAAGGCGGGTACGCCATAATTATATTCCGCCGCATGATCAAGCATTTGTCGAAGTGAAATAAGTGCCATCGGTAATATCCTTTTTAATTATCTAATATTGTGTAAGCTATAGTGCTAAATGCTTAACTTTAAATCTGCTCTAAAGCTCTTTGCTCAAGTATAGCAACTGCCGGTAACTGTTTACCCTCCACATACTCTAAGAATGCTCCCCCGCCGGTTGAAATATATGAAACTTGATCCGAGATGTTATATTTATCAACCGCTGCTAGAGTATCTCCACCACCTGCAATGGAGAAAGCATCGCTTTTAGCGATAGCTCTCGCTAAAACTTCAGTACCATTACCAAACTGTGCAAACTCAAAAACCCCAACTGGGCCATTCCAGATAATGGTTCCCATCGTTTTCATCATTGCGGCTAAGTGATTTGCTGATTCAGGGCCAATGTCAAAAATCATATCATCCTCAGCAACATCATCGACTGACTTAACCACAGCATTAGCTGAACTAGAAAACTCTTTGCCAACTACAACATCTGTGGGCAACGGAATATTGGCTTTCAACATTAATGCTTTAGCTGCAGGGATTAAGTCGGTCTCATAGAGGGATTTGCCAACAGGCTTTCCAGCTGCAGCCAAAAATGTGTTGGCAATACCACCCCCAACAATTAATTGATCTACTTTATCTGCCAAACTCTCTAACACCATAAGCTTTGTTGATACCTTAGAGCCGCCAACAATGGCTACGATGGGTCCAGCAGGGTCAGCAAGAGCTTGCTCTAATGCGTTTAACTCTTTGTGTAAAAGGGGTCCTGCACAAACAACGGGTGCGTATTTAGCCACACCATGAGTTGAGGCTTGAGCGCGATGAGCAGTACCGAAAGCATCCATAACAAAAATATCACAGAGCTTTGCATAGCCCTTGGCTAAACTATCCTCATTACTTTTTTCACCAACGTTGAATCGAACATTTTCAAGCATCACCAATGGATGTGCGCTTGGGATCAGCTCAGTTTCCCAGTCGTTAATTAGCACGACCTTTTCACCCAGCAGATTTTCTAAGTAGTCAGCCACCGGCGCCAAACTAAATTCTTCACTAAACTCGCCTTCCTTAGGCCTGCCTAAATGAGACATAAGAATTACTTGCGCGCCTTGGTCTAAAGCATGGCGTACGGAAGGCACGGCAGCCTTAAGTCTAGCCGCACTAGTAATTTTGCCATTCACAATAGGAACGTTAAGATCTTCACGTATCAATACCCGTTTATCCTTGAGGTCTAAATCCGTCATTAAGGTTAACGTCATATTTCCTTTTCCTATTTCCATATAAAAACGTCTATTCTAAAAAATGACTCTAATAACCTGAGGGGAAAAGCTTTGACCAATAGCTAAGTGTGTCTAGCATACGGTTGGCATAACCCCATTCGTTATCGAACCAAATCAGCACTTTCACAAGCTTTCCTTGACTGACTCTTGTCTGACTAGCATCAACAATGCCGCTGCGTGGATCGTGGTTAAAGTCACAGGATGCCAGCGGCTCTTCGGTGTAACCAAGCACGCCTTGTAAGACTCCATTAGCCGCCTCAGCTAATGCAAGATTGACCGCATTTACATCTACTGACTCGCTCAGCAGGATAGACAAGTCTATGGCTGATACGTTAACCGTTGGGACTCGCATGGCTTGGGCTTGAAATCGTCCAGCGAGCTCTGGAAGCAAACGGTCAATACCGAGAGCTAATCCAGTGTCCACTGGAATAATAGACTGCATTGCAGCTCGAGTTTTACGCAGATCAGTGTGATGATAAGCATCAATTACAGGTTGATCATTCATTGCCGAGTGAATAGTTGTAATAACACCCCCCTGGACACCAAAGCATTTATCAAGCACGCTGATGACTGGAACAACGCAATTTGTTGAGCATGAGGCAGCAGAGATTATCTGCTCGCTGCCAGTAAGCTTACTATGATTGACGCCATAAACTATTGTTGCATCTACCGTTGGTTCAGCAGGCTGGGAAAAAAGTACTCGCTTGGCGCCTGCACTAAGATGTTGCTCGGCAATAGCTCGATCAGTAAAACTTCCACTGCACTCCAAAACCACATCAATGTTATGTTCTTTCCAAGGTAATTCTTGCAGATGCTGATGATGACAAATTTGTATTACATCACCATTCACAATGAGGGTATTTTCAGCTAATTCGACTGTCCCAGGAAACCGCCCATGTGTCGAATCATAGCGTGTTAAATGTGCAATTGTTTTAGCCTCTGAAGGCTCATTAATGGCCACAACTTGTAGCCATTGTCGGGCATCAGACTCATAGAGAGCTCGCAGAACTGAGCGCCCTATGCGTCCATATCCATTGATAGCGATGCGTAACACTACCCCATCGCCTCAATAACATTAGTTACAACATTCTCGACAGTAAAGCCAAATACTTTCATAAGTTCGCCACCCGGGGCCGACTCTCCAAAGGTACGCATCCCCACGACACGGCCATCTAGACCAACAAACTTATACCAGTAATCAGCATGTAACGCCTCAACTGCAACCCTCGCCCTTATATCGCTAGGAAGGACTGATTCCCGATATGCGGAGTCTTGAGCGGAGAAAATTTCAGCGCAAGGCATAGAGACGACACGAGCATGAATGCCCTGCTCGGCAAGAACATTTGCCGCGTTAATCGCTAGCTCAACTTCTGAACCTGTGGCAATAATAATTGCCTGTGGGTTTACGCAGTCTTGCAGCACATAGCCGCCCTTTGCAATTGCAGCTACCTGCGCAACACTGCGCGGCATCGGTGCTAAACCTTGCCTACTAAACACCAAAGCACTTGGTCCATCCTTATTTTCAATGGCACTTTTCCAACATACCGCGGACTCGACAGTATCGCACGGCCTCCAAGTATTTAGATTTGGTGTTGAGCGCAGAGCACTGAGTTGCTCTACGGGTTGATGCGTTGGGCCATCTTCACCGAGGCCAATGGAGTCATGGGTATACACAAAAATACTTTGCTGCTTCATTATTGCGGCCATCCGCACGGCGTTGCGGGCATATTCCATGAACATCAGAAAGGTAGCGCCATAATTTATAAAGCCGCCATGCAAGGCGATTCCATTCATCATTGCACTCATACCAAACTCACGAACGCCATAATAAATATAATTGCCATCGGCATTGTCAGCACTGATATCTTTAGACCCTGACCAGATCGTGAGGTTAGAGCCCGCTAAATCTGCAGAACCACCAAGTAGTTCAGGTAAAAGTGGCCCAAAGGCGTTCAAACAATTTTGAGAGGCCTTGCGAGAAGCAATTTTTTCCATCTTCGCTTGGCACTCTGCGATATAAGCATCGGCTTTGTCACTAAAGTCAACTGGAAGCTGACCACTGGTCCGTCTCTTAAACTCAAGCGCCAAATCAGGAAAATCAATGCAGTACGCATCTAACTGCTGATTCCACTCTGATTGAGCCGCGGCACCATTATCACGAGCATTCCAACCCTCATAGAGCTCATTGGGAATCTCAAAGGGAGCATGGCTCCATCCCAACTGTTCACGCGCCAGAACGATTTCGTCGGCGCCTAGAGGTGCACCATGACAATCTTCTTTGCCCTGTTTGTTAGGAGAACCAAAACCAATAATTGTTTTACAGCAAATCAGAGTCGGTTTACTTGGCTCACTGCGGGCAGATTCTATAGCAGCCTTAATCGCGTTACTGTCATGGCCATCCACATTGGCAATAACTTGCCAGCCATAGGCTTCAAAACGGGCGGGCGTGTCGTCGCTAAACCAGCCTTGGACATCACCGTCAATGGAAATGCCATTATCGTCATAAAACGCCGTTAACTTACCCAGACCTAAGGTACCTGCCAAAGAGCAAACTTCGTGAGAAATTCCCTCCATTAAGCAGCCATCTCCAAGAAACGTATAAGTCTGGTGGTCAACCAAGTTGTGCCCAGGACGATTAAACTGTGCTGCCAAAACCTTTTCTGCTAGCGCCATTCCCACTGCGTTACTAAGTCCCTGGCCAAGCGGTCCTGTTGTTGTTTCAACGCCAGGTGCATAACCATACTCTGGATGCCCTGGGGTCTTAGAGTGTAGCTGACGGAAATTCCTTAATTCCTCAATAGGAAGTTCATAACCAGATAGGTGGAGTAAAGAGTATAAAAGCATAGAACCGTGACCATTGGACAACACAAATCGATCACGGTTGGCCCATTCAGGATCAGCAGGGTTATGCTTTAGATAATCATTCCAAAGGACTTCGGCGATATCTGCCATACCCATAGGGGCCCCTGGATGACCACTGTTAGCTTGTTGGACAGCATCCATACTGAGAGCGCGAATGGCGTTAGCAAGGTCTCTACGTGAGGCCATGGATTTTTACTCCTGAAAGGAAAATTTTTAAGTGCCGTATTGTCTCTCACACAGCGTTTTCAGTAAACCGCTAATCAGTATCTTTCGCAGGACAATCAGTACTTATAAGATACTATTGGTTATTTTTTGATATATAAAAATATTTTGATGTATAAGCTCTGCATGTTAATATGCCAACATGCAAATGCAAGTCGAATACAAACAAGAAGCGCAGTATGCGCAAGATATGAGCCCCATGACCGCCCTGTGTAAAGCGGCAGGGGATCCTCTGCGCATGCAAATTCTTAAAGTCTTGCAACAAAATGCCTATGGTGTTTTAGAACTCTGTGCGGTGTTTGGTATTCAACAGTCCGCCATGAGTCATCATCTCAAGGTTCTTTCAAGCGCTTCTTTAGTCGCCACGCGCAGAGAAGGCACATCGATTTTTTATCGCCGTAATGAGTTGCACCCTAATTCTGATTTACAGGCTCTTTTAGACAGTCTCTTTCAAACTCTCGATTTAGCGGTACTAGATTTAGCTTATACGCATCGATTAGTATCCATAAATGCCGAGCGGTCCGCAGCTTCAGTTGCCTTCTTTAATCAGAATGCTAGCCGTTTTGAGCAGAACCAAGACCTTATCGCTAGCTGGTCTGACTATGGAGAAAGCATCGAAGAATTTCTGCCAAAGCACGTGTCTGGTCGAGAGTCTGTTCTGGAAGTTGGCCCGGGCTATGGGCATTTTTTAAAAGCTCTGTCAGATTTATTCGTTCATGTAACCGCGCTGGATAACTCAGAAGAAATGCTAGAACGGTGTAAATCACGAGCAATAGAGCAGCAACTTAATAACGTTGAATTTCTTCTCGGCGATACTCAAAAGGCTACTGCCCTAAGAGCCAAGTACGATTGTGTGTGCCTCAATATGGTGCTTCATCATAATCCAACACCTGCAGAGATTATTGCCGACTGTGCTCAGCTACTTAAAATAAATGGCGTTTTGGTCATTACAGATTTGTGTGCTCATGATCAGGAGTGGGCGAAACAATCCTGTGGTGATATTTGGCTAGGCTTCGAACCTGAAGCGCTCACACGATGGACTAAAGCCGAAGGATTAACTGAAGGTAACAGTCTTTACCTAACCCAACGCAATGGGTTTCGTAGTCAGTTGCGACAATTTAAATTAGAAACTATTTAAACTAAGGAAAAGATATGTCTACTTACAATTTATTTACCTCGGAGTCCGTGTCCGAGGGTCATCCAGATAAAATGGCCGATCAGATATCTGATGCGGTACTCGATGCGATTATTAAAGACGACCCGCATTCCAGAGTGGCCGTTGAAACTATGGTTAAAACCGGTATGACAATTATTGCCGGTGAAGTCCGAACCAATACCTATGTCGATCTTGAAGAGGTCGTCCGAAAAGTGATCGTGGATATTGGCTACGATAATTCTGATGTAGGCTTTGATGGCAATACCTGTGCCGTGCTGAATGCGATTGGTAAGCAATCGAACGATATCGCTCAAGGTGTTGACGCTGCGGAAAACAAAGACATTGGTGCAGGTGATCAGGGCTTGATGTTTGGTTACGCAACTAATGAAACTAGCGTTCTCATGCCTGCACCCATCTACTACTCGCATTTACTGGTCAAACGCCAAGCTGAAGTACGTAAAAATGGTCTACTCCCATGGTTGCGTCCTGACGCGAAGAGTCAGGTTACTCTTCGCTATGATCAAGGCAAGCCGGTCGCTATTGATGCGGTCGTGCTATCTACTCAGCATTCTCCAGATATCTCGCTCTCTGATTTACAGGAGGCTGTACGCGCTGAAATTATTGCCCCCGTACTTCCTGAAGAATGGCTTCATGCCGGTACCAAATACCACATAAATCCAACTGGTCAGTTCATTATAGGTGGCCCAGTTGGCGATTGCGGTCTTACTGGCCGAAAAATTATTGTCGATACCTACGGCGGTATGGCTCACCATGGTGGCGGCGCCTTTTCTGGCAAAGATCCGACTAAAGTAGATCGTTCCGCCGCGTACGCTGGTCGTTATGTTGCCAAAAATATTGTAGCTGCAGGACTTGCTGATCGTTGTGAAATCCAAGTGTCCTACGCTATTGGCGTTTCTGAACCTACGTCTATCAGTATTGATACGTACGGAACCGGCAAGTTATCTGATGAAGCAATTGAAACATTGGTCCGCGAGCATTTTGACCTCCGGCCAGCGGGACTGATTGACATGTTAGATCTGCGTCGTCCGATTTATCAGCCGACGGCGGCTTATGGCCACTTTGGGCGAGAAGAACCCAACTTTACGTGGGAGAAAACCGACAAAGTGGACTTACTCAGAAAGGCGCTGTAATAAAAACTCTTACTCTTAGCACTATTACTTATTGGAAAGGATTTAAATCATGACTGTAACCGAACAAAATAACCACGACTACAAAGTAGCTGATATTTCATTAGCGGAGTGGGGAAAGAAAGAAATTTCTATTGCAGAATCAGAAATGCCTGCCTTAATGGCACTGCGTGAACAGTATCGGGCCGAGCAACCCTTGGCCGGTGCGCGTATTTTGGGCTGTATCCACATGACCATACAGACCGCGGTTCTTATTGAAACACTAGTCGCTTTGGGTGCTGAGGTGCGCTGGACGTCTTGCAATATTTTCTCTACTCAAGATCATGCCGCCGCGGCTGTTGCTGCTAGCGGAACTCCTGTTTTCGCCTGGAAAGGTGAAACAGAGGACGAGTATGAGTGGTGTCTAGAACAGCAAGTCTTGAAAGATGGTGTGCCCTGGAATGCCAACATGATTCTTGATGATGGAGGTGATTTAACTTCTCTACTTCACAACAAATACCCACAAGTGCTCGATGCTGTGCATGGAGTGACCGAAGAGACTACGACAGGTGTCCATCGTTTATATGAAATGCTCGCAGCGGGTGAGCTCAAAGTCCCAGCAATCAATGTTAATGATTCTGTAACGAAATCCAAATGCGATAATAAATATGGCTGTAGGCACAGTCTTAACGACGCCATTAAGAGAGCTACCGATCATCTTCTAGCTGGCAAAAAAGCAGTGGTGGTTGGTTATGGCGACGTTGGTAAGGGTTCTGCACAGTCTCTCCGTCAAGAAGGTATGATTGTTAAGATAACCGAAGTCGATCCCATCTGTGCCATGCAAGCTTGTTTGGATGGTTTTGAGATAGTCTCAACCCACATAGGCGGCGATGTCACAAAAGGTGTTGATACGGATCTATTAGCCAATACCGATATGTTTGTCACCACCACTGGCAACTATAACGTCTGTGGTTCTGATGTTTTAGCTGCGCTGAAAAGTGGTTGTGTGGTGTGTAACATTGGTCATTTTGATAATGAAATTGACACGGCATTCATGCGAACTACCTGGCAGTGGGAAGAAATTAAGCCTCAGGTCCATAAAGTATATCGTGACCGAGATGCGAACGATCATTTGTTGCTGCTTGCTGAGGGACGTCTAGTTAATTTGGGTAATGCTACTGGCCATCCTAGTAGAATTATGGACGGCTCTTTCGCCAATCAGGTGCTGGCTCAAATAGATCTCTATACAAAGAAGTTTGCCTCTCAGGATGCTGCAACTCAGGCAGAAATGCTTCGTGTTGAGGTCCTACCCAAGCATCTTGACGAAGAAGTTGCTCGTCATATGGTGGCCGGTTTTGGTGGTGTAATCACCAAGCTTACTCAAGAGCAAGCAGACTATATCGGCGTACCGGTTGGCGGCCCGTTCAAAGGCGATAGCTACAAGTATTAAGCGTTTATAGTTACTTCAGGACCTCTAGCCTAATTGAATGGGCTAGAGGTTTTTTTATGTTTTGCTAAAACAGCAGATTTATCTCTATTTTTATCGTAATCTTGTTATCTAAATTAAGGATTAACTAGCATGCGTATTCCAAGACTATACACCTCACAAAATCTAGATATAGGCGCTCTGGTAAGTATGGATAAGGATGCCGCTCGCTATCTTAAATCTGTTCTGCGCATGACCTCGGGTCAGATGATTACTCTGTTTAACGGAAAAGGGGGGGAGTACGCTGCAGAAGTAGTCAGCCTCAGCAAGAATCAAGCTACCGTAACCATTAAAGAATCATTGTCTAACGATCGCGAATCACTCTTAAAAATACATCTCGTTATAGGGGTCTCTAGAGGGGAGCGGATGGATTGGGTAATACAAAAAGCCACTGAACTAGGTGTCCATAGTATCACCCCCATTTTCAGCGAGCGTAGCGAAGTAAAGCTAACAGGTTTACGACTAGAAAAGAGGCTCACTCACTGGCAGCAGATATCGATAAGTGCCTGTGAGCAGTGTTTACGTAACGTTGTCCCAACCATTAATCCGGCTGTTTCACTACAGCAATGTTTAGACAGTAATGAAGGAGGGATCAAGATTGTATTACATCATCGCACCGACAGAGCCATTACTGACTTGCAAAATAATGACAACGTTATCACTATTTTGGTCGGCCCAGAGGGCGGGCTGTCTGATAATGAAATAACGCTAGCGGAAACACATGGCTATAGTGCCGTTAAATTAGGGCCCCGCGTTTTACGCACAGAAACAGCGCCATTGGCGGCAATTAGTATCTTGCAATCTTTATGGGGCGATATGGGGTAAAACACTTATGCATGATCGACATTTTAGCAATTCTTTGCTCGCCAAAATTAACGATCGTACGTCTTATATCGGCTTGCTGCTGATTACATTACTCATTAGTAAAACGGGGGGGGCGGCTATTTTTGGTGACGGGAACCCTACAAATGGTATTGAAGACCAGCGCCTGTTAGCGCCCGACAATCTAAAACGTTCAGTAGGTACTGTCTTTTGTGACGGAGGTCTGCGCGGGACTGCCGTCCATATTGATGCCGGAGACAGCGACCAACAGGGCTCCATTGTTCTAACCGCAGCGCATATTTTATATCACTCAGGTACAGGTGAGCGATATGGAAAATGCGCCTATCATCCGCAGGGGAAGCGCCTTAGCGGAGTATCTTTCGCCAAAGTGTCTGCACATAAATTTAGACCAAAAATGGGTAATAAGATACGGCAAGCGAATCAAGATATTGTGTTTATTGCATTAAAGAAAACACTCCGGCACTCCGGCATGACATTGAATTTGACGGGCCAAAATAATAATCATTTGCAGCTACTGGGGTTTAACGAAAGCCAGACTAACATCAGTATAAGCAATAACTGCCAGTCATTTTTGTCACGACAATTTACGAGCCCCAAATTACTCCTGCATGATTGTGATGCTGGTAGCGGGGCCTCCGGTGGGCCTTTAATTGATGAGGAAACAGGTGCAGTGGTTGGTATACATGGTGGCACCTTAATTTTTAGCCCGCTAGGTGCACAAGCAAGAAACGCCACTGCTGGTGCTTCTGTCGATCCGGAAAGGCTTATTAATCAGGCACGCAAAATCGATGTTGATGTGCTTAGTCAGCTGCATGAATTTACTGCATATCTTGCCAAACATTTATAGCGTTGAATTCAATCTCCCGGCTATATCCTGGAATACTCATGCCGGTTGGCGTAATGGTAACCGCTTGCTCATCTATCAGCTGCTCGCCAAAGCGATAAATAACCGCTAAATTACCTCGGTCAGCTTGAAAAGCATAGTCCTCTGCAGTCGTGCGTGTCGCCTCTCTCGTGTCAATGTATCCCGTGAACCTATCCCCATAACGCTGCATTAACATTGCATTAGTCTTGTCTGCAGAGAGCACAACCGCGGATGCATTATTACCTCCAAAGCCTTTAGAGTTAATGAAAGCAACATCCATTTTTGTCGCTGTTATGCTGTCTTTAAGCAAAAAGTTAAGCCGATTTTGATGAACATCTTCAGCCAGCTGAGTGATAGTTTTGATGCCAGGAATCAATCCATACTTAAAGGTGCCTAATGCAGAAATAAGCTGATCCCCACTGGCCGCAGCGACAGTGTGGCCAACGTAAGCTTTTACCGCCGTCACCGGCCAATCAGTGATATCAAAGGCTTCTGCGACTCTACTAATCAATTCAGATTCAGTGACTCGGTTAGCCGGCGTGCTGGAGCCATGAGCGTGGACAAAGCTACGCTTTTGTACCGCTTCAATACCTACTATATCAACGGCGGCTGCAACGGCTTTTGAAAAGGAAATATAATTCCCCACACCCGGAGAAGAAATCGATTTTTTAACGCCATCCGCACTAATGAAAACCTCTGGAACGGCAGCATGGATATCCGCACCCAGTTCTATGGCTAACAGATCATCCATAAGTACAATATATTGGGCTCCCTCGGATAGAGTAAATCCACAGTTTTCACCAAATGGTCGGCTTGCACGACGCCAATCAGCCACGGATGTTCCATCAATCTTGCAGAGATTTTCATCACTACCAAGAGCACCCATATTTGAAAAGCCTTCCATCATTTCTGGGGTAATAGGTGCTTCTGAATTACCCACCACCGCGATTCGGCGTCGGCCGCTGCGGAGGTCTCGCACTGCAGCTTGCAATGAGTACAGAAAACTAGCACAAGCACCCGTGGTAGCCTCTGTGTGGCCTACGCTGCCCAGCACATAAGCATTCACAAAATCAGCCGGCATAGAATTTAAACCCAGAGCCACCTGTTTGGCGGTCGTTCGCTCACCTCTTAAACGAGCCTGAAACAGTCCTCCCATACCCTGATCGTCAACTTGTCCAAAGACGCTGGAAGAATATACGCCAATTTCATCTGGCCTAACTTGCGCAGCCACTTGTTCCCAAGGAATTCCCATTGAGTGAATAGCATCGCTTGCACCTAAAAGCGCCATTTGTAGGCCTCGCGGATGAAAGCGAGCATTATAGTGTTGTGTTAAATCAAATCCTGTCGGCAGTTGTCCTGCCGCCTTAGCGGCAAGCTCATAAGGAACAGTCACTAAATGTTTATCCAAACCAGAGGTAATAATTTCAACCCGTCCATCTTCAAGATCAGACATCTGCCAGTCATTTGGTAATTCTTTGGGTAGGTCGCGTTTAGCCATTATGAAAACAACAGGCTGCTGCTCAGAAAAATCAATCTTACGATGTCCCGATAGATTAGACGGATCAAAGTGCTCAACCTTTCGCACTAAGGTGCCCTCTATGACCAGATCTCGGTATTGCTCAAAGACCGCGGATGATGTTAATTTGGCTCCTTGAAGATCTACGTAAGTCTCACCCTCAGATCGAATCAGACTCATTAGGCAGGCCAAACCTACAATGGTGTCATGCTGCTCGTTAATAGGTAATGACTCGAGAACCATCCGACGGAATGCTTGATGAGACGAACTTCGGCCAGCGGCATTAAACCCTCCGAAACCTACGATGACTGGAAGTACATGAGGCATAAAGCATCTCTTGTTAACTTGAAGGTAGGAGTTTAAAAGTTATACTACTACTAATCTTCAATATTTTAGCCATCAAATTTAAGATAATCGTCAAATTATAGAAAATATACGAAATAATGACGTTTAATCTGACTCTCACTCTTTGCGATAACATACTCGTGTCCAGCAGCACAGTGACCGTCGAGATTTTTAACTTTGCGTAATGCTTGGCCACAGCAACCAAGGCCGCTTTACAACATTTACCGCATTGTTCGACTGAACCTAGTGGCTCAAATTAGCCGCACCCGCATAACACCATCAACGCTAGCAACACTATCTATAACGGCTCCATCAATATCACCCTCAACATCAATAATGTTGTAAGCAATTTCACCTCGGCTTTTATTGACCATATCGACCACGTTGAGGTTAGCATCCGCCAGAAGTGACAATACCTGACCCAAAACCTTGGGAACATTTTTGTTGGTAAAGGTAATTCGGCTACCGCCATTGCGACTCATTTTTGTTGGTGGATAATTTACGGAATTATAAATATTACCATTCTCAAGAAAATCTTTGAGCTGATCAGCGGCCATTACTGCACAGTTTTCTTCTGCTTCTTCGGTGCTTGCTCCAATGTGAGGCATCAGGATGACATCTTTTCTACCAAGCAATGCAGGGGCGGGGAAATCACTGATGTATCCCGCTATTAGCCCCTTATCTAAGGCATTGACCATATCATCAGTGCTGACAATTTCTTCTCGGGCAAAGTTAAGAATCTTAGCAGTAGTTTTCATACCACTGAGTACCTTGCTATTGATCAAATGCTTGGTCGCGGGGATCGCGGGGACATGCAGCGTGACAAAATCGGCACTAGCAAGCAGTTTTTCTAAGCTTTCCATGCGCTCAACTTGGCTCGAGAGTTGCCATGCAGCCTCAACGGAAATCGCAGGATCATACCCTATAACATTCATCCCTAAATCTAGCGCCAGATTAGCGATAATCGATCCAATGGCACCTAAACCGACCACGCCCAAAGTCTTGCCGACAATTTCAGTACCCGCAAAACGTTTTTTTTCTTTTTCTAAAAGCTTTCCCATTTCTGCTGAGTCACCAATATGACCAAGCTCCTGCACATAGGTCATGCCACCGTAAATGTCTCTTGACCCCAACAGTAACCCAGCGACGATCAGTTCTTTTACAGCATTCGCGTTAGCACCAGGGGTATTAAAAACCACAATTCCCTGCTGAGTATAGTCCGCGACGGGAATGTTATTAACACCCGCACCGGCTCGGGCAACTGCTAACAGACTGTCTGGAACAACCTCAGTGTGAAGTTTTTGGCTCCGCAACATGAACGCATCTGGCACAGCGCAGTCCTCACTAACAACATATTTATCGGCTGAAAATCTGCTCAGTCCCTTATCAGAAAGGGCATTATAAGTACGAACTTGATACATAGTTTTATCTCAAATCTCTGGTCTAACGTAGTCTAATTTCAAGCCCCGAACTAATGGCTTATGTATTCATAAGCCCAATCTAACCAAGGCATTAACGCCTCTAGATCGGACCTTTCAACGGTGGCTCCGCACCAAATTCGAAGCCCTGCAGGTGCATCACGATAGGCACCGATATCAAAGGCAACGGCCTCTGTGTCTAATAACTTAACCATCTGTTTAACCTGATCTGGCTCTAAATCTAGCGTCAGACAAACACTCGTATTAGATATTTGATCTGGATCTTGCGCTAAAAAGTGAATCCACTCTCGATCATCAACGAACGTTTGAATAACCGATAAATTATTTTGAGACTTACGAATCGCACCGTCTAGGCCACCTATAGAGCGAATCCAGTCTAAGCCGTCAAGGTAGTCGGCGACACAAAGCATCGATGGAGTATTAATCGTCTCTCCGCGGAATATCCCCTCAATTAGCTTCCCAGCTTTGGTGAGCCTAAAAATCTTTGGCATGGGCCACGTAGGGGTATAACTTTCCAATCTTTCCACCGCTCTGGGGCTTAAAATTAACATACCATGCGCACCCTCACCACCAAGCACTTTTTGCCAGCTATATGTCACCACATCTAGCTTCTTCCAAGGCAGCTCCATCGCAAAAACAGCCGAGGTGGCATCACAGATTGTCAGCCCTGCACGCTCATCACTGATCCATTCTGCATCAGGAACTTTGACCCCAGAGGTTGTTCCGTTCCACGTGAAAACGATATCATGATCGGGATTGGTCTGGGTCAAATCTGGTAGTAAACCGTAGTCCGCTAAGTGCGTGGTCACATTGTCGAGTTTTAGCTGTTTGGTCACATCAGTTAACCAACCGCTGCCAAACGATTCCCAAGCACAAACATCAACAGGTCGGGCGCCAAGTACTGACCACATAATCATTTCAACAGCGCCAGTATCAGATGCTGGGACCACGCCCACGCGATAGCCCTCAGGTAGTCCAAGAATTTCAGCCGTATCGGCACAAGCTCGTGCCAATGCCTTCTTCCCAACAGAAGAGCGATGAGAACGCCCTAGGGTAGATATATCTAGACCATCAACACTGTATCCAGGTCGTTTTGAACAAGGGCCAGAAGAGAAGTTCGGATTAATCGGTTTTAATGTTGGTTTCACAATGCTTCCCATCGTCAAATGAAATGTGGAGTGTTAAACAAAAAAAGGTCGCGTACTTTACTATTTAGGTCGCTTGGTGGAAAGTGTTTTCCACCAGAACGCTATTTTTGTTGGTTATAACCAATAGTTGTGAATTTGTAACAGGCAAAAAAATACGCGGCTATTACCGCGCATATTTCCGACATCACTGCTCAATAGCAGTCTATCTTAAGGCCTGGCGCTCTTTCTCAATTAAAAAGGTCGCCACACGCAACATTCCTTGGAAGTTTTTAGAAAGACGTGTTGTAACTCTATATTTACCGTTAATAATTATCTCTGGCGTACCCTGCGTACGGTAGCCTTTAGCTCGCGCCTTTGCCTGACTAATCTGGCTAGTTACGCCAAAAGAACTATAAATCTTGTTGAATTTAGTCGTATCTACACCTTGGCCTGCAAAAAACGCTGCTAGGTCTTCCTGAGACTGAAGACGCTGTTTTTTAACATGAATAGTTTCAAAAAGAGCCACATGAGTTTGATCTAAAACCTTTAGCGCTTTAGCGGTGTAATAAGCTCTGGCAAAAGGTTCTAAAGCAGACTGCCAAATAGCCGGCGTATGCTGAAAATCGACATCATCGGGTAATTTCTCAGCCCATGGGGACACTGTGGCCTCAAAGTTATAACAATGAATGCAGAGATAATGAAATACTTCATTAACCTCAATCTTGGTCGGATTAGCCGTTCGAATTGCTTGGGGCAAAACTTCATAGTCAACACCAGCCTGAAATTCTTCCGTCTGGGCTTGGCACATAGCCATAGATGAAACCAATGCCAGAAATACTATTTTTTTAACCCAACCAAACATTTTACTCTCCTTTAATA
>CALDQM010000073.1:0-1720 GCA_937911225.1 uncultured Cellvibrionales bacterium
ATCCTTATACCGCAAGCAAGTGGCCAGCGATGTGGCTTTAAATACGGGCCAAGATTCAATATCGTCAATGAAGAGAAGCGCACACACCTTTTCGGTAGCCTGCAGCATGATCTCGACAACGGTATGGAACTGAACGCCGAAGTTATGTGGGCTAATGTTGAGGTTCTGGATAACCCCCAGTCTCCCAGCTATCCTGCATTATCCTATTTGAGCCCGTCTCGCGCCATAGGGCCTGGTCAAGCGGGAAATCCGTTTGGCGTACCAGTGTTGTGGTTAGGCCGCCCTCTTGGCTCAGCCTTTGACTCACCATTGGCAACCCGTGACAACACGCACTTCAGAGCAGCATTCGAACTCGATGGTGATTTTGGTGACTATCACTTCAACACTGCTTTGACTCATAGTAACTACGATGGCTATGGCGTTCAACCGGACACCAGCACCTCCAGATTTACAGCTGCCATAGCAGGAACTGGTGGGCCGAATGGCAATGAGAGCTTTAATCTATTTGACCCCCTGGCGAATAGTCAGGCGCTAATCGACCACATATCTGTTCAGCAGGAAACCGCTACTGATACAGCACTAACCGTTTTCGACTTCGTTGTAGATGGTGAAATCGGTGGATTTGATTTCGCATCGGGTGTTCAGGTACGAGACGAGTCGTTAGAGGTCAATCGCAATGATATCAGCCGCGTTGAATTCGATGCTGAAGGCAACTTAACAAAACCAGCGGATCTCCTATTCTTAGGTGGTGGTGTTAACGTTGATGAAGCCAGAACAGCATGGGCTGTGTTCGCAGAATTTCAGCGTAGCATTACTGATTCTTTGGATATTGGGTTCGCCGGGCGATATGAAAATCTTGACTCAGGCTCTACCTTTGACCCTAAGATTTCTATGCGCTTTGAAGCCACAGATAACTTAATATTGCGTGCATCTGCGTCTACCTCTTATCGCGAAGCCTCGCTTGCACAGCTTTACGCCAGTCAAGTGAGTCTTCAGGGTATTCAAGACTTCAATGCTGACGGAACCGCTAAAGGTGGCACCGCGTTCATTCGTGTTGCGCAAAATGCTAATGCTAATCTCAAGGCCGAAGAAGCAGACAACATCAACCTTGGTGCGGTTTGGACGGCAACTGATAACTTGCAGGTGACGCTAGACTACTGGGCCGTTGATTACACGGACTTAATTACGATTGAAAGCGCGCAAGGCAAAGTTGTTGCTGATCCAAGTCAATCTGATATAAAACGTACTGAGGGTGGCACACTATTCGGTATCACCACTAATTACTTTAATGCCGCCTCCGTAAATGCCGATGGAATTGATATTGAAGTGGCCTATGACTTCCCTGAGAGCAGCCTAGGTGACCTCGGCTTGACTGTCGACCTAAGTCATTACTTGAGCTATGAAATTCCGATCAATGGCCAAGTAACGGATGTAGTTGGTCTCTTTAACCATGACAACTTTGCACGATCGTTGCCTGATACAAAAGCTAATGCGTCATTACGTTGGGAAACTGGAGCTCACCAAGCGTCTGTAACCGCACGTTATATTAGCGCTTATGAGACTACACGAGCAGCTCCTCCAGCAGGCTACTCTAGTAACATCGACAGCCATCTTACCTGGGATGCTCAATATAACTATCAGTTAACAATGTCTTCTGTAGATACACAAATCACTATGGGTGTTTTGAACTTAACTGATGAAGAGCCACCGTTGGTATGGG
>CALDQM010000074.1:0-1527 GCA_937911225.1 uncultured Cellvibrionales bacterium
ACATGTACTTCAGCCCACAACGCAAGGAAGCCAATACAATTATGAATCAGATCAAATCAGCGCTAAAAATAGCACTATGTGCCATCGTTCTTGCTATCAGTTTCACGTCATATGCCAAAGACGTTAATAGCCAGAAAACAGCAGCTTTCCCAGACCTCCATAGCGCGTTAGTCGGAGCCGAATTTAATAACGAGAAAATTACGGCACTTGAAAATCGTATGCGCCAATTTGTTTCCGATGGAGACACTATGGGCATCGCTACGCTACTAGTGCACGACGGCAAAGTGGTCAGTCATACGCAAGCTGGCGTGCGCGACATGATAGCCGGTGCGCCCATTGCAGAAGATACTATTTATCGCATTTACTCCATGACCAAACCAATAACGGGTGTGGCTATGATGAAACTATACGAGCAAGGCAACTTCTCGTTAGATGACCCTGTGTCAAAATTCATCCCTGAGTTCAAAGACCTTGAGGTCGTGAAGAGTTATGAGAAAGACGGCAGCTTTGAGGTAGAAGCTCTTGAACGCCAACCGACAATGCGCGAATTGATGAGCCATACGGCTGGCTTCGCCTATGGTCTTTATGGCGGGGACCCTGCAAATCTGGCGTTTATGAAACAAGGTGTTTTAGGCTCCGCTGACCTGCAAGTCTTTATTGACAAGGTCGCAACCATCCCGTTAATGCATCAACCTGGTAAGCATTGGTTTTACTCCGCGGCTGTCGACATACAGGGCGCTATTATCGAGCGAATTACTGGCATGACACTGGCTGAATACTTCAGTTCAGAAATATTTGTACCACTGGGTATGCCCGACACGGCCTTTTATGTATCCGCCGACAAGACTGACCGACTCTCTGACGTATTTGCCTATCACCCAGAGACTAAGAAATTTCAACGAATGCCGTTTATCGAACAAAAATATAATCGACTGGGAGATATGTCCTACCGAAAAGAGACTCTCCGCATGGAGTCTGGCGGCGGTGGTTTGGTCTCAACCTTAGCTGACTACGCAAGGTTCTGTCAGATGCTAGCTAACGGTGGTGAGCTTGGTGGCGTTCGTGTCCTTAACGCAGCAAGCATCGAGCTGATGAGAACCAATGTGTTGAGCGACCAACAAAATATGAATATTGCCGGTACGTTGACAGAAGTTGAAAGTGATCGACTTGGTTTTGGTCTGAATGTAGGCACTATTCGTACCTCGGCAGCGGAAAAGTCCGGAATAAGTAAAGGCAGCTATTACTGGGGTGGCGCGGCCGGAACCTGGTTTTGGATTGATCCGGCGAACAATCTCTATTTTATTGGTATGATTCAACGCTTTCAACAGGGTGGCCCCGTCGTAGACTTTCGCGGTGTATCGCAGGCGTTGGTTTATGATGCGTTGCTGAAGTAGCTGATTAGCTCAGATAATAAATTAGAGGGGCAGGCTTGAGTTTGTCCCGACTAAGGCGTCTCTGTCGATAACTGGCTAAAAAGAGTGTTGGAGTTATCCCTTGGAATCTTTTGGCGCCGCTAATTTTGGCTCT
>CALDQM010000075.1:0-4146 GCA_937911225.1 uncultured Cellvibrionales bacterium
GATATCGATTACTTAATGCGGTTTAAGATATTGCTCATATCACTGACAAACCAATCCGCGCGCATTTGGGACATTCAGTTATCCCCATAGGCTGGAGTCATATACACCGGCGACACCCTTGTTGTAGCTCAAGCCGTTGGGATGGTCGTATTTCAGGGACAAGGGGCCGTCGATATCGACGAAGTCACACAATTGTGCGATCACAAACGCAGGCGCCATAGCCAGGGAAGTGCCGCTCATGTTGCCAACCATTAATTTACAGCCCTTTTCTTTCGCCGCATATGCAAGCTTCAAAGCCTCGGTCAGGCCGCCGGTCTTGTCCAGTTTGATGTTGATCATGTCATAGCGTCTGGCCGCGGTCTCCAGTTCACCGGTATGCAGACAGGATTCATCGGCAGCCAGCATGATCGGTGATTTGAAGCCTTCCAGCATTTCGTCACCGCCGCGTGGCAGAGGCTGCTCAATCATGCTCAGATTCAAGTCCTTGCATTTTGGAATCAATTCTTTCAGCTGTTCGAAATCCCAGCCCTGGTTGGCGTCGACGACCAGGATAGCATCGGGTCTGGCCGCCCGAATGGCCGCCAGATTTTCATAAGGCTGGTGGCCGTCTAGCTTGATCTTCAAAACAGGTGCATCAGCAGCCTTGGCTGCCTTCGCAGCCATCGCCCCAGGGGTGGACTCAAGACCGATGGTAAACACCGTGGTGACAGGTTTTGGATCAATTCCGGTCAGCTCCCAAATGGTTCTACCGGATCGCTTACACTCCAGGTCCCACATCGCGCAGTCAATTGCGTTACGTGCACCTCCTGCGGGCAGTAATTCCTGCAGTTCCTCACGCGAGATGCCCTTACGAATCTCGCCAGCAACCTCGTGTATTTGCGCGAATATGCTATCTTCGGATTCGTCCATGTAATAGACCGCCTCAGTCTCGCCGCGACCGATGAAACCACCTTCAGCCAGGTTCACGACGACCGCCCGGGTGTTAACCCACTCATGGCCGGTAATACGGAACGGTTGGATCAGATCCCATTCTTCGATGTGTACGTTGATTTTCATTTTTTTCCTCAAGTTTAGTCAATTCTCTATAGGGCTATGTAGCATTTCTAGGGCGGGGTCAGGTTGCCAGTAGGCTCGCTAGCCCGACGCCCATAAAATTGGCAATGGCATAACCTAAAATCCCAACCATAAGCCCGGGTGTGACCAACTCGCGCCACCCCCGTGAGGCCGCGATAGCGGCTGGCGCGACCGGCCCACCGATGCAGGCCAGTGATGCAATAACGATCTCGGCTAGATCCATCTTGAACAGCTTCGCACCAAGAACAATAACGATAAGGTGCGTGATGATGATGAAACAGGCGTAAATGAATACCATCAAACCGGCATCGATCATCACAGCAACATCCGCGCCCGCCGCAATAGTTGCAAAAAAGATATACATCATCAAAATGCCAGTCTCGAAGGCTCCGTGCAGATTTTCTAGCTGATTGTGAAATACATTGGCTACCAACAGCGTGATGGCGGTGATGAACAGGATGCCGTAGTTGGGGATATCCAAAATTTCGGCGATACCATAGCCAATGGCACTGATCGTTAGGCTGATGGTCAAGGCCAGGCAAATGTGTGCCGGATTGAACGGTACTATCTCGTCATTGGCAGCGATCTCGTCGTGCAGCGGTGCTTCTGAGGTTTCAACGATCGGGGATGGAATCCATCTTCTCAGAATGGCTACTGAGGGTATCAGCACGACAACCAGAATGTGCAGTGTGCCCACGACATTATCCGCTGCAAGAGCGGCAGTTAAGAGTGTGGCTTCTGTGAATTCAAGAGCTTCAGCCACTGCCGCGAAATTCATCGAGCCACCGATGTAGGTCGCACTGAGGATACCGGCGAGGTCTGGCCCGACACTACCCATCGGTAAGACCCATAAGCCAATGATCGCGCCGATCAGGGTACCGGTAACCCCCAAGAAATACGCCCCCAGCATTGGACCGGTTTCGTGGATGATACGTCTTAAATTGGCCTTGAGTAAAAGCAGTGGGACGGCAGCCGGCACCAGGTAACTCCAGACCACGCTATAAGCCGGTGCAGCGTGTGGAATGACTCCGAAATTGCCGAGCAGCATCGCGATCACCAGCATAATGCCAATCCCTGAAAGCTGTTTTCCTAACCGTGTGGAATCAGCCCAGAAACCCAAAGCGGCAACGCCGATGAGTACGGCCCACAGCGCAAAATCCCAATCGGGTGATATCAATGGAAAGGTCATTCTTTACTCTCCTGGCCACTTACGTAGCGTAAGTCGAGATCGTGAAAATCGTAGGAAAAGTCAGTCTCAGGCGACACTGCTTTCATGGCAATGCGCTCAATCAAACCCTCTGGTGTCAGGTAGAACGAAACATAGGCATCGGCCATGAGTTGCCGGTCGGTCCAGCGTGCTATAAAAGTATCAAACTGGAAGTGCTCCAATGTACCGGACAGCTGCGGCGACCGTGCTGAGCGGAAGTAAAGACCATCATCCTTTTGCTCGATGAATATATCGCCATACCAGGCATCTCTATAGGTACCCATGTAAGCCGTTAATGGCAGGCTGGGCAGGCTATCCGCATGCCTGGCCGCATCTGCTTCCGCCACTTCCTCATCAGCTTCCTGCTGACGGGAGCTTTCTTCATCATGGTAGATGTTGATCCAATCTTTCTCGCCGCCCAGGAAGTAGTTGAGGATATCAAGCCCGACAGCAGGGGGTGCTGCGGTCATTTGGTTATTGCTCACAAAAACCGCCAGGTTTTTTTCGGGCAACATGGCCGTGAAGCTGGTCATGCCCCAGAGTAAGCCTCCATGTGAATAGATGGGCTGGCCGTAGAAAGTCGATACCCTCCAACCCAGAGCATATGCGCTCATGTGACTTCCGGCGTTGTCCTTCATTAAGTCCTTGATAGGCAGCAGCGTAACTGGAGCCAGCAATTCTTCGATCTGTTCAGGGCTGATGAGGGGTTGATCTCCAGGTTTTTGATCTTGCTGTTGCGTATCCTTGGACAGCCACATGCTCAACCAGTGGGTCATGCCGGCGGCACTGCACTGGATACCACCTGCCGCTGCCATGAGGTCTGATTCACCGGAAGTAGTAACCTGCAGTTCACCCCCAAGCAGGATGTGCGGTGTAGCCTTGTTCTCAATCCCTCTGCTGTGGGACGAATTAGCGCGGCAGTCATTCATACCCAGCGGGGCAAACAAGCGGCTTTCGACAAAATCCGCGTAGGGCATGCCGGATACCCGGGCAATCACCTCGCCGGCAATGGCGTACATTAGGTTATCGTAATCGTATTGGGATCGAAAGCTGGAGACTGGTTTGAGGTGGCGCATGGCACGGATTACTTCACCGATACTGGTATCCGCAGCAGGCCAAAAAAGTAGATCACCGGCCCCGAGCCCTAGGCCGCTGCGGTGCGTTAGTAAATCTCGGATGGTGAATTCCCGCGTAACCCATGCATCATACATACGAAAATCAGACAAATAGTCAATAACCTTGTCTTCCCAATCAAGCTTTCCCTCATCGGCCAATAAGGCCAGCGAGGCGGCAGTAAACGCCTTCGATACGGAAGCAATCTGGAACAAGGTATTGTTGTCAACCCGGTCCTCCTGGCCAATTTCACGAATTCCATGGCCCTTGCTATAAACTACTTCGCCATTATGGACCACCGATACGGCCATGCCCGGCACCTGGAATACCTTCATGGCCCGTTCGACGGCAGCATCGATACTCTTTTCAGTGGACTGGTTGGCGCTAACGGCTGAACTCCCAAATATTAATCCCAACGTCAAAAAAAACAGGGGGTAAATCTGAGGTAAAAATCGGTTCCGGCTTAGATTCATGTTTGACAGTCTCCTTAAAATTGACATATTTCCAGCTCGAACGAGAGCGTACCCACAGAGATTAGCCCCAGATCTTGCTCGATAGAAAGACCTCCGCCATATCGCATCGGATGATCGCCATCCTTAAAAAGACAACGTAAAAAGCTAAGTGTGTTTGTTTTTATCTGGATTGTTCACCACCCTTATCTCAATTTTAATCGCGCACATTTATTGCGAAATTTACTTTAAGAAAGGTGATAGTAATGACAAATGGAAAATCTGATTAGGCTAATCCGACAT
>CALDQM010000076.1:0-4194 GCA_937911225.1 uncultured Cellvibrionales bacterium
AAAATTTTGATGTTTTTAACACTCTTAGAGTAATTCTCTAGAGCTTCAATCCATCGCGTAGGTTTTAAAATAGCACTGCAAAAAGTTCATTCTAAATTTCACATGGCAACTCTAATTAGCATAACTAACTATGCAATAGAAGATGATACCTATAAGTAGCTACTAAATACAAGAATAATTGCTAAAAATACCAGCTAGTCGATTCTATTTCAAGTATTTAAAGTAGCTATTTAATATGTGGTTACGTGATTATATAGAGAATATTTTAGTATTTTATTTAACGGTAATTTTTTCGATTTAGTGTTTGGGTTATACCCGACTAAATACTTTATTTAGGCAAAAATTCTCACTATTTATGTATAAATGTATGATCTTGGGGGTTTAGTTTATGGATTCACTGGTCAAGGCTAGCTCGCCAGTCGTGCACTTTAACTTTGCATCATGTTGGAAGGTGGTGCGCTGGCGGCATAGCCGACTAGTTTAGTGTTTTCTCATTAGGCAAAAAAAAGCCCCCCAAAAGGAGGGCTTGATCAACACATTAATATCTAATGGTTTTTTTCTAGCTTAGTACTTCATACCAACGGACATGTAGACATAACGACCCAGAGAGTCGAAGTACCCAGGTAAAGTGTTACCGTTACCTGGTGCAGTACCTGCATCTGAAGTGTAGCCAGTGCCTTTGTCAGTCAAGTTACTAATACCAAAGGTAGCAGTAATATTTTCATCATGGCTGTAAATAGCAGTTAGATCGAAGTACGTTCGGGCACCAAAATCAATACCGTTAGAGTTAAGGTCAGTAGTGTCACCTAAGTAACGCATACCTAAAGAAACGTCTGTATTATAAGCAGTAGTAACGGTTGCTTTGTAGTTACCGCTTAGCTCAGGTAGTGGGTTTTTACCACAGCTAGCACCCCAGTTACCAGCACACTCAACAGCTGCTTCACCAGGCAATTCAGTGCGTAGGAACGTATCAAGGTATGTAGTAACACCTTCTAAACGCAACTCACCAATTGACGTATCCATAGAGTAATCGAAGATTACATCCAGGCCACGCGTCTGCTCTTCACCAATGTTAGTCAGCGCAGTACTAATGTAGCCGCCTGTTAACCAAAGTGAACCATTGGTTGGATTACGGTTAATAAGGTCACAGTAAGCAGCCAGACCAGTCTCAACGCACTTACCAAGCGCAGTGCTTGCTGAAACGCTATCAATTCCATCTTCAACAGTAATGTCGAACAAATCAAGAGTAACCGTTAGACCAGGAACCGCTGCTGGAGTAATAATTACACCGGCAGTAAAGGACGTGGACTCTTCTGGCTGAACTGCTGAATTACCACCACCTAAAGTGTTGTACTGGTCAGCAGGAGAGTTTAAGTCAGTGCCATAAAGATTAGCGGCAAGTCCTGTTGATGCACATTGTGCCTGCGTCGCGGTAGCAGGAGACGTACCATCTTGCTGAGGTGTTGCACAAGGGTCATTATCCAAGTCTACTAAACCAAATCCTGGAGTAGTGTATAGCTCAGAGATGTTGGCATGACGAGTGGAGCTTTGCGCTGCTGCTCGGAATGATACAGAGTCATTAATGCTCCAAAAAGCACCTAACTTATAGGCATCAGTGTTAGCGCCAGTAGAGTAAGAAGCACGACGGTAGCCGGCATCAACACTCAAACCTTCTGTGACTGGAATACCTAATTCTAGGAAGTATTCGTCGACATCATAGCCACCAGAGATGGGTAGCTGTGCGCCACCTGAACCTGAACGATCGCCAGTACGTGTTGGCAGATCAGGGCGATCTTCAGCAGTAGTTTCAGTTGTTTCGAAACCAAGTACCACAGAAACTCCACTTGGAGCGCCTGGGATAGCGACGTTAGTCTCACCAGAAACATAACCAGAGAGAATAGTCTGCTTGCCATCACCATTTATGTAGGTAGCGTTAGCAATATAATTTTGCAGATCTTGGCCACCATCAATAACAGCTTGAATACCACCATCACCCGGCAATCCGCCAGAGAAAAGGTTGTAAGGGACACATGAGGAGTCAGTTCCATTAAGGGCTGAAACACAAGTGGGAACACCTGCAACACTGACAACGTCCATTGCGCGATTGATAGCTACAACAGAAAGGTCGTTACGATACTCACTTGCGTTAGTTACGTCGCTCTGCTGATAGTAAACATCATATGACCACTGATCATTGATGTCACCACGAATACCAAAGTTAGCAACCACAGTTTTACGCGTTAGAATATCCTGTCTTGGAGTTCCTTCAACATTACGCTTCAAAGAGTAAATAGGGGCTTCATAACCAAGAATACTTCCGTCACCCACTGCTAGATTCAATCCTGAAATGTAGGCAAGCGCTTCAGCGCCTGTTGCAAAATCAGGTGCATGATCACCGCCCATACCTACCCAGTCACCACAGGCAGCGCCGTACTGCTGTTCAGAAAGTAAAGCGTTATAGCAAGGGATAGATTCGATGTTACCAAAAGTGCCAGAGAATGCGATCTGGGCATTAGACTCAGATTTCATTGATCGAACGCTGGCATAGGCCTCTGCATGCTCATTAATTTCAAACTTACCAAAGAAACCAGTGTTCAAACGCTCATCAGGACGCTGAATGAAGTTAGTTGGATTGTAGTTAAAGGTTTGGCCAGCGCGAGGAACAAACTCATCGCCAATAACCTTAAAATCAACCCCGGTTATCGTGGGGTCAACATTGACATACCCGCCAGCGGTATAGCCGCCAAAGTCAGCCCATCGACCATTTGGAATAGTTGAAGAACCACCACATTTCTCAATGCCTCCTGAGAGTGCACAAGCAGAGTAATCATAGTCACCCTGCAAAATGGAGTCAGTTGACGTTTTCTCAGCATAGGCTGTAACGTGTCCGCGGCCATCCATAATGCTGCCACCAAACGCAACGGCAAACTTATTAGTTTTACCAGTATTTACGCTTGAAGGAGCCTTTTCATATCCATAGCTCTCGACTAGGTCACGCAAGGCACCATTATCATTCTTATGGTTGTAGAAGCTATGAGAGAGCTGAGCTTCGAAGCCCTCAAACTCGTCATCCAAAACAAAGTTTACAACACCAGCAACGGCGTCAGAACCGTACTGAGACGATGCGCCACCAGTTAGGACATCAACATTTTTTAGTAGTAATGTAGGGATGGTGTTAACGTCAGCACAGTTGCCGCCATTAGCCGTACCTGGTGCCATACGTTTACCGTTCAAAAGAACTAACGTTCGTGAGCAGCCAAAGTTACGTAAATTAACAGTGGCTGTTCCGTCAGAGCCATTAGAGCTAGTTATTGATTGGCCTGGAGATACTTGTGGCAAATCATTAAGGAAGTCTTCTACGCGCGTAATACCTCTGGCGGTAATTTCTGCACCAGAAACACTCGTGATTTGTGAAGAACTTATAACATTTGGATCTGTAATTCGCGATCCGGTTACTATTACTTCTTCTAAATTACTTATCTCATCATCTTGAGCTTGAGCGAATCCTACAGAAAGAGATCCAGCTAAAACTCCTAGACCTATAACGCTTTTAAGCGACATAGATACGGACTTGTTTATCATATTATTTTCCCAAGAATAATTAATACTTAAATATTCAATCTTCCATTATTAAATATCGTTAGATTGAATCTGAGCACTGCCATTGCTGCAGTTTTTCGGGCCACTATCGCCGAACCGAATAACCTATAGTGCATAGCAAATGGCCGTCGGCATGATACATTTAAAATATTGGGAAAAAAACTCTAAAATCATTGAAACGTGTGATATGTCTCAAAAACGATAGATTTTTTTAGACTCATGGGTTCTAAGTCAGATATTTGGTGGTTGATATAAGATTAGTATTGGCTTTTGGTTAGGCAAAAAAAAGCCCCCAACAGGGGGCTTTCATCTTCTTTTGATTTATCGCGATGCTACCTCAGGATTTAAAGGCTGTCTTGCATCACATTGGCTTAAAAACGTCTGCATTTTCTCGTACTGGTCTTGTGCGTTATCATCAAAATACAAACCATGACCTTCATTTTTATAAAAATAGTGTTTGAAATCAATGTCGGTTTTTTCCAATGCTTTAACATATTTCTTTGCGCCAGCAAGAGGCGTGCGGCGGTCGGCCTTTCCATGAATGATGAGTAAGGGGACCTTCACCTTATCTAGGTTATGGATCGGTGACATAGC
>CALDQM010000077.1:0-38131 GCA_937911225.1 uncultured Cellvibrionales bacterium
TTAATAATCAGCAGCACAAGGACCTAAAATTGTACGAAACATCTAACAAATTGGCCAAGGCGCTCTATTCAATCTTATAAAATAATGGTGCTCGTTTGGCCAGTTATTTAAGGTGCTCTACGAACTAATCTTGGGCGATATTGAGTGCTTCCTCACAACCTTCATCACGGTAGAAATGACAGTGCTCTCCTTTAATCGCTTTCTAGGCTGTTATGACTCGTCCGTTGAGTGATTGGTGGAAGTCTACATCGTTGACTCTTCGATCGAATAATTCTTCGTCGTTAGCGTCAATAATTAGAGTTGGCGAACTTACTTTAGGCCAATAGACGGCAGGATCATAACGTTTCATGGCAATCATGTCAGGGAAGCCTCTGAGCCTTGAGCAGGCTGATCCTTGCCCCGGATGCGGCGTGATTTCGCCTTGGGCACGCTAAGTTTTCTAAGCTTAAAACATGCTGTAATGTAATTGTATGTGGAGCTGTTGTTTTTAGTTCTAAAGGCTATTTTTTAGCACGCTCTCAAGTTGAACCAACGATCCTTCCATACTTTCTTTGACAAACGCTTCTAACTCGACGGGTTCGATCTTAGCCTCCCACAGAAGACGGCAGCCGTTATCACTGTCTACAATATGCATGCTGGCGTGATGCGATTTAAGCGCACCGGGTGATTCAAAGCACGTGTACTCAATTTTTTTAGAGGAGTCATCTCTCAAAAGGATACGCTCTTTAATGGCCCCCGCACCAGGCAAGATTAAGGATCTGACTTCACCGTCGAAATGGCAGCCCTCCACCCCGGGGACCCAGTCCACACGGTCAGGAGTTCCCAAAATAGCCCAGACCTGATCGGCTGAGAAAGATAGAAAATGATCGAATTTAATACTGATAGTGACACCATAAACGCTATTTAAGATCCTTATAGTACTACTATGTTTACTAAATCTAAAAGGGTCTATACCAAAAACGCATGGTATTTTCAGTAATAGGGTGGAGTCAATTTAACCTCACCTTAGGGGCATCAATTTAGCAATCGCAGCTTAGCGGGGTTGAGAATGTTGACTGCTAAGTATTATGATAATTGTTACCCCTTTGAGCTCTTATGCTGTCTAATAAAAACTGCTAGTACATTCTGCGAGTACCAAACAAAGGTTTATTCTTTTGAGGCGGGCATATAGATATCAGAAAGGCGTTCTTTTCTGCGGAAAGCATAACTGATTCACTATGACGAGCTCTAAAGCTAATGGATCAATACAGTTTTTTTAAATAGAGGAAGAGGAAGAAGACTAATGGCAGACCTTGAAGAGTCGCAAAGGGTAACGATTGAAAGACTCCAAAAAGAAATAGACGTCTGGAAAAAGAAATACTCTGATCAGATAAAAACTGATGAGGAATGGGAGCGCTATATAAAAAAGAGCAGAGAAGAAGCCAAAGAGCAAAGCAGGCACAGAGTAATCTATTGGGTACTTGGGTTGATGTGGGTTTTACTTTTAATGTGGGAGCTACTTTAGAGAGGGTACTAGAACTTTTTGCAAGTATTGTATCTAAGAACAAGACTATAGGTTTTGGCAATTCTATCTATAGATCGTAGTGTCAACTAATCTTTTATATTGGCGATTCGGCATAGGCGGTGGTACCACCCATTAAATGTAGGGGACAGCTTGAGTGTAACTCAAGGTGTAACTATTAAAAAAACAGACCCATAACGAAAAAAACCCCTGTAAAAACAGAGGTTTAGTTGTTGCTTATGGCGGACCGGACGGGACTCGAACCCGCGACCTCCGGCGTGACAGGCCGGCATTCTAACCAGCTGAACTACCGGTCCGTGAAAGCAATTTCTCTAATGGTGGGTGGTACAGGGATTGAACCTGTGACCCTCGCCTTGTAAGGGCGATGCTCTACCAGCTGAGCTAACCACCCCTCTAGAGAGTGCCGCATTCTACCGAACTGTAGGACACTGTCAAACATTTTCTGAGCCTATATACATATCTCTTCCGCAGCTCTAAAATAAGTCCCCCAGCAACGACATTTTATTGATGATAAATGCAAATTTATAAAGAGTTTAGTATTGAGGCGGCGCACCGTCTTCCAAACGTTCCAGTAGGGCACAAATGTGCACGGCTGCATGGCCATTCTTTTCAAGTGTCAATTTATGTCGAAGGGCCTGTTGGTGAAGCTTCTGGCTGGATAATGGACTTTGGTGACATTAAATCAGCCTTTGCTCCAATCTATGATCAGCTTGATCATCATTATCTGAATGATGTAAAAGGATTAGAAAATCCTACCAGTGAAAACCTTGCTTTATGGATTTGGCAAAAACTCAAGCCACAATTACCGTCACTTAGCATGATTGAAATAAAAGAGACCTGCACTAGTGGCTGTATCTATCGCGGAGAACTCTAGCCGCTGGTTTTTGGTGTACGTGTCCTACTTCGCTCCCAAGCTAATACTAGAATCATAATAGCGACGGGAATGAGGCAAAACAAAACCATTTGATGCCAGCCGATAAGCTGGAGTGCCCATCCAGCTGAGAGTGCGGCCACCGCCTGAAACGAAAACACCGTAAGATCATTGATGCTTTGGGCCTTGAACCGGTCTTCTTCTTGGTGAGTGCTTGGCAACATTGTTGTTCCGGCGATGAATAAAAAGTTCCAGCCTACTCCCAGAAGTACTAGCTGCATCCAAAAGCTTTGAGGGCTGTTGTCAGAATAACCGATGGCAGTGGCAATGCAGTAGCAGACCAATCCTACCAGCATCATTCCTCTTAGGCCTGCATAGCGCACTAAAAGAGGTGTAAAAAATGATGGCAAGAACATGGCGGCTATATGGCTTTGGATGACCCATTTGGTGTCGGTTAGTGAGTGGCCATGAACTTCATGCATGCTGAGGGGTGTTCCTGTCATGATAAAAGACATGACAATATAAGCAATAGCGCCACTGGCAAGTGCGAGGCAAAATGTTGGGTTCAGAAATAGATGTTTGCCAGATTTTTTTGTGCCTGCCTCAGTGGCTATTGGTAGCGACTCTGGCTTGTAAAAGCTGAGCATTGCCCCAGAGATTACAATACACGTTGCAGCCATCAAAAATGAGCCCTGATAAGCCGTTACAAAAAGGTCTTTTCCCATTAGAGCTATTTCGGGGCCGACAAAAGCTGCAATGATTCCGCTACCCATAAACATTGATGCGGCAGTTGTTCTATCTGCGATTCCAACAGACTCCATAGCTGCAAATCTACTTTGAAGTAGCGTTGCATTAAAAGAACCAAGAATAAACGAAGCAATACAAAATAATGTAAAGCTACCAATGTTTAATGCAGTCATAGCAAGAATGCACACCATTATGCCGACAGCTAAAAATAGATAAATACCAGTCTTTCTTCCGAAATGCTGCATGGTTCGGCTAACAGGGATCACGCTGCATGCTGTGCCAAGTATCATTAGTGCAATGGGGGCAGTTGCCCAGTCAGGAGAGGGTGCTAGTCGACTGCCCGCCAACGTTCCGGCTAAATGCATTAGGGGTAATGTTGAACCAGCCACGGCATTACTTAAACTCAATATCCAGGCGTTTTTATACGTTTTAGAAAAAATGGTACTCATTCCGATGTTTCTCGTCAGATTTGATGTAAAGACTGAATGTCATTTTTGAAAAAGTAATCATAAACGAATTGTTGATAGTGTGCGGTACCTTTCTGTGATCCAACCTTGAGAACTCCTGTACAATAGCGTCACTAAAAAAACAACTCTCTTTAAATGGTTTATCTCTATGGTCACAGTCGGTAAGTTCAACCAACTTCAAGTGTTAAAGCAAGTGGATTTTGGCGTCTATCTTGATGGTGATGAGCTAGATAATATTTTACTGCCCAAACGCTATGTGCCGGATGGTTGTGAAGTCGGAGACTGGGTAAGTGTCTTTTTATACTTTGATTCCGATGACTTGTTAATAGCCACTACAGAGATACCCAAGGTTGAGGTTGGGAACTGTGAGATGTTGACCGTTGTTGATATCAACCATGCTGGCGCGTTTATGGATTGGGGGTTGCCTAAAGATCTATTAGTTCCTTACAACGAGCAGCAGAAGCCTATGGAAGTGGGTTATTCCTATGTTGTCCATGTTTATCATGATGAGCAATCAGATCGCATTGCAGCCTCGACAAAGCTTAGTCACCACTTGGACGAGCATCCTGTTTGGTTAAAACCCCAGCAAAGTGTCAATTTGCAAATTGCCGGACGGACTGAGTTAGGTTACAAAGCTGTGATCGATAATAAGTACCTAGGCCTACTTTTTCGAGTGGATGCCTATCGGCCACTCAAAATTGGCGAGCGGTTGCCAGGATTTATTAAATCTATTCGCCCCGATGGGAAAGTTGATTTGCTTATATCGCAGGCTACCCTTCAAGGGGACCATGATCTGTCTCAGCAGATTGTCCAGTATCTTGTTCAGCAGGGCGGATCTTCTGCATTGACTGACAAAAGTGACCCTCAAGAAATCTACAGAACGTTTAAAGTATCTAAGAAAAAATACAAGCAAGCGCTGGGCAATCTTTACAAGAGCAAGACTATTTTAATTTCATCGGGGAAGGTTGAGTTAGTAGGCGATGTATAAATCCCGGCTAGCAACTTTTATTGTCGAGACTTTTGGTTTTAGTTTTGCTGGTTGGTTATTCATAAATTAATTAAATATAAAGGCTGTGAGCACCTAGCGTTGTGGCTATGCGTATTTTTTAGAAAAATTTATTAAAAAAACTAATCAATCGATTTAATTTATTAATTTGTCTGAAGTGAGTTTGTAGGGGACGATCCGGGAGCATTAGCTGAAAACAAAGCTATTTAGTGGTATGCTAATTCAGTGATACGAGTATAACGAATTGGTTTTACTACATTTTTATTTTATAGGGGAGAAACATATGTTTCATAAGACAAAAGTAAATCGGGCAGTTGCCTCCGTAATTGCAGCAGGCTTTGCCGCTTCAGGCGCAAGCTTTGCGGCGTCTCAAGCTATTGAGGAAGTTATCGTAACAGCGACTAAGACATCTGCAAGTACGCAGGATATTCCAGTTGCGGTATCTGCGCTAACATCAGAAAAGCTTGATCAAATGGGTGTTTCTAACTTTCAAGACTATCTTATCCAATTACCAGGTGTTTCGGCCGGTGGTAGTGGCCCTGGACAAAATACTATTTATATACGTGGTGTAGCATCGACTACTCCAGCTATCTCTATTGCTGGTGTTGCTGGTCTTTCACCCAACGTAGCGTTCTACTTAGATGAGCAGCCATTGGCTCAGCCAGGTCGTAACCTAGATGTTTACGCAGCTGATTTAAATCGAGTAGAGGTTCTTGCTGGACCACAGGGTACGCTTTTTGGAGCAAGCTCTCAGGCAGGTACGGTTCGTTTAATCACCAATAAACCAGATCCCTCTGGCGCATATGGAAAGTTAAAAGTTGGTTTTGCTACGATCAATGAAGGTGGTACAAACAACAACTTCGAAGCAATGTACAACCTGCCCATTAGCGATAACATTACTATTCGTGGTGTTGTGTATAGCGATGACAAAGGCGGTTACATTGATAATGTACAAGGTTCGCGTACTGTAGAAGAAAGTGCACGTTTCCGTTCTGAAGGTTATATGCGAAGTAATGGCGTCCCTGTTAGTGCCGCTCGCGCTGGTTTCCAAGCAGGAGCTGATCTTTCGGGTGTGACATTTATAGCGGCTGATAACTCAGACCTTGTAGAGGAAGATTTCAATACGAGTAAATACACAGGTGGTCGTCTCAGTGCATTAGTTAGTTTGGGTGATGATTGGGATCTTTTGGTCTCACACACTACTCAGGAGCTTGTTGCAGACGGCGTTTTCTTCGCCGATCCTGGTTTGGGTGATCTTGAAATTCAGAGCTATATTGATGATTCCCTTAAGGATGAGTTTGATAACACAAGCTGGACGTTGACAGGCCGCGTTGCTGGGCTGGATGTTGTTTATACTGGTGCGTTCACTGAGCGAACTGCGGATCAAAATATTGGTTATTCTGATTACATGTTTGTTGGTCAGTATCTACCTTATTATATCTGTGATCAGACTGTTACTTATCCAGGCGCTAATGCTCCTACGGGAACATGTTATGGTCCTGATATGTCAGCACCTAGTCACTCCGAAACCGAAGTGTCTACTCACGAGATTCGATTTACTACTGACCAAGACAAGAGTACTCGTCTGACTGGTGGTGCATTCTTTAGTGATACTACGTTACAAGAGCGCGTAAGTTTTACTTACCCAGGTAGTATTAAGGCACAGGGTTGGAGTCTAGCTGCTGGACCGGGCTTCTCTGGAAACAATTTGTCTTACCAAGACGGCTATCTTTCAACTAATGAGCCTTTCGCTCCTGGTGAGATTTTCCGTAATGATATTCAACGAACTGATGAGCAATACGGTATCTTTGGTGAGTTGAGCTACGACATGAGTGATACATTATCTGTGACCTTAGGTGCACGATACTACGATATCGAAGTTGACTTTGACGGAAGCGCAAACGGTTCTTTCTATAACTTCTACGGTGTAGGATCTGCTGATGCACAGGTATTTGGTACTAACATTGCGGATCTTTATGACGGCGATGGTATTTACCAGGGTAATGCAGTGGAAGGTATTCCTGACAAGGCAACCGATGACGGTACAATTTTCAAGGTCACTGCGGCTTATACGCCAACTGAAGATATGATGCTGTATGCAACAATATCTGAAGGTTATCGAGCAGGTTTCTTGAATCGTCCCGGTGGTTACACGAGTAAAGATGGACTCTACACAGTGCCTTATGAGTTTGGTTCAGATGATATGACCAACTTTGAATTTGGTTGGAAAACTGATTTGATGGACGGGCGCATGCGCTTTAATGGTAGTGTATTCTTAGCTCAAATTGATGGTTTGCAAACAACTATCTTTGATCCGAGTATTGCTAACTTGTTCTTCTCTGATAACGCAGCCAACGCTGAAGTTAGAGGCATGGAAGCTGACTTGATCTGGGCTCCTGAGAGTATTGAAGGTCTGATGATTAGCGCTGGACTGTCCGTACTTGATACTGAGATCACTAAAACACTTACTACCTCTACAGATGTAGTTGCTGGTGATTCCTTAGCATTTGCTCCAGAGCTACAGGGTAATCTTCAAGCGCGATATGAGTGGCAAACAGAGTCTGGAATGACGGCTCACATCATGCCTCATTTGGCACACTCGGCTGAGTCCTACAGTGATATCATTCGCATTAACCGCGATCGAATCCACGGCTGGACTATGCTTGGTCTTACCGCCGGTATTACTACCGATACTTGGGGTGCTGAGCTTTATATCAACAACTTGACGGATGAGCGTGCAGAGATGTCACGCAACTACATCAATGACAGAGAGCGTATTTCATATGCCGCCCCACGCACCATGGGCGTACGTATGTCTTACAACTTCTAATGATTGTTAGTAGTTAGAAAAAGCTAGATATTAATGCCCCTCTTGAGGGGCATTATTTTTATAGGGCGAATTAACTTGTGGAGTATTTGATGCCAGAAGCATCTCTTGTTGAATCACAGCTAAATGATGTCAAAAAGCTAATGCAAGCCAGTAAGTTTGCTGAAGCTGAAAAACACTTACAAGCCATGCTCGTTGGGTCTTTAAAGAATAGTGATATCCTTTATATGATGGCGGTATGTCTGCGGTATCAAAAAAAATACTCAGAGGCGCTAGAAATTCTACAGCAACTCAGGATGTTGGTTCCTGACCATAGCAGGGCCTATCAAGAAATAGGGCATGTTTACCGTGGAATGGATCAGGTCGATGCAGCACTTAACTCATACAGTCAGGCAATACTTATTAACCCTGCTCTGGAAGTAAGCTTTCGATGTCAGATAGATATGTTACGGGTGGTTAATCGCCCTGATTTAGCAGCTCGTTTAGCTGACTTAGAACAGCAGTTAGCAGAACTACAGAGACTGCCTAAGCCGCTTGTAGCAGTTACAGATTTGATCTCTCAAGGAAGATTAGTCAAAGCAGAACAGCTATGCAAAGCTTTCATGCAGAAGAGTCCTAGAAATATTGAAGGTATGCGGCTTTTGGCCGATATTGGTGTCCGTCTGGGTGTTTTAGAGGAGGCTGAATTTCTGCTTGAAAGCGCAGTGGAGTTCTCCCCTAAAAATACTAAATCACGAATAGACTATATTAGGGTATTAAGAAAGCAACAAAAATATCAGGAGGCTTTGGCGCATGCCAAAATTCTGATTCAGCAGGACCCTCACAATCCTCAGTTTCAGTCGGTATTTGCTATTGAATCTATGCAATCTGGAGATTACGATACGGCTCTTGCCACATTTGATTCTATCTTAGAAATATTGCCTGAAGAGCCTGTGACATTGACCTCCAGGGGTCATGCATTAAAAACGCAAGGTCGAGCTAATGATGCTATCGACTCATATCGACGGGCTATTAAAAAGCACCCAGCCCATGGTGAGGCTTATTACTCTCTGGCCAATTTAAAATTATTTAGTTTTTCTGATACAGAAATCGCAGCTATGGAGTCGCAACAAAATAATCCAAGCGTTTCCTTCATGTCTAGAATATACCTAGACTTTGCGTTGGGTAAAGCTTACGAAGACAAGGGTGAATTTGATAAGTCATTTGCTTTTTATGAGAGAGGAAACAGCTATAAGAGGTCTCAAAGTCAATACAAATCTAGTGAATTGACAGCTGAATTTCATGCTCAGACTGAGGTATTTAAAAAAAGCTTTGTAAAAGCGAGTAGTGGTTCAGGATTCGATGCTCCGGATCCGATTTTTATTTTAGGTCTTCCTAGGTCGGGCTCCACGTTACTAGAGCAGATTTTGGCATCTCACAGTCAGGTGGATGGCACGATGGAGTTGCCTAATATTTTAGCTCTCGCTCAAAAGCTTCGGCGTGGAGAAAAGTTAAGTGGAACTAGTTATTACCCATCGGTGCTAACGACCATTGATGTTGAAACGCTGTCTAAGTTTGGTGAGGCTTATATAAACGATACTAAAGTCCACCGAGGTAATGCACCCTTTTTCATTGATAAAATGCCTAATAACTTTAGACATATCGGTTTGATCAGCCTAATACTTCCTAATGCTAAAATTATCGACGCTCGACGACATCCGATGGGTTGTTGCTTTAGCGCCTTTAAGCAATTATTCCATGAGGGGCAAGAGTTTAGTTATGGTCTGGAGGAGGTGGGGACTTATTACAAAGACTATGTCGAGTTAATGGATCATTGGGATGAGGTTCTCCCTGGTAAAGTCCTGAAGGTTCAGTACGAGGATGTGGTTGTTGATTTAGACACTCAAGTAAGGCGAATCCTAGATTACTGCGGACTTGATTTTGAAGAAAGTTGTATCAGTTTTTATGATACCGATCGGTCTGTGCGTACCCCCAGTTCAGAGCAAGTTCGACAACCTATTTATCAGAGTGGTGTCGATCAATGGAAAAATTTTGAAGCGAATCTTGAACCCCTAAAAAAAGCGCTTGGTCCTGTATTGAAACGTTACCCGATTCAATAATGATCCATGCAGCCCAGCAGGAGTAACACCATGACAGACCTAGTAATGACCGAAATAGAAATACAACAATTAGTCAGTGATTGCTTAATGGCTAATGGCTGCAACAGTGAAAATGCTGCGGCGCTTGGACGGACTATAAGCGCTGCTGAGCGAGATGGAAGTGCTTCTCATGGTCTGTTTCGTATGCCCGGCTATATTGCCTCATTGCGTAGTGGCAAAGTTGATGGATGTGCTGAGCCGACAGTGGAGAGAATTTCGCCATCGGTAGTCAGAGTAGATGGAAAGCGGGGTTATGCTCCTCTTGCATTAGAAAAAGGGCGTAAGGCTCTTATTGATGCGGCTAGTGAAAATGGTATTGCGGCCATGGCATTGGTGAATGTCCATCACTTTGCATCTCTTTGGGTAGAAGTAGAGCCGATTGCTGAGGCAGGTTTAGTCGCAATGGCCTTTACCACGTATAAGCCTGCGGTGGTTCCTGCGGGCGCCAAGAAACCTTTGTTTGGCACTAATCCTATGTGCTTTGGTTGGCCTAGAGGTGATAAACCTCCATTAGTATTTGACCAAGCATCGGCATCGATGGCTCGAGGTGAAGTAATGATTGCGGCGCGTGATGGGCATCCTGTGCCCATGGGCACAGGTGTTGACGCTGACGGTGATTTAACTACGGACGCGAAAAAGATTATTGACGGCGGTGCTTTACTGCCGTTTGGCGGGCATAAGGGTTCAACTATAGCGATGATGATTGAATTATTGGTAGCAGGTCTTACCGGGATGGATTTTAGCTATGAAGCCCAAGTCAATGACAATAATGACGGTGGTCCACCTAATGGTGGTGAGTTTATGCTGGCCATAGATCCTAATAAGTTTGGTGATGCCGATAACTGGTTACAACACTCAGAAGAGTTTATCGCCCGTCTAGCGGCTATGGAGGGCGCACATATCCCCGGCAATCGACGCTATGCTAACCGAGCAAAGCATCTGGTCGATGGAATTGCTATTAAAGAATCTGTTTATGCTAGCTGTATTGAGTTTACCAAAACCGCTAAATAGCGATTTTCAGACGCTTGATTTATTCAGACTCGGCGTCTTGCGATGGTGACAGTCCGAGCGCTCTTATTTGCGCGGGTATTTCATTAATAATAGTTTCAATCATGGCTTCAGCGGCTGGAGACAGAGTCCAATCGTTACGCGTAATCAGGTGAATGTTACGTTTCTCTGATGGGACTAGTTCTCTGGACTTCAGTTCTGTGTCAGCCACAGGAATTGCGAGAGACGGTAATACGCTCACACCGAGGTTAGACCTGAGCATGGCTAACAATGTAGTAATGTTTGGAAAATCAAACTTTGATTGACCCAGCGCCTGACGAGAACGCATGCTCTTTGTTATTCCAGAGTCCAGAAACGTTTCCCCATGAAGGGCATCCCAGCACACAGGGTCTTCACTCTCCGATAAATAATGATCTCGATGGAACACAAGTTCTAGTTTGTCGGCAAATAATGGCGTGTATTTGAGTAGACTACTAGGTTGCCAGATACTACCAATACCAAAGTCGACCTCATTACGCTCTACCTTTTGTTGGACAGCCCTAGCAGTATCATCACTAAGCAGAAGATTTATCCCGGGGTAGTTGTTGGCAAATTTTTTGACAATTGGCGGTAGTAACTGAGTCGCGACAGATGGGACGATGGCTATACTTACATTACCAATTCGCCGCTCGGCGGCAGCTTTAAGATCTGAGATAGCGGTATCAAAATCTCTAACAAGTCGCTCAGCTACAGGGATAAAGTTTTCTCCCTCAGCAGTAGGTACCACTCGGCGAGTCGTCCGATCTAATAACTTGAGGCCTACAAACTCTTCCAATTGTTTAATCGCTAGAGTGATGGCAGGCTGGGTACGAGACAGCTCCTCAGCCGCTCTATTAAAGCTTCCATAACGGGCAACAATGACAAAAGTACGTAAATGTCGCAGTGTAATGTTTAAGTATTTCATGAAAAGTAAGAATGCCTTTTTAGCGTAAAGCCTGGGCTGGCAACTATGCCATATATTCATAAATAATTCTTATAAATGTATATAAATTTGTAAATAGATTTATTATTAAAAAGTACTAAACTAATAGGCTTGCTACGTATTTTAATTAGCTAATAGCGTTTATTTCTGAGGAAGAGACATGACCAGTGAAGTGTATAGAAACTATATTAATGGCGAATGGGTTGATGGTTACGAGGTAATTAGTAACATTAATCCTTCAGACACTAGTGACATAGTCGGCCGTTATGCTAAGGCCAATGCAGGACATTGCCTAGATGCGATTAAAGCGGCGAATACAGCATTTGATAGCTGGTCACAAAGCGGTCTTGAGCAACGAAAAAATATTCTAGATTTTATCGGGGGAGAACTCATTGCTCGTAAAGAAGAAATAGGCGCTGTCTTGGCGCGTGAAGAGGGTAAAACTCTGGCAGAGGGAGTGGGTGAGGTAGGTCGCTCAGGTCAGTTTTTCCAATACTACGGTGCCGAAGCGTTACGATTAATGGGCGAAAATACCGCGTCTGTCCGGCCAGGTGTTGATGTAGAAGTTCACCGTGAACCTCTTGGTGTCGTAGGTATTGTAACGCCCTGGAATTTCCCAATGGCGGTTGCCGCGTGGAAAGTTGCACCTGCGCTATGTTACGGCAATGCAGTGGTTTTGAAGCCGGCAGAGTTAGTGCCCGGCAGCGCTTGGTTATTGGCTGAAATAATTAGTCGTAGCGGCCTTCCTGCAGGCGTATTTAATCTCGTTATGGGATCTGGACGTGAAGTAGGAGAAACACTTTGTACCTCAGCAGACATACAGGCGGTAACCTTCACAGGATCCGTAGCGGTGGGTCGTCATATTGCGCGCAATGCCATTGACAACATGGCTCGTGTGCAGCTTGAAATGGGTAGTAAGAATGCGTTGGTAGTTTTAAATGATGCCGATATGGATACGGCGATTCAATGTGCTATCTCTGGAGCGTACTTTGGCACCGGACAAAAATGTACTGCATCGTCTCGACTTATTGTTGAGTCAGGTATCCATGATGAATTCGTCGCTAAAATGACAGATGCCATGAATAAATTGGTGGTGGGTAATTCAATGACTCCCGGTGTTCACATTGGTGCTGTAGTGGATGAGCGGCAACTCAAGCAAAATCTAAAGTATATGGAGATTGCTAAGCAAGAGGGTGCGCAATTAGTTCAAGGGGGTGAGCGTTTATCCCTTGATACTGAGGGATACTTCATGTCGCCGGCATTGTTCATAAACACGACTAATCAAATGCAGATTAATCGTGAAGAAGTCTTCGGTCCCATAGCATGTGTCATTAAAGTAGAGAGTTATGATGAAGCGCTAGCGGCGTCAAACGATTCTGACTTTGGATTGACCTCCGGTATTATCACTACATCGTTAAAGTATGCGGGCCATTTTAAACGCCACTCTAAGTCTGGATGTGTGATGGTGAATCTGCCTACTGCAGGGACTGACTATCACGTACCTTTTGGTGGCCGTAAAGCCTCAAGCTACGGCCCAAGAGAACAGGGACAATACGCCCGAGATTTTTACACGATCATAAAGACTAATTACAGCAAACCTTACTAATATCATCTAAGGGAATGGAAAGGGAGTTTTGAATGCGTAACGATATGCTCATGATTGACGGACTTCAGTATGTTAACTGGAACCGCGAACTGTTCGAAGAAGCCCAAAAAAGTGGTGTTCATACGATTCATGTAACAATTGCCTATTGGGAAAATATCCGCGAGACCTTAGAAAACATTGGCACATGGAACAGACATTTTATTAATCATGCCGATCTAATTATGCCGGTTAGGCAAGCTACCGATATTCTGGAAGCGAAACGAGTAGGGAAGGTCGGGATTATATTTGGCTTTCAAAACTGCTCGCCAATTGAAGATGATGTCAAGATGGTTGAGATACTGCATCAGTTGGGTGTACGAATTATGCAGCTGACCTATAACAATCAGAGTTTTCTTGCGACCGGTTGTTATGAGGAGCAAGACGGCGGTATTACTCGATTTGGCAGACAGGTAATAAAAGAGATGAATCGGGTTGGTATGGTCATTGATATGTCTCATAGTGCCGAGAAATCGACCTTAGAAGCGATTGAGATATCAGAACGTCCCATTGCCATTACACATGCCAATCCTACTTTTTTTCATCAAGCATTGCGCAATAAGTCAGAAACAGTCATTCGGGCTATTGGTGAATCTGAGGGGATGCTTGGTTTCAGTATGTACCCATTTCATTTAAAAAATGGCTCTGACTGTACCTTGGAAGAATTCTGTCAAATGATAGCTCAAACAGCTGAGATGATTGGTATCGATCGTATTGGTATTGGCTCAGACCTGTGTTTGAATTGGGATTATACCGTGTTGGAGTGGATGCGAAGTGGCCGCTGGACGACCGGTGTTGATCATGGCGAAGGCTCTGCAGAAAAACCATCGTGGCCAAAACAACCTTCATGGTTCACAGGCTCAAAGGATTTACATACCATTGCCAGAGGGCTGTCCAATCAAGGTTTTAGCGATGATGATATCGCAAAGGTGATGGGTGAAAACTGGTTGTCGTTTTTTGAAAAATCATTCCCCGGAAATTTGATAGACTCCTGATCGCATTCAGGGTAAATATCTTTTACTTTAGCGATGATCTTCGGCCGGTTTTCACGCGTAAGAGCGCCGTTAGAATGCTAATTTAATTTCTGTTTATAGATTAATAGAGTAACCCAAAGGTCATGCATAACTCATTTCAACAGGCTGGTAACCATAGCAATGCAAAAGCATTGCCAATGCGTCCTGCCAATAAAGTTATGCAGTTGAGTCGACTCGGGAGTTTGCATCAATCTCGACTCAGTTTTATGCGTACATTAGTGCGCCGAATGGTGGCAGAAAACTGGCAAATCAGTAGCCCAGTGTTTGATCTCGACGAGCATGGGTATGGCACTGTGGTCTATCAGATTGAGGCTAAGTACGGCACCTTCAGTTATGTCTTGTTCTCTCATTATTTGGATCCTGAACGTCGCAATGATCGAGTTATTGCTGATCAGTGGGATCTAACGATGGCTCTTTGTGAGGGGACAGTCGATACAAAGCAACTAGACTTTTTACGTAACAATGTACCTAAGCAGGAAGCTGGCCGAGTAGATTCAAGAGTGCTGGTTTTATCCCGTGCCAATCGTAGTGCACGACTCTTTGAGTATGTGGTTAACGAGTTGGCCCAAGGGTCTCAGCCAAACATAGATATGATTGCTGATGTCGGCTATCTCTATCGGACCACCGCAGCTTATGGAAGTGGTAAGTTGGGTATGGCAGATTGGGAAAAGGTCTGGACAAAACATCGAGATTTCGCTCGCCCCTTTGCCGCTGAGATGTTTACCTGTTACATGCTTCGCCACTTCAGTACCCAGCAAGCCGACTATTTAGCCTCGCAGCGTGCGCCAACACAGGCAGTGGCATTGCATGAGGATATTAAGCGCTATATAGGTATTGGCAACTCTACCGGTTTGGGTATGGCACCGTTTTTGATTAATCATCCGCTATTGATTAATCAATGGATTGAGATGCGAGAAACCGCGTTAGCCACCGTCGTTGCTGAGAGTGAATCAGGTATTGATCAAGACACGCTCTCGCGTTTTGACATATCTGTTCAGCGTGTTATTCAACATCTAAGTGAAATTGTCACCGCTGATGAGCGACAAAGTAAAGCGAATATTCAGGTAGCTGAAGAACTACAGTTACTGCATACATGGTTACATGAGCAGAGCGCAGTGTTAGTAAAAAATCACTATGTGTGGTCATCTCTGACTCATTATGCAGAGGAAAACTGGCTTACAGAGACGCAGGAAGTTATCAATACACTTTTGATTGAGCTTTACCCTGACCTAGTTGACGGCTTCGAAGAACATATGTGGGTAGAGGAATCTTATCAAGTAACGCCTGAAATGTCGGTTACTGAGATGTTAGAGGTTATCGAACAGAAGTATGATTGGGCGTTAGCTATCGATTTTAGTCAGTACGAGTCTATGGGTGCATTTTGGTACCGCTCTCAAGAAAAAATGGAGCCACGTCTTGGTCAGACTAATATTGATATGGGGATGGAAAAAGAGATGCCGCTGGGGATAGGTCGTCGTGTACGCGAATGTTACGATCGAATGTATGGCTACAATCAGACTTTCCCTAATCAGGATGTGGCCCATTTTGTAGTCCAGAACCCTACTTTTAGTGGGATCGTCGCTCGGATTCAAACAATGGCTCAGAGCCAGTATGGCGATATTCGTGAAAATCTTGTGCATTCAGATGTACTACCTATTCATTTACTGCGTTGCAAGTTATCATTTTTTGGGGTCAGTAAATTTGATCCACGCTCTCGCCTGTGGGTGCGTAATACGATGTTTCAGGGCGCTCCTTTGATTAGTGATTTTGGCAAGGTCTTTGCTGATGACTGGCAGTTTCCCGTCAAACCTACTACGATCTCTGAGTAAGCAGTATGAAAGTCTCTAAGAATGAATTACTGGCTTCTTTAAAGAAGGCCTTTGAGGCTCTGGGATTTCAGCCCGGTGATTACTACGACGCCGCGGATATGGTGGTTTGGTTAGAGACACATGGTTTTTATGGCTTTGACCGATTGCTAGCAGTCTTAACTTACCTCAATACCACTGCGCCTGTTCACGCAGATCTTATGCAAGAAGATACCCATAACTTTGTACTTGATGGGAAAGGTACCTCTGTTTTATTGTGCGGTAGCGAAGCTGTTGATCTAATCCGATCGAAGGTGATGAAAGGTTCCTGTGCCGGACTAGAGTTGATCAATTGCTATAACCGAACATTCATCGTGCAGAGACTGATTAAAGCGGCGCAGCGTAATCTGGCATTCATTGCATATTGGCGGCAGCTTGATTACTGCGTCAAAGTATCTGTGAAACCAGGTGCACATCTTCCTGAGTATCAGACTTTTACTATGCTAGAGGTTGTTGACCTACAATCGTTACGAATTTTTTGTGGGAAAAATTTAGATGCTATTGAAGAGCAATATGTGACGGAGCTAGAGTTTGGAACCCTTGTTGATACCTTTTCAGAGTCAGAAATGGCAAATAGTTACAGAAATTCAGTGGAAGATGGCATAGAAATAGATGAGACTCTTTGGAAAACGCTAGATACGCTAGTGGCCAGAGTACTGGTTGAATCTACTGATGACTCGCGTGCAGGTGCAGGTGATTAGCTCTATTGGGTTAATCCAAACCCGCTAGTCAGAGTTTTTACTATCCCCGTCAGCTTCATCAATTAGACGACCTAAGTCTTTAGCTGCTTTGGCAAGTGTAGGCACATAATGCAGTAGTTCATGAAGACTTTTCCGTATTACTGGTGCATGCGTGAACAGGCATGCAAATAATCTGCCTTTAGCGTCATATACCGGCACTGCACAGGCAACCATCCCATCAACGAACTCTTCATTGTCGGTCCCTATGCCGATTTTTTTAATACCTTGTAATTCTTCTTCTAGGATATTCGCATCGGTAATAGTATTACGCGTGTACTGTTTGAGCGGCAGTTTGTTGATCAGACGTAGCCGTCTATCTTTGGTGATGCTACTGAGATACAACTTACCACTGGCCGTGCACCAACTCGGAGTGTGGCTGCCTACCTGTAAATGGATCTGCAAGGGCCAGTCAGTCTGTACTCGATCGTAGTAGATCATTTCTGTACCGTTGGGAATGGCGATACCACAGGTCTCGCCAATCTCATCAGTTAACTTTTGTAATATCGCTTGCCTCAGAGCTTTGAAGCGGCTGCTATAAAGAATACCCAGAGCCATGCCGTGTAGTCGATCACCTGGCACTATCAGGCCGCGCATCGATGTTTGTAAATAACCGTCGCCTTCCAATTGGCTAATCAACCGGTGAACACTTGGTTTAGGAATATCTAACTGGTAGCAAAGATCGGCTGGCGACAGCGGCCGCTCAGCCTTGGATACAGCTTCAATAATTGCCAGTGCTCTAGCAATTGCTGATCCTCTCTCTTTGCCATTGGTGGTCATTGGATTTTCCACATTAGCTCATGGTAGGCATAGAGAATTGAGCTCCTTCGCGAACACCTGCTGATGGCCAGCGCTGAGTAATTGTTTTACGCTTAGTATAGAAGCGCACACCATCTGGGCCATAAGCATGTAAATCACCAAATAAAGAACGTTTCCAACCACCAAAGCTATGATATGCAACAGGAACGGGTAATGGAATGTTAATACCAACCATGCCTACTTGAATATGATCTGAGAAGTAGCGTGCAGCTTCACCGTCGCGTGTAAATATGCAGGTTCCGTTACCATACTCATGCGCATCAATTAGATCCATGGCTTGCTGCATAGTATCTACCCTGACAACTTGCAGTACTGGGCCAAAAATTTCAGCATTATAGCTTTCCATCTGTGGTGTGACCCTATCGATCAGTGTGCCCCCAACATAAAAACCATCCTCATGGCCAACAACGGTTGGGTTACGGCCATCAACGACAATCTCAGCGCCGTCTTGCTCCGCACTGTCTATGTAACCAAATACCTTTTGCTGGTGTTGGCGAGTAATCACAGGACCAAAATCGTTATTAGCATCGTGGCAGGGTCCAATTTTAAGACCTTTCATCGCTGCACTCATTTTACTGACCAATTGATCGGCAGCGGCATCACCCACGGCGACAGCGACTGATAGAGCCATGCAGCGTTCGCCAGACGAACCAAAAGCGGCGCCCAATAATTGGGCAACGGCATTGTCCATATCAGCATCAGGCATAATGATAGCGTGATTTTTTGCTCCACCTAGTGCTTGGCAGCGTTTGCCATGTGCGCTGGCCGTACTGTAGATATATTCAGCAATAGGTGTGGAACCCACAAAGCTCACAGCTTTGACACGCTCATCTGTCAAAAGTGTATCTACCGCCTCTTTATCGCCGTTAATTACGCTCATAACACCGTCAGGCAAGCCAGCTTCTTTAAGAAGCTCTGCAATAAATAATGTTGAACTTGGATCACGCTCCGAAGGCTTGAGAATAAAGCAGTTTCCACAGACGATGGCCATGGGATACATCCACAGTGGTACCATCGCTGGGAAATTAAACGGAGTAATTCCAGCAACGACACCCAAAGGCTGGAACTCACTCCAGGAGTCAATATTTGGGGCTACATTCTTACTATGTTCACCTTTAAGTAGCTCTGGGGCACAACAGGCATATTCCACATTTTCGATGCCACGTTGTAATTCACCGGCGGCATCATGGGAAATCTTTCCGTGCTCCTCACCAATCAATGCACAGATCTTGTCCGCATTTTGCTCGAGTAAATCTTTAAACTTAAACATCACTCGTGCGCGCTTAATAGCTGGCGTATTACGCCAAGCAGGGTAGGCTGCCTCAGCCGCAGCAATTGCTTGCTCAACCGTAGCTTTAGATGCTAGTGCAACTTGCTTGCTGACCTCGCCAGTTGATGGGTTATAAACGTCTTGAGTACGGCCGCCATCAGGGCTAGTCTGGCCATTAATTAGGTGTCCTACAGTGATCATAATGTCTTTCCTCTTGGTCAAGAATAATTAAATTATTAATAATAAAGATGTTGAGTTACCAAAGTTTTTTGTACAACTTAATAATGTCATCAGCATCGGGGACTTTTGGATTATTTGCCGGAGAACCTGATGCCATTGCTTGATCAGCCATGGTTTGAAGATTACCAAAGAAATGCTCTCGCTCTATACCAAAGTCCTCTGGGGAGGGAACTTGCAGCTCTTCGTTAAGCGCACGTAGCTCATTCATTAACTTAGTCGTCGCTATTTCAGTGCTATCGTTCTGATCGGAAACCCCAATCGCACGCGCACAGTCGGCATAGCGCTCTTCTGCTGCGGGGATTGAGTACTCGGTTACCGTCGGTAATAGCATTGCGTTAGAAAGACCATGAGGGACATGATAGGACGCACCTATGGGTCTGCTCATCCCATGCACTAGTGCTACAGATGCATTAGAAAATGCGGCACCGGCCAAGGTCGACCCAAGCATCATTTTTTCGCGTGCCTGTTTATCGCTCCCATCGTGATATACCTTTCTAAGATTTGGCCCAAGTAGCTTCATTGCAGCAATCGCCTGGGTGTCCGTATAGACACTAGCCTTTTTACTAACATAGGCCTCAATAGCATGAGTCAGGGCATCAATTCCTGTGTCTGCTGTTGTGCGCGCTGGCACACTCAGTGAAAGCTCGTAGTCTACCAGCGCCACAATAGGCATAAAACCAATACCCATGCACATCATCTTTTCATCAGTAGTTTCATCAGTGATGACGGTGACTTTGGTTACTTCAGAGCCGGTTCCTGCGGTAGTGGGGATGGCAATAATCGGTAAACCGGGTTCATCAACAATACGTGGGAACTTGTAATCTCGCATCTGACCACCATATTTCCCCAATACGGCAATAGCCTTGGCACTATCTATTGGGCTGCCACCACCAAGAGCAATAATACAATCATAATTGCCACCACGAACCTTCTCGACGCCCGCTTGAATTGAGCTAACTGTTGGCTCAGGCACAGTATCATCAAAGATATCTACACTTATGGCCTCATCAGTCATGCATTGAATAATACGTTCGATATAGCCCAGCTGAACCATTATTTTATCAGTGACAATTAGCGGTCGATACAGATTCATACTCTTTAGTATGGTGCCGACTTCTTTGCTGGCTCCTGCACCGATTTGTAAAATACGTGGCAGAACTATTTTCGATGACATAATAACCTCAATATTTCAATGTCTAGTGACGTGCCTACCGGGCGTAATCCCTTTGAGACGCGACAACTTGCGCGCAGTTTCCCTGCCATATTTTATACCAAAAACGATACGAATCATATTGTTTAGGCTTGTTTGATGAAGGTAAAAAGATTTTTATGTCAGATGGATTCAGTCGCGCATTTGACACAGCAGCTGTATGTCGGGTCAATACGCAGTCTGCCGATGACGATTAGCTCATCACATTCTAAGCAACGACCAAAGTCACCGGATTCAATTCTAGCCAATGCTGAGGGGATTCTACCTAACTGTAATTTACGCCGGCGGGATGCTTCTTGAGCCATTTCTGCACCTTGCATAGCGTCCATGCGAGAGAGTCGTCCAACTGCAGACTGATCTAGTACCACAGGTTTTATAGCATCTTTTGAGATGAACTCGAGTTCTTCAAGTTGTGCTTTGAGATCTAAAAGAGCTTTACGGAATGAGTCTATCGTTGAGCTATCCATGGGCGTCTTAAATGGCCGGCATTTCATTGATAGGGAAGGCTTGCTGGTCTAGCCAAGGAGCAATGGCAACCATTTGGCCAACGACATCATCTGCATAAATAGAGCGACAGATATCAGCAATTTTGGCTGGCCAATCGCCGAGTTCGTTGTTGCGGCACACCAGCGACAGATAGCGCGCATTGGCGCCTTTGGTGAGTGATATTACCTGAGTCCCTTCAAGTAATTCTGGGTATCGAACCAAGCATAGCGCTGATGTAAATGCCCAGCCTTGTCCTGATTGCACAAACCGCAGAAGTGTTTGTGTACTGTCTAACTCATAGCTAGCGTTGAGCTCTATATTTAATCGACGAGCAATAAGATCTGTAAGACCACCGAGTCTAGACTGTCGGTTATAGTGCACAAACGGAACATTCTCGGCCAACCATGCCGGTGTTACATTGCCGCCACTAGCGTACTTGTTAGGTACGATCATCACAATTGGGTCTCTTAGCAGGGCAAGTCGCTGCAGCTCCGGATGTTCATCTATCGGGTCACTGGTAATTAAAAGATCTAGGTCACGGGCTAGTAGAGCCTGCGTTAACGGTGATACTAATCCAGTTCGTAAAGCCAATTGGCTGGTAAACGGTTTTACTTTTTGAATGAACTGAAGGCCGGCAATATCACAAAATGAATCAATCATTCCAATTTTTAAGGGAAGATTTCCTACAGCGGAGGCTTCTCGCACATCGACTAACATGCGTGTAGTATCATTAATTAGGTTGTCTGCGTAGCCTTTGAGTACCTGACCGCTGGGCGTTAATTTTATCGGTCTAGATCTAGTAAGCACTAGTTGTGTTTCAGTCTGGAGTTCGAGTTGTTTAATAGTTTGGGATACAGCGGACTGAGTGATACCCAAGCGTTCTGCTGCTTGGGTCAAACTATCAGCGTCGCTGACTGCCGAGAAAACGCGTAGAGCACTAATTTCTATGTTGTTATTATTTTTCATGGCCGTAGTGTAGCTTAAAAGTGATTTAAGAAAAGTGAGGCTTTATATTCTTTATCAATAAGGGATACTTCGCTTAACGTTCGTTTATAAGTCTTTGCAACGCGCTGACTCCAACAGGATAGCCGTTATATTCAGTCATTGCGTCGAGCAGGCAATCCCAAAGAAACTCGACACCGCTAATGTCACTTAAAATATAGAATACAGGCGTACTTCCCAGATCATGGCGAATCACTACGGCATTAGTTTTAGCAACGGATGTCTGAGCGATATCGCCACTGGCAAACTTATGGGTGCGCAAATCGACACCACAAATCTTAGAGAACATCTCAGCTGCTAAAGTGCCAGTAACTGCCAGCCAGCAATGACTATCACCACGGGGGAGGCTATAGACCTGCTTATCATGATTATTATGGTCTATTTCTGCTTTTTCAGAGAGATGTAATACATCTTTACTTTGACCGAAAATATCGCTCAGAACTAAGATTTCTTGATCTGACAACTTAGCCACTAACGAACCACTAGACTGCTGCACAGCAGTGTTTGCTTGTGCCGGGAGTATTAAATTTTGTGCCTCTATCCAGGATGGTGCGCCTTGGCCCTTAAATCCAGTACGAGGTAACATCGAAAGATCGCAAACAGATAGTGTCTGACTCTGCTTATGCTCTTCTTTTATGCTTTCGTTATCTCCATAGTGGCTCACTAAAAGGGTGTCACCAAATTCCTTAAAAAGAGCATGACTAGCAATATGGCGTTTGTTGAGTTGGCTGCGTTTTGGCACAGTAGTAGGGTCTAAAATGATCATATCAAAGCTCCTGACGCGCAGTGTTTGGGTCATAGAAGGGTAGTCCAACAACGGTTGCACCAACAAGAACCCCATTGCTGGACTTAATTACAATCGCACTGCCATTAGCCGAACTACTGGGTGATACATAGGCAAGACCAATTACTTTTTCTAGTGTTGGAGAATAGCTACAGGATGTAACTCGGCCTGTCATTTGATCGCCATCTAGAATTAAATGGCTCTCTTGGGGTATTGGCGAATCGGTATCATTGACAACAAAGCCTACCAAACCTCTCAGGCTAGGTTTCTTTTCTAGCTCACTTAGTGTTCGACCACCAACAAAAAACGGTTTTTTCCTGGACACCGCCCAACTCATTTGGACTTCGTTGGGATTAGACATTGCATCAGTATCTTGGCCAATAATAATATGGCCTTTTTCTAAGCGCAGTACTCTTTGTGCTTCGATGCCAAATGGTCTAATTGCATGGTCGTTGCCAGCTTTCATTAGTGTATCCCAGAGCGCTTCACCATATTGTTGAGGGACATGAATCTCATAGCCAAGTTCACCGACGAAGCCCACTCGAATAAGTCGAGCAGGAATGCCATCAACCGAACCACTGCGCACACCCATATAGGGAAAGGCTACCGATGATAAGTCAATGTTAGTGCATACTTTTTCCAATACTCGCCGAGCATTTGGGCCGGCTATATTGACGCCGCAATAGGCGGATGTGACATTAGCTATATCGACGTCTAAGCGCCATTGAGCATTCCATTTCAGCATGTTTTGATAAACACGATCCACGCCACCTGTGGTGGCAGTGACGTAATAATGGTTGTCACCAAAGCGGCAGGCAACGCCATCATCAATAACAACACCGGCCTCGTTGGTAAGTAACGCATAGCGCGCTCGTCCCACCGGTTGCTTTACAAATCCAAAGGTATAGAAACGGTTTAAAAACTCGCCTGCATCTGGTCCGCGCACCTCAAGTCCACCCAGCGTGGAAACATCAACTAAGCCAACGTTATTACGTACGTTACTGACTTCAGCATTAATGCAGTCCTGTCGTGTAATATTACCTTGTTGATAAAATGCAGGACGGAACCAGGCACCGGCTTGAAGCATTTCAGCGCCAGCTTCTATGTGTCGATAATGCATGTTACTGCGCCGAGCAGGATAAAAACTGCGCCCTGCACTGTGCCCCAATTGCTCCGCTGAAAACGGCGGTCGTGCGGTTGTTACACCAGTTTGCGCCACTGTTCTATGAGTGGCCGCGGCAACGATTCGTGCGGCGGCTAAGGCTGAGTGGCGACCCTGAGAAGGCCCCATACCGCAGGTAGAATAGCGCTTTACTAGCTGTATATGCTCATAGCCATCAGCGGTAGCGTTAATGATATCAGCAATAGTGAGATCTTCATCATAATCGACAAATTCCTTCCCTTTTGGATGCGGAAATATTGGCCATGGATGATTAGGACTAATATTTCCTTTAGGAATGGCGTCGCCTATTGCCAAATCGCTAAGGCCAAGAGCATTACTGGCCATTGCTGCTGCTCTGGTAGCTTCTGCTAATACATCATCAATTTGCCAGAGACTATTTACTGAGCCGGCAAGGTGAAGCGTATCTGGACAGCTACTGAGTGTGAACATTGCTGACTGATCATCATAGCTCAATTGGCCGCCCGCTTGGCAGGCTAGCTGATAAGCGGGAGTGTAGCCCACTGACATGCAAAGTAAGTCACAATCAATGATTTCTCCATCATTAGCACAAACTCCCTGGCTAACGATTTTGCGTACATCGACGCTAGTAATATGAGTTGCTTTACGGTTGTGCGCGGCATACACCGCACACCCAGTTTTAACAGTAATCCCTCTGGCAACAGCAGCTCTTGCAATCTCGTCGTAGTCAGGATTTTCTCGAAGATCTACAATTGCTTTGATCATTACTCCGGCATCATATAGGTCAAGCGCTGTGCCATAGCCATCATTATTACCGGTAAGAATAACGGCAGCGGAACCTGGTTTTATCCCATAGAGATGAATCAGTCGCTGTGCTGCGCTACTCATTACTACACCGGGCAAATCATTATTATGAAAAAGTGCAGGCTGCTCAATCGCGCCGGTGCAGAGAATAGTTTGTATCGCTCTTACTTTATAAAGGCGATTACCACAAATAATGGGTAACCAGTTATCTGCAAACCAACCGTTACATACCGCGTTGGTCATTACCGTAATATTACTATTTGCTTCTATTGAGGCGACCAATTTGGTCCGCAGCGATTTTGCTCGAATTCCCTCAGCATCCAGGCGAGTGTAGTTTAGTGAACCTCCAAGTATTGGATTTTCATCGACTATAAGGACTTCACAGTCATGCACAGCGACATCAATTGCAGCCTGCATGCCCGCTGGTCCACCACCAACAATCACGACATCATAAAACTTGTATTGCTTATCATAATAGGGTGATTTCAGCTGTTGATCGATAATTCCTAGGCCAGCTTTTTTACGAATGAGAGGCGCCCATTTCTCCCACATTCCACGAGGTTTAAAGAACGCTTTGTAATAAAAGCCAACGGGTAAAAAACGTGAGAAAAGACCGAGTAATGCCCCGGAATCTTTCTCTAAGCTACCCGTATAATTTTGTGCACTAACCAGCATGCCTTCTTTAATAACTTCTTTATCAGCTAGGGCATTGGGGTTGGAGGGTAGTTGCACCATGGTATTGGCATCTTGCCCAGCCATGGTTAAGGCGCCGCGAGGGCGGTGATATTTGAATGACCGACTCAATAGCCACTGTTTGTTAGCCAATAAAGCGCTAGCGATGGTATCCCCGTCAAAGCCATTGATAGTTTTGTTTTCGAACTTAAACTTTACCGCAACATCACGGTTAATTAAGGTTCCATAAGGCGCAGGTAGGCGTGACTTCATGACGGAGTCTCCGTCGCTATGGCAGTAAAATCAATTCGTTGCTGATAAATTTCATCAGCCTTAAACGTCCGAATGACCTCGTCGGTTATGGTATTTCGTTCGGCTAAAAACCAGAAAGAGCTGGCTGTATGGCACCACCATTCGGTCACTATTCCTGCGATATTGTCATGAAAAAAAACGTGTTCTGCCCAATCTCGAGCTGAGCTCGTGCGATGATCAGGCATCACGTGATACTCACCACCATAAGTAAATTCTGATATGTTGCGCTTGCCATTAAGAGGGCAGGTCAGTAGTTTCATGGTTTATCCTCTAGTGGCTGGCGGCAGTAGCGCCGGCTTCATTAATTTGTTCAAAACGGTAAAACCGCTCGAGTTCAAACGGTTTGATTAAATCAGGTACTTTTTTAGTAGCAACCAATTCAGCCATAGTGACACCACAGATTGGCGTTGCTTTAAAACCCCACGTCCCCCAACCCGCATCAAGATAATAGTTCTCTACTGGGCTAAGCCCCATAATTGGGCTGTAGTCAGGAGTCATATCAGTCGTTCCAGCCCACTGGCGTAAAAGTCTAGCTTGCGATAGGAATGGGAAAAGTTCCAACGCCGCCGCTGATAATGATTCTCGTTGGTCAAGCGTAGCGCGGGTGTTGTAAAGCGGGTAAGGATCAGAGCCGCCACCAATAACAAATTCACCCCGAGACGTTTGATGCACATAAACATGGACTTGGGGCGAACTTACGTGTGGAGTGAGAATCGGTTTGTACGGTTGTGTGACCATCGCTTGCAGTGGATAACAATGGATTGGCAAGGGTATACCTGCTTTTTTGGCGACTATTGAGCTCGCTCCGGCGACCGCTTGTACAACTGAGCCGCACTCGACACGACCACGATTGGTTTTTACCGCAGTAACGCGGCCGTTGGTTATTTCGATATCTTCAACTTCAGTTAATTGGTGTAACTCAACACCGCGATCACAGGCTCCTTTTGCGTAGCCCCAAGCTACAGCGTCATGACGTGCTGTAGCACCATCTGCATGCCAGAGCCCTGCCATAATAGGGAAGCGACTATCTTCAGACATATTAAGGTTGGGCACTAACTCGGCAATTGTTTGGCGGTCGACTAACTCTGAACGAACCCCCATATGCTGGTTAACCTCAGCACGCCATCTGAAACTGCGGATGGCTGCATCGCTGTGAGCTAAAGTCAGCTGGCCACGATTTTCCATCATTACGTTGTAATTAAACTCGTTACTGAGATTGTTAAACAGTTTGACTGATTCACTGTAAAAATTGACGCCTGCTTCGGTCAGGTAGTTAGATCTGATAACGGCAGTATTACGCGCGGTATTACCTCCGCCAAGGTAGCTCTTTTCCAGAATGGCGACATTAGTGATGCCATGGTATTTGGCTAGATTATAAGCAATCGCAGCGCCGTGGCCGCCGCCGCCGATAATAACAACGTCGTAGTGTTTTTTGAGCTCTTTTGAGGGAGTGAAGTGGTGCTTGGCTGGATAATTATTACTGAGACCGTATTTTAGTAATCCAAAGGGCATTTGCTTAATCTCTCTCTTTTAAAAAGACGGGTTAATAGTTTAACTACCTAAAAATACAACAGTTTTGTTACCGTCGAGAAATACTCGTCGTTGAATGTGGTACTTGACCGCTTTGGCTAGCGCTAAGCTCTCATTGTCGCGACCCACGCGAACCAGATCGCCAGGGCCGCAATTATGATCAACACGTGAGAGCATTTGTTCAATGATCGGCCCCTCGTCGAGATCAGAGGTCACATAGTGCGCAGTTGCGCCAATAACTTTTACGCCACGTGCATATGCCTGGTGATATGGTTTTGCGCCTTTAAACCCGGGTAAGAAAGAATGGTGAATATTGATACATCGGCCTAATAATTTCTCAGTAAGCTCATTTGACAATATTTGCATATAACGAGCCAATACAACTAACTCCGATGCAGTCTCTTCAACTATCTCCAGCAGGCGCTGTTCTTGCTGATATTTAGTAGCGGCTGTGACTGGAAGATGAATGAAACGGATACCTTCTCGTTCTACCATGGGGCGTAAATCTTGATGATTCGAAATCACCGCAGTGATCTCCATATTTATTTCACCTTTGCGCTGGCGGTACAGCAAATCATCTAAGCAGTGGTCGTATTTGGACACCAAAATAAGTGTTTTGACCGGTACTGATGGGCTATGAAAATCCCACTTCATATCAAAATTTTTGGCTATTGTTTCGAAGGATTCAGTAATGCCGCTAATATTAGGAGAGTTTTTTTGACGGCGAAATACTGCCCGCATAAAAAATTTGTTAGTTGACTGATCATCAAACTGTTCAAGAGCGCAAATATAACAGTCTCTATCTGCTAAGAAGCTGGTAACTGCGGCCACTACACCGGTCGTCGCATAACAAGATCCAGTAAAGATGAAGTTTTCATTATCTGATGTAGAAATTGCCATCTGAAATGTCCAGAGTAGGTTAAAATTGCACGCCGCTTAGCTATATTTTATGAAAATGTTTAGCGTTAATCTGGACTTTTTCCTCTTTTTTATAATGCGTCTATGACGCGCAAAGGTCAATATTAGCGCGTCTAAATAAGCAACACTTATGAGCCAATTCGGATCGGCTTATGCGCTCAAACGCGAATGGTTATCATTTTTATTAAGTGCCTAGTGTGATATTATGCATTTATTGTAATCACCGCTGATATTTTCATCGGAGCCCTTGGATTTTTGCCTAGATTACGATTAAACTTCCGATCTTCGGAGCATTATTACTTCAAAATCACGTTCAGTTAGAGGTTTTCTAAGTGGAATTTAATAAGCAGTCTGGCGAGCAGTTTGTTGCATTAATGGGGCAGCGTCGATCTCATCCTCGTCTTGAGGACCCAGCCCCTGATGAGGCGTTAATGCAGACCATTTACAATGCGTCACTGCGAGCGCCAGATCATATGCATTTGCGCCCATGGCGTTTCCTAACTATTGCCGGAACAGATCGACAACTGCTTGGTGATTTATTTGCAAAAGATCTCCAGTCGAAGGATCCTGAAGTAGATGCAACTAAGTTAGAAAGTGCGGTTAACAAGGCATTTAGAGCACCGCTGATCGTAGTTGGAGTAGCTAGTTATAACAATAATGAGCGTGTGCCAAAGATTGAGCAGGCTGTAGCTGCGGCCGGAGTGCTTCACAATATGGGTATGGCAGTTTATGCCAGTGGATTTGGTTCGGTTTGGCGCACCGGTCCCTATGCGTCTTCCGTAATCGTTAAAGACGGTCTTGGCGTATTGAAAGATGAAGACATTGTTGGCTATCTCTATGTGGGTACTCCGAGTAAAGGAGATCGTCCACTCAAACCGATTTTGGCTGAGAGCTTTTTTAGTGCGTGGCCAGGAACTGAATAAATCCAAAGTGCCGGGCTAATCAGTAAGAACTATTCATAGATATCAAAAAGTACTAAGGACTTGTAAATGAGTATTGACCAAAGCCACTCGCTGGAAACAATTACAGCATCACCTAGTAAGATCACCATTTTGTTTGGCTCCGAAACTGGCACGGCTGAGGAGTTTGCCTTTGACTTAGGAACCGCGGTACAAAGCCAAGACTATCGATGTGAGGTCGGCGACTTTGATGATTACCAATCCACTAAACTTGTAGATGAGAGTTTGGTGATTATAGTCACCAGCACCTATGGCAATGGCGAAGCTCCTTACAACGCAGAGGAAATGTATAATTGGCTGGAAACCCAGGAGCCAGATCTTAGTTCGGTGCGTTTTGCTGTTTGTGCACTTGGAGATACCGGTTATCCTGCGTTTGCTCAAGCGGGAAAAGATTTCGACCGGTTACTGGAAGAGAACGGTGCAACGCGTATTTTACCAAGATTTGAAGTGGATGCATGCTTTGATGAGTCAGTAGAGCCCTTTATTGAACTGGTACAAGGTTGGTTGGTGGAGCATGGTCAAAACTACAAAAAAGCTGCGTAGCTTTTTGTTGGTTGAGCGTCTTGCGGTAACCCTATTCTTAGGTCTATTGTTGTGTGGTATGTAACGGAGATTTTAAAACGGCTTATGACAAGACTTGTAGCTAGATTATTCGTGATTTTATTAGTGGCCAGTCTTGCTGGCTGTAAAACGTATCAGCCCTCGCAGACCAGTAATGTATGTAATATTTTCTGGGGTGAGACCGATTGGTACGAAGATGCTCGAGATGCTAAAAAGCGCTGGGATATGCCAATTTCCGTCATGATGGCGATCATGAATCAGGAGTCATCATTCCGCTCAAGTGTGCGCCCCGATCGTCCCACGTTTCTTTTCATACCGCTGCCTCGGAAGTCGTCCGCCTATGGGTATGCTCAGGCTCAAGATGCAGCTTGGACTGACTATCGAAAAGCCACAGGAAATTGGAGCCATGATCGAGATAATTTTGGTGATGCTATTAATTTCATAGGTTGGTATGCCGATACTAGTCACCGGCGTCTTGGCATATCTAAGTCTGATCCCTATCGTCAGTATCTTGCTTATCACGAGGGTTGGGGAGGCTACTCAAGAGGCTCTTTCACCAAGAAACCACAGTTGCTCAAAATAGCTGCCAGCGTCAAGGGTCAGACTGGTGCATACAATAGCCAATTGAAAAAGTGTCGTCCATTATTAGATAAGGCGGTTAAGGGATGGTTTTTCTGATCGAGTGACGCTATCGAGTCACTAAACTTATCACACAGGCGACATCTTTTGGGTTGAGGTTCGCGTAAACTCTCCATTTAGCAAAAGATTAAGGCTTTTTTATGTCAGTTGATCACGTAGATGTCGTCATTATTGGCGCTGGATTATCAGGCATTGGCGCTGCATGCCACCTGACGCGAAATACACCAAATAAAAGCTATGCAATTCTTGAAGGTCGTGACACTTTAGGCGGTACATGGGATTTATTCCGCTACCCCGGCGTTCGTTCAGACTCGGACATGCATACTCTGGGGTATAGCTTTAAACCTTGGAAACATGAGCAAGCCATTGCCGATGGGCCGGCAATCCTGAGTTATATTCGTGAAACGGCGCAACAACACGATATAGAGAAGCACATTCGCTATAACCAAAAAGTAGAACTTATCTCCTGGGACAGTGCCTCAGCTACTTGGAGTTTGACGCTTAAAGTGCGCGGACAGAAAGACACCATAATCACATGTAACTTTATCTATAGTTGCACTGGTTATTATCGCTATGATCAGGGTTATACGCCTGAATTTGTAGGTATTAATTCTTTCAAAGGCCAGATTATTCATCCTCAGCAATGGCCAGAGAATATCGATTATGCGGGTAAGAAAGTCATTGTGATTGGCAGCGGTGCTACAGCCATCACGCTGGTCCCTTCGATGGCAAAGACTGCGGGCCATGTAACGATGCTCCAGCGCTCACCGACATATGTAGTTTCTCGCCCATCAAAGGACAGTTTCGCGGCTAAATTAGAACGCTATTTACCAGATCAGTTAGCTTACCGTCTAACGCGGTGGAAGAACGTTTTGTCGCAGATGATTTTGTACCGCATGAGCAAGCGCCGACCTGAGTATATTAGAGAGCAATTATTTAAGTGGACGCAACGTTGGTTAGGGGAAGACTTTGACGTAGCTACGCATTTTTCCCCGAGCTATAAACCCTGGGATCAGCGTCTTTGCCTTGTTCCAAACGGAGATCTCTTTAGGTCATTACGAAAAGGAACCTCGACCATTGTTACTGATCATATTTCCAGTTTCACAGAGGAGGGTATTCAACTCAAATCAGGTAAAACACTGGACGCTGATATTGTAGTCACAGCTACCGGTCTCGAATTACTAGCGTTGGGTGGTATGAAAATTGTAGTGGATGGTAGGTCAGTCGATATTCCAGATACTGTTCAGTACAAAGGGATGATGCTAAGCGATGTGCCAAATTTGTTTGTTGCCACAGGTTATACCAATGCGTCTTGGACACTAAAATGTGATCTTACTAGTGAATATGTCTGCCGCTTGATCAATCATATGGATAAAACACACCAGCAACAGTGTACACCGCGCACTGGGAATATGAGTTTTAATCGAGTTATGTCAATCGGATTAGAGTCCGGTTATATCAAGCGGTCGATTGATAAGTTTCCTCGAGAGGGAGCAATAGCGCCGTGGAAGCTCCATCAAAGCTACTTTTTAGATCTTTTACAGCTGAGGTACGGTTCAGTGAAAGACAAATACATGGAGTTTTCTAGCACGACTGAAGCAGCTGAGTCCTCTGAGGCGGCGTAGATCATTACTGCTTAATTAGTTCGCCACGGCTAACATTTTCTGAGACGTTTGCTTTGCTCTATAGCTGGTGAAGACAAAGACGCCGATAAACGTGGTAGTCATTAGCATAATGATGGTGGGAGCTGGTGCGCTATCGATAAAGAAACTCAAATACACCCCCAAAAAAGAACAGCACAGGGAAATACCTACTGAGGTCATCATCATTGATTGAAATTTAGCTGTGAGTAAGTGCGCAATAGCACCAGGTGCAATCAGCATTGCGATCACTAAAATCATGCCGACAGCTTTTAGGGCGCCAACAATGGTTAATGACAACATTGCCAGAAGCCCGTAATGTAGTAGGGTAACGGGCAGTCCAATGACTTTCGCATGCTGCTTATCAAATACAAAAACAAGTAAGTCTTTTCCTTTGACGAAGATAAAGGCAACCACCATTAGCGTAATAATCCCAGATTCCAATACATCACGCCAACTAATGCCTAAGACATCACCAAATAAAATATGATCTAAATGCACATTGGAATCAATCTTTGTCATCATGACCAATCCGATACCAAACATACTGGAAAAAACTACCCCCATCACAGTATCTTCTTTTAGACGGCTATTTTCAGTAATAAAGCCCGTCGCTATTGCGCAGACCATCCCGGCAGCAAAAGCGCCTACAGCAAGTGGTATTGCAAGAATGTAGGCCAGAACAACACCTGGCAAAACTGAGTGCGATATAGCATCACCCATTAATGACCAGCCTTTTAGTACTAAAAAGCAAGACAAGATAGCCGTAGGTACTGCCACTAACAGAACAATCGCAAATGCTTGTTGCATAAAAGTAAATGTAAAAGGCTCGAGTAATACCAAAAGGTTATCCATTGGTATGCGCTCCAATCTTTAGACCTTTCCTAGCTTTAAACTGGGAAGCCAGATAGCCATGTTTCGGTGCAAACAGAAACGCGACAACAAAGAGACTCGCTTGTAGAACTACTATAATGCCTCCGGTAGCACCATCGACAAAAAAGCTTAAGTATGCGCCCATTAGCGAAGTTCCAGCACCGATTGCTACACTCAGCGATATAATAATGCCAAATCTATCGCTCAAAAGGTAAGCTGTTGCACCTGGAGTAACCACCATCGCAATGACCAAAAAAGCCCCCACTGTCTGCAACGCCGCCACAGTACATGCGCTTAGTAGCGTAAAGAATAATATTTTTAGTCGGGTGGGGTTCAAGCCAATTGTTCGGGCGTGATTTTCATCGAAAAACACCACTAACAGATCTTTCCATTTAACCAATAAGATAACCAATGAGATGCCACCAATTAGCACTAATTGAAGGGTGTCGGCGGGAGTGATGGCCAAAATATTGCCTAGTACAATAGTTTGAATATTAACTGACGCAGGGGAGAGCGAAATCATAAACAGCCCGAGGCCAAAAAAAGAACTGAAAATAAGACCTATGATTGCGTCTTCTTTAAGTTTTGATCGCTGACTTAAGAACAACATGGTGCTGGCGGCTAAACCACCTGAAAAGAACGCACCCAGGGCAAAGGGCAGCCCTAGCATATACGCACCAGCTACTCCAGGAACGATAGAGTGCGATAGTGCATCTCCAATGAGCGACCAGCCTTTGAGCATTAAGTAGGCCGACAAAAAGCCGCAGACTCCCCCTACCAGGGCACTGACGCATATGGCATTAACCATGTATCCGTATTCAAAGGGGACTAGGAGAGCATCCATTATTCGGGATTCTCGGTATTATTAGGCGCGTCCTCGCCGTAAAGGACAACAGGACGTTCATCATCAGATAGAACAGTAACTTGGCGCGTGTCATCATCATCATGTAGTTGTTTGCCGGTAAGAACAAAACGGCGTAAAACGCCGCCAAAGGCGAGCTGCAAGTTTTCTTGCGTAAATACGCTTTTAGTTGTGCCCGAGGCGAGAATAGTGCGGTTTATTAATACTGCGCGATCACAAAATTCAGGGACACTACCAAGGTTGTGAGTGGATACTAAAATAACCTTTCCTTCAGAGCGCATCTCTCTGAGTAGGGCCATAATTTGTTCTTCTGTTTTTACATCGACCCCAGTAAAAGGCTCATCAAGTAGAACAATTTGGCTCTCTTGAGCTAATGCGCGGGCCAAAAAGACGCGTTTCTTTTGTCCACCTGATAGTTCACCAATTTGACGCTCTCTAAAGGATTCCATGCCCACGCGTGACAAAGCCATCTCAACCATCTGATGGTCTTTCTGTTTAGCATGCCTGAAGATATTCATATGCCCGTAACGACCCATCATTACGACATCTTTAACCAATACAGGAAAGTTCCAGTCGATCTCCTCACTCTGGGGCACATAAGCCACCTGGTTGCTTTTCAATGCTTTTTTGACAGGCATTCCAAGTATTTCGACTGATCCAGCTGCTAATGAGACGAACCCCATAATGGACTTAAACAGCGTCGACTTGCCGCTGCCGTTGACGCCAACCAGCGCAGTGATAGTTCCTTGAGGAAGACTGAAGGAAGTGTCATGAATCGCTGTGTGACCATTTTTATAGGTTACTGTGATGTTTTTGACGTCTAATCCAATCATTGCTGGCTTAAACCCTCGGCTATAGTATTCAACGTAACGCTCAGTAACTCAATATAAGTGGGTACTTTACCCTCTTTTGAGCTCAATGAATCGACATACAGCACTCCCGCATAGTTTGCTCCTGTTTCTCGAGCCACCTGCTGCGCTGGTTTTGCTGACACTGTACTCTCACTAAAAATAGCCTTAATTTGGTGTTTATTAATTTGGTCGATAACCCGACGAACTTGTTGTGGCGTACCTTGCCCGTCGGCATTTATAGGCCACAAATAAGCCTCTTTTAAACCGTAATCTCGCGCCAAGTAACTAAACGCTCCTTCGCTGGTAACAAGCCAACGATTACTTTCCGGCAATCCCTCTAGTTTGGCTTTAAAAGGTGCAACGGCGGATAGCACTTGGGCGCCGTAACGTTCGGCATTAGCGTTATAAATAGCAGTATTTTTGCTGTCATGATGCACTAGTGCACGACGAATGTTATCTATATAGATAATAGCGTTAGACGCTGACATCCAGGCATGAGGGTTCGGTTTTCCGGAATAGGGTCCCTGAGAGATACCCATAGGTTCGATGCCCTCAGTTACAACTACTGAAGGTACATCTCGTAAATTTCGGAAGAACTTTTTAAACCAAAGTTCTAAGTTAAGTCCATTGTAGATAATTAAATCGGCGCCTTGGGCACGTCTTATATCTCCTGGGGTCGCTTGATAATTGTGAATTTCTGCATCTGGTTTGGTGATAGATTCTACGATGGCTGCATCACCAGCAACATTTCGAGCAATGTCGGCAATGACCGTAAACGTAGTGATAATCTTGAACTTTTCTCTGTCATCAGACAACGCTAAAGTTGATGAAAATACGCAGACTAATGCGACAAGACAAACGCAGGACCGAACGGTGCTTTTATTCATAAATACGATTTTCTCATCAAATAAGTAGTGTAAGCTACGGATTAGAAATGTAGCAATGGCTACGGATCATGTCAAGAGTTTACGTATTAATCAGATTATTTTTTAGGGTGTTAAGTAAAGGCAGATATTAAATCCTGCTCGGCCCCTTTTCGTAATGATCGCGAATATGGTGATCATTTGGCCTTTTTTTTTGCCCTTAGCGAGCGCAAGGATGCCAGTAAGAAGTCTTGGTGTGAGTCGGGTTAAGTAAGTTTATTAGCTTGAACCGTCAGCAGAGCAACATTCTACAAATGCTCGCTTACATCAGCTGTGAGCTTTTGTCGGTGGATATAAATTTTTTTATTCAAAAAAGAGGGCCCGCCAATTGAGGCATAAGTACTTTTTATGCCTCAATTTTAACGACCGATTTTTTACGCAGACATCAGACGTTCTTTGGCTGACTTATACTGACTTCCAATTTCATCGACTAAGTCTTGAGTGGTAAGAACTGCTTTTATAGCTCCAATTCCCTGACCGCAGCCCCAAATATCCTTCCATGCTTTTGCCGATGAAGTTCCGCCAGAGCCAAAACTCATTGTAGAAACATCACCGTCTGGCAGATTCTCTGGGTCAAGACCAGCCGCTATAATGGATGGCTTGAGATAATTTCCGTGAACACCGGTAAACAAATTACTCAATACGATATCATCAGCATTGCTATCAACCAACGATTGCTTATAAGGCTGTTCAGCATTGGCTTCTTGAGTGGCAATGAATGATGATCCGATGTACGCAAGATCTGCACCCATCGCTTGAGAAGCAAGCACAGCTTCACCGTTGGAGATTGAGCCAGAAAGTAATAATGGCCCATCAAACCACTCACGGATTTCTTGGATTAACGCAAACGGGGATAGGGTTCCAGCATGTCCGCCGGCGCCCGCTGCAACTGCAATGAGGCCATCCGCACCTTTAGCAATAGCCTTCTTGGCGAAGCGATTATTAATAATGTCATGCAAAACAATACCGCCATAGGAATGCACTGCTTCATTGACGAATTCTTTGGCGCCAAGGGAAGTAATAACAATGGGAACCTTCCACTTTACACACATCTCCACGTCATGTTGAAGTCGGTCATTTGACCCATGTACTATTTGGTTAACAGCAAAGGGTGCTGAGGGCTTATCTGGGTTTGCCGCATCATATTCAGCTAACTCATTAGTTATTCTTTCTAACCATCGATCTAGCTCCGCAGCAGGTCTTGCGTTTAGAGCTGGGAACGAGCCTACGATACCAGCTTTGCATTGAGCAATAACCAAGTCCGGTGTAGATATAATAAAAAGAGGAGCGGCGACAATGGGTAATCTTAGTCGCTCTGAAAGTATTGGAGGTAAAGCCATTGTGTAATCCTATTATGCTGTGTTTTAAAAAGTGTAGTAACCCGTTGATGTTAGCAAGAAACCCTGCCTATTTTCAAAATGGGAACCTTCACGGCCCTTCGGGCATTCCATCTAGCCTGCATCTTAACGTTGTTGCTAGATAAAATGGATAGCAAATAGTGACCCTTGAGTCGGGATGTCATCGGTTACTGAGTAATAATGGTTCAAGTAGGTAGTTTATTGGTTAGCTGTGCCGCATAATTTTTGATTTCCAACCTTAGCTAGTTTGTCCTACAATGCAAGCTCGATGAGAGGAAACGATTGTTAATGGCTGCCATCATTAAAATTTCTAATGTCACTCAAGCACTGATCCTAACGATTATCGTATGGTCGTTTTACGCAGTTTTGTTACTCGAAGATCCAACTGTCTATGGTGAGAACAACCTACTGGAAAATACACAGGCACTAACGCTTGCACTTACGTTGTTATTGTTCCTTATTCCGCTGTTTGATTCCGTCCGAAACGATCGATTGATTGCAGTCTTTTTATCATTACTAACGTTAGGTTTTATTCTACGTGAATTAGACGTAGAAAAGTTTGATGTGCCGAACATCCTAATTTTAGTGGGTTCTGGTAAAGGTCGTAATTTTTTACTGGGCAGCGGACTTATACTAACGCTACTAACTGCTCTATTTAGATTCCGCTATTACTTAAGTTTATCGCGCTGTTTTCTGCGGAATGGCTCGGGTATTGCCACCTTGTTTGCAGGCTTGTTTCTTATTGTTGGTGATATGTTTGAGAAAATTAATATCCCCTATCATGTCTTATATGAAGAAAGTCTAGAGCTTATAGGCTACGCCGTTTTGTTACTTGCCGCCTCAAAACTCGCTCGACGTGAAGTCAAGTCTGATACTTTTATACGGTAACTCCCTCGGTATCTTGTATCCCTGAAAGCACTCTATTTGAAATATAGCCAACGCAGTCGAGTTGCGTCATGTACATTCCATCGCGCGCTCTAAAGCCACTTTAACTGATATTGCTAAATGCAAAAAACCTCACCCTTTTGGGGTGAGGTTTTGCATATATGGTGCACTCGGGTGGATTCGAACCACCGACCGCTCGGTTCGTAGCCGAGTACTCTATCCAGCTGAGCTACGAGTGCATTTTGTCTCATTTCTGAGGTCGGTCACTATAGGTGAGGGGCGCGGTTGAGTCAACAGATCCTGCTCGATGGAGGGTAAGTTTTCTGACCTTGCGGAGTAACTATTATCAATTTAAGAGTTAAGCGATCAATTAATCGATGAAATTGGGAGTTTTTCTTTTAGAACTGCGAACTGGTAGCCCTTATTGGTATTTATAGATCCGCTTTAAGAGAGTATTTTCAGAGGGGATTAATTGGAGAGACTGGGATGCTTACTCTATTTGCTAAAGTTTTAATGATCGAAAAGCCGCCATGCCGAGCCTGTAGTATTTGTACTAGTAATTGATAG
>CALDQM010000078.1:0-5407 GCA_937911225.1 uncultured Cellvibrionales bacterium
ATTTTTGGTGGAGCCTAGCGGGATCGAACCGCTGACCTCAACACTGCCAGTGTTGCGCTCTCCCAGCTGAGCTAAGGCCCCAAAAAGGAAATCGCATGATAGGGATGAGCCTACACCAAGTCAAGGACAAATCCGCAACACGCATCACTTTCAGGTCAATTGCTGATAAGCTTTTTCCATCTTCTTTAACTTCTTTTTCCCAATCCCGCCAAGTAACTCAATCGCATACCGCAAACGTGCCCGAGACATGTCCGCGCCGAGTAAGTTCATTGAGTCCATTACTGAAATTGACGCACTACTCCCAGCAATAGCGATAAAGAGCGGCGCTAGAAAAGGCTTAAGTTTGATACTCATTGCATCAGACACACTCTTTAGCGCTTCAAATATTGAATCTCGTTGCCAATCTTGAACTGCCTCAAGCCGCCACAATGCGTATTGCAGAACTTCCATGAGAGGCTCTTCATCCATACCAGCTGATTTAAGATCTTCTGCGGTAATCGGTAGCATGCCAGCGACAAGGTAGTTGCCCAAAGGTGCAATATCAGAAAGAGTCTCCATTCGCTGTTTAGCAAAGGGTATAAATGCCATTAGAGCATCACGATTGAGCGCCCATTCTTGAAGACGATCTGCGAGTTGTTCATCGCTTAATTCTTCGCGAATCCACATGCCGTTGAGCCAGCTTAGTTTTTCTACATCAAATACGGGGCCACCTAACGACACTCGCTGTATATCAAAGACTTCAAGCATTTCAGCAAGCGTAAATTTCTCGCGCTCATCAGGCATGGACCAACCCATGCGCCCTAAGTAATTGAGCAACGCCTCAGGCAAATAGCCCATACGCTGATAAAACAAAATACTGGTGGGGTTTTTGCGCTTCGACAACTTACTTTTGTCCACATTACGCAGTAAAGGCAGATGACAGAAGACGGGAGTCTCCCACCCAAAATATTGATAAAGCAAGATATGCTTAGGGGCTGAATTAATCCATTCTTCACCACGAATGACATGGCTGATCTCCATAAGATGATCATCAACCACATTAGCCAGATGATAAGTTGGCATACCATCGGCCTTTAATAAGACCTGCAAGTCGACTTGAGACCAATCTATGGTGATCTCTCCACGCAACATATCATTGAAGGTACACTGCCCTTCTCTGGGCACTTGCATGCGCACTACATGGGACTCGCCGCTTTCTGCACGAGACATCGCCTCTGCTTTATCTAGGTTCATACAATGGCCGTCATAGCCAAGAGCGTGCTTATTCTCCATTTGCTGCTGACGCAATGTGTCTAGGCGCTCTGTTGAGCAGAAGCATCGGAACGCGTGTCCGTTCTCCAATAACTGATCGGCATGATCACGATATATTTCGGAGCGCTCACTTTGTCGATAAGGGCCCTTCGGACCGCCGTTATCGGGACCTTCATCCCACTGTAAACCGAGCCAATGCAACGCATCTAAAATCGCTTTTTCTGATTCTGGTGTTGACCGTACCTGATCTGTGTCTTCAATACGCAATAAGAACTCACCGCCCTGACTATGCGCGAACGCCATATTAAAAAGCGCCACATAGGCAGTTCCAACGTGCGGATCGCCGGTGGGGGATGGAGCTATTCTTGTGCGAACAGTCATGCTGTATTCCAACTCATTATTTATTTATAGTAAAGCCAAAATCGACTTCTCTCTGTCTCTATTTTAAATCACAAACTACCAGTTGTCGCGACGAGATCGCAGTGCAACGAAAACTTCTTTGTCAGAACAGCCCGAGCATTCAACCGCGGAGCGTATAAGTGAACTGTCCAAGCGGAAAAAAGCATTTAGTTTACGTTCATCACCAATGGTCGTAGTCAAAGGCTGTACCGTTGGATCTGCCGCGACGGCACGCACTAACCATTCTTGGGCGTCAGTGTTATTTGGTTCCATGCTTAGTGTGAACCGCAAATTATTCTCCAAATACTCATGCCCGGGGTAAACAGTGACACCGTCATTCAAACTATGGAATTGGTCGACAATAGTTTCATACATTACTTCCGAGTCACCGCCATTAGTGCAGTTGCCTACACCTGCGTTGAATAGCGTATCACCGGTAAACACCGCGTTAGCCACACTATCGATCAAAACCACAAAACAAAGGTGCGCAAAGGTATGGCCTGGCGTATTAAGTACCTGTAACTGTACACCCGATTGAAGATCAATGATCTCGCCGGTCGATAGCACGCGTGTTAGTCCTGGTATCTTTCCTTGCCCATTTTCGTGTGCCCATACTTCGCAGCCATGCTCACTGACTAGCGCTTCGTTACCTTGGGTATGATCCCAGTGCTCATGGGTATTAATAATGGCTGTTAAGCGAAGGTTATGAGTCGACAACAAATCATTAACCATGCCCTCCTCCCAAGGATCGATCACCAATGCGGCTCCATTATCCAGTTCAATAAGATAAGTAAAGTTACGTAAAAAGCTTTGCGTATATATCTGATGGATCTTCATGGTGGAGCCCTAAAGTTTGATTTTTCAACAGGGTGTGATGATCATACGCGGGCCAATAAAATTCAAGTTATTCTCGATGGGGCCATCTAATCCCGCAATCTTAACCTAGCTCACACCATTTATTAGTGCTTGAACAAATCTAGCAGGATGTTTACCCTTTCTTTTTTATGCGGACCTTTCTCAATGACTCAACTCAGACGCTTACTCTTCCTGTTACTTATTTTCTCCTTCGCAGCGCAAGCTGAGTGGACAAACCGATACCCAAAGGTAGACGGTCAACGGCACCATATTTACCTTGAAAGCTACGAGCTACCCATATTGTCCTCAGGGCCCAAGTATCCGGCACCTTCGCCAGACGGCACATCTCTGGCCTTTGCTTCCCATGGCTGGATTTGGATCATGGACATGAGTACTCAAGCAGCTAAACGGGTTACTAAAGGAGAATACATAGACGGACGACCGCGCTGGTCTTCAGATAGCCGGCATTTAGCATTTGTGCGGGATAAAGGGACTGACTCATCTATTGTCTTACTCAGCTTAGAGACTGGAAAAATAGTTGAGATAGATACCCCAACCATTGATCTTGACCCAGAATTCTCCGCGGACGGAAAATCGGTTTATCTCAGTTCAGGAAAAAGTGGCTTACTCAATATTTGGAAATATAGCCTAAACGATGGACTAATGACCATGATCACAGATCTTGATGGTCATTCACGAAACCCGCGATTGTCGAGCGATGGAGAGACGCTATTTTTTAGCCACCTTGACTGGCCGGAAAGACAAATTCGGTCATTAAATTTAGTATCTGGTGAGGAGTCCCTATTAAAAACCGACAGTATTGGAGGTCAGTTCAGTTTTGACCTACATCCCACAAAGGATATTTTGGGCTACAACTGGCCCGTTAATGATGACTTAAATCTTATACTCGCTGATGTCAGCCAATTAAATCCCATTATCAATCTCACCCCAGGGAAAGCCTACATACAAGACCCTGCATGGAGTGGGGACGGAGACTCGCTTTATTATTCGGAGCCTGACCATCAGCAGCAATTTAAGCTTATGCAAGTCCCAGCAAAGGGTGGATCTCCCAAAGCTATTAAAATAAAGCATTGGGATTGGGGACAAAAAACTGCCAAATTAAAAATCACAACACGACTAAGGGATAAAACCACACCGGTCAGACTCTCCGTCAAAGCAGCAAATGGGCACCCTATTGTAAACCCCAATGCCGCCACTTATTTTGACTCACAAAATGGTCTGCACTATTTTTACAGCGACGGCGATCTAGAACTTGAGGTACCCGAAGGCAATATTTATATCACGTCAGTCCATGGAATGATGGGACTTTCAGAGGAAAGCATGATTAGTGTTACCGGAGACAGTCAAATCGTCATTCCGATCAAAGAGGTTTGGGATGCGAAGAATGCTGGATATAGATCAGCTGACTTCCATCTGCATCTCAATTATGACGGGCCCTATCGGCATGTTACACAAGGTATAGAACCGTTGGTTGCGGGTGAAAACTTAGATATTGCTACACCGCAGGCGGCTAATCTACATAATCGTTTGATGGATCAAGAGTTCTTGGGGGAAACACTGCGCGCGCCCAATGGTTCTCTTATCAAGTTTGCCCAAGAGGTCAGATCTCACTTTCATGGCCATATCGGGGTAGTTGGCCCTACCCAATTCTACTTCCCTTGGTTCTGGGGGCCCGGCTATCCAGCTCTCAACAATGGAAACCTATCAAATGCTAGCGTCTTTGAGTTTGTAAATTCTTTCAAACATAGTATTGGAACCTATGTTCATCCTGTTGCTTACAATGTAAATCCCTTTGATGGTGAAAACGCTTCAAGCATCCCACTAGAATTTATTCCTGATAGCATCTTGTCTGATCATGTCGGTCTTGAACTGGTTTGTGCCTGGAGCGATGCACTGGGCACCTCAGAGTTATGGTATAGACTCTTAAATATTGGTCGTCCAGTCATAGCGATGGCCGGTACCGACATGTTTGTCGACTTCCACAGAACCCCCGCCATTGGTACAGCGCGCGTTTATGCGGAGCAGACTAGTGATAGCGTAAACTGGGGATCATATGTGGCCGCCGTTAAGAATGGTCGCAGTTTTGTGACGAATGCCCCCGCTCTTTTACTTAACCTAAACGGAGAATCCAAGCCCGGTGATATCGTTGCTAGTGGCGATCAAATGTTTTCACTAACCGTGTCTTCAGCGGTAGCAGTGGACAATATTGAAATACTGGTTAACGGAAAGATTATTTGGACCGGAGGCGGTCTTAACGCTGGTGACACCAAAACATTCAAAGGTAATGTCAGTCTTCCTGAGGGCGGGTGGATAGCCGCGCGAGCTCACGGCGGAACAACCTCATGGCCCTTGATGGATAGCTACCCGTTTGGTCACACATCGCCCATATGGATTAATCAGATCGGCAGCACTGATCCTAGTGCCAAAGCGGTCGCTGAAGATGAGCTTAGGAGTGCCCTGCTTACCCTTGAGTTGCAGGCCAGAGAACGATATGGGGACGAGGATATATCATTGCTAATTAGCCGCATACATCGTGCTAAGGCAACGCTCAGTCGGTAATCTTTTACTAACTGCTATCGATAGACATTAAAAAAGGGCTACCGAAGTAGCCCTTTTTTAACTAATGGCTGTAAATCAGCTCTTTAACATATATAAATCAAACTCAATATTCTCGCAGGTAGCCGCATCTTCAAAAGCTTCGCGGAGAGTATTCCCTTCCATCATCCAATTACTCATTCCTTGTGCTTTATCTTCGCTAGTATCCCAATAATGAGATTGCGCATAATCATAAGACGTCAAGGTTCCTCCGGCTGTCGACGGATCAAACAGGGGCATTAACAGAGTTGAGCCATAACCATCAGGACCATTCTCAGCTCTACCG
>CALDQM010000079.1:0-4020 GCA_937911225.1 uncultured Cellvibrionales bacterium
CTCGCGCTGTAGCACCCTTTGTCAACTCGTTGCCGTTTTTATCGACAAGCTTGCCACCAACTACGGTGTAAGTGTCCATGTCTTCAATCTGAAGTCCTTCAGCCCATTGGCCTCTTTCCCAAGTATTTGTATAGAGCTTTTCCGCATCATTATAAATACCAAACCTGAAAAGGGCTGCATTAGTCAGTTCAGTCTGGTATCCATCCTCATATCCGACACGGACTCTCAGATCAGTGTTTGTCATTTTTATTTTTCCAGTGAACCCCTCACCGTCTTCATCAAAGAAGGTACTAAAATCAGCATCAATTAACTGCTGCAACCTACCGGACCCAACAAATAGGTTAAACAATTTAAATCGGAGGCCCGTCCTTAGCAGAGCAGATTTGTGTATATCAAGCTCTTGCCCTGAATAACCAAACGTACTATTTCGAGGATAAATATAAGAACTCTGTACGGCAGTACTATTGTCACTCGACAACAAGGTATAGGTTATTGGCGTTCCTGCACTAATGCCGATACTAAACTCACTGCCATTTGATGACCAATTCAGGTCAGCCGCAGCAGAAACCGCACGCTCACCAGAATCAGCTGAGTCATCATTACCTTGGAAGAGCGACACAGTCATTCTCATTGTTCCGGAAGCACCAGCAGCCGGTATGGATTTCAAGTCAATGCTGACTGATGGGACCGTAGAGAGCAGTCGGTCTATTTCCGCAGCATCAGCGGTCTTATTATTAACGTTCAGTAAACTTTGGATGTTACCCTTACTAAATCCATCCCAAGAACGATATTCTATGCCACTCGAACTCCAACCCGAAAAATGGCCTCGTGAATATAAGGGTAGGCTACGGTCACCAGAAACGTAGTCAGTGATTGCAATGCCGCCTTCTCCAAGAATCAGTTGGTTGTCAGTATTCGTGGTAACACTTGAAGAAAAACCATCAGACGCTTCGTTGAAAGACTGGAACGGATTGTAAACTTCAGTTTTTGTAATAGCAGTTTGTAATCTTTCACTAGTCTGTGAATAAGGAGATGTAACCGGGTCAGTTTTTGATCGATTTTCATCAACCGCTTGGGTAAATGCGACCTCAAGTTTAGCTCCATCAATACATCTATCCATGCAATACAACGTCTCAGTTATATCGGAGACGCTAATGATTTTACTTGACTCGGTCCTAATGCCTGCTTCGCGAGTAGCCGAAGTCGGGCTAGTCATGGCGGTATCGTTTATTTCATACCACTGACCAGTATCGTGTGACCAAACACCTAAGCTTCTAATCTCTTTCTGATACCAGTCTTCCTCAACCCTATTGTTATCTGCATCGACACTGACGCCCCACTCCTTAAACATACTCGCTTGCCACTCAGCAACTGTAAACTTAATCGGTAGTCGGCCAAGGTCTACTTCAGTATAAGGATCGTGCGTAAAAGCCTTAGTGAAAGTGAACGTTTGCGTATCCTTATTGAACGATCCTTCAAGCTCCTGATACGTTAAGTTCTGCTTCCATAAAGCTGTATACTGAGTTTTCCACCATTCGTCATCAATCCACATATTTAGTGAAATACGGTTGATATCATTTAAGGCGACATAGGAGGTACTGCGCTTTTCCATCCTGATGTCGGTGCTTTTAAGCTTATAGGTTTGTTTATCGCCTTCTGTTTCCTCGCGATAACCTTCTTTTTCAAACACGGTATCTTCAGTGACTAGACTCCGCGTACGCTGATCAACATGTGTACCCCAGTATCCCGCCCAAGCATAAGCTTCAGTCGTCTGCTCAATCTCTGTACCTTCTATAGTCTCAGTAACCTGAGCAACCATAGAGAACGGCGGATTACCTACCGACAAACGCGTGCCATCTAAATTATAAACTCCGTAGCGATGAACGTTACGCTGCACTTTGTTCTCATCAAGAGTGAAACATTCTTCACCGACCACCAACTCTGATTTTCCATAACTAGCAAGATCATTGACACCACTAACTACGCCATAAATCTGGATAATTAGATCTGCACCAGCTGCTTCAAACAGAGCATCTTGCTGATATTGAATGTCATCCCAATCAATCCGCGCCCAGATGATATCCGCTTGCGCCTCATAGTAATCGTATCCGCCAAGTGCCTCCCATTCCTCATCGGTATAAGCATCTATTTCGACGTATAGGGCCTCAAAATCTATATCGAGCTGGGCATAAGCCGCATCATACAAAGCATCGACGTCCTGGTTCGCAGTCTCGTACAGAGCGTCCCTTTCCTCATCAGTTCTGCGTTGCTTACGTTCGGCAGACATTAACCGACGGCAATAACCCTTGTCTGCAGCACTTAAATAGAACTGATAAAAAGCTTCAACCTCGGTGGTCGGATAGTCGTCCCAGCTTAGCCCTAAGTCTTCGGGCGATTGATAATCATTAGCTTCCCAATCCCAAGTATCATAATTAGCGCGCTCACCATAAATGCCAGACTTATCTCCATTAGGGAAAAACTTTGCCGCAATATTATCCTCTCCAGACCAACCCCGTCCTCGGAACTGGAGTAAAGTTCCACTCGCCTTGATGTAACCTTCGCCCACAACCTGATTGGCCTGTTGCTCGTTGCTGTACTCATCTACCTGAGTCCCATCTATGTGAGTCGAGTAAAACATCTCAAACTCTCCATTTGGCGCTGTGTCGGTTATCTCACCGGACTGCTCCACCAATGCAAAAGTTTCTGTATCCCATTTATCCGCCCAATCATCAGTTTTTTTGCCCGCCGTCTTCAACCAAATTGACGCCTCAGACGGGGATGCTAGATCTGGACGCCTTACGCTAACTACAGATGTTTGAGCTGTCTTTGCGTCAACCGTTCCTGTTGCAGTGGTAGCCGATGCCGCAGAGGCTGATTGAGAAGACCCTTTTGTAGCTTTGCTACTTTCGCCTGACGCATCAACCGCAGTCGTAGAGCAGTCTTCCTCATAAACAGTCGCCAAATACGGTCCGTCATTGACTAGTTTGTCAGTACGCATCGCTGAAATTGAACAGATAATCTTATTTACGTCCAAAAGCGCCGCATTAATAGATTGCCCATCGACGTGGAAGTGCTGATTATCCGTCTCAAATTGAGCAGCAGATACCTGCGTCGACAACATTAAGACAACTGCTGAGATCATTATTTTTGAAAATTTCATAGTATTACTCCACAGTCTCAATGACGGTAATTGCGGTTGGTAGCGTATAGCCTTCGCGGACACTACTAAGGTTTAAAACAGTAACAACAGCAGTTTTAGTTCGTTTATTACCTCCAGCATCTACTGCTGTAAAAGTTACTGTCGTTGATCCAAGAGGGAACGTTGCCGGCGCGTCAGTCGTGACGGTTAGTGTGCCGTCTATCCCGTCATTTGCAGTTGCGGCGCTTAAAAATGCTGCAATAGCTGCTTGGGTAGCAGAAACACCCAAACCATCAGTAGAATCAACTGAAATGCTATCTGGTATGTCGAGGTTCGGCCTACCATCATCAAACACACCAATTGTGAAGGTAAAGGTAGCAACATTACCTGCAGCATCTGTTGCGGTAGCTGTGAAAACATTTATTCCTATAGGAAGCAAACCACTCGAAGGAAAACCCGTCACGGCAATCGATCCATCAACAGCATCAATAGCCGAAAATAAACCAGTGACATAGCTGATATTATCATCTGTCAGCATATAACCAGATGCACTTGTAGCAGAAGCATAAAAATCCGAGTCCACGTCATCAAAGGTAATAACAGGTGCAATCGTATCAGACACGGTTACTGTTCTGGTCACGACATTCGAGACATTGCCAGCGCCATCGGTGGCAGTGTACGTTAAGGTATAGGTACCTGCTGTTGCCGTATCTACAGTACCCGTAATAACAACTGTCAATGAGCCTTCAACCGAATCTGAAGACGTTGCACCAGGATCGGTATAACTTGTTCCTTGCTCATGAGTGACCGAGCTAGAACCAGCTAAGCTAATAACTGGGGCCGTAGTATCAGACACGGTTACTGTTCTGGTCACCGCTGTG
>CALDQM010000080.1:0-4339 GCA_937911225.1 uncultured Cellvibrionales bacterium
TTAGTTCCAGCTAGACCTTGAGAACCCGTATCTCCCGTATCTCCCTTAGCTCCATCAGAACCATCCGTTCCAGCTAGACCTTGAGAACCTGTTGCTCCCGTATCACCCTTATCGCCTTTTTCTCCTTGTGGCCCAGCAGGACCAGCCTCTCCCGATGAATTTAACTTGCCATAAGTAGTGTTCTTGATCGACGTTATATAGGAGTCAATGGCCGTGGCACCACTAACAGTAGCGTCAGGAGAAACCACACCTGTGGTGAGAATATCATCAGTCGAACCAAACATTGACCTTAATAGCAAAAGGCCGTCCGTTAAAGCATCAACCTCGCCATTGGCATCAACATCAAGGATGGATATATCGTCCGCTCTATCTGACTGAGCGTAGGAAATGCTAATCATGGGGAGGCTAAAAATAATAACAGTAAGAAACTTAAGTGAATTGTTTAATAGAGACCCCATGGATGACCAACCGTGATTCGAGTTATTATATAAGATATAGTATAACTAATTATACGTTATAGTATAAATAAATATTAGCATGCCTGATAGCCCTTTAGCTTTACTGGTTGGGGGATACGTTCTTGAGGCTAATAAAAACAGTTTTTACACAGTGTTATGCGCAGGCTTTCGGGACACTCCAACGCGCGTAGTTATTGGACTCCAGTACGCGGGAATAGATCGAGGTATTTACCGCCTATAAAAAGAGAAGTTATTGCGGCTTAGAGGTATTCTAAAGTGAAAAATATTAGTAATGTAGCGAGATTATGTTTAGCAGGCGTAGTGCTTTGCGTAATCGGTTTTCTCTTTCTAAACGCAGAAAAGGGTAATATCACTGGTTTAGATGCGGACCTCTCAGTACCAGATGGTCATTCCATGGGTAATGTGCCCTCTCAGTTGATACCTGAAAAGTACCAACCCGCCCAATTAAGTTCATCACTGAGCTTAACTAGAAACGATAAATCTAAAGATGAAATAGACTATTTCTCCTACGAGAATTTAATGTCTCATTTTGCAAGTCAATCAGCCAGCATACTTGAGGCATACAAAGGCAATGAGTTAAAAGCAAAGACAGATGTTGCAGCCCAGTATGCTTTGACGCTACCTTTAAGACGTTGCGATTTACCCACCATACAGAGCCAAAACGACCTAGACTTGTTTATTGCTGAACGCGATCAAAAATTCGTTTTTGAGGAGTCTACACAACCTACACTCAACCTTGTTGCTAAATGCGCTGCTCTTAATGAATATCTTGCAGGCACTGATCTGTTCGAGACATTTTTAACACATTTAATGGCCGCAGTAGAGAGCGGCTATCCAATGGCACTTGTCGAGACGAAACCGCTAAGTCGCGCTAGAAAAGGTGAAATAAGTATTGATGAGGCCTATTCAACTTTCGCTAACGCATACACTTATTCGGCCGAATACCCAGAATACAGGGTACTGACCTTGCGAACCGTACTAAGCGCTTTAAAAGGTGATGGCAATAAAAGTACTACTTATAAAGCAATGGGATCGCTCTTTGCTGTTGACGTATTAGTTGTGGAAGATGGTGTCGACCTTGGCGACGCACGTTTGATGATGCTTGAAGCTCTTGATGAGCGGCTTCTACCGAATGAGGTTGACATGATATTAAACAAAATGGATAGCCTGCAACAAGCAATGGAACAAGGCGACTGGTCTTTCCTAGGCGGAGCGGGTGGAACATAAATAAACGAGCTATTTAGGCCCTTTAAAGATAAAGGAGTCTGGAATTATGGCCTTTTTTATAAGCCTCAAATACTTCTTAATCTACTGCATAAATTCCAAGCCAGTCAAGTTTAAACCCATATAGCATAAAGGAATAAGGCAATTAATTTTTGCAGCCCTACCCTTTACCATCGCTGGAGCGCTTTAAAACATCTTTTGGTACTGCCGAACCCTTAGAACTATTCACGCACCCACATGACGGCACATGATTGCGCCAATACGTTCAAAAAACTCTACAACAATAAAGCGGGCCGATAGACTTAATCAGAGTAGAGTGCTTTACTTGAACGGCATTTTTGATGTGGCAAAAGAAATGAAAAAGAAAGCAATACAACTTCTCGTTATCGGACTCATTGTGGCCGTGGCCGTCAATTATCTCAATGGCCTATTATTCGGGATTTGAGTGGCTACTGAAACTAATAAAGCAAGAAATGTACTTAAATATTGAAATTCTTATCCTTTCCCCTTGCCTCTCGATAGCCTTGGCATCTACCTAGTTGATCGGCTCTATTTTGTTAACGAAACCGCTAAAGACACGTCATGGATGAAGGCAGCCTTTATTACATATTTGCTACCACCCCTTTTAGCCTTTTTATAAACAGATATTTAGCGTCCGCAGGCTTCTTCTGGAGATAGAATTCTCAAGACCTATGGTCTTACTCTTAGATATGATACTGGTGAAAAGTTGTAATATTCACACTAAAGTAGCTCATACATTACAAGTAAAACCCACAGCAACCCAAGCACCCAAGAGATTACTCTCTGCGTACTTTGGTCTTCGGCTTCTTCTCTACTCTTTTTTATATAGCGCTCCCATTCCTCATCGGTTTTTATCTGATCAGAATATTTCTTTTTCCAGACATCTATTTCTTTTTGGAGTCTTTCAATCATTACTCTTTGAGACTCTTCAAGGTCTGTCATTAGCCTTTTTCCTCTGTTTAAAAACACTTTATGGATTAATTAAGTTCACAGTTTCTCATAGCGAATCAGTTATGTCCTCGACCGAAAAGAACGTCTTTCTAATATCTACATACCCTCCTAAAAACATAAACTTTCGTTTGGCACTCCTAGCGTGCATCAGAAGTTTTTATTAGACAGCATAGGAGCGCAAAGGATTAACGTTGGTAATAAAACTACTTAAACTTAAATGTTTATCAAATACAGGAATGAATCAAAAAAAACCTATGCGCGCTTAGTTTTTAGCATCTGAGTTCGGCAAACCTTGTACATAAACTCGTCGCTAATTAATTTTAAATTTTTATAGCATAGCTACCTGTCCTAAAGGACAGCCTGCCATGAAAGGCAGTTTTAAAACTCTCTAGTATCGCTAAAATAGTATTTCATTCACGTATTAGGGCTTTGAAGATGCTGCATCAAAATATTATTAATCTAGCGTTAGCTAACAACATTAGTCAGTCAGCACTGGCCAACGCGACGAATATACGTCAATCAACTATTAGTCGGATTTTATCAAAAAAAACCAAATTCCCCCGCTATCAGACACTGCGCAAAATCGACGCCTACCTAACTACTTTGACCCCACAATTTCGGGGCTCAACCATTGCTGACCCTCGCACTATACTAAGCAAAGTAATAGACAAAACAAATGGCACTCAGGCGGAACTATCCCTATTAACGGGAATCTCTCAGCCAACGATTAGCAGAATACTTAGCGGCCAACATTCTCAACCCCGCTATGAGACGATGGCTAAGTTGATATCCCTTAGGTGAAACTAAATCAACGCTGTAATGTTACTGAAACTAGCATACTTTTTTGGCATAGACCCTTTTCGGTTTAGGAAATATAGTAGTACTATGGGGATCTTACATAATTTTTATGGTGTCACTATCAGTATTAAATTCGATCATTTTCTATCTTTCTCCGCCGATCAGGTCTGGGCTATTTTGGGTACTCCTGACCGTGTGGACTGGGTCCCCGGGGTAGAGAGCTGCCATTTTGACGGTGAAGTCAGATCGCTGATTCTACCGGGTGCGGGCGCCATTAAAGAACGCATCCTTTTGAGAGATGACTCCTCTAAAAAAATTGAGTACACGTGCTTTGAATCACCCGGTGCGCTTAAATCGCATCACGCCAGCATGCATATTGTAGACAGTGATAACGGCTGCCGTCTTCTGTGGGAGGCTAAGATCGAACCCGTCGAGTTAGAAGCGTTTGTCAAAGAAAGCATGGAAGGGTCCTTGATTCAACTTGAGAGCGTGCTGAAAAATAGCCTTTAGACCCAAAACAACAGCTCCACATCCGGGGTCAGAACCAGCCAGCCCAGGGCTCAGAGGATTCCCTGATATGATTGCCATGAAACGGGATGATCCTGCCGCCTATTGGCCTAAAGTATTCTCGCCAACGCTAATTATTGACGCTGAGGACGAAGAATTGTTCGATCAAAGATTCAACGGTGTAGCCTTCCACCAATCACTCAAAGGACGCGTCACAACCGCCTACAAGGCGATTGAAAGCAAGCACTATGATCTCTATCGCGGTGAAGGTTATGAGCAAGCACTCAACGCCGCCCAAGATTGATTCGTAGAGCACCTTAAATAACTGGCTCAACCCGCTATAAGCTGGCCATTATTTA
>CALDQM010000081.1:0-12486 GCA_937911225.1 uncultured Cellvibrionales bacterium
CTCAACAACAAAGGAGGAACTTTGTTATAACCGCTAGTATCAAGCAACACTTTTTCTGCGGTGTCGTAAACTCCATCTAGGCTAACTTTTACATTTTTTGCCCCATTAGATCTTTGACAATACTCAGCGAATTTAAACTCATCCAAGCTGCTGGCCATTGGGTTTGACTGACCTTGATAACGCCATACACCGGATTTCGGATCAACTTGATAAAAAGGCAGCATACGCCAGCCTAATGTCGCAACCAGTTCGACTGCTCTTAGTAAATATTCAAATTCGGTTTCGTCAATAAAATAATTGAAATTAAGGCGCACCCAGCCTGGGCGTAAAAGCATATTCCCCTGTTTGATTTCTGATTCAATCGCGCGGCTATAGGGCATATCCATTTTAAGTAGGCTATGGCCATAGGGTCCTGCGCAGGAGCAACCTCCACGCACTTGAATGCCGAATAGGTCGTTCAATAACGACACAACAAATCCATAATGTAAGTCTTTGACACCGTGCTTAAAACGCAGCGCCATAATTGCCAAGCGAGGAATTGAGGGATTACCGACTATTTCTAGATTGGGGCAAGCATCAAAACGTTGTATGGCTCGCTTTATAAAGCTCCCTTCTAAACGCTCAATCTCGTCAACTCCCACTTCTCTTTTTAGTTTAAACACTAGCCCGGCACGAATTGACTCAACAATTGCAGGAGTGCCGCCTTCTTCACGACGCTCGCTATGTTGCACATAAAGATGATCTTCCGGTGTCACATAAAGTACTGTTCCCCCGCCAACAACCGTAGGTATCGTATTCTTTAATAACGCCTTTTTAATCACCAATATTCCGGGTGTACCCGGACCACCAATAAATTTATGGGGTGAAATAAAGACGGCATCCTTCGGGTAGGCTCCATTCATATTAATATCAACATAGGGGCCCGCAGCCGCATAATCCCAAAAGGCTAAGGCGCTGTATTTCTTCAACAACTTCGTTATCGCCGTAATGTCACTTTTGATACCCGTGACATTAGAGGCTGCTGAAAAACTTCCAATTAGTAACGGTCTGTGGGTGTTTTCTTTAAGTCGCTGCTGTAAAAACCCCAAGTCGATCTCACCGGATGCAGTCAGTGGAATCGATATCACATCAGCGATGCTTTCGCGCCATGGCAACTCATTAGAATGGTGCTCATAAGGCCCTATAAATACCACTGGGCGCTCACTTTTCTTAATACTAGCGTCGACTAAATAGCGTTGTGAAGCCTCTTGCGGAAGGCGCAGGTTGAGAATATCAATGAGCTTATTAATGACTGATGTGGCACCAGAACCACAAAAAATGACTTGGTCATCTGGCTCACAATTTAGAGATTTCTTTATTTCTTGTCGAGCTTGCTCTCGTAACGCAGTGATCTGGGCTCCGGTAAAGGAGGCTTCAGTGTGGGTGTTAGCGTAGTAGGGTAGTACATGATCGCGAATAAAATCTTCAATAAATGTAAGGCTACGGCCAGAGGCAACATAATCGGCGTAGACCAATGGCTTGTCTCCAAAAGGTGTTTTAACGCACTGTTTGTCACCAATGATTGAATGTCGGACGGAGTTAATCAGAGAATTCATGCGTTGCTGGCCTTAATCAAGATAGAGCAATAGTCTAATCAATAAAGCATGAAACATTGTTTCTAATATTGTCATATTTTAATAAAATATCGAAATTTTATTCCGTATTATATTAAAAATATGATTTACTATTACATAATAAGTGTTATTGGCGGATCAAAGGTATATTTCAGGTATGGAGATTTTGGATAGAGAAATTCTTAGGCGTTTGCAAACTAATGCCGCATTATCAGTAGGAGAATTAGCAGATAGAGTGGGTATTTCTAAGTCCGCCTGTTGGCGTCGTATTCAGAAGTTGGAGAGGGAAGGAGTCATTAAAGAGAGGATTACTCTCCTAGATGCTAAGGCTGTTGGCTTGTCGCTGACGGTGTTCATTTCTATTAAAACTAATATGCATAATGAGCGCTGGGCTGGCCAGTTCAAAGATGCGGTAATGGCTATTCCAGGAATTCTTGAGGCCTATCGAATGGGCGGTGAAGCTGACTACTTACTAAAAGCGATTGTTAAAGATATGCCCGACTATGACAGGCTTTATAAAGAACTAATTAAGGTCGGATTATTTGATGTAACAGCTGGGTTTGTCATGGAGGAGATTAAGTGCACCACGGCTTTGCCGCTCTGAGGATTATAGTACTTAACCTTCTATGCATTGCACTGGCTTCTTAGTGTGCTCATGACAAAGAGCAAGTATCACAGCGACATCTCTACAATGGCTATTTAGTTTATTTAGCGCCTACAAACGTTGCCGACAACCAGGTATCTACTCACATGATGAAACGAGCCGAGTAGAGCCGAACAGAGGGCGCAATAGTTGTGCACATTTTACCTGCCCTATTGTCGGAGAGCTTTGGTTGCGGAAATAAACCGGTTCTTGATATGTTCTTCATCAGCATGATGATAGTGGGTGATTTTCCAGATGCCACTCACCATTACATCTTTGATCAGAGACTGACTTGAGCCGAAAATAAGAACATCTAAAATAGAGTCGGGAGTAACGGTAGCAAGATCTGCCGAATTTTCGTCTAAAACAACAAGATCAGCGCGATACCCTACCTTGAGTGCACCCGTTTTTTGACCAATAGCGCGCCCTCCGCCATCAAGGCAGCGGCCATAGAGATTGGTTCCTGTGTGCGGCTGAGTCTCATCTGAAGAAATATTACGGCTGTGAGTGAGTAAACGCTGCCCATATTCTAGCAAGCGGATCTCTTCCATGGGATCGGTACAGGTATTACCGTCAGACCCAATTGAAATATGTCCTCCCTGGTCCAAATACTCGCGTAGGGGAAAGAATCCATCACCAAGATTGGCCTCGGTGGTAGGGCAGATACCAACGGTTGCACCCGATTTAGCCAGAGCAGTGGTTTCTTGTGGAGTCATGTGTGTGGCATGAATTAGGCACCATTGCTGGTCAATAACATGATTGTCTAACAACCAGTCTATGGGTCTTTGTCCGAGCGATCTTATGGACTGCTCAACTTCTTGTGTCTGTTCAGAAATATGAATATGAATGGGGCATGACGACGTCTTGTTCACAAAATGGTTTATAACCTCATGCATAGGTTCTGCTGGTACTGCGCGAAGGCTATGTAAGGCTACTCCAACATTGTGCTGATGTTGATGGGCGCAGTACTGGGTAGCATCGTTCTGAATATCTATATAGCGTGCGACGGAGTTACCAAAACGTCTTTGTTCATCAAGCAGTGGCTGTCCATCAAACCCCGCATTCATATACAAAACAGGTAGTAGTGTTAAATTGATACCGGCAATATTAGCGGCGTTAATAATCGACCGTGATAGTTGGCTGGCGCACGCATAGGGTGTGCCATTAGGCTGGTGATGAACATAATGAAACTCGGCAACACTAGTGTAGCCCTGCTTGATCATTTCTAAGTAAAGGTAGCTAGCAATATCTTGAAGATCTTCTGGTGATACTAAATTAGCAAAGCGATACATAGTCCTGCGCCATGACCAAAATGTGTCTGTTGGAGAGTGTTGATATTCGGTAAGACCGGCCATAGCTCGCTGAAAAGCATGGCTGTGACAGTTTACTAAGCCTGGAATAACGGTGCCAAGCCTTTGATCACTTTGCTCAGCAGTAACGTTTTTTTGAAGACTCGAAATAAAGCCTTTCTCATCTACGCCAAGTCTGACGTTCTCAGCCCAGCCGTCGCCTAAAAACGCGTTGTTAATAAAATAAGTATGCTTTGGCATAAATAATGTCTAACCTTAATATTGCTAGTTGGTGGCTTGCCTTGATAATATAACGGAAGCCTGTATAGACAGGAAACCTATTTTTTGTTGTTTGAGCGACTATTTATGATCCACAGTGATAATTCTATTGCCCCTCTTTATCAAAAAGTGAAAGAGCATATCTTAAAAAAAATTGAGCAGGGTGAATTAGTATCCAATAGCAGAGTACCCTCGGAGAATGAGTTGGTCGCGGAGCTCAAGGTGTCTAGGATGACTGCCAATAGAGCGCTTAAGGAGTTGTCATCTGAGGGCATACTAACTCGTGTCGCAGGGGTTGGGACATTTGTTGCTGAAGCTCAAACCAAGGGGCATTTGGTGGAGGTTCGCAATATTGCCGAAGAAGTACGTGAGAGAGGCCACAGCTACAGTAACATTGTTGTCACTCACTGCGCTGTGCCTTTGACCAGTGCGATAGCGACTGAGATGGAACTACCCAACAGCGTAAAGTCGGTGTATCACACCACTATTGTTCATCAGGAAGATGGAAAAATGCTTCAGGTTGAAGATCGCTATGTCAATGCGCAGGCAGCTCCAGAGTATATCCAAATTGATCTAAAGCTGACGACGCCGGCAGAGTACTTGCTGACTAACGTGCCATTACATAAGGTTGAGCACACCGTGCGCGCCGCAATGCCCAGCAAAATTATAAAGAAACTACTGCAGATGGATGACAATGTGCCTTGCCTGATCCTCGACCGACGCACTTGGTCCTCTGGTAACTTAATTTCGGTGGCTCATTTGTATCATTCGGCGCAGTCTTTTTCGCTGACCGAAACCATACAAAAAGAGTAGTCATTGCCTAAATATGTAAGTTTTCCGGACGTTGATAAATACAGTTGCCCGCTTTGATAACAGATTCAGCTTTATTACCCCCTAACCAGTAGGCTAATTCAGAGGGCTGCTCTACGTCCCATATGGCCAAATCTGCGGCTTTACCAATCTGTAGAGACCCTACTGAATCTGATTTCCCCAGTGCTTTAGCGGCATTAATAGTCATACCACGCAATGCCTCTTCTGGAGTCAAACCGAATTCCTGACACCCATGGACCATCATTAGCCGGGCAGACAATACTGGCGAGCTACCTGGGTTGATATCGGTCGCTAAGGCAATAGGTACATGGTAATCGCGCAATAGTTTTACTGGGGGTTTTTGAGTCTCTCTGAGCATATAAAAAGCGCCCGGTAGTAGCACGGCGACAGTACCGCTGGCGGCCATAGCACGTACTCCTGTTTCACTAAGATATTCCAGGTGGTCTGCAGAAAGAGCGCCGTATTTGGCGGCAAGTTCAGCACCACCACTCTCAGATAGCTGTTCTGCGTGAAGTTTTATCGGAAGATTCAGTCCAGTTGCCGCCTTAAAAACTTGTTCAACTTCATCGAGGGAAAAAGCAATATTCTCGCAAAAGGCATCAACTGCATCTACAAGACCTTCCGCATGCAGTTTGGGTAACATTTCATGACAAACCAAATCAATATAGCCAGAACGATTATTGGCATACTCAGGGGGCAGGGCGTGAGCACCTAAAAACGTAGTGGTGATGGTCACCGGACTGGTATCACCGAGTCTTCTCGCTACTCTCAACATTTTTGCTTCATCATCTAAGGTCAGTCCATAACCTGATTTTATTTCGATGCTGGTTACGCCATCACTGACCAGTAGTGCCAATCGATTTCTGGCGGCATGCTCTAGCTGTTGCTCTGTCGCAGCTCGAGTTTGCTTGACTGTGCTCATGATACCGCCGCCTTGCTTTGCTATCTGCTCATAGGAATGACCCTGTAAACGCAGATTAAATTCTTCGGCACGATTACCGCCAAAGACAAGATGGCTGTGGCAATCGATCAGCCCAGGGGTTAGACATTTTCCCTCAAGGTCTATGACGGTGGAGGCAAGATTAATGGATACATCATCAAGATCTTGCATTGAGGATATAAGGCTAATGAGTCCATCTTTGCAGGCAATAGCCGCTTTTTCTAGGGTCTCTGGCATACCTTTCTCAGTAATGATGGAGAGAGTAGCGTTGATCCATAAAGTGTCGTGTTGGGCCATCATTTTACCTTCCTTAATTAAGTCGGTGTTAAGCAGTTTGCTTAAACCTATAAAAATTCTTGCGTCCAGCTAGAGTATAGAATATCTTTGCTTGTATAGACAACACTGTACAGATTGTACGCAAGACTAATGACTACTATTTTAGAGGCTCAACTATGAACCATCAAACTTCAGGGAAAGGACCACGTGAGGTTAAATCTCCAACTGGCACTAAGATGACCGCCAAACATTGGACTACAGAGGCGCCATTGCGCATGTTGATGAACAACCTTCATCCAGATGTGGCTGAAAGACCTGAGGACTTGGTCGTTTACGGAGGTATTGGAAAGGCCGCTAGAGATTGGCAGAGTTTTGATAAAATTGTGGAATGTCTACGGGCTTTAAACGAGGACGAAACATTATTGGTACAAAGTGGTAAACCTGTAATGGTCGCTAAAACACACACCGAGGCGCCACGTGTACTAATTGCTAATTCTAATTTAGTACCGCATTGGGCGAACTGGGAACATTTTAACGAGCTAGACCGAAAAGGTTTGGCCATGTATGGCCAGATGACTGCAGGCTCTTGGATTTACATTGGTAGCCAGGGGATTGTGCAGGGAACCTACGAAACCTTTGTTGAAATGGGACGACAACATTACAACGGCGATCTGTCAGGACGCTGGATTTTAACCGCAGGATTAGGTGGTATGGGAGGCGCACAACCATTGGCAGCAACCTTAGCTGGTGCCTGTAGCTTAACCGTTGAGTGCCAAGAGAAACATATTGATTTCAGGTTGCGTACTGGCTATTTAGATAAAAAGGCTTATACCTTAGATAGCGCACTGGCAATTATCAATGACGCTATTAGCGCTGGGGAAGTGGTGTCGGTAGGCCTGTTGGGTAACGCAGCAGAGATTCTTCCAGAAATGGTCGCGCGAGGGATACGACCCGATGCTGTTACTGACCAAACGTCGGCGCACGATCCTATTCATGGTTATTTACCGATTGGTTGGACCGCAGAAAAATGGCAGCAGTTACAGTCCAGTGATCAAGCCTTAGTGACCGAACAATCGCGTAAATCTATGGCCGTTCATGTTCAGGCATTGTTAGATTTTCATGAGATGGGTATTCCGACATTCGATTATGGTAATAATATTCGTCAGGAAGCACTTAATGCGGGGGTGAAAAATGCCTTCGATTTTCCTGGTTTTGTCCCTGCTTATATTAGACCGCTCTTCTGTCGTGGGATCGGTCCTTTTCGCTGGGTTGCACTTAGTGGTGACCCTGAAGATATTTACAAAACTGATGCCAAAGTCAAAGAGCTGATACCTGATGATAAGCATCTTCACAATTGGTTAGATATGGCGCGGGAGCGGATAAGTTTTCAAGGTTTACCCGCACGAATTTGTTGGGTTGGTTTAGGGCAGCGTCATCGGCTTGCAATGGCCTTTAATGAGATGGTCGCCAGTGGTGAGCTAAAAGCCCCCATCGTTATTGGTCGTGACCATCTTGATGCAGGGTCTGTGGCCAGCCCTAATCGTGAAACAGAATCAATGCTTGATGGCTCTGATGCGGTATCCGATTGGCCACTACTTAATGCATTACTCAATACAGCAAGCGGCGCTACGTGGGTCTCTATTCACCATGGCGGTGGTGTAGGCATGGGTTATTCGCAACACTCAGGGGTTGTGATTGTTGCCGATGGTACTGAGCAAGCCGCTAAACGTCTTGAAAGAGTGTTATGGAATGACCCTGCAACAGGCGTGGTTAGGCATGCCGATGCGGGTTATGAGGATGCTGTGGCCTGTGCGCAAGAAAAGGGACTTAACGTACCTATGCTTGGTATCGCTAACAGCAGTTTGAAGGATTAGAGGAAATTTCAATGACACAATTTATCAGAAAAAAACACACGATAACCTTACAACCTGGCTTAGTGTCGCTCGCACAGTTACGGGACATTTATATTAACCAGTGTTCTTTTGAGCTTTACGAGCAAGCTTGGGAGGATATTGATACAAGCGCGATTGCTGTCCAAAAGATTGTCGACAAAGGCGATACTGCCTATGGCATTAATACTGGGTTTGGCCTCTTGGCACAAACCCGTGTTGAGGACGATCAGCTTGCTTTATTACAGCGTAACTTAGTGCTCTCGCACTGCACAGGTGTGGGTAAGCTGATTGATCCAGCCGCAGTCAGATTGATCATTGCCCTAAAGGTGATTAGTCTATCTCAGGGCCACTCTGGGGTGCGTTCATCAGTGGTTCAGTTACTGATAGAGTTTTATCATAATGACATATTACCCTGCATTCCTAGCAAAGGATCTGTGGGTGCATCCGGTGATTTGGCGCCATTGGCACATCTTGCTGCTGCACTTATAGGGGTTGGTGAAGTTCACTATAAAGGCCAATTAATGGCCGCCTCACAAGCCATAAATCAGGCTAGTTTAAAGGCGCTTGTACTTGGGCCAAAAGAGGGGCTGGCACTGCTTAATGGCACCCAAACATCAACTGCATTAGCATTGGCCGGGCTATTTGAGGCTGAGAATTTATTTGCCGCCGCCCTTGTCACCGGAGCATTGTCAGTAGATGCAATGAAAGGTAGCACAGTACCTTTCGATGCACGTATTCACCAATTAAGGGGCCAGCCAGGCCAGATTGCCGTGGCTAAAAAATATGCTCAGTTTTTAAACGGCAGTGGCATTTTGGAGTCTCATGCCAATTGTGGCAAGGTACAGGATCCATATTCCTTACGCTGCCAGCCTCAAGTGATGGGGGCTTGTTTAGATATACTCAACAATAGTGCCTGTACTCTGCAAATCGAAGCCAACGCAGTGACGGATAATCCATTGATCTTTGCGCCCACTTTAGAGGCACTTTCAGGGGGTAATTTCCATGCTGAGCCAGTCGCTTTCGCAGCTGACAATTTAGCCTTGGCGATTGCAGAAATAGCGTCAATTTCAGAGCGGCGTATTTCTTTATTAGTTGACCCGCATATGAACAGAGGCTTGCCGGCATTTTTAGTTGAGAATAGTGGCCTTAATTCGGGCTTTATGATTGCTCAGGTTACCGCCGCGGCTTTAGTGTCAGAGAATAAAACATTGGCTCATCCTGCCAGTGTAGACAGTATCCCAACGTCAGCTAATCAAGAGGACCATGTCAGCATGGCAACGTTTGGTGCAAGGCGCTTGAGAGATATGACTGAGAATAGTGATTATGTGGTTGCAGTGGAATTATTAAGTGCGGTTCAAGCGGTTGAATTTCATAAACCACATCTTACGTCTACGCCCCTGCAAGCAGTGGTGTCCGAGGTAAGAAAAGTAGTCCCTTCGTATACCGAAGATCGTTTTTTTGCACCAGACATTGTTGATGCAAGAAAAATCATTAGTCAGTCCTACTTTTACGAGTTAGTAGCGGACATCCTTCCCTCTGGAGTAATTTAGTCATGGACGTGGTTACCCTCAGAGAAGCTAGTAGTCCCTTGTTGGTGAGTTTCCCGCATTCTGGAACAGGCATTCCAACTGCTATAGCGCAACAATTTACTACAGCGGGACGCAGCCTTGTAGACACCGATTGGCATGTGCCAAAACTGTATGATTTTCTTGAAGAATTACCCGTATCGACGATTACGGCAAATTATTCCCGTTATGTCATAGATGTTAACCGATCACCCCAAGGAGCCGCACTTTATCCCGGCCAAAATGAAACTGAGTTATGCCCCACTAGCACCTTTGCCAAACAGCCAATCTACCTTTTAGACAAGGCGCCAGATACTGCAGAAATAGCCCGCCGTAAAGAATACTACTGGCAGGTTTATCATGATGCCTTGGCCGAGCAACTGGCGCGTATTAAAAAAACTTATGGTTATGCGCTGCTTTGGGACGCACACAGCATCGCCGCGGAGGTGCCACGCTTCTTTGAGGGTGTATTGCCAGATCTTAATTTAGGATCTGCAGGTGGCCAATCTTGCGATTTGAGGTTAACTGCAGATCTTTTAGATAAGATGGATTCCAGCGGTTACTCCGCAATACATAATGGACGATTTAAGGGCGGCTATATTACGCGTCAGTATGGTTCACCCAACTCAGGTGTCCATGCGATACAGATGGAAATTTCGCAGAATACCTACCTGCTAAGGTCATCTGATTATGAATATGACAGTATTAGAGCAGATAAGCTTAGCCAGTTTTTGAAAAAGATGATTCTAGTTATGCTAGATTATTCACCCAATCATTAATTATCCTGGACAGTTCTCATCATAAAAATGTAATCACTTTCACCGTAGTTGAGGAGCGCCCAGCGATGGTGGATGCTCTGGGTTAGTTCTGTAATCCTCTGATTATTCCAAAAAAAATCTACCGGACCACTGGCCTACTAGCCACTTTACTCAGTATGATCTGACATTCTAATTTTAAGGACAATACAATGATCGCAGTTATAGCTAAATTAAATGTTAAACCTGGATGTGAGGAAGAGTTTGAGGCAGCTATGCTGAATCTCGTCTCTGACGTGAATGAGAATGAGCCAGGAAACCATCTCTACAAATTATGTAAAAAAGCGGATGGTAATTATGCGGTTATGGAGCTCTATGAAGACCAAGCCGCTATTAAAGCGCATGGTGAGTCTGCCCATTTTAAAGCGGCGGGCGCAAAGTTCGGCGGTTTGATGGCGGGTGCGCCAGAGATTACCCGCATGGAGGTTGTTGGTTAGAGTTTTTTGCCGAGCTTTCGCTCGGCATTTCTCTCATTTAAATAACCGATGCCGCTTTGTAGGCAGCCATTAAGAGTGTTTTGGTAATAGTACTTAACGTGATCTAGCGCACATTTTTTTTATTCTCAAGTGCTACGCTTAATGTACCGTATCCAAAATAACTTGGGGATAATTGGTCCATGAAGCCTCAACAAGACGGCTTTTCACTCATCGAATTGCTGGTTTGTATCGGCATACTCTCTGTTTTATTAACAATTTCATTACCATCAATGACGTCCATTACGGGACACCAAAGAGTTGCAGCACAAATTTCGGAGATACGGAATGCCCTACAGCTGGCGCGAAGCTTGGCAGTAATGGAAGGTGAAATTTGGAAAGTGTGCATGCTTGATGCACAGCAAAATTGTGTCAAACAGAACGGCGTTTCTTTAGCCGTATTTAGGGATGACAATAATGATAATCAACGTGGCCATGATGAGAAGCGGAAAAATGTTTCATCAATAGAGGGTGTAAACATCAAACTTTCAGCCTCAAATCGTGCCTACATAAGATTCAAAATAACCGGCGAGTCAATGGAGTCTGGTAATTTTCAGGTCTGTGCCTCAGATTCAAATGTTATCAAAGGCCGCCAAGTCATTATTTACAGAAGTGGTCGTATTCGACTATCAAAAGATACCAATCAAGATGGCTACCATGAGTCTTCAAGTGGCGTAATTAAGTGTTACCTATAATTTTTTAACGTTTTTAATATGCTTAAAGTGTGACCTACCTAGCAACTTTAGTAATTAATTCGATTATTTTGCGTTTTTCACTCAATAATTCCTCCAAAGTCAGATTTTTTTTCCTAGTCTTTAGTAAAGAATATTTTGGGGCTCGGACATGGATGTCAGGCGGCGTAAATCTGGATTCACTCTGGTAGAAATTTTAATCGTCATTACCATCATTGGTATATTGGCCTCAATTGCTTATCCCAGTTATCAACAATATGTTGTCAAAGCTAACCGAGCAGCTGCACAGCAGTTTTTGCTGGAAGTTGCTAGCGTTCAGCATCAGTATTTTTTGGCTAATAACGGTAATGGTTTTGCAAGCGAGGTAGTACTGTTTGGTGGAACCAATGACGGTTGTCTCCATCCTGGTGGGCTCATTAAAGCGCCAGTTAATTTTTGCACATTTTATAGAGTGAGAAGTTTTCCCTCAGAGGGTGGTTCAACAATGCGATTAAGGGCGATCTCCGATAAGGGGGGCGTGCAGCACGGTGATGTAAATAATTTAATGATTAACACCGATGGACAAAGGTTGAGTAACTGTTCTACCGGTGACGCCGCCAGTTGTGCTGGAACATGGTAGTGCTGTATAAAAATCCCTCTCGACAGTTAACAAAGACACATAACGGCTTTACGCTGATTGAGCTACTCGTAGTGATTGGTATTGCAGCTATTCTAGTGTCAATCGCAGTCCCCAATTTCAGCCAAATGGTTGGCCAGCAAAGGGTCAAAGCGGCGGCCACTAATTTTAAAGGTGCGGTTGCATTAGCGCGTTCTGAAGCGAGGAAAACAGGGCTAAAAACCCATATAAGACAAATTGGCAAAACTGCCAAGACTCCCAACGCTGACGTGGCACTAGAATCATGGGAAAAGATGTCTGACGGCTGGCATGTTTTTACTAAGGAAAGCGGCACAGTTACCATAAAATTAGCGCATAAGATTGAAGCTGGCAGTATTAACTTAAAAGGTAACGCTAAAAAGGGTCTTGTTTTGGCTGGCAAGACAGGCCGTATAAATGAAGAAAAGCTCAGAGAAATCTGTTTTGAAGATGCCAATAATAACAGTGATATTTCTGCATATACTGTTTATGTCAATAAAGCAGGTTCTGCAGTAATCACCGAGTCAGAAACATGTTGAGGTTA
>CALDQM010000082.1:0-2983 GCA_937911225.1 uncultured Cellvibrionales bacterium
TAGGATAATGTGGGTATGTTTATTGTCATAAAGGCAACAATGTTAGCTAAATGTCTAATGCCAGTTTAATACCAGCACCCTTAATCAGGCGGCAGAACAGGCAGCTATTACCACTGATATCCGACAGATCAAGGTACTGCTTAAGCAAGCTGATGGCGCCATGATCAAGGCGCTCAGCGATGGCGATTTGACCGCTGAGGATGCTAGCTTGCTAAGTAACCTGCTGAACCAAAGTCGCCATAATTTGACGCGGGTTGGCTTAACACAATCGGTTGCACCTCTGGCTAAGGCTTGTGCTGTTTTCGATTAATGAGTAATTATGTCTCTATCAAGAGACCATATATCGCTAGAATATTGTATTTTCTTTTGAAATCATTGCCTAATTAAGATTACGAATATGCGGGGCACAGAAATCATTTTTCCACTTTCTGTGCCTCCAATTTCTGCGTCACATATACTGCAACATCCCGTAATTGCGAATCAGAAAGTATCTCTTTGAAAGCGGGCATTTTACCTTTACCTTCGATAGCCGCTAAAGCAACAACATTAGCCGAAGTGATGGCAGTTATGTTCGGACCAACACCGTGACTGCCGCCGCCGTCGTTACCATGACAGGACGAACAATAAGTAGAATAAACTGTTTTGCCGGCCTCAATATTCGCTTGTTCAACGGCGACACTAGGAATGAAATCAGCGCCTGGTGCTCTCCCTGGCCCCATCTTTCCATCCAGGGAAAATAACCACACACTATCCCCTGAGGGCGTACCGGCAAATAAATTGCCAGCGGAATACACAACCACTTTTTGTTTACCTTTGTGCTCAAACGTTGTGGCCGGTGCATTCACACCAGCACCGGTTTGAAAATTCCACAGTTGATCACCGGTCTTAGAATCTAACGCTGTTAAGTCGCCGTCATTGCGCCCGACAAACACTAAATCACCCGCGGTATTAATAGAGCCACTCCAACAACTGTCCTTCCAACGCTGACTCCATACGACTTTATTGGTGGTCATATCCATGGCAGAAAATACACCGTTCAAGGGAATAGGTGTTCCACCGGATCGACCATTGGTATATTTTTTACCTGCAATGGGTTCTTGTTCATGAGTTCTTAAAAAAACGCCCATTAGGTCATTGGAACAGGTGTAAAGTAAGCCTGTACGGGGGTTATAGGAACTGGGTGGCCAATTACCTCCGCCTATGCCGCTAGGTTTAAGAACAACTTCTTCGTCCCAAAAGGGGGTAAAAATACGGCCTTGGTTAACCAAGTTATATCCTTCAGGTGCAATATCAATGTATTGCGGCACAGTTGAATCGCCAATAGGAAAGGGCTGAGTAGGAGACGTGGCTTGACGTGGATCCTGAGCAACAGGTTTTTCTTCAATGCCAATTAAGGGCTCACCCGTGACACGGTCAAGTATATAAACCCAACCGGTTTTGGCCAGATTCGCTAAGGCTTTACGCGACTCGCCTTTATAATCAACATCAAACAGGACAACTGGATTTGGCGCATCATAGTCCCAAATGTCATGATGAACTTGTTGGAAGTGCCACCGATATTCGCCCGTCTTGGCATCAACGGCAACAATGGATGCTGTATATAAATTGTCGCCAGGGCGCACCGAGCCATCGTAATCTGGGCCCGCATTACCTGTAGAGAAATACATCAACCCCAATTCTGGATCCACTGCTGGCGTCTGCCATACAGTACCGCCGCCGAATTTCCAGGCATCCGTATCTTGCGGCCAGGTTTCAAAGCCAGGCTCACCAGGTCCAGGGACTGTATAAAAAGTCCAAATCAATTCTCCCGTGTCTGCGTTATAGGCCTTTACTCGCCCCCGGGAACCAAATTCCGCGCCTGCAAAACCGGTAATCACCATACCATCGTAATATAAAGGCGCGCTGGTAATGGTATAGCCTTCCTGCCAATTTTCTGCCTGTACCGACCACAGCTCCTTACCTGTTTTTTGTTCGAGAGCCATTAACTTTCCATCAAGTCGTCCGAGGAACACTTTGCCGTCACCTAGAGCAACACCGCGGCTCGTCCAACCACAGCAGACAGTATCGATTGTGCGATCAAGGTTGGCTTCATAGACCCAAAGGTGCTCGCCAGTTTCGACATCTAGGGCGAATACATCATCGGCCCCAGTAATAATAAAAATAACTCCTTCATAGACAATCGGCTGCGCTTCACCGGAAAAGGGAGGCCCTACACCAGAACCATTTAAATGCGTACGCCACTCAGCCTTTAAATCTTTTACATTGCTGCGGTTAATCTCGGTTAACTGTGAATAACGCTGGTTATAGAGATTACCGCCATTGGTTATCCAATTTTCTTTGGGTAACTCGGTCAATCGCTTGGCGGCAAACGCGGGAGCGTCCTCAGCACTGTTCGCTTGAGTCAGCAGCAATAAAGATAAAAATAAAGAAGAAGATAGTTGCCAGAATAGTTTCATTGAATGACTCAGCTTTGTTATAAAATTTTCAAATTAACAATCACAAGTAAAGCTGCGCCCACCATTGCTCAGCTCTTTTTGAAATGGGCTTCTATACACTAATAATCACAATAACGCTTTACCTCCCCGGGGTGGTAAAGCGTAGCCCCAAGTGTAATCTATGTGATTTCGTCAACAACTCACTTTTCCCTATGCTTTGGTTCTATCAGAAATCAGATGTGCTACCTTAATAAAAATTGGGCCAACCACCGCAAAAACTGCAACTAATCCGAACATATTGAATAATACATCTCCAATACCTAGTTCAGCTACGTTCAAAAATGGATAAGGATAAACATTGGTGAATAACCCTCGGATAATTGATGTTACTCCATACACGGCAGGAAATATGAGCCAATAAGGAAGGTGCTTATAGAAAATCGGACGCTTTTCAGCAAAGAATAACCAATCGATAATATAGAGAATGGGCATTACTGTATTCAACCCTGTAGCGGTCAGCCAAGTGAAACCTTGAGGATTCCAATAAG
>CALDQM010000083.1:0-158741 GCA_937911225.1 uncultured Cellvibrionales bacterium
TACAGCGCGGTTTTTTTATATTATTTTGGGCTTACATAGGGTTGATACGCAACCACGGCTTCATTAAGAATCCAAGAGGGTTTGACAGTTTAATCGGTGATGCTAATGCAGATAGACAAATACATTCACCGTTCTGAGCGCCCATCGGCTGATGTTCATCACCAGGTTCGCGCAGCAGAAAGTCTCCTTCAGCGTATACCGCACTTTCATCAGAGAAACTGCCTTTCAATACGACTGTGAACTCCCGTCCACCATGCCCATGCCGAGGGGTCTTACCGCCTGCACAGATCTTATGCAGGGCAACTTCATAATCTTTTTGACCCGTTTTAACACGAGCCACATCCACAGACGCTGACATATGACGCCAACTAAACTCTGCAGCAGTATTTTCTATTAGCTTATTCACTGCGAGTGGAAATCCGTCGTCGGTAGCCCCTGTTGGGCTGAACGCTGACTTGCTGACTACGGATGGAACGGAATCAGTTTGCGCATCTATTCGTGCCATTACGGTATCTAATAAGTCTTCAGCCACCGCGAATGGCTCGGTTTCACTCATTAACTGCGAACCAACTTGATCTAAGCGCAGTAACTCACTTCGACATTTATCGCAAAAGTGGAGATGGGCTGACACACAGATTGAAGGTGCAGTTTCAAGATTTCCCGCCGAGAATTCTACAAGCATAGCGGCGTCTGGATGATAATTAACTGTTTTCATAAAAATTCTTCTCGAAACTCTGGGGCAACCAGAATTTGCATTTTCTGGAGCGCTAAACGCACTCTCGATTTTACGGTCCCCAAGGGCAATCCAAGTTCTTTGGATGCTTCGGCATGTGATTTTCCTTCTAAATAAACTTTTCGAAGGATCTCATCTTGTTCTTTTGGTAGTTTTTCTAGTGACGCTTGTACCTTATCTTCACTACGCTTTTGGCGTAGCAAAGAAACAGGAGTTTCTTCATCAGGCTCATGCCAAAAATCTTCATTCTCCAGAGGTAAATGCTGGGTATTACTTTTTCGGCGCAACATATCAATTCGACAGTTGCGAGCTACGGTATAGATCCAAGTCGTTGCAGATGCCTTCTCAGGTTTATACCCAGCCGCTTTATTCCAGACTTTGATCATCACTTCTTGGACTAGGTCTTCACTTAGACCTGGGAACCAACCTTCATGGCGACTTGCATGCGCGAAGCTTTTCAACAGAGGGGCGAAATGAGCGAAAAGCTGAGAAAACGCTTTGCGGTCTTTACTTTCACCGACGGCAACCAAAAGCAACGACCACTTGTCCGAACGCTTTTCAGTGTTCAAAATAGCGGGGCGGTTTACTGTTTGCTCATCATCAAATTTAATTTTAGTATCCAACATGTTGTGGAGTCCACTTCTCATTAGTTGTTTTTACGATCCAATATAATAATTGGATCAGCTAAATCTAAGAGGCGGTACCCGTAAGGTTTGTATTACACTATACCCTGAATGATTCATTAGAAAAGACCAATCCTCCAGAACTTCTCTAACATCATTGCACTCCCTTAATTTTCATAAAGAGAACTTGTACATGGATGAATTAGCTATTCTCACCACCGGTGGAACAATTGATAAGGTCTACTTTGATGCGGTGAGTGAATTTCAGGTAGGACATCCGGTAATCGAAGATCTACTTGCGCGTATGAATGTTGGTTTTACCGTTAGTATGCGCCAAGTTATGCGGGTTGATAGTCTGGATATGACAGATGAGCACCGTAAAGTTATCCAGCAGGCAGTTGTTGATGTCGAGGCGGAGCATATTCTAATCACGCATGGCACTGATGGGATGGTTAAAACTGCTGGCTGGCTAGATAACATTAAAGGTAAAAAAATCATTCTTACAGGAGCTCTCCAGCCCGCTGCGTTTTCTGAAAATGATGCCGTTTTTAATATTGGTTGTGCTATTGGCGCCCTACAAACAATCCCTGATGGCGTATATATCGCGATGAATGGCCAAATATTCAGAGCGGATAAAGTTATCAAAAATCGTAGTAAAAATAGGTTTCAAGCGCTAATTTAGGCATCATTTATGGGTGTCGATAAATCGTTTAATGGCGGTCTTGCGAATTTCAAGTTTAAAAACTTTTCCTGAACCTGTTCGGGGCAGAAGAGCACTAGTAACGTCAAAATAGCGTGGTATTTTGAATGCCGACAAGTGGCTTTTGAGAAAACGACGTAATTCATCTTCACTGATAGGGCTGATGCAACATATCCTCGCGCCGACTTCCTCGCCAAGACGTTCATCGGGCACTGCAAATACGCAGGCCTCGCGGACAGATGGGTGCTCAAGCAGTGCTGCTTCAACTTCACCGCAGCCAATATTTTCACCACCACGAATGACCATATCCTTAATCCGATCCACAATAAAAAGATATCCCTCATCATCTAGATATCCTACATCACCAGTTTTAAACCAGTCATTAGTGTGCGACTCATCAGTTGCTTTTTGATTGTTCCAATAGCCACGGAACATAGAGGTACCTTGTATTTGAACTTCGCCGCGTTCTCCAGTTTGTAATGCATAACCATCTTCATCGGCTATTCTTATATCTAACACCGCGGCTGGAAAGCCAGAACTAGTGGGTCTATCCAAATAGAGTTCGCCGGCGATAGCTGTGCCAATAGCGTTGGTCTCAGTCATGCCCCATCCAGTGTTAGGGATGGCATTAATAAAGGCATTATCAATACTTTTGACTTGTTCCGGCGCACGGGCTGCGCCACCACCACCAACAGACCTAAGACTAGAGAGATTGTCCCCATTTTGCTTGGCATGAAAAACAAGATCTCCAGTCATTGTTGAGGGTGCGATAAAAGAGCTTATTTGCTCTTTTTGGATCAAACGCGCGGCGGTAATAGGGTCCCACTTACGAACAAGAACTAACTTTGTTTGAGACCTAAAGGCAGAGAGGAAAACTGCATGACAACCGGTGGTATGGAATAAGGGTACGGCTGCTAGCCCTGCGGGTTGTGCAGTGGGGGGGGTTAGTGGTTCGTCAATAAGCATCATCCATATTTGTAGTGACATTTCCCAACTCAACAGCGCGCTGATAACTGCTAGATTACTAGACACGACCCCTTTAGGCCGACCCGTTGATCCTGAGGTATACAAAATCAATACGTCATCAAGAGACTCAATAGCGACTTTAGGCATCTCTGCATTGCGATGATGCTCCACTAGTTCCGCCCATCTAGAATGTGTACTTTTGGCATCCCCGCGAACCAACAGGATGTGGCAAGACAAATTAATATCGGCGACTAGATTACTGCGTTCTTGATCAGCAATTAGCAGTTTACAGCCAGAATCTGTAATCCCGTAAACAAGCTCTTCTGTCTGACATAACGAATTCAGCGCGACGGCTATGGCACCGACTGACGTAATGGCTTGAAAGGCAATGACCCACTCAGGAAAATTGCGCATACAGATGGCAATACGATCACCTTTTTCAATGCCATAGTCTTCCACTAGACCTCTACCAATGGCACTGGCTAACGCCCATGTTTCATTGAACGAGTAGCGCTCCTCTTCAAAGACCAAAAACGTTTCATTGCTAAGCGTTTGGGAGAATAGCTCACGAAGGCTTTTGGGTGCATTCTTATAGATTCGGCGATTTCTACCATAGACCTCAGTATTACCCATTTCTAGAGGCATACCAGGTGCTGAGAGAGTTTCTAAGGCTTGCTGACGATCCATGTTTAACATTTCCTTTGATGCGTTAGACGTTTAATCGAACTGTTTGTCGGAACTTGCGTTCCGAAGGTAATAAAACATCCCAAATAAAGAAACAGCTCCGGCAACTTGAAATACCAGCACCCAAGAGCCGGTCATTTCAAGAATCATACCCGCAGCATACACCCCAATGATACCAGGGATAGCCGCAACGGTATTAGTGATACCCATCAAGGTGCCGGCGTACTTGGGTGCTATATCCATGTGGTTGACCACAAAACCACCGATAGCCGCAGAGCCAAGAATATTGCCTAAGGTCATAATACCAATAGCCATCCAAACACTGTCTGAGTAGCCAACTACCATCATGGCAGCCGCCATACCGCCGAGACTAATAGACTGCATAATTTTACGGACCTTTACTACCTGCATCCCTCTTTTAATCATACGGTCGGCAATACCACCGGAGATATTGTAAAAGAAAAATGAAGTTATAAAGGGAATCATGGTGAACATGCCTACGGACGCATAGTCTACCCCAAGACCCTTGTTAATAAATGTTGGTAGCCAAGTCAGCAGAAGAAAAAGAGACCAATTGTTACAAAAATGGGCAACCATTATGGCGCGAATGGCAGGCGACTTTAATAGGGTTAGCACTGGAGGAGCAGTCTCAGTTTTACTGGGTTTCCCCTCAGATTGGATATAAGCTAACTCTGTTGCCGTGATATTACGGTGCTCAGTGGGCTGTGATGACGCAAGTTTTTGCCACGCAATAAACCAGACGATACCGATTAATCCAAAGGAGTAGAAGGCCCACTCCCAGCCGTATTTCTGAACGATCAAAGGGGTGATTAATAGTGCAAAGACAGTACCCAGGGGAATGCCACTATTTATTGCTCCCATAGCTCGGGCGCGCTCTGATCCTGGCACCCAGCGGGCGAGTAGGGCATATATTGATGGAAAGGTAACCGCTTCACCCATGCCCATCAATATACGATTGAGAATCAAAATGCCCAGACCAAAGGATGCCGCGAGGGGCGTTAAAATAGTGAACAGAGACCAGAGTAATACGCCGGTGCCTAAAACCACCTTTGCACCATAGCGATCGGCGAGCGTGCCGCCGACAATTTGTAGCAAGAGATAACCGACGAAAAAAGATGATAGCACTGTGCCCTGCATCTGTGGCCCCCAACCAAACTCCTCAGCCATGGGAATAATAGCCACCGACATATTAATCCGATCTATGTAACAGATAAAAACTGCGAAGGAAGACAGTAAAACCATAAGGTGACGTTGCTGACTTTTAGCGAACATAAGAAGACCCTTACAAGCAGATTATTGAGCGCTGGAACGCCTTTTTTATTATAAACATCAAGCTCTGAGTTTACATTGTCCCTAACTGTATATGAATAATTCAGGGAAAAGTGTTAAAAATTTTACCCTTGACCAATAGCACTAAGTCACACATCGCGTCAGCCTATCAAAATTAATTAACAAAGATCTTAAATTTTGGTTTTATGTTTTTTATTTTCCGTTAAAATCACCGACCTCTTAGTATTTCAGTGAAAACGTAATGGCACAGAGTATCCCACAAGTAAAACCAACCATCGGTATTGGCATCGACTTCGGCACCAGTAACAGTGCTGCTGCGATTTATGATGGCGAAGTAGTGGTTTTAGTGGAGCTTGGGCGTGACAACGCTATCATGCCATCAGCGAATTATCTTGATAAAGACCTAGTCACTGAGATTGGTCAGCAGGCGATTGATGACTACATAATGGGTAATCGAGGTAGAACTGTTGAATTAAGTGCTGAACTTTTGGGCGAGGAGAGGACTAGCGCGGGGGGTAGTGATGGGCCTGCTGGTGAGGGAGATACGAGTAAGGTTTACGGCCAAGCAATTAACGATGTTGGCCTTCCGGGGCGCCTGTTTAGAGGTACTAAACGATTACTTGGCAATACTGCGAGTGATCGCACGTTGATTTTTAATCGCCCTTTTCGATTAGTGGCACTGGTGACTCCCATATTAGTTGGGGTTCAAAAAGCCCTTCAATCCTCTTTGCTAAGATGGCCTGGTGAGCAGGCAGACCATGCCTGTATCGGCCACCCTGTGAATTTTGAAGGTAAGGAAGCGCTGCGTAATAATGTTGCTATGGAGCGTTTGGGTGAGTCTTATGGGTATGCGGGTATTAGTCAGCAAAACTTTTGTCCCGAACCAACCGCCGCGGCAATCAGCTATCTACACAATAACCCTGGTAGCAGTGACCAGCGTATTCTCACTGTTGATTTTGGTGGAGGTACCTTAGATTTTAGTATTCTCCGCCGTAATAATGTAAATTTTACTGTTGAAGCAACTCACGGTATCGCGTTGGGCGGAGATAGGATTGATCAAACTATTTTTAGGCAACTCGTATTTCCTTTATTGGGTAAGGGTGAGCGGTGGAGCCGCGTGACAGATGGGTTAGCTGTTGATACGCTATTTCCCTTTGGAGATTTTGAAGATTTACTAATTAACTGGCCTATTAGTTATACGCTTAATCAGAACAAATATACGACGCCGGTAATGCAAAGAATGGCTGAAAATGACTTGGCAGCAACAAAATTTAGGCGACTGTATGATCTTATCAAACAAAATTATAGTTATCAGGTATTTGAAGCAATAAAGACCTTTAAAGCAGAACTCTCCGAGCAGGAATCAGCAGTTTTAGATATTCCTGAATTAGATATTGAGGTCGAGCTTGAACGTTGGGAGTTTGAGTTGATGATTTCTGATTTATTGTTTGAACTAGAGCAGGCGATAACCCTTATCTTGAACAAAGCTGGCCTTTGTTCAGACGATATTGATCTGGTGTTGCGCACTGGTGGCTCGTCATTAATTCCAGCGGTCAAGGACATCCTTGATAATCAGTTTGCAGGTAAGGTTGTGAAACATGATCCGTTCACTAGTGTGGCTGCTGGACTAGCCATTGCCGACTTCTATGGCTATGGCGAAAAATAATTAAACGTTAAAATATACCTACTTCATTTGCCGAAACGTCTGTTGCGCTGTTGCCATACTCGAATCGCACGCCAAAAATCAATCTTGCGAAAGGCTGGCCAAAAAACCTGAGTAAAATAGAGTTCTGAGTAGGCACTTTGCCAGAGTAGGAAGCCTGATAGTCGCTCTTCGCCAGAAGTGCGGATAATAAGGTCTGGATCCGGCATGCCCTCGGTATAGAGATGATTAGATAGCATATCTTCGTCAATCGAGTCGACGTCTATTTCGCCGGCTTTTATCTGTTCACCAATCTTCTTTACAGCGTCAACTATCTCTGCTCTGCCACCATAGCCGATCGCAACATTGAGTTGGAAGCTATCATGATCCTGAGTCATACCCTCTACTTTGATAATTTCATCTTGCATCTCTTGAGAGAAACCATCGCGTCTACCAATGACTTTAATTTTTACGTTTTCACTTTCGATCAAAGGATCTGTTTGAAGTGTCCTGAATTTATTCAGGATAATACTCATTAATTCTTCAACTTCTTCACTACTTCGCTTGAAATTTTCAGTGGAAAACCCATAAAGCGTTACGATTTCAACATCGAGCTCTAAGCACCACCGCAAAAAGTCTTCTAATTTGTCTGAACCAGCCATGTGGCCTGCTTTTCGAGTTGCCAGTCCAGCTGCTAAGGCAAACCTCCGGTTTCCGTCAACAATCAGTCCAATATGTTTAGGCGCATTAGTGCTCGCCAATTGGCGACGCAAGAATTTTTCGTAAATACTGTATAAAAAGGGAGGTACACGCATCAATTTTTACTTCCAAAGAACTTTTTTCATCCCAGCAGGCTTTTCTGAGCATCTTGGCCGACTATATATATCTTCAGGAGGATAAACGTGGCCTTAGAGCAAAGCAAGATAAAGCTCAGCTCTAAGGCCGCGTTCAACTAGAAAAGTATTTCAGATATGGACTAATCGTTACCCTTGATGGCGAAATAAAAGCCAATAGCAATGAGGAATAACTGTTCGCTGGTAAATAATTTTGCAGTTATAAACCAGTCAGCATGAGCAATTGAAAACGCTCCGACCATAATCACAACAACAGCGCCACCAGATAACCGGGTAATCAGATGGCCAAGAGAGGAGCCTAGTAAACCGCCGACTATAATGCCAACACCAGCAGACACCTCGCCTATGGCAACCATACTGCTAACTAGCTCTGGTGCAGGGATACCTATACTTCCAAACCAGCCCACCATTTTTTCTGGTGGCAGTGGAAATTTACCGTAACCATGGATAAAAAAGGCAATACCTAAACTCAATCTGAGCAACCACGGAGCCAATGCAGAAAAGGGTTTAGCCAAAGAGTCTAGAGTAGTGTTGATTTTCATGATAATGAGCCTCTAAAAATTAGTTTTAATACAAAGAGTAGCCAGCGGTTAGATCAACACATGGCCACCGACCAATAGTGTAAATCATTTTTTAGACAATTCAGTTTAGATTATGATAACTGTGAGCTATTCCACACAAATCATAAATTTAGTAAAGTTTTAGTAACGGATTCAGCAATATACAACACTGATATTGCACCGCCATAGGACCAAGCGGGATCTGTATAATAAAAACGCTGCTGCTTAACTAATGGCAGGCTTTGCCAATCAGATCGATTAAAAATAGAATCATTATCATGGGGTTTGAAGCACATTAAATACCCCTCTTTTATAGCTGATAGTTTTGAAATACTCACTTCGGCTTCACCCCAGGTTGAACCTTCCACCTCATATTCACTCTCTATGCCGAGTAACTGAAGAGCATATTGAGGCATACTGTTGTGACCATAGAGTAAGAGTTTTTGTCTTGCGCTGAAGCGGCAGGTTGTCACTTTGGGTAAATCGCCATCGAACTGTTGTTGTAGCTGTTTTTTTAACTCTAGGATACGACGATCCATAAATGCTAACTTCTGCTCGGCTAACGGAACTTTTTGCATTAACTCAGCAATTTGCAAAAATCGTTTACGCGATTTTTTACCATTAGTACGGTATCTCGGACTAAAGCTATTGTAATAATTCACTCGCGCGAACAATGAAAATGCTCGTGCGAGGTCACGTTGTTTAGTTCCAAGAATAACCACATCGGGGGCTAACAGTTTTACTGTGTTTAGAGAAGGCGTCATACGCTTACCAATATCAGTAACGCTATCGGGAAGTTCAGGTTGCCTAACAAAGTGTCGATAGGACTCGATTTCAGGCGCGCCTAAGGGAACCACGCCAAGCTCTAATAGATTTTCTAAAACACTCCAATCGGTAACGACAAGTCTCTGGGGTGGCGCCTCAAACCAGTGCTTACCAAAGGTATCGGTTATTTGGTAAGGAACAGCAGCAGTCAGATTAGCAAACGTAGCCATTACTAGGATAGCGATGAGAGTAAAAGTGCGAGCAACCCTTCCCATAAATCTAGGGCCTTATGGGTTGAGGGCGTGTTTGTTGGGGCGAATAGCGTCTTGCGGCCAGCAAAAAGCACAAACCAAGCAACATAATCGTACTAATGACAAATAATGGCGTTGTAAAACTACCGGTCATCTCAGCTATAGTACCGGCTAGAATTGGCGACAGAATTTGCGCTATGCAGTAGGAAAAAGTCAATCTGGCCATCACTTGTGTCGCTCGAGCCCCATAAATGTGACCGATAGTGCTGAGTGTTAATGATACGATGCCCATAAAGGTGAAGCCAAATAGCATTGCAGCGATGGCAGTAGTTTCGACTGAATTGGTTAGAGCCAAACAGATATTTCCGACGATATTTAGAATAAAAGCCAATCTTAGGGCATCTAAACGACCAATCCGGCGAGCCAATCTATCCCAAATAAGAGGTGCGGGGGTAGCGGTGATCCCAACTAGTAACCACATTTTTGCACCAAGTCCTTCCAGAGGTTGGAGTTCAGCGATAAGAGACGTGAAGGTGACATTAATGGTATTGCTAAAACCGGCACAAAAGTAGGCACATTGCATTAATATCAGCCATCTAGCCGGAGGTATTTTAATAATAGTGTTGAGATTAACATCTCTATCACGAGACATTTCCAGTTCACGCTCTTTGGGTCGGGGGAGTAAAAAAATTGCGGGAATCAGTAACACTGCCGCCACCGTTGCCAACGTAATCCATTGCATTCGCCAGTTGAGGTTTAGCCAGGTTCCTATTCCAGAACTATCAACAATGATGGCGCTACACATAATGCCAATGCCAATTCCGGCGAAGTGCAACCCCAGCTCACTTTTATAGCCATTGTGATTTAACCAGTTAAGAATCAAACCCGTTCCCAGCATAAAACTAGTTGCAGAGGTGATGCCCGCAAAGAAACGACTTACATACCAAATTAAACTGTGGTCCAAGGCGGCCATAAATCCAGTTGCGATGACTGAAACGACTAGGCCGTAGCGATAAAAAAAGTCTTTAGTACGAAGATCGGTAATTAGCCAAACTATAAATAAGCCAACGATGTAACCAATATAATGCCAGCCAGCTAGCCAGCCAGCGAGACTCTCACTGACACCGAGTTGATCTTGCATTACAGGTAACATCGGGGTAAACGAATAACGCGCTATACCCATGCTGAGTATTAGTGCACAAATACCAGATACCAGAACTGCAATTCGATTTGCTTTTGCCAAAACCCGCACCCCTTTTAGGAAGAAATTACTCAACCTGCCTGTTTAAATATTTTTTTTATTCGCGCCGCAATCTCATTGGGTGTTGTGCTGTGGCGCATCGATTGAACAAGAGCGCCAGATTGATCCACGATGTAGTATCTAGAACTATGGCGATAAGCATAGGCAGAATCAACTGTTTCAGACTCAGTAATTTCAAAAAAAGCACCATATTGAGATGTTACGGCTTTAACTTCATCAACTGATCCTGTTAGGCCCTGAATATTTGGATGATAAAAGCGGGTGAATTCAGCAAGAGCTTGAAAGTCATCACGCTGAGGATCAATGCTGATCAGCAGTGCTTGAGTACTCGCAAGGTGCTCTGGCGATAGTTTTTCCATGCTTCGTTTTAACACTGACATTGAGGCCGGACAAACTTCCGGACAGCTCAAAAATCCAAAATATACCACGACGACTTTTCCTCGGAAATCACTTAGTGCAACCTTGCCATCAATATTTCTTAACGCGAAATCACCGCCTAATTCTTCAGATTCGGTAAGCTTTTGGATGGTGTCTGGTTTGCCGTCCATAACTGACCAAAGTAGCCCTAGAGAGACTAGGGCTAAAGTGATTACAGAGGGTAGTAGCCATTTTGAGTGTGTAGACATAAAGAACTCCTTTTTAGTGGCCCATTAACATGTTGTGATTCAAGTGCTGCATAATCCACACAGAGCCTACAATTAATATCATAACTAAAAGTATTACAAAGACTGCAGATACTGAATTCCACATCTGTTCAGACGATGTATTCATGTGTAAAAAGAACACTAATTGGACCATCACCTGACCCACAGCGCAGAGCAGTATTAAAACAATACTTGTTGTTTCGTTAAGTGATCCACTCATCACAATAGCAAAGGGAATAGCCGTCAAAATAATCGATAAACTCAGCCCTACCATATACTCAGATAGACTACCGTGAGCGCTACCACCAGGACCATGGGTATTCTCAGTTTGTACATGTGCCATCATAAAACTCCCATCAAATAAACAAAACTGAATACGCAAATCCAAATAATATCTAGAAAATGCCAAAACAAACTTAGACACATAAGGCGGACAATGTTGTTTTCACTAAGTCCTTCTTTGAAAAGCAACCCAAACAACACCAGCATCCACAACATCCCTGCGAATACATGTAATCCGTGAGTCCCGATTAGGGCATAGAACGCCGACCAGGCACCACTGCTCCATGCCGCTGCACCCTCATGGGTAAAGTGTATGAATTCATTGATCTCCATGTAGAGAAACCCAGTACCCAACCCAAAGGTCACCATCAACCATCCGACCAGACCGCGCATACTTTTCTGATTAGCTGATAAGACAGCTAGTCCAAAGGTAAAGCTGCTAGTTAAAAGTAACCCTGTCTCTGCGAGCACATAGTCCAATTCAAACAGATCACGAGCGTCTATGGTGCCTGCAAAATTATTTTGCAATACAGCAAACACTGCAAAAAGCGTTGCAAAAAGGACACAGTCACTAAGAATATAAATCCAAAATCCAAATACGGTATCACCACCATAGTCATGATGAAGTTCTTCCTCAATGTACCCGGTATATCCGACGCGCGGAGTACCCATAATAAAATTTCCAACCTTATTAGGGCTCATTTGATTTGTATTTGACACTGTAAATACCCTTTTAATTGACTAAAAAAACTACACGCTAATGGTGACGGCATCAGATTCCAGGTCCTCGGTAACAGACTCTCCCACACGGCCGAGGTTTGAAAAATGCTTTTTCTCAATGGCTTCAATTTGATCGACCTCAACGTAATAATCTTTGTCATCTTGGAAGGCATAGATTATCCACGCACCTAGCATGGCGACGCCGCTAAGAATTGCCAACCACCATATCCACCAGACCATAGCAAAACCTAGTACTAGTGATATTCCACCAATAACAATGCCTGCCCAGGTATTTTTAGGCATATGTATTCGCTGGTACTTCGATGGCCTTTTGTAGGCTAGTCCCAATTCTTTCATATCCGTCCAGTGGTCACGATCTCGAACTTCCGGAAGCAATGCAAAATTATAGAATGGTGGTGGCGATGATGTAGCCCACTCTAATGTTCTAGCATTCCACGGATCACCGGTCCAATCACGGTTACTTTTTTGATCACGTATGCTGGCAAACATCTGATAGAACTGGACTGCGATAGCGCACAGAACAATCAATGCCCCAGCACCGGCGACCAATAGCCAATTATTCCAAACTGGATTGTCGTAGTAGTTCAGACGCCTTGTCATACCCATAAAGCCGAGAATATATAAGGGCATAAAGGCCATAAAGAACCCCACAGTCCAGAGCCCGCAGGCCCATTTTCCGAGAGTTTCATCGAGCGTAAAACCAGTAGCTTTGGGCCACCAATAGGTTATGCCCGCGAAATACCCAAATAGGGAGCCACCAATAATCACATTATGGAAATGTGCGACTAAAAATAGGCTGTTATGTAAAACGAAGTCAGCTGCTGGGATAGCTAACATTACGCCAGTCATACCGCCAATAGTGAAGGTCAAAAAGAACGATACGGTCCACCACATTGGTGCGCTGAACTCGACTTGGCCTTTGTACATGGTAAATAGCCAGTTAAATATTTTAACCCCAGTAGGGATCGAAATAATCATCGTAGCTACTCCGAAAAATGCATTCACATTAGCGCCTGCACCCATGGTAAAGAAGTGGTGTAACCACACCACAAATGACATTAGCATAATACAAATGGTCGCCCAAATGAGAGACGTATATCCAAATAATCTCTTGCGTGAGAACGTTGCTGTGATCTCTGAAAACACTCCAAAAGCAGGCAGAATAAGAATATAAACTTCTGGGTGACCCCAAGCCCAAATCAGGTTTACATACATCATCTGGTTACCGCCCATATCTCCAGTGAAGAAGTGGGTACCTATGTATCGGTCTAATGTGAGTAAAGTTAGGCTCACCGTTAAAATGGGGAAAGCGACGACGATCAGCACATTTGCACAAAAGGAGGTCCAGGTAAACACCGGCATTTTCATAAGCGTCATGCCGGGGGCTCGCATCCGCAGAATTGTCACCACAAAATTAACACCCGTTAAGAGCGTCCCTATACCTGAGATTTGTAATGCCCAAAGCCAATAGTCAACACCTACCCAGGGGCTATACTCAATCCCCGAAAGTGGTGGGTATGCTAGCCAGCCTGTTGCAGCAAACTCACCAACAAAGAGAGAAATATTCATCAGCAGAGCACCTGACACAAACAGCCAGAAACTCAGCGAGTTCAAAAATGGAAAGGCGACATCGCGCGCACCTATTTGCAGTGGTACAACGATATTCATGAGCCCAACAATTAATGGCATAGCCACGAAAAATATCATGATAACGCCATGCGCCGTAAAGATTTGGTCGTAGTGTTCAGGCGGTAAATACCCGGCTCCAGACTCGCTGGCTACTGCCACTGCCTGCTGTGAACGCATAAGTAATGCATCGCTGAAACCTCTAAACAGCATTATCATTGCGACAATCACATACATAATGCCGATCTTTTTATGATCTACTGAGGTAAACCATTCTTCCCATAGATATTTGAGCTTACCAAAGTAAAGTATTGAACCCACCAATCCTAATCCACCGATAGCTACAACGGTAAAGGTTGTCATTATGATTGGATCTTCATAGGGGATTGAATCGAGCGTCAAACGGCCGAATATAGGGTCTGCCTCTGTGACAATCGTGCGGTTACTCGACATTTAAACCTCCGGTGTAATGTTCGATAATATCGCTAAATAAAAGCGGATTGGGGTTGTTAAAATAAAGGGGTTTTACATCTCGACTTTTTACTTGAAGCGCTTTAAAAACATCATCCGTGAGCACTTTTGGTGAGTCTTTAACCTTTGTGACCCAAGCATCAAATTGCATTTTATCGGAGGCTATGGCGTTGAATTTCATGCCAGAAAAACCAAAACCACTGTAGTTAGTTGACATGCCTTTGTAAGTTCCTGCTTCTGACGCCATTAAATGCAGACGGTTTTCCATTCCTGACATTGCGTAGATCATGCTACCTAAATTGGGAATAAAGAAAGAATTCATAGTGGCATCAGAAGTGATCAAAAACTCAACTGGCTGGTCGACCACCATTGCCATTTCATTCACTGTGGCTATGCCGTATTCGGGATAAATGAATAGCCATTTCCAGTCCATGGCGACGACTTGTACCACCATGGTAGGTTGGTCAGATTCTATGGGTTTGCGCGGGTCCAGAGAGTGCGAGGTAATGTAAGTCAAAATGCCAAGCGCGGTAATGATGAGGATAGGAACCGTCCAAACGACTAACTCTATTTTGTTGGAATGCTCCCAATTTGGAAGATACTCTTCCTTAGTGTTGCCGCTCCTGTACTTATAAGGGAACCAAACACTCATAATGAGAACAGGTATCACCACAATAAGCATTATGGCGAACGAGACGATAATCAACCACTGTTGTTGCTCCGCCACGGGGCCTTTGGGGTCAAATAGCATAAACTCGTCACATCCACTAACGAGCAAACAGCCAGCCACAAGGATTGCTAATCGAAGCCAATTTTGAAAATCAGAAGTCACTAATATCACGTCTCATTAAATACACAAACACATAAAAAACACTGCTGGCTTGGCACCACGCTGTGTCGAACATTACTGCAATCCGCTTATTTTTATGTGCTAGCTTGAAACGCTAGATAATCGAAGAAAACTGCGGTGGTAAACACTTGCCTTAACTGAGACCCACCTCTTAAGGTTTACCGAATTCTTCTGAATTTTTTAAGATCTACCAGAAACTCTATCCGTTAGGTCGAGAATCTTATTGACGCCTGACCCTAGTTTTAATAATTTCAACAGTCGTTGAGATTTTAATGTCTGCATTTCATTAAGCCAGCCGACCAGTAACTCGATGAGATCATGCATCTCGCTCATTTTCTGAAGCGCATAGCTATCATCCCCAACTTGCTTTTCTTGCAATAAAACGCTGCGCAGCATTGATAAAGTAGGATCAATCTCGCGTTTTCTACGCTCCTCTAGCAAAGTCCTCGCCATCTCCCAAATATCATCAGGGGTAGTGAAATAATCCTTTCTGTCACCGGCAATTGCTACGGATCGCAGTAAGTTCCACGAGTGTAGTTCTTTGAGACCCATGCTCACATTAGACCTTGAAATATACAGCGCTCCACCGATTTGGTCGGCATTAAGCGGTGCCTCTGACACTACCAAAAGAGCGCATATTTGACCGACGGTCCGATTAATGCCCCAGCGGCTCCCCATCTCACCGAAATGTTGGATGAACGATTCGGAGTGAGGTGAGATCTCGAGCGATTCAGAGTTAGGCATTGGTAAATCTCTAATTTTCAGTAATTTGTGAAATTTAGCAAAACTCAATAAATTAGTCAAGGACGTTTACTCTTAAACTCTTGCGAGCATGCTGACATACTGCACTTATCGGGGTAAATGTAATAATATTTATCGGTACCATTAATTAATATTATGTGTGCGGTTATATCGTAAATGTTGAGCTGTTTAGTGTGCTACTGAGTAAGTCATTAGGTTGGCGCTTAAAATCATTCTACCGTTTGGAAAACAACGAAATCTGATTACCAGGTCAAGTTGAGGTGGTATGATCTCACCGATAACCTATCCAAAAGAATACACGATCCCAAAGGATTAAAAGTTAATGTTCTACTCCATCGCTCAAAAAATCATGATGAGAATCGATCCTGAAAAAGTCCATGATTGGGTATTGGGCTTTTTTCATAAGACGGGGAATAGCTTATTTAATCGGTTCTACTCTCAAAAGGTTAAATCTGACCCTATTGAGGTGATGGGTATTACCTTTCCTAACTGTGTTGGATTGGCAGCAGGGTTGGATAAAGATGGCGAAGCTATTGATGCATTTCATAAAATGGGCTTCGGCCATATTGAGGTAGGGACCGTCACACCCAAGCCTCAACCCGGTAATCCAAAGCCAAGAATGTTTCGCGTAAAAGAAGAGGAGGCCATTATTAATCGAATGGGCTTCAATAATAAGGGCGTTGATAATCTTGTTGAGAATCTCAAGGCGCGACGTTCTAATATCTTAGTCGGTGTAAATATCGGTAAGAATAAGGATACGCCGCTTGATGAGGGTAAGAATGACTATCTAATGTGTATGGAGAAAGTATATCCGCATGCGGCTTACATCACGGTCAATATCTCCTCGCCCAATACTCCGGGACTAAGGTCTTTACAGTACGGTGAATTGCTCAATGAATTACTAAGTGAGCTTAAGGTCAAACAAAGCGTATTGACTGAAGATCACGGACGTTATGTTCCGTTAGCACTTAAAATTGCTCCGGATCTGAGTGAAAAAGAAATTGATTCGATAGCCGTATCATTGCTTGAAAATAAATTTGATGCCGTGATAGCTACAAATACCACACTAGATAGGCAAGGTATTAGAGGTTTGCAGCACGCTGAAGAAAATGGAGGTTTGAGCGGTTGTCCTTTGTTTCACTCTTCAACTGCGGTTATTGCAAAATTACATTCAAAATTGCAGAAGCGGATACCCATTATCGGTGTGGGAGGAATTAATAACGCACATGACGCACAGATGAAATTCGAGGCCGGCGCAGATTTAGTTCAAATCTACACAGGGTTTATTTATCAAGGGCCGGTTCTAATCAAGCAAATCATCGAGAATCAAAGTATCTGATTGCAGATAGTGTTCCTTGGCTGCCAAATAAAAAACGCTCGATTACTCAAGCTTTGAGCTAGATTGACACAATGCCTAGCATTAGTCATTGCGCACAATTTTTTCCATAGGAACACTAAAATACTCTGCTAGGACTTTAAGTGTGTCGAATTTTAGCGATTTAGTTGTGCCGTTTAGGTATCGGCTAATAGTCGCTTGAGGAATGCCAGTTTCTCGTCCTAATTGACTTTGATTGATCCTTCTATCATCCATTAACTCATGTAACATTTCAGTCTTCCCTTACGTTTGATCAGTTAATATAAACTTAGACTAAAAACGCCTTGTAACAACTTTAATTCGCATATTTTTGTGATCTACGTCACAAAAATAATTGTTTTTTTATCAGTGACAACCCCCAATGGTCTTCCGGGCTATAACTTTCCCGTTAAAGTAACTTAGACGTTAAAAAAATGGCGGGTTAACAATATTAGCGTTCTTGGACTGTTGGTGTAGGTAACTTATTGGTTATCTAGAGAGTCTGTCACCTAATAGTTTTCTCACAATTCAGTAGCCAAATAATTAATCACTTCAGCAAAGATCGATACTAACTAACAGTTTAATCCTGTATTTGTTGCGTTTATATGCATAATCGAATAGAATTAAACATTACCCTAGCCCATATGGAATGACTTGGAAGTGCTGGAATGGTTCACCAGTGGCTAAAACGAACCAATCTACATCAACTTGCCCATTAAGAATAACGTCTTCAAAATCCCTTTTTTACCTCGACTACGCTATTATACTCGCCGATTGGAGGGGTACTGAATTAAGCGCGTTAGCAATCTTCATACATAACTATGATGCCTGCTGAACGTCCAAAAACAGTACCTAATATTGGATGTTTAATGGGCCAGTAATATGGGTTATGCGGTAAAAGAGATTTTCTACTCATTACAAGGTGAAGGAGCTCATGCTGGGCGCCCAGCGATATTCTGTAGGTTTACTGGGTGTAACCTATGGAGTGGGAAGGAGAAACATCGTGCCGAGGCAGTATGTAGTTTTTGCGATACAGATTTTATCGGCGTTGATGGAGAAGGTGGAGGTAATTTTCGAACGGCCACTGAGTTGGCTAAGAGGGTAAAAGAATATTGGCCGAGCAGTATTGTCGATGATATACATCCCTATGTTGTTTGTACTGGCGGGGAACCTCTTTTACAGCTAGATGAGTTCCTTATCGAAGCATTCCATGAAGAGGGCATAGAGGTGGCCATAGAAACCAACGGCACTCTTTCTGTACCAAGTGGTGTAGATTGGATTTGCGTTAGCCCTAAATCCGGTTCAACTATTGTTGTCCAGGAGGGTAATGAAATTAAACTAGTGTACCCTCAGGACGGTCATCAACCGAGTGACTTTACTACTATGAAATTTGATTATTTCTTTTTACAGCCCATGTTCGACGATGCAGAGAATAACAATATTGCTGACACTATTAACTACTGTTTAAAGCACCCTCGTTGGAGCTTAAGCCTACAAACTCATAAGTTACTGGGCTTACAATAACGTTGGTATGAATAGCTAAGTTGCTCATAACCTTTGGTTTAGCTACAGCGACACTTGATGGGCAATAGCGGCAGTTCCAACTAAGAAACAGTAGTATGAAAAATACTTTAATTGAGCATTACGTACCAGTTTTATCATCCACTGACAGGCAAACAGACCGGTTACAAATGCAGCAATGAATCCGGCAATTAAAATACCAAATTGATCGCTATTAATATGCAATCCCCCATCGATCAAATCCTTGGCTATTTTTCCTAGGATTAACGGCACTACCATTAAAAATGAAAAACTTGCGGCTTTATTACGGTCAACACCCAGCAAAACTGAGGTAGAGATAGTCGCCCCAGAGCGAGAGATTCCTGGCAAAATAGCAATAGCTTGTGCAATCCCAATGATGATCGAATGACCAAAGCTGACGTCTTTAACGGTATTTTTTGCTCGATCAGCTACCATCAAAAGTATTCCAGTCACCCACAGCATAACGCCGACCAAGATAATCTGCTTATCGAACAACAGCTCTAGCTCATCCGCAAAAATAACGCCGATGGCTGCTGCTGGAATCATGCTAAGCAATATTTTCATGGAGAACTGGAATTCTTCATTATTCTTGCGCTGCATAAGACCACCGGCAATGCGTGCTACTTCAGACCGGTAAATAACCAGCGTTGCTAGGGCGGTGGCAAAGTGCACGACAACAGTAAACATCATGCTCTCTTGGGGAATGCTAGTGTCTCCAAGTAGGGCTTTGCCAAGTTCAAGATGACCGCTACTGCTAACCGGTAAAAACTCTGTTAGTCCTTGAACAATTCCAAGAATAATCGCTTCAAAAAGTGTCAATTACTTACTCCAAAAATATGTGCGCAAACCCTAAGGTTACGCATTTTAATATGCGTATAAATAACTTGCCATGCTTCTCTTGTTTAATTTTCCCGTCAACTTAGTATAAGCTTGGCCCTAAAGTAAATAACACTATTTTTGGGAACACCCTCTTGATCGTTAAAAAGCACTCCTCGGTTATGTTGGTTGCTATTGCAGGACTGGCATTCTCTGCCGGTTTACTTTGGGACCAATGGCAGACTGGTTTTGTAAGCCGCACTGAAGACATAGTATTGAGTTCTAACGGCGCCTCTAAATTATTGCCTCAGGAAAAATTAGCCTCACTATCCTTACCGTCAGACCAAATTAGTCGATCTAGTGATTTGGCGTTGGTGGACGGTGCTAACCTAAGAGAAGATTATAGTGTTCAATTCGAACAGTATCTTTTGGCGCATAATTATTTAGCAGCCGTTGATACCTACCAGATTTACGGAAATAGGGAGGATACTCGAAAATCTGGCCTAAAAGATATTCTCATGGGTCATCTTGATAGCTTAATTACTTCATCATCCCAAGATCATTTTACCGAATTAACAGAACGCTATTTATCAGTATTTTATGATGATATTGATGTGTTGTTATCTCTCGCCCAATTTAATCGCTCCACTGGCTTTTTAGCGGAGGCGGCTGCGGTTCACCACTTGGTAAAAAGCTATGCCTACACTAATCGTGACAAAATAAAGGTAGAGTCTGCTATTAATCAGTTTATTAGCCAAGTGCACAGTGATCTAGTGGCTGTTGATGATCTGTTCGGTTTGACCAATATTTATCAGCAGATGGACAGTCTGGATTTATTGAGGCCTATCCATCGACTTGATCAAGCTCAGATATTCATACAAATAGGTAACATGGCTTTTGCTAGAGATATTCTTGATGAACTAATCAACGAACCCTCAGTGAGTGTTGCCGCTGAAAAGATCATGCGGCAACATCAACAAGCATTCTCTCCAGAATTCACCAACAAAATCGCATTGAAAAATGACTACAGTGATCAAATAGTCTTAGCTCGGCGAGGTAATCAATATTTGGCCGACTTGGAGATCCAAGGTACTGCAGTAGCATTGCTAATTGACACAGGTGCGTCCATGACGACGCTGTCGCAGCAAGCGTTTCAAACGCTTTCAATCAATCATAATTTTGATCTTCTGGGTCAGCGTATGTTTAACACAGCTAACGGTATTGCCAAGGGTAATATTTACCAGGTAGATAGTCTTACGCTAGGGCGATTCACCCTCGCTGGTCTACAAATTGCGGTGTTAGATTTCAGTATGCCCGACGGAGTTGACGGTCTCTTAGGGATGAATATATTGGCAAATTTTCGTTTCCATATCGATCAAGAAACGCAGATGTTATATCTTGCTGAGCGACAATAATTCTTAGTTCGTTTACTCGTAGCGAAGAGCATCAATAGGGTCAAGATTCGCCGCTTTTGCCGCCGGAATAATGCCGAAAATCAGACCAATACCTGCACTAAAGCCAAAGGATAGTAATACCGCCCATAGGGGTACTGAAGCCGGGGGTAGGTCAGTCAGATTACTAATCAAAGATCCTGCACCAAAGCCAAGTAAAACCCCAATAAAGCCTCCTAGTAAGCAAAGAAAAACTGCTTCTATTAAAAATTGTAAGAGGATATCAAAGCGAGTTGCTCCAAGGGCTTTTTGAATACCGATTTCTCGTGTCCTTTCCGTGACGGAAACCAGCATAATATTCATGATACCAATCCCACCGACCAACAGAGAGATACTGACAACTCCTGCCAACACTAATGTAGTACTTCCAATAATCGAGTCAAAGGTCTCTAGCATTTGGTCAGCAGAACTAATTTCAAAATCACTCGGTTCACCAGAACGCACTTTGTGAGCTCTGCGCAGCACTCGCGTAATATTTTGTTTAACTTGGGGTAGCAGTTCTGCTTTGTCTACAGCCAAACTTATCTTGATATTAGTTCGCCAGCTTGAGCCTCCACCCATGAGCGATAGAGCTGTGCTAAAAGGGATCATTACAAAGTTATCTTGATCAAAGCCAAATAACTTACCCCTTTTTTCAGTCACACAAATAACTTTAAACCATTCACCGGCGATCCCAATATATTCACCGACTGGACTTCCTTTGATATCTAATTGCTTAACTAACGAAGGCCCAACAACTGCAACTTTACGTCGACTGTTGTCATCTGCAGGGTTGAAAAATCGGCCATCCTCACAATAAACAGCATTGAGCTTTTGATAAGTAGATGCAGATCCAAAAACGCGGGAAGTAATCGATTGATCTCGATAGGCAACACCGTTGTCGGAACCTCTGACATCAAGGGTTGGTGTTACATGGCTCACTCCTGGAATTTGATATTTTATCTTTTCATAGTCTCCATAGGTGAGTCGGGCATATTTTCCCTGAAGTCTTGATTTGGGTGGAGTGTAACTATCTATTGAAATGACATTGGTCCCTATGTCATCAAATTGGGCACTAATACTGGCACTAAATCCTTGAACAACCGAGACTACTGCGATGACAGATGCAACCCCAATAATGATCCCTAACGTAGTCAAAAAACTACGGAAACCATGAGCAAAAACGGACTGTGCTGCTGAACGCGTGCCTTCCATCACTTTGAACCTAAAATTAGACATCAGCTGCTACGCTCTTTGGTTTAGTATTATGTGGCTTAGGATTATTTTCATCAGAGACTAGGTGTCCATCTTTTAGAGTAATAACACGATGACAGCGATCAGCAATTTCTTTCTCATGCGTTACTATAATAAGTGTTTGACCTTCTTGGTGTAGCCGGTCAAATAGCGCCATAATTTCAATTGTTGTTGCAGAGTCTAGATTTCCAGTAGGTTCGTCAGCTAAAAGAATAGCTGGCTTTGTTACCAGTGCTCTTGCTATTGCTACGCGCTGACGCTGACCACCGGAAAGTTGATTAGGGACATGATGCATACGATCAGTCAATCCAACCATTCCCAAAGCATCTTCTGCCATTTCTTTACGCATCGCTTTCCCAAGACCTCTATAAATAAGAGGCTGCATGACATTTTGAAGGGCTGTGGCTCTTGGGAGCAAATTGAAATTTTGAAAGATGAAACCTATTTCACTATTTCGAATATGAGCTAACCGATTTTCATCCAAGCTCGCAACATTTATATCTTTGAGCCGATACTCTCCAGCTGAGGGATAATCAAGGCAGCCTAGTAAATTCATCAGCGTAGATTTTCCTGAACCCGAAGACCCTACGATAGCAATATAGTCATTTAGATAGATATTTAGATCAATATTTTCTAGTGCATAAAATCCATCATCACCCATCATGTAATGTTTAGCGATTTTTCTAAGTTCAATAATGGTCGATTTGGACATTATTTCTTCTTCTCTTGCAGTTTCACTGCATCCCCATCATTGAGCTTACTCACCACCCTGGCGGGTCCGATAATGACCGTTTCCTTGGCTTCAACACCGGCTGTAATTTCTTGTAACTCATCATTAGAAATCCCAAGCTCTACATCTCGTTTAACTGCCTTACCATCAACGAGCAGGAAGACATGGCTTTTCATAAGATCACTTGAGCCACCGCCAATCGTAATTTGTCCGGGCCTTCTACTCCTCATATTTGATGTCTGCTCGTTTTCAGCCTCAGAGTAGACAATAGCCTGCATTGGTACTGCGACATTATCATTTTTGGCTTTAGTGAAAATTTCTGCGCGGCAGCTCATCCCGGGTCGAACATCAATATTTTCATTGTTTTCAAGTAATATTTTTACAGTAAAACTAAGGCCTTGACGGTTAGAGGATCTCTTTGCGGATGTAGCAATGGTGGTTACTTGACCTTTGAGAGCGTCATCTGGAAAGGCTACGGCGAAAACATCAACATTTTGTCCCAAACGAATGTTAGCGATATCAGCTTCGTCAACTTGAACTTCTACTAATATCGATGCTGGGTCGGCAATAGTAATCAAATTAGATCCAGCAATATTCGTTGTTCCACTAATAGCGGTTTCACCGATTTTTATATCCACAGAAGTAGCAACACCATTGATTGGTGAGCTAAATATAGTCTTATCAAGACGCTCTTGAGCTTTGTCCAGAGTTGCCAGCGCTTGATTCAAACTTTCCTGTCTCGAGCGCAAATCGATTTTGGCTAAATCATGCTGATTATCAATAAGCTCAAATGAATCTTGCCCTATCATTTTCCGCTCAAAAAGGTTTTTGTTTCGCATCCATTTGGCATGAGTATTTTCTAACTGCTTTTGTTGCCTTTCAATCGCAATAGTCTGAATTCGCACATAAGCCTTCTGCTGCTCTACATCTGCACTAAAACTTCTTTGATCCAGCGTCATTAGAATCTGGCCTTTATTAACAGTATCGCCTTCTGCTATGAATAACTCTTTAACCTGCCCGATAACCTCTGACCGTAATTGCACTTGTTCTTTATAAATGAGCGTTCCAGAGGCTAGGATCGAGGTTTTTATCTCTTCTATTTTTGCCTCTTGAGTTGTGACAAAAATATCTGACGAGTCCCCAGATTTCTTTAGGTAAAAAACGGCGGCAATAGCGATTAATACACAGGCAATTATTAGTTTCTTGTTCATAAAGTAGTTACTTCCCTTGCTTAGGTTGCATTACATGCCTATTTAGTGATGATAAGACGTTCTGAGCGAATATTTAGATTCAGCCCAATAAGGATTAGCTAATTTTTTTGCGTTTTGTCGATTAAACCCTATTTTCACACGCGGTTACTTCACGACCATAGATGTCAAACTAGATGTTTAAACATGATAAGTCAAAGTTCATGGCAAATACTGCTGAATCAGATTATTTATTACTGGGGACATGGAGGCTATGAGCAATAAGGCCATAGAAATATTAAAGGTACGATTATGGCGAGGGTTCTCAAGGTAACGTTTTAGTCCTGCACCGAATATCAGCCAAACAGCCACGGAGGGAGCCGCTGTGATAAAAAAAGCGAAGGCAATAAATAGTACTTGCACTAGCGTATCACTTGCAGTGGTTGTGTAAGCGGATATTGCTCCAGTGGCCATGACCCAAGCTTTGGGGTTAACCCACTGGAATAAAACGGCCTGATCGAACCTAAGTGGTTTAGCGGCCACAGATATCTCTTTTAAGGGGCTTGATGAAGCCACCAGCCAAGCTAGATACAGTAAATAGGACACACCAAGAATTTTTATAACGTCATGCAGTATTGGGATGCTCTCGAATATAGCGCCCAAGCCAAGCCCCAGAGCAATAACCATTACTGGAAAGCCTAAGCAAATACCGAAAACATGGGGAAGACTTCGTCTAATACCAAAGTTAACGCCAGATGCCATTATCATAATGTTATTTGGGCCGGGGGTGATGCTGGCCGTTGCTGTGAACAGTAGTATTGCTAAATAAAACTCCATCGCTCTACTGTTCCGTTTTTCGATAATTTAGGTGCTCAGGCATCTATCTTAATTACCTCAAGCCTTTACTTAAAGCTTTTTTCCTCACCTTCTTTAATTTGAATTATCGGTGCTTTTATTTAGGACTGGGAAGTTGAATATTTCAAATACAGATAGAGAATCGGATGTAATACCTATAGATCATAAATAAGTGGTGCAGGGTCTCAAGTAATGCTTCGGTGCGGTCAAAAAATTGAAAATGAGCAAGCCAGACATTACAAAAGTCGACCAAGTAACTTATTATTGCGACTAAATAGGCGCTAGCTTCGGCATAGCGGTTGCATGAAAACCTCCGCCAATTTATCCTCCGTAACTAATAGCAATTTAATGATGCAACTTTTACCCTAGGGGGGTACAGATGGCTGGCTCAAATCCGGATAGTTCAGCAACAACAATTACAGAAGGCCAACAGCAAGAAACACAAAAGTTTGCGTTTATCGCAATGACGTGTCTGTTCTTCTTCTGGGGTTTTATCACCGTTCTTAATGACATTTTAATTCCATTTCTAAAAGAGTCATTCGACCTTAATTATACTCAAGCCATGTTAGTGCAGTTTTGTTTTTTTGGCGCTTACTTTATTGTGTCTCCATTTGCTGGACGATTAATAGACAAGGTTGGCTTTCAAACAGGTATTGTCATTGGGCTGCTAACAACTGCATTGGGTTGTATTTTGTTCTATCCCTCCGCAGATCTTCATATTTACGGATTATTTTTTTTTGCGTTTTTTGTTCTTGCCAGTGGAATTACCATTTTGCAGGTAGCGGCTAATCCTTACGTGGCGGCTTTAGGACCAGACAAAACCGCAGCTAGTCGACTCAATTTGGCCCAAGCGGCTAACTCTCTTGGCACAACGGTAGGCCCGGTAGTGGGTTCTATACTAATTTTAGGCGTAGTTGCGGCAGATGCCTCCGCAGTCCAGATGCCTTACTTGATGATCGCGGCTGTACTTGTTACGGCGGCGTTGCTGTTCAGAAATATCACCTTGCCAAAGCTAGCTCATTTAGAAACAAACGACGATGTTGCGGATGATAGTGTTTGGAACCATCGCTCTTTAGTGCTAGGTGCACTCGCAATATTTATGTACGTCGGTGGAGAAGTCTCCATCGGAAGTTTCTTGGTTAATTATTTTGCCGAGAGTTCGATTGCAGGAATGGAGATTGCCGAAGCGGGAGAAATGGTTGGCTATTACTGGGGAGCTGCAATGATTGGCCGTCTGGTCGGTGCAGTTCTAATGAATTACATTGCTTCCACAAAGTATTTAGCAGCCAATGCGGTGATCGCAATTGTGATGATAATTGTCAGCATGAACACCTCTGGCAGTGTAGCGATGTGGTCCATTTTGGCAGTAGGCTTCTTTAACTCTATTATGTTCCCAACCATTTTCACCCTAGCTGTGAAGGGCTTAGGTGCTATGACTAGTAAGGGCTCAGGGCTAGTATGCCAAGGTATTGTAGGGGGTGCTTTGGTACCATTAATCCAAGGTGTAGTTGCTGACAGCATAGGTATTCAATTGAGCTTTGTTGTGCCAATGATGTGTTACATCTACATAGGTTGGTATGCACTAAGAGGCGCTGATCAGGCATAACAGCTATAGACTGGAAATTAACACCTAAAAAATGGCAACTTTGGATTCCCGAGGTTGCCATTTTTTGTTTTAATGGCGCGCTTTGAACCCACGTTAATACACTTTGGATTACTTTTGATGATCGAACTGATTGCTGATATCGGCTTATTAGAGCTTTTACTAATATGGTCAGTAGTTGTGTTTGCCTCCATCCTTCGGTCATTTACTGGTTTTGGGTTTGCGCTCACTGCCGTTCCTGTATTTGCTCTGTTCTTAACGCCGCTTGAATCAGTAGTTCTTAGTGCAGCATTGACGCTGACTAGTAATTTAATTGGCGTACGCAATTATTGGGGTATTGTGCCATTGAAGCCAATGGTGCCATTAGTATTTATGGCGATTATTGGAACGGCAATTGGAACGGCGATACTGTCATTTATTTCAACTGCCCAATTTCAATTATGGGCAGGTATTTCGGTAATAATCGCCTGTGTGGTACTGATGTTTTTCAAACCTACGACTCGCCGAGTTAGTCCTTTGCTGACCAGTTTTACCGGCCTGCTGTCTGGTCTTATGAATGGTGCTTTGGCCATACCAGGTCCACCAATGATTATTTATGTGATGTTTACAGAACCGGTCCCAGAGCGAAGTCGAGCGTTATTGATCACCTTTTTCTTAGCCTCCGCTGCTATAGCACTGGTTTCATTTGGCGTGGCAGGGTTTATTCAAATCCAGTCTCTTTGGCACCTGCTGTTAGCATTTCCCGCCATGGTGGCGGGGGATAAAATTGGTTTTTACCTGTTCAAAAAGTATGGTGGACAGCTTTACCGTAGAATTGCCATAGCGGGCTTGTTAGCCATCGGCGTCACTATTACATTGCGCACATTGCTATAACTAATGTACGCCCAGCACTAGGACATTATTTATCAGTGTTCTTCAGTGATATAAAAAATTACACTATCTGTTGATTAAAAAATTTAAGTAACTCGGAGTTTTGGATATGCTATTTACTAAAAATTACTTTTTTTGTAATCAAGTAGGCGCTGCTAAAGCTATTAAACTTTTGATGTTATTCGGTTTGTGCGCTACCTGTAACGTTTCAGTAGTTGCCTCTGAAAGTGCCGATACAACTGCGCAATTAGTAAGTAGACTCACCCTTGAGAGCTACAAAGCTACCCTTAAAGGGCTGACTCAATTTGGTGATCGACGACAGGGTACTACTCGTAATCGTGACGCACTTACTTGGATAGAACAGCAACTACTGCAAATGGGTTGTGATAACGTGGAACGTATGTCTTTTAGCTATGACCCTGAGCCGCGTGTGCCAAGAGTACGAAAACTCATTACCAATGATCCAGACCAGCTCAAAACATCTACTGGTGGAGCCGTAGGCCGAAATGGCAATGGCCCTGGCGGTGCATCTGTATATGGCTATCGAGCAACTACTGGCGTTAACCGCGATTCTGCCGCGCAGTTAGATGAGCGAATTCGTACGCTAAATGCAGAGCAGCCAGTTAATGGTGTGCGGCACCAAGTTTACTGCACAAAAATTGGAACTAGCCGACCTGATGAAATGTACATTGTTGGCGCTCATTTTGATGGGCATGGGGTCAATGAGGCCGTGAATGACGACGGTTCGGGTACGGCATTAGTCTTGGAGCTAGCGCGGGTCTTCAATGCGTCTGATGTCCGCACCGAACGCTCAATTCGCTTTGCTCTTTGGAATAACGAAGAGACCGGGCTAAATGGGTCTAAAGCATATGTTCAGCAACGCCAAAATTTGCAAGGTATTGAGAGTCCGGCGGGCTCTGGCGAATTTCCAGAACCACGCTGGTTGGGAATGATCCAGCATGACATGATGCTATGGGATCATGGGGCCCCAAGAGCTGACGGGTCGGTTAGTTCGGAGCAACGACCGGAGGCGGATGTCAATATTGAGTTTCAATCTAAGTCAGATTTGGCTACCAATTCAATGCAATTAGCTTTTATTTTTAAGGCTGCAGCGGACAAATACAACACAGATTATCCAGCCACTGTTGGCCCGCATATGACAAACACCGACTCCACGCCATTTATGAATATTGTGCCTTCTATTAGTCTTCGAGAAAATGAGCGGGGCGCACACACAGGTGCAGGATGGAATCCAACGTGGCACACGCCTCTAGATGTGTGGACAACTTTTAGTGACAAAGATTTTAGATTGGGTTTGAATGCCGCCCAAACTACGCTGTCTGCTATCTCGGAGCTCACGGGTGCTAAGGTTGAGGAATAGGGGTGATCAGCGCTTTATTGAGAATAATATTAGCGCTTTAGCCTCTGAATGACACCACTGATATGGTGGTATTACCATCATTATCGCGGGTCAAAATTAGCTCGTCCCTGCCATCATTGTCAACGTCGTGAACGGTAAATCCAGCTCGGCTGGCCGGTAGCTCTAGAGATAATTTAATGGCTTTCTTGGCAAACATTTTCTGGCCGGGTTGTCCTGGATAGACTAGCAGAGTCCCTTCTCCTTTTTGTACCAAAAGATCCTTTCGGCCGTCGCCGGTAACGTCCGCACCTAAAACGGCTGGAACAAATAGTTCACCACTGCCAAAATCGAAGCGTGCTGAAATCGTCTTTCTGGTGCTCGGTTTATCTGAAAATTTACCATTGACCATCTTGTAAATGGAGACATCCACAGATACTGACCGGGTAATTAGTGCCCTAATAACAGCGCCTATGCTTATATCTACCGACGTAATAACGAACTCTTGGTTACCATCACCAGATACATCTAGACGCTCATTCTCAAACTGAAAACCATCTGTACTAATGACCGAGGAGGGACTGTCAGCAAACACCAATAGGTTGTTTTCACCCACTTCGCCCAGGTAAACCTCGTACTCAGACTCCCAGCCAAAGATACCCTCGGCTTTAATCCGTTTGACGATAAGATCACTAACACCATCATTGTTAATATCTACAACTTCGTCTAAAAGTCTGTTTTTACTATTGTTGTTTTTAGCATCCTCGCCAATATTAATCTGAGCGTAACCGCCTAACATATCTTTGAGATTGGCATCCAGATTAACGGCTATCTTTGCAAACCCGCCTAGATTATTTTGTCGATGTACCTGAAAATAACCGTCTTGCCAAAAAGCGATATCACTGAGACCATCATTGTTCTCATCAATGAGGTGGGCTTCCTCAGCTCGGTAAGCAACGTAGCGTGCGTTCTCTCCAAAGCTCATGTTAGGGCGTGGACCGACTAGTTGGGGTTGTTGAAAACCGCTATCGCTTTGCAATGCTACCGCCCAACCATCAAAGTTAGGCATTAATAAGTCGTCTAACGTATCGCCATTAATATCGGTAAACATCTGGATCAGTGGAGATGAACCCCAGCTACGCCCAGAAAACATTGACGACGTTTTTAATAAGGGTTTGAAGTCTGTCGTAGTCTCGTCTAAGTAAACCAATTGGGACCCCTGTAAGCCCACCAATTGCATAGCATTGGTAGTTCTTATGGTGTCTACTAAATCCATAGAGTCTTCTAGTACCTTAGTTAGCGCCAGGTTCCATTCCGAGTCTCTGCGCTGAAAAATCTTGATTGTACGGATAGGCTCAGTGCCAAGCCCTTGAATCTGTTTTTCTAGTTGATTGATCTCTGGTGTTTCTACTATTAGCAGTTTGGCAATGTCTGAAGATTCAATGGAAAAAGGAATGATGTCGATATTGTGTTTGGGACTGACATCAATAGTATCAATATCGAAGTCTAAGGCGACTAACGATGTCGAACAGGTTAGCCCTGCAATAGGCAAAAAGCATGCAGCAAAATATCTTAGATGGATTAATCTCATTACTTAATTAAAACTCTCTGTGTTTTTGGATGATTCATATGATGTTGGGACAGTTTTTTATGACATCAGTGTTCTTGTAGGGTTCATTTAATAATGTGGGGGCAGTGTACAACAGATGCAGGCGGTGTGATTAGATAGGAAGCGGTTTAGCAATGACAGCAATTCAAGAGTAGTAGTATGAGCTAAAAATAGTGGTATGAAAAAACTTAGTCTTTAAATAGTTAAAATTCGGCTTGAGTATATTCCGCTATGATATACCCAAGCCTGTTTTCTGGATAATTTACTCGCCTAGTGGTGCAGATGCATTGGCAACGACCATCCACTTGCCATCCTGCTTTTGATAAACATGCAGGCTTGAATGAGGGTCGGACCCTGAGGCTGTATGAACCATCACGGCAATATCTGCACTGAGAAAATTCACCTGATAGCCATCAACTACATACTCTTCATCAGACGGACCTACAGCCGCCTGCCTTACCTCGGCAATCCCAATAATTCCAGTCGGTCCAATACCGACAACATCATCAGACACAAAACCATCGGGTCCACCAGCACTTCCCCATTGCTTGTCCAGATTAATTAACATTGCCGTATCATCCGCAAAAATCGATCCAGAAGACACTACTATCAAAGTCATTAATAATATTTTAGTAAGTCGCATAATATAAATTCCATGTTGTTGAGTGAAAAACTAACTAGTAACACTTTAATATACACTGGAAATTGAGGGCGAATCTATTCAGTAGCGCATATAAAGGTGGTAGATGCTCGTTCAATTGTTGTGAATTATTTAAATAGATTACTTTTTCACGTCACTATTTGTTATTTTGTCACTCATAGATAACAGGTAGTGATTAATGATTAACACCAAAATTTATAAGTCGGTTTATGGTTTGTCTGAAAAACTTATGGCGGCGGCAACAAAAGACAATGTAGAGGCCTTCGGGATACTCTATGCCGAGCTCAAGGCTATTTGCGTGGATAACGAAAATACTGACAAAGATCACCCAGAACAGTGGGAGACGCTGGCTGACTTTACCGAGGATTTGGAGGATGCTGTGGCTGGCTATAAAAAAGCCCTAGAAAAAGCCACAACGATTAACTCTAAAGATCATATGTCATCTATCGCTTTTTCTATGGCCACCTTGCAACTTAAATTAGGTGAGACTGAGGTCGCTACCAAAAATCTTCAAGATGCTAAAGTCAGTGCAAATAAAATTGCCGACAAAGACCTTAAAAAAGAAATAGACGATCTACTGGCGACAGTAGTAACAGAATAAACGTGGTTAAGAGCCTGCGAGCTTTTTCGTGTGCGGTCACATTATTTACTATATCTGCGCCGGTACGCAGTCGCGCATCTAACTACCCCGAAATGGCTTCGTAGGCGTCTCTAGGGGGCCGAAAGCCGCGCAGGCCTTGCCTGGGCAGCATAATGAACCAATATCGCTTACACAAAGAAAATGGTAGCTACGAGTGGACTTGAACCACCGACCCCAGCATTATGAATGCTGTGCTCTAACCAGCTGAGCTACGTAGCCATAGGTGATGACCGGCAAAACTGACCGGGCATTTTGGAGGCGAGAAGTTACACTTGACGTGGCTCTGAGTCAAGTCTGATCGGCACCTTTTTCCCTTAATTCGTTGCTCTCCAAAAGGTAGTACACTAGGATAGTTCAAACAGCGCGGGTTTTTGCCCAAGTGTTATCAATAGGACGCATGGGTTTACCATCGAATTAAGACAAACAAAAAAATAAATAAACGTTACAAGAATGGCCAAAGTGCATTCTTGGGGAGTACAAATTTTGGATCAAATAAGTGCTAATGATCAGGATACAGCAGTAACAATTTCTACTAGAAAGTCAGGTTTTTACGAGGGCTTTAATCCTGTTGTGGCATTGATGCCAAAGATTTTAGTCGCTGCGCTAATTTTGTGGGTGGGTTTGTCACCTTCTGCAGCTGGGCAAGTCTTGTTAGACGTTCAAACATGGTCTACGCAAAACTTTGGTGGCTGGTATGTCTATGTCACGGCGTTTTATACCATCATTTGTCTAGCCCTCGGTATTTGGCCACGCACAGCGCATGTGAAGCTGGGTCAGATTGACGAGAAGCCCGAGTTTTCTATGTTCACTTGGCTGTCTATGATGTTTGGGGCCGGCATAGGTATAGGTATGTTGACCTATTCGACAGCTGAACCTATTTTTCATTTTGCTAACAATCCCGATACGATTAAGGGTCTCACCACAGGCTTGGACGAAGATAATGTTCGTAATGCCTACAAGTGGGCCATGTTGCATTATGGTCTAACGCCTTGGGCCTGTTACGGCGTAGTGGGTATTTCTTTGGGTTATCTGTCTTACAATCGCGGTCTACCGTTAACTATTCGTAGTGCATTACAACCTCTGTTTGGGCGCGCTATGTCGGGCGGTTTTGGTCATGTGGTAGACATTGTTGCCATTCTCGCCACCATTGTTGGTTTGAGTGTGACCATTGGTTACGGGGTGTCTCAATTTGCGTCAGGCCTATTTAACATTACCGGGGCTGACTGGCTCGTGGGGGAGGGTGGTAGACCGACCTTGCTAGCGCAGTTAATGGGCCTTATTTTAATCATCAGTGCGTCCTGCCTATCGGCTATGTCTGGGTTGCAAAAGGGCATCAAATGGCTGTCCAATATTAATATGGGGCTGTCGGTCTTTTTGATTGCGTTTTTTGTCTTGTTCGGCGCTACTTTCTTTGCACTACAAACCTTCTTTTATGCCATCTGGGACTACTTAATTGCGCTGCCGGCTATGTCCACTACTGTTTGGCAGGCTGCGGGGACAGATACTTCAGTCGCTCTTGAAGGGTGGCAGGCGTCCTGGACTATCTTTTATTGGGCCTGGTGGATCGCTTTTGCTCCCTTTGTAGGTTTATTTTTAGCGCGCGTGTCTCGTGGCAGAACCATTCGCGAATACGTTATTGGCGCGATGATTATCCCCTCATTAATTTGTTTGGTATGGTTTACCTTTATCGGTGCAACCGCCATTGATCTAGAGCTATCAGGTGTCGCTCAAGGCGCTATTGTCAATGCAGATATTTCTGCACAGCTGTTTGAGACCATTAACTTGATCCTCACGCCTAACATGGCTGTGGGTCTGTCTGTGGTTATTGTGGCCTTGCTACTCACCTTTTTGGTCACCTCGGCAGATTCGGGTATTTTAATTATTAATACGCTGGCATCAGGGGGCAACCAAAGCCAAAAGCAGACCAAGCATGTGGTTATTTGGGGTACGCTCTTTTCAATCTTAATTGGTGTTTTGTTGGCTGCCGGTGGAATGGATGCTCTGAGGTCAGTCATGATTATTGGTGCGCTGCCATTTTCTATTGTTATGGCGCTAATGGCGGTGTCTCTCGTTAAAACCCTAATCACTAACGAAAAATAATGGCCCGCAGTGCTGCATTAACTGGGTACTGGATAGTCATTATTAGATACTGTTAAAAGTGGCTCTAAGCGGCAATAATACACTCAACTAATAATATCAAACAGCAGTACTACAGAGGACAGAATAATGAGAGAAGCAGTAATCGTATCCACGGCGCGAACCGCGCTAACCAAGGCGGCTCGAGGCGCATTTAACAATACTCATGGTGTAAAGCTAGCAGCTCACTCCATTGCACATGCTATTGCGCGTGCTGGAATTGATCCTGCAGAAGTGGATGATGTCATCTTGGGTAATGCTTCACATGCAGGTACTACTGGCATGAACATTGGCCGCAATGCCGCTCTTTCAGCGGGTTGCCCGGTTACTACATCAGGCACCACTATTAACCGCTTTTGTTCATCGGGCTTGCAGTCCCTTGCCATGGGCGCAGGACGAATTATTGCTGAAGGCGTCGATATTATGGTTACTGGGGGTGTTGAAAGTATCTCAATTCCTGGTACAAGTGATCCCTCTGAGACGGTAGAGCCTGAGCTATTTGGTAAGTACCCGGGTTTGTGGTATCCAATGATCAAGACCGCTGACATTGTTGCCGATCGTTACAATATCTCTCGTGAAGCGCAAGATGAGTACTCACTGATCAGCCAGCAACGCACAGCTGCAGGACAGGAGTCTGGCAAGTTTGACGACGAAATTGTCGCCATGAATACGATCATGAAAGTAAAGAATAGAGAAACGGGCGAAATCACCGAGCAGGCTGCGGTAGCTGATCGTGATGACTGTAACCGTCCGTCTACTACTATAGAAGGGTTGGCGAGCCTAGCACCCATCATGGGTGAAGGTAACTTCATTACTGCGGGCAACGCCTCTCAGCTGTCTGACGGGTCTTCTGCACAGGTTATAATGGAGCGTTCTGAAGCTGAGCGTCGTGGTTTAGATATCCTTGGTACATTCCGTGGGTTTGCTGTTGGCGGTTGTGAGCCAGATGAGATGGGTATTGGTCCTATTGTGGCTGTGCCTAAGTTGCTCAAAGCAGCTGGCCTAACGGTTGATGATATCGATCTTTGGGAGCTTAACGAAGCATTTGCCAGCCAGGTCATATACAGTCGCGATACCCTAGGTATCCCGATGGAAAAGTTGAATGTCAATGGCGGTTCTATCTCTATTGGCCACCCATTCGGTATGTCAGGTTCACGCATGGTCGGCCATTTGTTAATTGAAGGTCGTCGCCGTAAAGCTAAGTACGGTGTTGTTACCATGTGTATTGGTGGCGGCATGGGTGCAGCAGGATTGTTCGAGATTAACGGTTAATAGAATAATTTCTGGCTAACGTCAGAGTTATTAAAAAAGCCCGGCTCCTTAAACAGAAGCCGGGCTTTTTTGTCTCTATTGGCCGCTGGTTAGCAACCACTTACTATTACGTGTTGGCTGATTCTACAATACGTTTCATGTCTGTCATGTAGCCGCGCAGTTCGTGGCCAATAATTTCTACATCATGGTCGCGAATGGCGTCGTTGACTTCAATTAAACGAATATTGTCTACCGCATTGGAAGGGTCGGTTAAACCGCCGCCTAGGTCTTCTAAGGTCAATGCATCAGCATGTGCTTGCAGGAGAGGCACAGCGGCGTGGGTGAATAGGTAGTTACCGTATTCAGCGGTATCAGAGATTACTACGTTCATTTCGTACAGCTTGTTACGAGCAATACAGTTGGCTATTAATGGTGTTTCGTGCAGTGACTCGTAATAGGCTGACTCTTCGATAATGCCTGAGGCAACCATTGTGTCAAAGGCCAGTTCAACGCCCGCTTTGATCATGGCTACTAAATAAATGCCTTTATCATAATACTCTTGCTCGGTTATCTCCGTGTCACAGTCAGCCGCTTGCTCAAAGCTAGTGTCTGCGGTTTGGGCGCGCCACTTTAAAAGATTGGCGTCATCATTGCCCCAGTCGACCATCATTGTGCGAGAGAACTCACCTTCAATAATATCGTCCATGTGCTTTTGAAATAATGGCGCTAAAGTAACTTTTAACTCTTCTGCCATATCGAATGCTTTGATTTTGGCAGGATTACTCAAACGGTCCATCATGTTGGTAATGCCGCCGTGCTTAAGTCCTTCGGTGACTGTTTCCCAGCCATATTGTATTAACTTTCGCGCATAGGCCGCGTCAACACCAAGGTTGAGAAGTTGCTGATGACCCAAGATAGCGCCAGTCTGTAACATTCCACAAAGAATAGTTTGCTCACCCATTAAGTCGGACTTAACTTCGGCGATAAAGGATGATTCTAAAACGCCCGCCCGATCACCACCAGTGGCTGAGGCATAGGCTTTAGCAATGGCGTGGCCATTGCCTCTAGGGTCATTCTCTGGGTGAACAGCAATCAGTGTTGGTACACCAAAACCGCGTTTATACTCTTCGCGCACCTCCGTACCAGGGCACTTAGGAGCGACCATAATCACAGTTAGATCAGGACGGATCTGCATACCTTCTTCAACAATGTTAAAACCATGCGAGTACGCAAGAGTAGCATTCTGTTTCATTAACGGGAGTACTGCAGTAACCGCCGCCGTGTGTTGTTTGTCTGGGGTTAAGTTAAGTACCAAGTCTGCGGCAGGAACGAGTTCCTCTGCGGTACCCACGGTAAATCCGTTCTGTGAAGCCCAGAGATAAGACTGACGTTTCTCGGCAATAGCTTGCTCGCGTAATGCGTAGGAAATGTTGAGTCCTGAGTCGCGCATATTAAGGCCCTGATTGAGCCCTTGAGCGCCACAACCAATAATGACGATGTTCCAGTCTTTGATAAGATTGCATCCATCAGTAAATTCGCTGCGATCCATAAAGCGACACTTTCCCAGCTGGCTCAGCTTGTTGCTGAGGCTAAGAGTATTGAAATAGTTAGCCATTGTGTTCTCCAGTAACCGCTATGCGGTCAGTTAATTAAGATTGTCCAAGCCAAAATATTTTAGCCTCAGGAGGACAGTGTAACGAAAACTGATTGTTGCTTAAAACGATATGTATAGAACACTACGTTGCGTTTTTTGCAATAACGGCAGTTATTTAGTACTATTCGCTATGGATATTCGATCAATGAATTTGTTTCAGCATCTGGCGACTAGTTTGCACTTTGGCAAGACTGCGGCCGCCAATCATATAAGCCCATCTACTTTGAGCCGAGCAATTCAGAGGGTTGAAGATGAGCTAGGTAGCCAATTACTAATTCGTGACAATCGTTCGGTGGTGCTAACCAAAGAGGGCCAGCAGTTTTTAGCGTATGCAGAGCAGCAAATCGATCAGTTTGAGTTACTGAAACAATCGCTGAATCAGACTCAGCGAACATTATTGGGGTCACTGAATATTTATTGTTCCGTTACTGCATCGTATGCCTATTTGCCGCCGCTATTGGAAAAGTTTAGGCAAGCGCATCCCAATGTTGATATTTATCTTGATACGGGTGATGCCGCTGATGGTATTGAGCAAATCAAGAGTCAACGTGTTGATCTTGCCATAGCGGCCAAACCTGATGATCTCTCCAGCAGTATCCATTTCCAACATATTGCATCGGTTACCTTGGGCATTGCAATGCCCAAGATTAATTGTGCGGTTAAAAAGGCACTCCAGGCTGATAGTATCGATTGGGCGAGTGTCCCCATCATATTACCCGAGCATGGTGTCGCCAGAAAACGCTTTGAACAATGGTTTCGTAAAAAGGGTGGCGGGCGCCCCAATGTTTATGCGCAGGTATCTGGACAAGAGGCTCTTCTAAGTATGGTGGCATTGGGTTTCGGGATAGGGTTATCACCGATTGTCGTTGCCGATAATAGTCCCGTTAAAGACCATATCGAGATATTACCCGACACGCTCATACCAGCCTTCGACTTGGGGCTGTGTTGCTTTAAAAAGAAATTGGATGATCCTATTGTTGCGGCGTTTTTAAGTATGGTGCCGCAGGACTCGGGCCTTAGCTTTAACTAAGTAGGATCTAGTTATCCGACCAGCTTTATGATCTACTTTTTAGTGTTGCAGTCATAATAGATCCGGTGACCACAAGCACGGCTCCAAGTATGGTCACACTCTGCAATGATTCAGCAACTATTCCAGGCATTGGAATTAACTGTACAAGCAATAGGGTGACTAGGGGCGTCATAGCAATAACGGCACTGACTCTAGAGGCCTCAATATGGGCAAGCGCCTCAGAAAAACAGCCGTAAGCTATCAGTGTATTAAGTCCACAGAATACCAGTAAAGACCACTGCACTTTTGTGAGTTCGGGTAGAGCATCGAAACTTGAAAAAGGTAGGAACGCGATTGCGCCAATCCAATAAAACACCAGCATAGTCTCTTCCGGATTAAATTCCTTAATAAGGAATTTTTGTATAATGGCATAACCTACCCAAGTGTTTGCGGCGGTGGCAAGCATAAGTAAGCCAATACCATAATCACTCAGGGATACAAAAATATCTGCAAACCGCGGACTAAAAAACATTAACAAACCGCTCACAAAAATACCGAAACCCAACCATTGAAGTATTGAGAAACGTTCCTTGAATACCAATACACCGGCAAGAAGCAGCATGACGGGCGCAACCTGCATCATTAATTGGGCCGCCTCTGGTGTCGTTCGTTCAAGACCAAAAATGTACAAGGCGTAATTACAGACAAGTAATGACCCTGCGAGTAGCAGCTGCAGGCTTAATTTCACAGATGTAAGCTTGTGCCGATTAACCAACTTTTTTCGAGCTACTAGATACGGTGTAATTAGCGCCGCGGCAATAGCGTACCGAAAAAAAGTCGTGGTCATTGGATCTAGCGTGGTCAGCACGCCCTTTAAAGCGATCGGTAGCACGCCCCACATAAAGGCTGTGCAAGAGGCTAAAAATAAACCAAACTTCCAACGCCCAGAAAGTAGGTTCATAAAAAGCTGACTGAGGCGCTAGACATTGAAGCGGAAGTGAATGACGTCACCGTCTTTAACAATATAGTCTTTGCCTTCTAGGCGCCATTTGCCAACGTCTTTGGCTCCTTGCTCGCCATTGCCAGCAATGTAGTCGTCATAACCCACGATTTCAGCGCGAATAAACCCTTTTTCAAAGTCTGTATGAATCTTGCCGGCAGCCTGAGGGGCAGTAGCACCCACTGGAATTGTCCATGCGCGTACTTCTTTAACGCCAGCGGTAAAGTAGGTTTGTAGGCCTAATAGAGTGTAACCGGCTCGAATTACGCGGTTAAGGCCCGGCTCTTCCATGCCGAGTTCTTGTAAGAATTCGTCTCGCTCATCGTCCTCAAGCTCGCCTATTTCTGCTTCTAGCTTATTGCAGATAGGGACTACGACTGCGCCTTCACTCACAGCTATAGCACGTACTGTATCCAGATAATGATTATTATCAAAACCTTCTTCGTCGACATTAGCTATGTACATCGTAGGCTTCAATGTTAATGGGCTGAGGGGCTTGAGTAGTTTTAGTTCGTCATCATTTAGCCCAAATGAGCGCAGAGGTTTCGCCTCATTGAGATGCGGAAGAATTTTTTCTAGCACGGCTTGTAGGGCGATGGAATCTTTATCTTTGCCCTTGGCTGATTTTGCAACACGCAGCAGCGCCTTTTCAACACTCTCAAGATCAGCAAGTGCCAGTTCAGTATTAATTACATCGATATCATCTGCTGGACTTATCTTACCTTCAACGTGGATCACATTATCATCATCAAAGCAGCGTACAACATGAGCAATTGCATCGGTTTCACGAATATTAGCTAAAAATTGATTACCTAACCCTTCGCCTTTGGAGGCGCCCGCGACCAAACCGGCAATATCAACAAATTCCATGCTGGTAGGAATGATCTTATCTGGTTTAACAATTGCAGAAATTTTATCTTGGCGTGGATCTGGAATTGGCACCACGCCTGTGTTGGGTTCAATAGTACAGAACGGAAAGTTTTCGGCACTAATACCGGCTTTGGTGAGCGCATTAAAAAGGGTTGATTTGCCAACGTTGGGTAGGCCGACAATGCCACAATTGAAACCCATAATGAAATCCTTAAGACTATTGATGACAGCTGGAGTTGCCAGCTATAAATTTATTCTGCGCTATGAAGCGCGGTCATGGCTCGTTCCCATTGACCTGTTACTGCTAACGCAAGATGCCGCATGGCGTCATCAATACTGTTATTAATGAGTTCTTGCTCTTTGGTCGGTGCCTTCTTTAAAACGTAATCAGCCACTTGTTTAGCATTACCAGGATGACCTATCCCAATTCTGAGACGCGCAAAGTCTTTATTATTACCTAAACACTGGACAGTATCTCTTAGACCGTTATGGCCACCATGGCCACCACCCTTTTTAAAACGCGCAGTCCCGGGCGATAGATCAAGCTCGTCGTGGGCGATCAGAATACGGTTGGTAGGTACTTTGTAAAAATGTGCTATTGCCGCGACAGACTTGCCGCTCAGATTCATAAACGTACTAGGAATCAATAGCCTTAATGTTTGCCCCTCAATTTGAACCAGCGCAGTCCCACCAAAAAACTTGCCTTCTTGCTTGATGGGTACATTAAGCGAGTTTGCTAGGGCCAATACGAAGTCAGCCCCAGCATTGTGACGCGTTCGTTGATAGGTAGAGCCGGGATTTCCCAGCCCTACAATTAACTCTACGGGCGCGTCCAATGTCAGGGCCTTCTCGTCAGCAGGGGAAGATTACTCTTCGCCCGCGTCCTCAGAATCGTCTGCATTTGCTGGCGCTTCCGGAGCTGTATCTTCAATGACTACCTCTTTTGGTTTGTTAATAGTCACTACAGATAAGTCATGATCAGATCCATGACTCAAGGCAACGCTCTCAACACCCTTCGGCAGCTTGATATCTGAAATATGAACATTTTGTCCAATTTCAACGTCTGTCATATCAACTTCGATATACTCAGGCAGATCTTTTGGCAAACAGAAAATCTCCAGATCGGTCATGGTGTGAGCAATTATTCCACCGCCCACTTTAACGCCGGCACAGATATCTTCGTTAGTAAAGTGCAATGGCACTTTGGTTTGCAGTTTGGTTGACTTGTTGACGCGCAAAAAATCAACGTGCAAAACAATCTGTTTGGCAGGGTGGCGTTGAACGTCCTTAAGAATGACATCTTCAGATGATCCATCGATATCTAACGACACAATGTGTGAGTAGAACGCTTCATTTTCTAGCGCTTTAACTACGTCTTTGTGCAGAAGAGTTAGCATAGCTGGATCTTTCTTTCCGCCATAGACAATTGCAGGTATTTCTCCGGCCAGACGACGCAGGCGGCGGCTCGCACCTTTCCCTGTATCTTCGCGACCTTTCGCATGTAGTGTAAAATCAGTAGACATAATAGTCTCCAAGTAGTGCCATTGCAGACCGCGACCAGACCTGTAATGGAGTTTATAAGCCCCTTTATGAGGCGATTAAATCAGACCCTGTTATAAAAACATGGCACTGATAGATTCTTTATTACTGATACGACGTATGGACTCTGCCAGTAGCGGACCTATCTGGAGAACGCGAATCTTTTTGCATTTTTTAGCATCTTCGCTCAGCGGCACTGTGTTGGTAACAACCAGTTCGTCAAGCTCTGAATTTGTAATGTTTTCAATGGCTGCGCCAGATAAAACCGCATGTGTTGCATAGGCAACAACTTTACTTGCACCCTTTTCCTTAAGCGCTTGTGCCGCCTTACATAGAGTTCCCGCAGTGTCGACCATGTCGTCAACAAGCACGCAGGTTCTGTCAGCTACCTCACCAATGAGATTCATAACTTCACTTTCATTGGCCGACGGACGACGTTTATCAATAATAGCTAAATCGCAGCCTAACTGTTTTGCCACGGCGCGAGCTCTAACAACACCGCCGATATCGGGCGATACAACCTGCAAATTTTGATAGTTCTGCCGTTCAATATGGTCGAGCAAAACTGGAGCGCCATAAATGTTATCAACAGTGCAGTTAAAAAAGCCCTGAATTTGCTCTGCATGCAGATCTACTGTGAGGACGTGATCCACACCGGCATTTGAGAGCATGTCAGCAACCACTTTAGCGCTGATAGGAACGCGTACTGACCGTACACGCCGATCTTGGCGCGCATAACCGAAGTATGGTACCACTGCAGTTATCCGACCAGCTGATGCACGTCTAAGCGCATCAATCATTAGTACCAACTCCATCAAGTTCCGATTGGTCGGCGCACAGATTGGTTGCACAATAAACACATCGTGACCACGAACATTGTCACGAATCTCAATGTTGATTTCTCCATCCGAGAAAAGCCCAACGAGCGCGTTACTTGGATTTACTCCCAGCGAACGGGCAATTTCATTTCCTAAGTCCGGGTTTGCATTTCCGGTAAACACCATTAATCTAGCCACGTCAGTATTCCTATTGCTCGTGATAGTTGAAAATGGCTGGGGCGGGAGGGATCGAACCTCCGATGACGGGATCAAAACCCGTTGCCTTAACCGCTTGGCCACGCCCCAGTAAAAAACGTTCTCATTTGTTGATGTAGTGGAGAGCAATTTTCGCCCTTAGCTACAAATGCTTGCCAGTTCTTTGGTACCTTACTCAACGCACTCTCTGCTTCTCGTTGGTTTTCAAAGCTGCAAAATACACTCGCGCCAGTTCCTGTCATCAACGGGGTAGCAAAATTTTCCATCCAATCCAGCACTTGTTTCACTGCTGGATAGAGCTTCAAAACTACACTTTGGCAGTCGTTTCTATACTGCTCCCCTGAGAGGGCGCGTATTTTGATCGGTGAAGAGTTCCTTGTCAATTGAGGATGTGAAAAAACTTCTTCAGTCGACACTTGGCAATCAGGGGTTACGACTAAAAACCACTTTTTTGGTAGTTCTATGGGCGTCAAAATTTCACCAATTCCTTCAGCGAAGGCACTTTGGCCATAGATAAAAACAGGCACATCGGCACCTATTTTTTTTCCTAGCTTAGCCAAGGATTCTGTCGTTAAGCCGCATTCCCAAAGGGTATTAAGAGCAACCAGGGCGGTTGCGGCATTACTGCTCCCGCCTCCTAGCCCAGCGCCTAGAGGTAGGTTTTTATCTAATTCGATAGTACAGCCTTTGGTGCAGTCCGTTGATATCTGCAGTAATTTGGCTGCCCGAATAATTAAATTATTTTTTTCATCAACGCCCTCAATATTACCCTTTAAATGTATTTTTCCGGACTCATTAGGATAGAAAGTGAGATTGTCGCCAAAATCTAGAAGTTGAAAGATGGTTTGTAAGTCATGATAACCATTTTCCCTCTGACCGGTAATGTGGAGAAAAAGGTTAATTTTTGCCGGTGAAGGCAATCTGAGACTTAGCATGGGCTTCATAGATAAACTCATTTTTAAGTGTCTGGAAACATCCATTTTGATATTAGCACTTTAAAGCTTTGTTCACCGCGCTGACCGATTATTTTTTGCGGCAGATATCCGCGATCGGTCAAGTGATAATTGGAGAACGATAATTGCCAGCCATTTTGTTCAAAGCTCGCCGAGCTGCCGTCTGGATTAGTCACTCTATTTTGTGATGGTTGAATATCTTTAGCCGGAAGAGCCCTAAGCCAAAAACTCAGAGACTCCAGCGATAAAGGCAAGCCGATGAGTTGTATACCAAGTTTTTTGGGATGATGGGTTGTTGTGGTCCCGCCACGTTGGATATTAGCTATTTGATGATTGCCAGTTACAACGGCTCTTCCGAAGGAAAGAGGACCGCTAAGCATGATTTTGTAATTATTATTATCTTGTAGCCAGTCGATGGAAGCGCTACCACCCTGATTTGCTGACTTAAACCCTAACTTACCTTTTATTTGCCAGCGATTAAGCTTACTAATTTCGGTACGGTCAAAATTTACCAAACCCTCATGCGCAACCTTTGATGTTAAAGAACTACAGCCACTGATAAAAGCTACTATCATAGCCAAGGTTAAGTACACCATTACTGCCACTTTCATGGCGTTGTTGACTCCGAAGCACCTAACCGCAGCATAGTTTTCAAAATCACGCGGTGGTTAGGCTGTTGCTCTAGTATTTCGGACCAGATATTCAGTGCCTGTTCATTGTTACCCATCGCCCAATAAACCTCGCCGAGATGCGCCGCTATTTCTGGGTCAGGTACCATAGAATAGGCTTGATTAAGATAGTTTAAGGCCTCTTGACTGCGGCCTAATTTAAACAATACCCAACCGAGGCTATCGATAATAGAGGGACTATTAGGACTTATAGTGTATGCACGGACGATGAGATTATAAGCTTCTTGTTGCCGGTCAGTATGCAGTGTCATGGTGTAGCCCAAGGCATTGAGAATGGTGGCATTATTTTCATCCTGGGCTAAGATTGCTCTAAGATCAGTTTCAGCAAGAGCAAAATTATCCTGTTTCTCCGCCACCATAGATCGTGCATAAAGTAACTCTGGATCATTGGGAAAATTTTCTAGCCCAGTTGAAAGTATCTGCAGCGCCTGCGCCGGCTGTTGAATACTGACAAGAAGGTTCGACTCTACCTGAAAAAGGCTGATAGCTTGTTTTGGCTGACTAAAACGTAGCCGCTGTAGATATTGCCGAGCGTCATCGATGTTTCGATGTGCCGCTAAAAGCGTGCTTACTCTTGATGCTGCAAGGATATAATTACGCCCAAATCGGACTTGAGTGTAGTGATTTATCGCGTCGACAATTCTTTTTTGCCGTTCGGCAATAGTGCCCAGATGATATTGTGCATTTGCACTAAGACTTGGAGTCCTTGATGACTCTTGAAAGAGTGGAATGGCTAAATCAAGTTTATTTTGACTGAGATGCAGTAGACCAAGTAAGAAGTTAACCTCTTGATCATCAGGATCTTTCACCTGCAATAGATTAAGTTGAATAATTGCTTTTTCGACGGATTCTGCTGCCAAAAAACGAGCATATTGCAGGCGTAATTTGTGGGCTGAAGGATCATCCTGCAAAGCATCTTTCAAGATTTCTATCGCCTTATTTTTTTTCTCTTGTTGATGTAACAACTGGGCTAACAACAGCAGTCCACGGCGGTCTTTACCTTTGTCCATTAAAAATCCGCGTACCATGGCCTCAGCTTTAATCGGCTGGCTATGTTTTTGATAAAAAATTGCTTTAATAAATTGAACAGTTGGCTCCTTCTCATTACTCAGCGACAACGTTGTTAAACGGTCCATAATCAAGGAGAGTAATTCTGGAGACTCAAGGGGCGCTGAAGAGGCAAAAATAAAAGCGTCCAGATCATCCTGATTTTGATACAGCCAACTACCTTGAGTGACTGCCTCTAAAATGTTACCACTGGCTACAAAGGTGTCCAGAGCAGCGCGGTGCGCTTTAGGATCTTGGGGGGCAATTTCTAACCATAGTAAGGTCATTTCTAAACGAACAGCTGTGTTCTGCACATGCTCAGCAATACGCAGCGCTAATTGAATGACTTCTTGGTCTGCAGTCACTCGCGCTTGATGGCTATATTTAGCTAAAGCTGTATCAAATTGGTTACGACTCAGCGCAACATCACCGACAAGAAGATCATAAAGGCTCTCACTCGATATTTTTGTTAGCGCAGGGTCCTCTTTTTTGACAGCTGGGCTGGATTCGATTTTATCTTTGGTCAAAGAGTCATAATCGCCCAAAGGAATTTGACTGGCGCAGCTAGCCAAAAAGCTACTGAACACTATTACAATTAGTTTTAAGTTTAATTTCATTCGTTTATTTTCAAGGATAACTGTCCGTAAGACAATTGCTATCTCACAAGTCTGCGGTTTTTAGCCCATTCTTATCAAATGTTTTGTGTTTAAACTGCATTCCAGAGGGATACTTGTGTAAAATTGGCAACTATAAGAGAACTTCGACAAAAATAGTTAGGTAGGTAGGCTTTGAAAAACAGGGTTATCCTCTAAAAGCGATGGGTATCTTAGCTTTTGGCATCAATCATAAATCGGCTTCTGTAGATCTTCGCGGGAAAATTGCTTTCGCCCCTGAAATAGTAGTTCAGGTCTTACAGGACGCTCGCTCGATTCTGAATGTTCAAGAAATAGCATTATTGTCGACCTGTAACCGTACCGAAATCTATTTATGTGGTGATGCCACCGATCTACAGCTTTTGACTTGGCTGTCAATGATCAAAGGTGTTGAAATCAGCCAGTTACAAAGTTGTTATTATTGTCATCGAGATGAACAGGCGATCACGCATATGATGCGTGTTGCGGGGGGTTTGGATTCCCTAATACTGGGGGAACCGCAAATATTTGGTCAAATAAAGTCGGCTTATTCTGTGGGCCGTGAAGCCGGTACTGTATCGACGTTTCTCAATCAGGCGTTTCAGCAGGCATTTTCAGCGGCAAAGCGTGTTCGCTCTGAGACAGCGATTGGTAAAAATCCAGTTTCGATCGCCTATGCCTCGGTTAGTTTGGCCGCGCAGATTTTCACCGATTTAAAAGACGCTCACGCCTTGTTAATTGGTGCTGGAGAGACTATTGATTTGGTTGCCAAGCATTTGCGGGACCAAAACGTCGGTAAAATAACGGTGGCTAATAGAACCTTGAGTCGCGCCCAGGAACTCGCTGAAGTTTATTCTGCAGATGCCATTTTGCTGGCTGACATTCCGGACTTTTTACCGTATGCAGATATCATTATTTCATCGACGGCCAGTCAGCTTCCGATTCTAGGCAAGGGTGCGGTCGAATCAGCGTTAAAAAAACGTAAATTTAAGCCTTTCTTTATGGTTGATATTGCAGTCCCCAGAGATATTGAGGCTGAGGTGGAAGAGCTTGCAGATGTCTATTTGTACACAGTTGATGATCTTGAGGAAGTTGTACAAGACAACATGAGAGCTCGAAGTAGTGCCGCAGATTTAGCGCTTGGAATAATCAACCAAGAAGTTAAAAGCTGGGTAAAACAGCATCGTGCATTGGCGGCTGTAGATACAATAAGGGCGTTCCGTAATAGTGCTGAGTTGATCCGCGATGCGGAGATAGACAAAGCGATGGCATCATTACAGCAGGGTAAGGATTCGGCTGATGTGATTACTACATTAGCTCGTAATCTGACCAACAAACTGCTTCATAAACCGACTACTCAACTTAAAAAGGCCGGAGAAGAAGGTCGCGACGATGCTATTAATGTTGCCAATGAGTTGTTTGATCTGACCCATAAAAAGCATTAGCTAGTTTCTCCTAATACTTAATTCATGAAAATAACCTAGGCTTTAAATCTGCATGAAAGCATCAATTTTGGGTAAGTTAGATCTACTTGCGGAACGCTATGAGGAAGTCGGCGCGCTTTTGAGCGATGCTGAAATAATCAGTGATCAAAATAAATATCGCGAGCTCTCCAAGGAGTATGCAGAGCTTGAGCCTGTTGTAAAAGCCTACCAAAGTTTTCTCGAAGTATTAACAGATATCGATGAAGCAAAGCTATTACTCAAAGATCCTGATCCTGACATGCGTGCGATGGCAAATGAGGAAGTTCGGGATGGTCAGGCGCAATTGGACGTACTGGAACTAGACTTGCAGAGATTGTTATTGCCCAAAGATCCTAATGATGGGAAAAATGTTTTTTTAGAAATTCGAGCTGGAACTGGGGGTGACGAAGCGGCTATTTTTTCGGGCGATTTGTTTCGAATGTATAGCAAGTTCGCCGAGTCAAATCGCTGGAAAGTGGAGGTGATCAGTGAGAATCAAGGTGATCACGGTGGTTACAAAGAAATTATTGTACGGATAGTCGGGCAGGGCGTTTATTCTAAGCTTAAATTTGAATCTGGTGCTCATCGGGTTCAGCGAGTCCCCGATACCGAGTCTCAAGGCAGAATACACACGTCTGCTTGCACGGTGGCTATTATGGCTGAGGCTGACGAAAAGGATGCTATTGAAATTAACAAAGGTGATCTTCGCGTAGATACCTTTCGAGCATCGGGATCGGGCGGCCAGCATGTTAACAAAACAGATTCGGCAATTCGCCTAACGCATTTACCTACCGGTTTAGTGGTTGAGTGTCAGGATGAGCGATCGCAGCATAAAAATCGTGCTAAGGCCATGTCAGTTCTGCAAGCTAGATTAACGGCAGCTCAAGATGATGCGGTAGCGAAAGAACAGTCTGATCAACGCAAAAGTTTGGTCGGCAGTGGCGATCGCTCCGAACGTATCCGCACCTACAATTTTCCGCAGGGTCGGGTCACTGATCATCGAATTAACCTCACCCTTTATAAGTTGGGTGAAATTATGGAAGGCTCACTGAGTGAAATTATTGAGCCGCTTGTGAATGAATTTCAGGCTGAGCAACTCGCACAGCTATCGCAATAGCCTAAAGGAAATAAACATTAACTCGGTTTGTAGTTTATTGAAATGTGCTGATCAGTTAAAAGAGATTAGCGATACGGCAGCTTTAGATGTTGAGCTGTTGTTGAGTCACGCACTTGATGTTGATCGGGCATGGTTGAAAACTTGGCCGGAGCATGAGGTCTTATCTGCGCAGGTTAAGGTCTTTGATAGCTTGTTTGCGCGCCGCCTAACCGGCGAGCCTATTGCATTTATTATCGGTAGCCAAGGTTTTTGGAGCCTCGATTTAAAAGTAACTCCTCAGACACTGATTCCTCGACCAGAAACTGAATTACTGGTCGAGACATCTCTGGCCTTAGATTTACCTGAAGATTGTCGGGCTATTGATCTTGGTACCGGCACTGGCGCAATTGCCCTAGCGCTGGCCAAGGAACGGCCTAACTGGCAGTTAACTGCGGTAGATTCGGAACCTGCGGCGGTTAAACTCGCAGAATTAAATAGTCACTACTGCCAAATTGATAACGTAATGGTTTATCAAAGTGACTGGTTCAGCCAGGTGCCTCTACTGGGACGATTATCTAATTATCACTTAATTGTCAGTAATCCGCCGTATATTGAAATTGATGACCCACATCTTACCCAAGGCGATGTGCGCTTTGAACCATCTTCAGCTCTCGTATCTGGTATTGATGGCTTAGACGATTTAAGAGAAGTGATTAACAGTAGTGTTAAGTATTTAGAATCACTCGGCTGGTTACTGGTTGAGCATGGCTACCAGCAGGGTAGTGCCGTCAGAGATTTGTTTGAAGCGGCGGGTTTTATTAATATTGAAACCAAGACTGATTTCAACCAACTAGAACGCATCACCCTGGGTTGCTTGCCAGAGTCTTACTAGCCAGGTGAATTTCCGCTTTGGAGACTAAATTCCAACGTATTAACAAGCATGTAGCCGCTATGCTGGCGGCAATAACTGTACCTATCCAGAATCCGTAAACGCCCAGCGGTGGCCCCCAAAAATCAGTTAATGCAAGACTGTAGGCAATGGGAAAGGCGATGACCCAAAATGCAACTACCTGAATAACCAGCGGTACTCTGGTATCTTTATAGCCTCTAAGAGCGCCGCTGCAAGCCATTTGTAAGCAATCAACCGCCCCTAAGGCTGCCGCAAAAAAGAACAAATTAGCGGTAATTAACTGCACGTCGATGTTTGAAGTAAATAACATAGCAATATCATGACGGAAGACTATTTTTGCCAGACTCATTATCAAACCAAGCATTAATACTAACTTAAAACCAGCAAGACAAAAGACTCTAGCCTCCGCTGGGTTGCCACTACCTTGTGCGTGGGAAACTTTAATAGTGAGTGCCTGAGCAAGTCCCAGCGGCACCATGAAAGCCAGAGAGTCGATATTAATCGCGATAGCGTGAGCACCAACAACCTCAGCGCCAAGGTGAGCAATCATAAATGGAATGACCGCAAAAAAACTAAACTCAGCGGCAATGTTTAGAGCAATGGGAATTCCCAGGCGAAGAGTGTCGGCAAGGCTGGAGAGATTGGGTAAGGCGAAGTTCTGGTAAAGATTAACCGTCCTCATGGTTTTAGAGCGTCGACCATAAATGGCCATGCAAGATAGTAAAAAAATCATCACAACTACCGTTGCCCAAGCTGCGCCAACTCCACCCAGCTGGGGTAAACCAAAATGACCAAATACCAAAGCATAATCAAGAATCCCATTGAGGATAAATGCCGCGCTATTGAATACCAGCACGGGGCGAGTATCACCCATACCTTCAAAAGTCGTACGAAAAGCAAAGAAGGCAGGAAACATAAAGCCAGTAATCACAAAGGGATACAGGTAGCCCCTAGCAATTTGATAAACGCGGTCTGAGACGTCCAGATAACTAAGCGCATATATGCCCGCCAGCACCGCTCCGACCACTACCAAGCCTATGGGTAAAGCCAGCCACAATGCTTGCTGGAATTGAAAGCGCACTCGATCAAACTGTCGAGCACCCCAAAAATTACCAATAATCGGGCTGTTGGCAATCATAATGCCAATCACCATTAGATTAATGAGCGACCAGACACTACCGCCTAATTGAAGTGCAGCCAGCGTATCTGCATCTACTTGTCCGGCGATATAAATATCTGTCACTGTCATACCGACTACAGCAATTTGACCCATAATTAAGGGGGCGGCAAGGCGCATAAGAGACCGCGCATTATCGGCGAATCTTGGCTTTTTTACCCCGGTCAAAGGCTCATTTGAGATAGGTGCTACCGACATAAAACTGTCTTTAAATTAGGAGTTTCTAGTGTCCTTGAATAGCTCGTTCAAAGAAAGAAAAATTTACTATGCTTGAGTGTTACAACCCTCATCTATTATTTTCAACGAGCAAGGTACAATTCTGCTACACTCCGCGCCCGAGAAGGGCGTTGAAAATCTCATCTGCCACTCCTTTAATTTTTGATAACCAACCTGCGTGATTAAATTGACTGAAGAAACTACTGCCCCATCTGCCGACACTAATTCTGTAGCCGTTGAAGCGCCGAAAAAGAAACCGGCCGCCAGCAGAAACGGACGTAATACCAAACCTTGGGATATATCCAACTTTAAGGTTGAGCCTCAAGAAGGTAAGGCGAGATTCCACGACTTTGATTTGCCACCGCAGCTTATGCGCGGTATTCAAGATGCTGGGTTTGAATTTTGTACGCCCATTCAGGCCGCTTCATTGCCTCATACTCTCAACGGCCATGATATCGTTGGTAAAGCGCAAACAGGTACAGGTAAAACTGCCGCATTTCTAATCAACATCATTACTGATTTAATTAACCACCCGGTAGACGACGAACGGTTTGTCGGTGAGGCCAGAACTTTAATTTTGGCTCCAACTCGTGAACTTGCAATTCAGATTGGTGATGACGCGACGCAACTGTTAAAGCATACCGGTTTAACCGCGCATACATTGGTTGGCGGCATGGACTATGGCAAACAACTGCAAAAAATGAAAAAGTATGACTGTGATATTTTGGTAGGCACGCCGGGCAGATTACTGGACTTTGCGAACAATCGAGACATCTATCTTGATCGCGTTGAAGTGCTGGTAATAGATGAAGCTGATCGAATGCTCGATATGGGATTTATTCCTCAGGTTCGACGTTTAGTAAACTTGACGCCAAAGCGTGAAGATCGTCAGTCACTGTTGTTTTCAGCCACCTTTACTCCAGAAGTATTGCGCCTATCTGAAACCTGGACAGATAAGCCAGTGACTGTAGAAGTGGGTGCCGAACGAGTTGCTACTGACACTGTTGATCAACAAATATTGATTACCACGGCTAAAGAAAAATTTACTGTCTTAAACAATTTACTGTTAGGTGACAATGTTGATAGCGTGATGATCTTTGCTAATCGTCGAGATATTTGCCGCACCCTTCATGAGAAACTTAAAAAGCAGGGTTTTAAAGTAGGTATTTTGTCCGGTGAGATACCTCAGAACCGCCGCATGAGAGCGCTAGAGTCATTTAAGTCTGGTGCGTTAAAAGTTATGGTTGCAACTGATGTTGCAGGGCGTGGCATTCATGTAGACGGTGTTAGCCATGTTATTAATTATACTTTGCCAGAAGAGCCTGAAGATTACGTGCATCGCATTGGCCGTACAGGTCGAGCGGGTAAGACGGGTATATCAATTAGCTTTGCCTGCGAAGACGATGCTTTTCTACTAGAGCCCATCGAAAAGCTATTAGACATGAAACTGCCGTGCACTATGCCCGAAGAGCATCTCATCCGACCAGTGGTAGTCCCAAGACCAGCTGCTAAGAAAAAGCCGGTTATTGCGCCGAAAGCCGAAGAGCCGGTAACTGATGTACCTAAAGCAGATGTGTCAGAAGAAACCACACCCTAGATAACGTCATTATGTTGTCGGCACCATAGTAGGCTGCCGGCGACGACAGACGCCGGCAACATCAAAAGATTCAACAGCGGAATGGCAGAGGCCAGCATTGCACTAGCACCAAATCCCATTGAATTTAACCGATTTTCACTAACTTTTTTACGCAATTCCAAAAATGTAACGCCTTGGCTATCTGCGGCATAATCTAAGTATTGAAGACACAAACACCACGCCGCCCAGGTACCTGCAATTATCGGTGCAAGCAGGTTTGCAACTGGTATAAAACTCAGTATTACAGTCGCTATGCCAATAACCAATGTTCTTGGCAAAAAATAGCCAATTAACTGAAGTTCTCGAACTACACTATTCCATGCTCCGCTAAGTAACCCATTCTCAGTTAACGCACTACTGTTGTTATTGGCTACTTCTGCGGCAATCACCCTTTGAGCAATCACTCCGTAAAACGGCGAACCAATAAGGTTAGCTAAAATAGTGAAGGTAAAGGCATAAATAGCGAGCGCCAAAATCGCAAATAAAAGCCAAATGATCCATGCTAGCCACTGCAGCCATTCGGGCACTGAAGTGGTAATAGTGGTAATCCAGTTTTGAAGCCAACTGGCCGCAAAACCTGTTGCCGAGGCAAACAGGACAATATTAATCAGCAGTGGAATCAGAACTAACCAACGAATATCTCGTCGCCAGAGCATCCTCAAGCCCTCAAGCATAAGTGAAGGGCCGCCGGTACCTGCATTTATTGTAGTCGACTGTTTTTTAATAATAATGTCCTTTAAAATTTTACAGCTAAGTAGTAAGAGTGAGGATAAGGCGCTAAATTTTTGAGCCACAACAGAACAGATATGCCAACAATGCTAACGCACCAGCCCACATCTCATTCTTACTGTAATCTTTCTGAGCCATGAAATCTTCAATACCTAAAAAAGAACCGCCGAAAATACCGCCATCATCAAGGCTTCGATAGATTTTTTAACAAACCTGCTCAAATCTATCAGCACGGGAGGCGAAAAGATTCATATCAGCGACGCCGCCAGGAAATTAAATCTATACAAGGATTCAGTGTGAAGAAACATACTATCGTAATGTTTAAAACGTTACTCAAACATCACAATAGTTTTTTTCTCTGGACAAAAGGCATGTACTTTGGAGCCATGTTTTAGGAAGCCGCTTTACTAATATCTGACGTAGTCTACATACATCATTTAATCGGCAATGATGGTCTAATCGCCCTTAAATCACTAAATGCCTATCTTTTTTGTGGCTTAAGACTGCAATACAGAGACACTGGGGCATCTGGTTGCACGTTGCGGTAATTACTACCCAGAGTGACGCATTAGGCGTTGCTTTTGGCGATTCCAGTCACGTTCTTTGTCATCCATTCGTTTATCGTAGCTGGCCTTACCTTTAGCCAGTGCGATCTCGCATTTAATGAGGTGATTTTTCCAGTAAAGCGCAGTGCATACAGCGGTATGACCCTTTTGGTTGACGCCTTCTTCAAGCTTCTGTAGTTCTCGATGATTGAGTAACAACTTGCGTGTGCGCTTAGCGTCCGTCACAAAGTGGGTCGATGCCGATAGTAATGGCGTTATATTAGTACCAATTAACCATGCTTCCCCATCTCGGACAAATACATAAGTATCGGTAAGGTTCACTTTACTTTCGCGCAAGCTTTTAACTTCCCAGCCGAGCAGCACCAGACCCGCCTCGAATTTCTCTTCGATGAAGTAGTCATGCTTGACCTTTTTGTTCAGCGCAATTGTGCTTGAGGGCTGTTTTGGTTTCTTTTTCGTCATAAGTCGATTATACGTGGCACTGCGTGTTTTTCATCAATTATTGCTAATTGCTTTAACAATCGAAATACATTGTCCATTTATTAGGTACTTAGTCTTCGAATGAGTACAATTTGACCTGAATTATTGGAGAAAATTATATGGCGCTGCAACAAAAAGGAATGCACGGTACCTGGACTAGTCGATGGACATTTATTATGGCGGCGACAGGCTCAGCTGTCGGGCTAGGCAATATGTGGAAATTCCCTTATGTTGCTGGTAGTAATGGCGGCGGTGCCTTTGTCTTGATTTATCTTGGTTGTATCTTGCTGATCGGTGTACCGGTCATGATGTCTGAAGTATTAATTGGTCGTAATGGCCGCCAAAGCCCGATCAACTCGATGAACGAAGCCGTTGCAGAGAGTAATGCCAATTCCCTTTGGCGTTGTGTAGGCTGGCTTGGGGTTCTTGCGGGATTACTGATTCTATCTTTTTATGCGGTTATTGCTGGCTGGGCACTGGATTACATTTTTTTGATTTCCTCGGGAGAGCTACAGGGTGTTAATGGTCAGTCTGCTGCTGCCGCATTCAATAGCCTGCTATCTGATCCGAGCCGACTTATCTTTTGGCAAACTATTTTTATGGGTCTTTGTGTTGCCGTAGTTGTGGGAGGTGTTAAGAAAGGTCTTGGGATTGCCGTAGAAACGCTTATGCCTCTTTTGTTTATTATGCTGTTGATGCTACTAGGATTTGCAGTGATTAAAGGTAACTTTGCAGCCGCTGTAAATTTTTTGTTTAGCTTTAATTTAGACGCCCTGACGTGGCGTGGTGTGCTTGAGGCCATGGGCCAGGCATTCTTTACTCTTAGTATTGGTATGGGTGCGATCATGGCATACGGTGCCTACATGCCGCAGAATGCGAACATTGGCAAAACCATTCTTATAGTGGCGTTTTTTGATAGTTCAGTAGCGATTATTTCTGGATTAATTATCTTTTCTATTGTGTTTGCAACTCCGGGTATTGAGCCGAGCGCAGGGCCGGGACTAATGTTTATTAGCCTGCCGGTGGCTTTTGGTAGCATGCCAGGAGGACTGCTGATAGGTGCGGTATTCTTTGTTTTGGTTTCTATCGCGGCATGGAGCTCAGCAATTTCTCTACTTGAACCTTGTGTTGCTTGGTTAATGGAGGCAAAACATATTGGTCGTGCTAAGGCGAATTTCATTATTGCCGGGCTCGCTTGGGTTCTCGGTTTAGGGAGCGTATTTTCGTTTAATATTTGGGCCGAGTATAAGATCGCGGGTTTTACGTTCTTCGATTTTCTTGATTTTCTCACAGCTAATATTATGCTCCCGATTAGTGGACTACTGATTACTCTATTTGTCGGCTATGTCATCAAGCGCGATGTGATTGATTTTGAGATGTTGGGTACTTCTGAACGAGTCATGCAGGTATGGCAAGTGACGATTAAGTACATTGCACCCTTTGCGATTGGGCTAGTGTTTATAATGGGCGTATATGATAAATTTTTTGCATGATAGGTATTAAAATTTGACTGACATAAAGCGTTCTGCACTTGTTATGCATTCTGCTCAGGCTATGTATGATTTGGTCAATGATGTTTCTAACTATCCTTCTTTTATGGAAGGATGCTATGGCGTAGAAGTGTTCGAACATACTGATTTGACAATGCTCGCGCGCCTTGATTTGAAAAAGGCTGGAGTGAGTCTGAGCCTAATGACACGCAATCATTTAACGTCTCCCTCGGAGATAAAGATGACGCTGGAAGATGGACCTTTCAAGACCTTTCGCGGCGACTGGGTATTTACGGCGTTGACTGAAAAAGCCTGTAAGGTAGAGCTAGATATGGAATTTGATTTCAGTAGCAGAAGCTTAAGTTTTGCAGCATCTAATTTATTTGCTGGCGTTGCCAATAATTTGGTAGATTCACTGTGCCAGAGAGCGGACAAAGTCTACGGCAAAAACAGTGGGTGATACGACTGCGATGATTGATGTCGAGGTAGCGTATGCGTTGCCTGATAAGCAATTTCTGATAGCCCTTACAGTGATGTCTGGTACCACGGCTAACCAAGCTATCGATCAATCCGATTTGCGGCAAAAACTCCCTGAACTGGATATAAGTAAAGTGGGAATATTCTCCCAGGTTTTGGGCAGTAAAGGTCTTGCTGATGCAAGCCTTTATGAGTTGCAGGAAGGCGATCGAGTGGAAATTTATCGGCCGTTAACCTTAGACCCAAAAGAAATTCGCCGTCGCCGAGCGGAAGAGGCCACAAAGAAGCGGCAAGCGAGGCTGTAAATTAACGCATTAAGATTTTCTGAGTGGTTGACGAGCCCCATAGGTCAAAGAGCGCCACAGCCACTCAAACGGTCCAAACTTAAATCGCTTCATCCATGTCGTGGAAAATAGTAGCTGAACTATCCAAATTATGATGACAATAAGTAATTGATCTTTTCGGTCGACGGTACCAAATTTGCCAAGACCCCACCCATAAAAAATAAATGTACAGATCAATGTCTGTGATAGGTAGTTGGTTAAAGCCATTCGACCGACACTAGCCAGGGCATGTTTAGCGTTGGCAAAAATATTAAGACGGCAAAAAAGCACCAGCAGGCAGAGGTAGCAGTACGCCAATAGCAAACTTCCCCAGTAGTTTTCCTGCGCTAAAATATTGTCGATTGGAAATCCATCGGCAATATTACTATCCAGACGCCCAACAATAAGTATGCTCCCCAAAGCAAGGCATACAAAACCCTGCAGTAGCAGAGATCGATTACTGAAGCGGTTAGAAAAGAAATTTATCTTGAACAGCGCCATACCAACCATCATTAACCCTAAGATTCGTAAGAAATAGGCGGCTACATTTAACAACATCTCATTGGCCATTGTGTGGCGATGAGCCATTTGACCAAGCCAACTTGCCTGATTAGCGCTAACTTCTGCATCGATGAGTGCTTGTGAAGGAAGCCAATCGGTCATTAACTCCTTTAGGTCGGATTCATTCATATAGGGTAGAGCTGCCGAAGGAAGGTAAAAGATAACAGCGTTTAGCAGTAGTGCTAGGAATGCACTAACCAGTAAAAAACGGGGTGACTTATGCCGCATACTAAAAATCACCATGCCGGTTATGGCATAGGCAAATAAAATATCGCCATACCAAAATAGATATGAGTGCATGAGTCCGAAGATCGCTAATATAATCATGCGGCGGTAATGTAGTTTTTTCGTGTTGAAGCCTTTTTTGTCTAGGCTAGATGCCATGAGTAGAATTCCTACCCCAAAGAGCGCCGCAAAGATGGACATGAATTTCTGGTCGGCAAAAAGGTGGGAAAAATAATAAACGCTTTGGTTTGATCCGGAAAAGTCACCGAAGCTTAGTGGATTGGCATATGCGGCGACAATCATTGAGAACGACTGGATGTTCATAATGAGGATCCCCAGTAAAGCTACACCACGGATAATATCTAAATTAACGAGACGATCTTTTTCTTTAGTGGGGCACTGAGGTGCAGAAGAATTTGAAGATGATATAGCGCGCTGCAGACTTTCTGCTTCGGTCATGAGGTTAACATTCCTTGTTAATGACTCGTATCAATGCATAGTTTAATTTTTTTGTGCTTCAGTAAGAGTGTAGTTACCAACCAGTTCTTTCAACAAACCTTGGTCATCAAAATATACGACGACATCTTCTTTTGTTTCAATACCTGCTGCTGAGAGACGTCGGAATGGATAATCCCATCGGTTTTGGTTAAACGTATCGGCAATGAGTGGCGTTCCTAAAACGAACTTCACCTGAGCTTTGGTCATGCCTACTTGTAACTTATCGACCATCTCTTGATCGAGAATATTACCCTGCTGAATATCAATCTTGTGGACACCTGGGAACTTAATCCAACTACAACCAGAGGAGAGGAGCGATAAAAAAACTAGGCTTAAAAGAATTATTCGCATGGTGGGGTTCCAGTTAGCGTCGAGAACATGGATAATAACCGGATACTTAAAAATAAAGAAGAGCAAATCATGAATCATAAAGATCAGGAGCTAAAAAAGGCCGGTCTCAAGGTCACTTTACCGCGGATCAAGATACTGCAAATTCTTGAGAGCACCCCCGATTGGCATATGACCGCTGAAGATATCTATCAAGCTCTGCGTGACGCCCAAGAAGATGTCGGCATAGCGACTGTATACAGGGTTCTTACTCAATTCGAAGCAGCCGGACTTATTACCCGACATAGCTTTGATAGTGGTCCTGCTGTCTATGAATTAGACCGTGGTGATGGGCATGATCATATGGTGTGCACGGAAACTGGGACTGTAGTTGAGTTCCAAGATGCTGAAATCCAAAAGATCCAAGCACAAATCGCCAAGGACAATGGTTACAAGGTTGTGGGTCATAGCTTGGTGTTATACGTAAAACCAATCTAACGACAAAAGATAAATCGAGACTTATTTTTTAAAGGGAATTGAAACTACCCCTATGCCAACCTTGCAGCAAATAGAAGATTTTCTCAATGCATGGGCAGATCTAATGTGGAGTACACCGCTAGTTATTTTACTAGTTGGCGGCGGTATGTTCTTTATGGTGTATTCGCGTTTCCGGCCTTATCGATATTTTGGCCACGCGATAGACTTACTGCGTGGTAAGTACAGTGACCCGAATGATCCTGGTCATATTCCCCATTCTCAAGCTTTAGCCACGGCACTCTCAGGTACCCTTGGTTTAGGTAACATTGCCGGTGTTGCCATTGCCATTAGTATGGGTGGGCCCGGCGCAGTGTTTTGGATGTGGGTTACAGCCATTGTTGGTGTTTCAACCAAATTTTATACAGCGTCGCTGGCGGTCATGTACCGTGGAAAGGATGCGGATGGGACGGTGCAGGGCGGTCCGATGTATGTCATTACAGAGGGGATGGGCAAGCGCTGGTATCCTTTAGCAGTAGTCTTCGCGTTGGCCTGTACTATCGGCGCTTTGCCACTTTTTCAAGCTAACCAATTTATTCAACTACTCCGTGATGTAGTCGCAATTCCCGCTGGACTAGCGACGGCTGACAATCATTTTGGCTTTGATCTAGCGTCTAGCTTGGTGGTAGCTCTGTTGGTGTGGCTCGTGGTCGCAGGGCGCATTGAGCGTATTGGTCGGATTACTGTTAAGTTAGTTCCCTCAATGGTGCTTCTATATCTCTATATGGCGGGTACGGTTCTATACACCTTTGCTGCGGATATCCCTGCCACCCTACTACTTATTGTTACTGATGCTTTTACTGGAGAAGCAGTAGCTGGAGGCTCTGTAGGCGCAGTGATTCTAATCGGCGTACGGCGTGGCGCTTTCTCTAATGAGGCTGGAATTGGCACCGAGTCGATGGCACATGGTGCAGCTAAAACGCAAGAGCCTATTAGGGAGGGTATTGTCGCGATGGTCGGGCCAGTGGTAGATACCTTAATTGTGTGTACCTGCACTGCCTTAATTATCTTACTGACCGGCGTATGGCAAAGTGCGGAGGGTGTTGAGGGTGTGACCATGACCGCTCGAGCTATCCAGCAAGTGTTTCCGACTACTGGTATTTACTTACTGTTAATAATGGTTGGTTTGTTGAGTTTCAGTACCATGGTTACTATGTGGTTCTATGGCGCAAAATGCACAGGGTTTCTTCTTGGATCTCATCGTCAACACTACTACACGCCGATCTATTTGGCGTTGCTCATGGGTGGAGCTGTGGTTTCAATGGATATTGTTAACGGACTGATTCTGGCCACCTACGCAACGATGGCCATACCCACTATGATTTCCGCTTTATATCTTTCGCCGAAGGTTAATCAAGCGGCAAATATCTATTTTTCTGGGCTACGTAACAAAGATTAGCTACAGCAGGTTTTCAATGTGCTTGGCAATTGCATCAGGCTTAGTAATCGGTGCAAAACGTTCTATTACCTGCCCTTCACGATTGATTAAAAACTTGGTAAAGTTCCATTTAATACTGTCTGTGATAAGACCCTTCGCCTGCTTAGTAAGGTAGTTATAAAGAGGGTGCTGAGTAGCCCCATTGACATCAATTTTCCCCATCACTGGAAAGCTTAGTCCATAGTTCAGCTGGCAGAATTCTTGAATAGCCCCATTATTGCCTGGCTCCTGTGCACCGAATTGATTACAGGGCATTGCGACGACGATAAGCCCACGTTCACTAAACTTGTTGTGCAGTGCCTGCAAACCTTCGTATTGTGGTGTAAAACCACATTGACTTGCTGTATTCACGATAAGTACAACATGGCCCTTGTAGTCAGCCAATGATTTTTCTTGGTTATCACTAGTGGGTACGGTGAAATCATAAATTGTTGTGGAGCTTGTCACAATCACTGTCCTTTTCATTAAAATTTATTTGAGTTATTTAAAGCAATGCTCTGATGCTGGAAAAGCACCACTTCTAACATCGTTACCATAAACAGTAATAGCCTCTTGAATGCTATCTCTACCGGAGAGGAAATTCTTGGTGAATTTTGGTAACCGCTGCGAAATACCTAACATGTCATGCAATACCAATACCTGTCCGTCAGTATCTGCTCCGGCACCAATACCAATGACAGGAATACTCAGTGCGCGGCTTAAAGATGCTCCGAGAGAGGAGGGAACGCACTCTACAACCATAAGGTCTGCCCCTGCCTCTTCCAGAATCAATGCTTCTTTAATCATTTGATCAGCTTCTGCGTCTTCCTTACCTTGAACTTTATAGCCTCCGAGCTTATGTACTGACTGAGGAGTGAGTCCTACATGCCCGCACACAGGGATACCCCTTTCGCTGAGTAAAAAAACTGTATCGGCCAGCCACTCACCACCTTCTAGCTTTACCATTTGTGCCCCCGCTTGCATGATTAAAGCTGCATTATCAAAGGCTTTTACTTCGGTTGAATAGGACATAAATGGCATATCAGTCACTAACAGAGAGCGATTATTACCTCGTTTGACGGCGGCTGTGTGGTAAGCCATTTCATCAACAGTTACTGGAATAGTGCTATCACGACCCTGAATGACATTACCCAGTGAGTCGCCAACCAAAGAAACCTCGATACTGGAATTTTCAATTAAGCGTGAAAATGTATAGTCATATGCGGTAATCGCTGCGAACTTTTCGCCTTTCTCTTTCATCGCATTTAATGTGCTTATGGAAATTGTTTTCATAGTGTCGATATAACCTCGAACTTGACTTAATGACCCAAATTACTAATTTTTTAGTATGACATAGAAGACGTTTTGGCTTTCTCGTCCATTGGGTACGGGTTGTAGTAGTGGCGACCTGAGTGAGTTTGCAGTATGTGGCGCACTAAATTTCGGTAATCACTTTCATTCTCTTGATTGGCTAGATTTATCTCTGAGGTATTTACAATCAGCAATGGAGTGTCATCATAATGGTAGAAAAATTGCGTATATGCATCATTCAGTTGTTGTAAATAAGATTCCTCAACTGGTTTTTCGATAGCGTTGCCCCGGCGCTGAAGTCTTTCATACAAAGTTGTAGTGGGGGCCTGCAAATAGATGACTAGATCAGGCTTTGGTAGATCAGTAATAATATTATCGTAAACTGTTTGATAGAGTCTATATTCATCATCTTCCAGCGTTACTCTTGCGAATAATGGATCCTTATCGATCAAGAAGTCTGAGACGCGCACCTGCTGGAAAATATCACCTTGTCGCAATGCTTGTAGTTTTTGCATTCGCTGAAACAAGAAATGTAATTGAACGGGTAAGGCATGGGTACGCCTATCCCTATAGAAACGCTCAAGAAATGGATTGGTTTCAGGTTCTTCAAGTAAAATATCATAGTTAAACGTAGTCGCAAGGCGCTTAGCTAACGTCGTTTTACCCACACCGATAGGGCCTTCAACGGCAATGTAACTAGGGATAGATATAGCTGACCGCTCTAAATCTAGATTCACTAATAGACTATCGTCCACAGATAACCTCAATATTATTCTTTAACGATCTAAAGCTTAACGATACCTTGATCGGCACAGTTTGCCAACAACTCGGCAGAGCTTTTACCGCGTGCGATGAAAAAATCGGCATCTAATTCTAATAGTGGCACCAGAACAAATGCGCGGTCTTCCATTCGAGCGTGTGGAATAGTCAACCGTTCGGTAGCTATTTGGAGATCTCCATAGGTTAAGATATCCAGATCAAGGGTTCTAGCGCCCCAGCGTTGCTCGCGTTTACGATCATGCTCGTCTTCAATTTTCTGAAGGTAGTCGAGAAGTTCAAGAGGCAACAACGCAGTGTTTAATCGCGCGACTGCATTAATATAGTCAGGTTGATCCTTGGGCCCTATAGGGCTGGTACTGTAAAGCGAGGAGAGAATGATCCCATCTATACGGGGGTGCTCTGAGAGTCTTTGGACCGCCTTGTTTAATTGATGTCGCGGATCGGTCATAGATCCAGAGAGATTACTGCCAAGACCAATATAGGATGTCGTCATTACTCTTGCACGACTTTTTTCTTTCTTGGGCCTCTGCTACGACGTTTTTTCTTGACTGCTTTGCCCGCTTCATCAGCCATGCGTTGTTGCTCTTCAGGATTAACTTCCTGATATGTTGTCCACCACTGGCCTAAACCATCTAGGTTTTCACCGGCTTGCTCACGCAGTAAAATGAAATCGTATCCTGCTCGAAACCGCGGATTCTCGGATAGGCGCTTCGCCCGCTGCCCTCCGCGTCTAGGCAACTGCAACTGTAAATCCCAAATTTCACGCATCGGGATTGTGAACCGTTTTGGAATAGCCGTTATGTGAACCTGCTTGGAAATAACGTCACTGGATGCTTTGCTTAGTGCATAGCTCGCTGAATTCCCGTTTTCCCTTAAATGAGCGGCTAATTTTTCTACCGCGGGCCAGAGTAAAGCTGCATAAATAAAGGCTGGAGTAACTCTTTGATTAGAACTAATGCGACGATCAGTATTGATAAATGCCTGCTCAAACAAATTATTAGCATTATTACTGCCGTCATTGGCTAGACGATTAGCCTGGGGAACTAAATAATCGAACAATTTGTATTCTCGGAGCAAGAGGTAAATGGCTGCTCCTTTTCCGCTCATAAATAGCTTTAGTGTCTCATCAAATAGTCGAGGTGGAGATACCTGGGCCAAATCGGCAGATAACTTATTCATCGGTTTGGCGGTACGTGCGTCGATGTCAAATCCGAGCTTAGCCGCAAAGCGCACTACGCGTAGAAGACGCACTGGGTCCTCTCGGTAACGAGTAGATGGGTCTCCAATAATCCTAATCATTCGATTGTTGATGTCGTCCAGTCCACTAGTGAAGTCATGGATACTGTTATCACTAGGGTTGTAGTAAAGAGCATTAACCGTAAGATCGCGCCGGCTAGCATCTTCATGTATTGAGCCAAAAACATTATCACGTGTCAGCATTCCAGTCTTACTTTGCTGTCTCAGACCAATATTTTTATTACCGCTATCTGGGCTAGTTTGATCGTTTGACCGAAAAGTTGTTACTTCGATGAGTTCGCGACTGAACTGTACGTGAACAATCTGAAATCTGCGTCCTATGATTCTGGATCGTCTAAATAACGCTTTAACTTCGGCAGGTTCCGCGCTGGTCGCCACATCAAAATCTTTAGGTTTAATCCCAAGCAGTAAATCTCTCACTGCACCGCCGACAATATAAGCATCAAACCCAGCATTTTGGAGGGTCGCGATGACTTTTCTCGCATCTCTGCTAATCATCTCAGCGGTTAGAGAATAGGCGGCACCATCTGTAATTGATGGGCTTGATAATTTAGTTTTATCGTCAAAAAAACTGATGATGCGCTTAAGCATTGATTACTGACCGATAGCTTTTATTTGAACGCCAGTTTAACAGAGGATATGGCTTTCAGTGTGACTTATTAGTTTTGGTTATTCTTGGCGGTTTAAGGATTTATTGGCTTACCCATTTTAAAGCAAAAGGGGTTGTCAAAAGACAACCCCTTTAAATGAGCTTTGAGACCTAAGCCTACCAAACCCTATCGCAATCCAACATTATTATTATTATTCGTTATTATTATTACCCACACTTTTCGTATGGAATAACCATTCTCAGTTATAACGCTATCGACTTCAAGCATTTCGTGTGTTTTTTACAATAATTCATAGGGTTTTAGTATTGAGGCAGAGTCATTTAATCCGTTTTACGGCTGATCCCAAGTTTATTGCGTCTCTGCCAAAGACTTTTTCGGCTAATGCCCAATTTCTCTGCCAGTACAGTTTCACTCATGGTGTCCTGATTGTCTAAGACGAACTGGGTGAAATAACTTGTTAAAGATAAGGCATCATTACCAGTCGCAGTAGTGTCTGACAAAGTAAGATGCGGTTTTTTTACAGAGTTTGTGGATTGGCTATTTATATTTAAGATGGAGGACGATATAGATTCTCCTTTTTCTACTAAAATGGCAGCCTGATAAAGTGTGTTTTTTAATTCTCTAATATTGCCAGGCCAATTATGTTGACTTAGCAGTTGTCTACCATCTTTGGATATTGTGATGGTGATATTTAGCTCATCACTGAATTGTGTTAAAAAACAATCTGTCAATTGAATGATATCTAATGGTCGCTCTCTTAACGCCGGAACGTGGATGTTGACAACATCAATTGACAGTAACAGATCGGTGCAAAATAGATCTTTTTTACATAAGTCATGTAGATTTTTTGTAGTAGACGCTAGACATCGGATATTCGCATTTTTGGTCAATATTAATACATGGTTACTTAACGTAATGGGAAGTTGGCATATGTCTCTTAAAAAGACACTCGTCGCTTGATCTTTTTCATCCGCAAGATCAAGGCATTGATCAAGGTCCTCTGCAGTCACAGTCGCACAGTTAATAACCGCTAAAACACTGTTGCTAAGATTACTGGCATTATGGATTGTCTTAGCAACAGAATTTTTTCCGCTGCCGATTTCCCCTGAGATAAGGACTGGAGCTCTAGTGGGTGCGACCTTACTAATAGTGTTTAAAATACCAATTGTTGCGGTACTATTTCCTACTAGGGGTCCTTGACTTGTATTGGTCGATGCCTTTCTGCTGGACTCATGATCTATGATTCGTTTCACCGAACTCATCAATTCTTCATGATCAAATGGTTTAGACATGTAATCTGCAGCACCTCGTCGCATAATATCTACGGCCGATTTTAAACTTGCAAAACTAGTCATAATTAGAACAGGTACGCTACCTACAGCACCTATAAGTTCTGCTCCGGAGCCTCCTGGAAGTCGAAGGTCACTAATGATTAAATCAAACTCATTAAGATTGAAATTATTTAAAGCCGCTTTAACACTGACTGCTTGTGCCGTCTCATATTGATGTCGTTCGAGCAGTTTGACTAAAGATATACGAATTATCTCTTCATCCTCGACGACTAAAATTCTTTTACTGAGTGGATTCACGGCTTAATAAGCTCAAATAATTTAGGTTTTTATGTAATTTTCACGCAGTTTACTGCCTAGCCCATACATCTTACTCTTCCAATTTATCAAAGGTTAGCGCAACGGTAGTGCCGCAGCTACTATTTTGCGCAGGACTTGAAATAGTAATTTCAGCACCAAGGCTCTTCACGAGGTTGAATACAACCCAGAGCCCCAATCCTGTTCCTTCTCCAGGATCTTTAGATGTGACAAAGGGCTCGAATAATTGCGGTTGAAGATTTTCTGCAATGCCTGTCCCAGAGTCATTTATAGTAATTTGGATTTTTCCATCTAGTGAATTTGCCAATATTGTGATCTCACTATTGGGTGGCGAAGCGTCTCGGCTATTACTGAGTATGTTTAGAAAGACTTGGATAAGTTGATGATAGTCACCCAAAATATCTAAGTCTGGCCCTATATTGCAGCTGAAGGAAAGTGTGGATTCATACTCAGCAAGCGTTAGAAGATGTATAGCTTCTTCACATGCGTTTTTTAGGTTGACTCTTTTAAAATGATTCCCTACAGGCTTTTCGCCGCGTGAAAAATTAATCAACGAATCAACGATCCTTTTAATCCGATCGGTTTGTGAAAGGATATGTTGAGCAGATTCACTGATTTGTTCTGGTTGCGTTTCGTGTTCTAAGTTTTGGGCAATACAAGCTATTCCGGTTACTGGATTACCTATTTCGTGCGCAACGCCTGCAGCGAGTCGACCCATCGATGCAAGACGCTCATTGTCGATTGATTTTTGGATTAACATCACAGATTGCGTTTTTTCCTCGACCAGAAGAATAATATTGTCATTGATTTCTTCCATCGACATTTGTGTCGATTTTTGAAAGCTGAACCAACGAACACTTCCACTTATTTCTAATCGAAGGTTATCTATGCTGATATCGTCACTGGCTAGAAATGCAGTAATCTCAGAGTTCCAGGGTTCAGGTAGATCTAGCACTGAACTTCCTGAGGCAGTAATGGCGTCTATTTGGGTATAGTTGGATATAGCCGCATTCCACTTTAGAATTTCTCCGTTTTGGGCTAGAGCAATTACGCCAATGGGTAACTTATCGAGTATTTCACGGTGATGCACGCGAAGCTTATTGAGTTCGCTGGCGATACCAGTCAATTGATCTCCGTGCACTGCCAATACTGACTCGAGGAGAAAAATATCTTCTTGTTGGGCGCCAGAGGACGCGGGTAAAGGGAGTGCTTGGCGCATTACTCTATCGGCCGCAAGCACCCCAAAACGTAGATTTAAAGAGGCATTAATGGCATCTCTAACCTTCCGTAAAGCTCCGGGCCGTGATTCATTGGTATCAAACCCTAAGGCACTTAGGGCGGATTGAATTTCAGTATTAGCTTCTTTACCGAGCACTAAAAGCAGTTGCTCGTTCATCTCAGTAATACTTTTTTGCTTTAGCTCAACGCGTATGGGGATGTAGACATTGTCAGCCATACAGATGGTAGCGAAATTCTTCTCTTGCTCATTCATTTCGCCGAAAATAGAAAATAAGGTGCACAGAGTAATATTTAGTATTAAGGCCTCGATGGACCAAACTTCCCAAGCTTGCATTCCAAACAGTAATGGTTTTTCAATAAACGGCACTTGCCAGTACCAATCACCAAATATTAGCGGTACTGCAAGTGTAATGAGCCATACAGACATACCTGCGCAGAGACCTATGATGAAACCTCGTCTACCGGTTTTCGGTAAGTAGATCGCAGCGATCATTCCCGGCATTAGTTGCGCTAATCCAGCGAAGCCTACTAGATAAAGATCAGTGATACTTCTAGTTTTGGCAACAAAACTTAGTACGATACAAAATATCATCAGCCCTAGTGAAATTGTAAAGTAGCGGCGGTCAATCCATTGCGTTAAATTTTTTGGTTCAGACAGCTTCTTACTGGGCAATACAAAACTATTAAGAATCATCCTTGTGGATAAGATGATTAAACTAGAGCAGAGTGCTAGAGCCAAAAGAATGATACTGGCTGCACCGAGACTGGCGATAATAGGTTGTTCAAGCGCGAGCGGTAGGGAAAAAAGATATTCTTGAAACGTTGAGCTAGATTGGAGTGATAGCCCGCTCCACAATAATGGGAAAATAGGGATGCAGGCTAAAAGCATTAACAATGGGTATGCCCACGACATATTACTAGCCTGCCGATCTGAGATAGAATCAGAAACAAGCATATTGAAGTTGGCTGGAAAGGATATTCCGGCGGCCAAAAAAATAATAAAGATGCTATATGATGATTCGAAACGTTTAACAATAGCTTGTTGGCCGCTGTCTATCACCCATGCATTCATCTGGGAGATGCTGCCAAACTCAACAGTGACTGCAACCCAGGTTGATAGGCTCAATGCGATTATAAGCAGGAGTCCTGCCGCCGCCATGATCCATCTAAGTTGTTGTGCACTACCTATTTTGATCGAGTGCCGTACGGTTACACCCACCGCTATCAGTAACAAAAGACAGGTGATTGGCGTAATGTTGGAATTAAAAACACTATTGACCAAAGAATCTGTCGCTAGTATTTGGGCAATGACGAGTGGGATAATCGATAGTGTGGTAGCTAAACAACTCACAATGGCGACGCTCTTTCCACGATAACGGAATGTTAAAAAATCTACTGAAGTTGCTAGTCTGACTACGCTACTGAGACGACGAACGGGGAATAGCACGAGCGGTGCTATAACAAACAGCAGAGAGAATCCGAACAAAGCTAGGATCATTGTATAGCCGTAGCGGCCTGCCATCTCGATGGAGCTTGTTGCTAAAAGCACACCAGTAGCGGCAAAAAGAGCCAGAGCTAAAATGAAATTTTGGCTTTTAGAGTCATTTCGCGCATTAATTTCTCTTGTGATGAGGCAAGCGACAAAAATTATTATTGTGGTAAAAAGAACGATCTGGATAGTCATTTTTTGACTCGCTCACGCTGTAAAATAAACGTGGAAAAAACCAATAATCCCCAGACTAAAAAAACCCTGAACCAGTGCCCAGACGGCTCTAATGCCCATTGAATAGCAAGAGGAAAAACGACAATACTTAGCAGTAGTAGTGTTGCAACTAATCGATAATTAAACATAGGCGCCGTTTTGTTAAATAGTTATGTCAGTCCAACGTTTTATGGTATTCAAGGTTGCTCCGCAAAGCAAACCGAACAAAACTGTTTTTTCGTGTCTAAAAACCCTTGGGTGCCGGCGCGGTTAAGTGAGCTTGTAATTTGCTTTGATCCCAGTTTTGGGTTGCCCACGTTATTATTTCGGCAGCGGGAAGGGAGCTTAAGCTCTTTGGTGGAGACTGTTGCAGCCAATCAAGCGCCGCCCATAGATTTGACGACTCATTCCCCGCCAGTAAACCTGTAGCCAGATTTTGTTTACTCAGTTTTTGTCCATCACTGGTTACTGCGATTGGAACGTGTGCGTAGGATGGTTGGTGGTACCCAAGACACTGTTGCAGAAAGATTTGACGAGGCGTCGAGTCGAGTAAGTCTGAACCTCGCATCACTCGCGTTACTTTCTGGAACGCATCATCTACTGTGACTGCAAGTTGGTATGAAAATAATTCATCACGCCGTTGAATAATAAAGTCACCCACTGTTAAGTGCATATTTTGCATAACATGGCCCATAACTTGGTCATCAAAACTGATGTTCCCAACCTGCTCGCGCAGCGCTAATCGCGTGGCATTTTTTTGTCCATCCAAGCCTAAGTTACGGCAACGATTATCATAAGTGCCGTCTAACTCCGCTACCCGTTTGCGATTGCATTGGCAGTGATAAGCCAGTTGATTATCTTTTAAAAACGAAACCGCTGCAGCGTAAGCTTCAAGCCGATGGCTTTGGTAAAGCACCTCCCCATCCCAATGTAGCCCATGAGCTTCAAGTTGATTGAGGATATGCCGGCTAGCACCTTTAATTTCGCGAGGAGGGTCCAGATCCTCCATACGAACAAGCCATTGCCCTTGACGTACTTTTACGTCCAAATAACTGGCAAGAGCACATGCTAATGAACCAAAATGAAGGGGGCCGGAGGGTGAAGGAGCAAACCGTCCAACAATTTTTTCGTGTGCCATCTCGTACGCCATGAGTTACAAGCTAAGGCTAAAACCAGCTAAGCATTGCTTTGGCACTAGCCTCCAGTGAGCTGTTTTTCCTTAATTTCATCCAATGTTTTGCAGTCTACGCAAAGATCGGCGGTCGGACGAGCTTCTAATCGGCGTATGCCTATCTCAATCCCACACTGGTCACAAAAACCATAATCATTGTCTTCGACGCGAATCAATGTCTTATCTATTTTTTTAATGAGCTTGCGTTCACGATCACGAGTCCGCAGTTCTAAACTAAACTCTTCTTCTTGGGTGGCGCGATCAGCGGGATCAGGAAAGTTAGCAGCTTCATCTTTCATATGAGTCACGGTCCGGTCGACCTCTTCCATTAACTCATGGCGCCATGCTTTCAAAATCTGCTTAAAATGCAGTCGCTGATTTTCATTCATGTACTCTTCATTCTTTTTTTCCACATAGGGGCTTAGTCCATGCAGACTAACTGATACTTTAGGAGCTGCTTTCCCTTTCTTTGCAGCCTTGGTGCCTGGTTTTATACTTTCTTTTACTGTGGCCATGAATACATTCCGCTGTTTGTGTATACCCAAAAAAACGAGGCTGTTTATAGAGATATTTTAACAATTTATCAAGTAAAATTTACGAATTGTGTAAATCTATGTGAAAAAGAGTACCTGATAGAGCTGTGATAATAGTAGACCATTGTTACAATAACGGTCGGCACCAGAAAATTTTATTTATACCGCCAAGGCAAAAGACTTGTAATTTTAGGGCTCCACTTTTGATGTTAAATTCTCCCCAGCTATTTCCAGCGGTATTTTTGAGGCGTTACAAGCGCTTTTTTGCCGATATCATTGATGCTCACGGCAATTTAATGACCATTCATTGCCCGAACACCGGATCAATGAAAAATTGTCAGATTGAAGGGTCCAATTGTTGGTATTCGTTGTCCGGTAATCCTAAACGTAAGTTGCCAGGGACGTTAGAAATCGTGACAACTAGTCATGGCCAGTTGGCTGGAATCAATACTATGCGGACCAATCGATTAGTTGCCGCCGCTTTGGCTATTAATCAAATTCCACAATTTAAGGGATATGATTTAGTCAGATCAGAGGTGGCCTATGGATCTGAAAAAAGTCGAATTGATTTTCTGCTCAAAGCTACAGCTGGAAATTTGCCAGACTGCTATGTAGAAGTAAAAAATGTAACGCTTGATATGGGTAATGGTCTTGCTATGTTTCCGGATTCCGTGACAGCTAGGGGCACCAAGCACCTACGAGAATTAATAGAGATGGCCAATCTGGGATATCGCGCAGTATTGTTTTTTTGCGTACAATTGGATGCTGCCCATCGCATTGAAGTCGCTGCCGATATTGACCCGTTGTACGCTAAAACGATGGAATTGGCGATTACTAAAGGGGTAGAGGTAATCGCATGGCGAACCATAATAGACAGTAACGGAATTAGATTACATCAGCCTATCGACTATGTTTGAGGTCTGTCAATAGATAAATGGCTTGGCTGAGGTAGTCGTTAGTCTTAAATTAAAGCTCTGATTTTAAACGATTAGTTACTTTTATTTGCCAGCGCGTTATAAACTCAAAACTGATATTTATATTTAAAGGCCTGACAAAACTATGATGGCAAAGATATCTATTGATACAGATATTCTGACTGGTACAACAGACCGGCATTTGGTTAGTTTGGATTCAGAAAAATCGAAAGACGCGCAATTGACCCGTGTAAGCATGCTGATTCACAAAGACGTGTTAGAACCTTTCATCACGCTAAAAAATGCCGCCATTGAGGAGGGCTTTAATCTCTCTATTTGTAGTGCCTATCGATCGTTTGATCGCCAAAGAGTGATTTGGAATGACAAGTTATCAGGGCTACGACCAGTATTAGATCAGTTTAGTAATCCTATAGATCTGAATCGGTTAACCGATTGGCAGAAAGTTAAAGCGGTATTGCGTTGGTCGGCGTTACCCGGGGCTTCACGCCATCACTGGGGTACTGATTTTGATATCTATGACGCTGCAGCAATGATCGATGGCTATAAAATTCGGCTAGTTCCAGAGGAGTGTCAAGATACTGGCGTTTTTGCGCCAATGCACAAGTGGCTAAATAGTGCATTATCTATTACCAACAATAGTTTCTATCGACCCTATGCGGTCGATCACGGAGGTGTGGCGCCTGAGCTGTGGCATTTAAGCTACCGACCTCTTGCCGACACTTATGCTCAACAACTTAGTGCTCCTATCATTACTCAGCAGTTAGTGAAAGATGGACAGTTAATGTACCTTGATGTCGTGTTAGCGCACATTGATGAAATCGTTGAGCGCTTTGTTCATCTGTAATTGAACTTCCGAAGGTATTTTTACCCATGGTTAGAGAAGAATTTGTTTGGCGGCTAATGAGGGACGAGGCTGATCTCTTAGTTGCGTCTGAACCTGCAATATCTGTATTTCTGCAAAAATCTATCCTTGACCATACCAGTTTTTTGGACGCCCTGAGCCATTGTCTGGCTGATCAGCTTGTTGACGTTCAGTGGACCAATGCTTCTTTAAAAAACATTTTTAAAGAAGCATTGGAATCTGATAGACAGATTATAATTAACGCATGCTTGGATTTGTCAGCGAGTTTTGAGCGTGATGCAGCATGTGACAAATATCTTACTCCGCTCCTCTATTTTAAAGGCTTTCAAGCATTACAGTTGCAACGAGTAGCCAATTGGTACTGGAGAAAGGGTCGGAGCGAAGTAGCCTCTTTTTTGCAAAGTAGAATGGCGGAAGTGTTTCATGTTGATATTCATCCCGGGGCAAAGATTGGTTCAGGCATTATGCTTGATCATGCAACTGGTTTGGTTATTGGTGAAACTGCGATAATTGGAAATAATGTGTCCGTCTTACATTCCGTAACACTGGGCGGCAATGGCAATGAAAGGGGGAAGCGACATCCTACCATTGGTAATGGAGTGATGATTTCAGCCGGCGCAAAAATTATTGGTAATATCAATATCGGTGAGGGTAGTAAAATTGGTGCTGGCAGTTTGGTGATTAAATCGATGCCAGCTCATGTAACCGTGGTGGGTGTTCCTGCGGCCGTCATTGGAACGCCGCTTGATGAGATTCCGGCGTTAAATATGGATCAAAATTTGGATGGTTAGAGGTGACAATATGGCTGATAAGGGTATTTTAGGGCTACTGCATCGGCGTATTGTGTAGACCACAGCGCATTCACTAAATGGACTTGTTGTTACATTTAACACTCAAGAAGCCTTCCGATGTGAGCTGGGCGCATGTCTTGTATTGATTCCCTCAGCTTTTTGGTTAGCACAGTCTAAACTGCAGTTGATATTATTGATCGGTGCACTGTTAGTTGTGTTGCTCACAGAGTTGCTGAACACCGGAGTTGAGATCATAGTTGATCGAATAGGATTAGAGTTTCATGAACTATCCGGGCGGGCAAAAGATGTCGGTTCCGCCGCTGTTTCGATCTCCCTAGTCTTATGTCTTTTGGTATGGAGTCTTACTATCAGCGAAAATATTGGTTGGTAGCGCCGCCGCTAAAGACAAATTGAAGCCAGATGAGAGATTTGTTTTTCGAGTAAAAGCTGTCGCTGTTCTGGAAAGCCTTGGAATTCAAAGCAGTGCTCCTCCAATTTACTGAATCGAGCGATGGAGCTCAATTGATCAATATCATACTCGGCTATTGATAAGGCTATAATTCCTTTGTCTATGCGATTAGATAACGACAATGAGGTTTCTTTTAACATGGATATACTTTCGTGATATCTAAAAGTGGGCAATGCTGAAATATTGTCACTACAAAGTGTCCAGTTTATCGCTAGTTCAATGCCAAGTTTAGCCGATAACCGTTCAAGTAACTGTTGAAGAGAGTACATCGCCATCAGGCAAACTAAAATATGTTGTTTTGAACATTGGGTCGAGCGAATATAAAAGCATATCCCACCCTTACTCCCCTCTAATCGCTGACCTCCGTAAAGCTCTATTGTGCGCTCCACGCAGAGATCGATATGCTCAAACAGTAATTCAAGATTTTCGTGGTTTAGTTGCTGACCTAAACTAAGTCTATTTTTAATAGTCGCAGTAACCACAGAGCAGTAATAGCCTCCATTAGGAAGACTGTCTAATTCTCTCGAGTTTGATAGCAGTGGTTGGAGCCTTGTTTCCAATGCAAGTATTTCATCAATCATTGGATCACTGCTTCCAGGCAAGCGATTAGTTAGCGACTTTAGCCGGCGAGTTACTCTATCTGTAAGTCGATAACAAGCATAGGTGCATACTGCTGAAAATAGCAGCCATAATAATGCCCAGAAGAGGAATACGTTAGAGTAAGCTGCGTATATCGGTTGGCTATTTATAGCGATCACTAGGGTACCGGCGAGAGAATCCTCAAGGAGGATGTTGCGCTTAAATATTTCGAGATCAGCCGGCGCCGTTTGTGCCTGAGAGCTTTGGGCTATAAGCGTGTTTTCAACATCATAGAGACTCGCGCTATAAACAGCTTTGTCTTTAGTGGCGTTGCGCAGAGTGAATTGAACAGCAATGATATCGCTGCTAAATAAAGGGGTTCTAATAAGTTCTGATAATTGACTGAGAGTGGCTTGGCTTTTCTCGATAATCCTCTGATTAGATAGTTTTGAAGTCTGGAAATCTATGATTACCCAGCTCAAGACGCCGAATAATAGGAGAGCTGAAGCAATAATAGATGGCAGTTTCACTTTAGTCGCATATTGACGCTGCATTCTTCAGCCCTTGGACAATTTATTTTCCTTCTATTCTATCCTATTCGCTCAGCTTTTATATAATAGGGATCTTAAAATTAACGGGATAATCCATTGTGTCGAATGTTTTGCTAATTAGTGTGTCTGGAGAAGACCAGCCTGGGGTGACTAATGTGGTCACTGAGGCTTTGACTCGGTTCGGAGTGACACTACTAGATATTGGTCAAGCTGTTATACATGACCAATTAAATATGGGTATTTTGGTATCAGTACCCTCCAATACCAGCATTGATGATGTTACTTTTGACGTTTTAAACGCTCTGAATCACTTAAATATGCAGGGTATTTTCTTGCCTATTTCCAATGAGCGTTATGAGAACTGGGTAGGGTTGCAAGGGAAGCCTCGGCATATCGTGACCCTTTTGGCTCGGAATTTAGAGGCATCTCATTTGGCGGCGGTAACAAAGGTGACGGCACAGCAAGGTCTTAACATTGATAAAATAGTCCGATTGTCGGGGCGTATAACGCTGGGTCATTCCGATTCCGTTGGGCAGGCTTGTGTAGAGTTGTCGGCCCGCGGTAAGCCAAAAAGTGCAGATGACCTGCGTCAATCGCTACTTAAACTAGCGGGGGAGCAGAATATTGACATTGCCTACCAACAAGATAATGTTTTCCGTCGCAGCCGGCAGTTAGTGGTTTTTGATATGGACTCGACCTTAATCGACGCTGAAGTAATCGATGAGCTTGCTGATGAAGCTGGTGTGGGGGTGCAGGTTGCTGCTATCACTGAAGCCGCAATGCGTGGAGAGGTAGATTTTAAACAAAGCTTTGTAGAGCGGTTGGCATTACTCGAGGGCCTAAACGAAAGCGTTTTAGATACGGTTGCAAAACGATTGCGCCTTAATGATGGAGCTGAGTATTTACTTAAAAGCTTAAAACAGCTCGGATTTAAAACTGCCATTGTTTCCGGTGGTTTTACGTTCTTTGCACGTCATTTACAGAAACGATTAGGTGTTGATTATATCTATGCCAATGAGCTTGATGTTGCTAAAGGGGTCGTCACTGGTAAAGTGATAGGGGAAATTATTGATGGTCAGCGTAAATCTGAGATCGTAGTCGAGATCGCGAATCAATTAGGTCTGAGTCTTGAGCAAGTGATCACTGTGGGCGATGGCGCCAATGATTTGCCAATGCTCAATATTGCTGGTTTAGGTATCGCTTTTAGGGCCAAGCCGCTGGTAAAAGCGTCTGCCAAGCAGGCAATTTCAAATGTTGGTTTAGATGGAATACTCTATTTGCTGGGCTATAGCGACAAAGACATTGTTAACCTGCATAAAGATACCGTCGTATAAAATCGTAGATTAGACATAAAACTTAAAAAACACCGCTGAACTTCAGTTATCATGTTTGCCATACTCATTTTCGGAAATAACAACGATGGCCAATTACTCTACTAATGAATTTCGCTCTGGACTCAAAGTCATGCTTGATGGTGACCCTTGTTCGATATTGGAAAATGAATTCGTCAAGCCAGGTAAAGGTCAAGCGTTTAGTCGAGTGAAATTGCGCAATTTAAAGACTTCTCGAGTCCTGGACAAAACCTTTAAGTCGGGGGAGTCATTGGAAGGCGCCGATGTAATGGACCAGGACATGCAATATTTATACACCGACGGTGATTTTTGGTATTTTATGGAGCCCGATACCTTTGAGCAGCATCAGGCTACTGAGAGTGCAGTTACCGACGCTCTGCCCTGGTTAAGTGAGCAAGACGTATGCATGGTCACTCTGTATAACGGGTCGCCTCTTTCTGTAATGCCGCCTAATCATGTTGAAATCGAAATTATTGAAACAGATCCTGGATTGCGTGGTGACACCGCTCAGGGTGGTAGCAAACCGGCTAAGCTAGTGACTGGTGCTGTGGTGAAAGTCCCATTATTCCTTGATCAAGGAGACGTAATTAAGGTTGATACACGAACAGGCGAATATCAAGGCCGTGTTAAATAGCCGTCGGTTATTTAGTTTTTCTGGTAATCATTGAAGGTGTTTCATGATGGATAAATGGCAGCCTGGAGCAAGTTTAGACACCTTGCGCCGGCGGGCGGCTATGCTCTCTTGTGTTCGCGAATTTTTCGAGCAACGCTCAGTACTTGAGGTTGATGTCCCGGTAATGGGTAAAGCCACAGTTACTGATCTTAATATCGATAGTATTGTGACATCCGTCGTTGGAGAGCTAGGCTATCTTCAAACTTCTCCCGAATATTTTATGAAACGACTACTGGCATCAGGCAGTGGTGATATCTACTTTATGGGTAAGGCGTTCCGAGAGGGTGAAATCGGTATAAAACATAATCCTGAATTTACAATGCTAGAGTGGTATCGCTGCGGATGGGATGATCACCAGCTAATGGCTGAGGTAGCTGAGTTAATCAGGCTACTTTTGAGAGGAGAAAAAGACATCTCCATCGATGTGAATAAGTTAAGTTACTCAGACTGCTTTTTTGATCATCTTGGATTTGATCCTCATGGTGCAGACTTACGAGCTTTGCAGTTATTAGCCGCTAAGTTAGCTTCAGACAGCTGGATCGATGAAACGCGGGCTAATTGTTTAGATCTTATTTTTAGTTCTCAGGTCGAGCCTTACCTTGCAGGGGGGATCACTATTATCTATGACTACCCCGAATGCCAAGCGGCATTAGCACAGATTAGCTCAAACAGAGCCGGACAAAACGTCAGCCGAAGATTTGAAGCATTTGTGAATGGAGTCGAAATAGCCAATGGTTACCTGGAATTAATAGATGCAGGGGAGCAAGCAGTCCGGTTAGAGCGCGATAGTAAGGCCAGAGAGCGCCTTAAGAAACCAGCTGTAGACATAGACCAAAAGTTCCTTGCGGCACTCAACAGCGGCGTACCAGCATGCGCTGGGGTGGCTATTGGCTTAGACCGCCTTTTGATGGGAGCTCTAGGCGTTGATTCAATTGATCAGGCGTTAGCTTTTTCTTGGTTGCGTTGCTAGTGGGGAAATAACACTACTTTGTAACAAAGTAGTGATTCATTCCCTTTGCAGGGCTATCCTCTGTAAGGTCACCGACTTCAACTGCAGGCACGCCGGCAACTACTTTGTGAGCAGCTACGCTTTTTAGAACCACGCTTGCCGCAGCGACCATAGCGCCTTCTCCAATGTCGATATTGCCAAGAATCGTAGCGCCGGGTCCGATTAATACACCCTTGCGGATTTTTGGGTGACGATCACCACTATCTTTTCCGGTACCACCAAGAGTCACTGACTGCATAATAGATACAGAATCTTCAACCACTGCTGTTTCACCGATTACTAATCCTGTGGCGTGATCAATCATTACCCCACTTCCAATGACAGCTGCAGGATGTATGTCCACTGCAAAGGTGATAGAGATTCTATGTTGGAGAAGTAGTGCTAGCGACGTTCTTCCTTGGAGCCATAATTCGTGTGCAGCCCGATATGCTTGTAGCGATAGAAACCCTTTAAAGTATAAAAAAGGAGAGCTGTAGAGGTTACATGCCGAATCTCGATCGACGGTAGCTTGAATATCTCTGGCGACCATAGCGATAATTTCTTTATCTGCAAATATGGTTTGCATGATATCTTTTAGCATTGGCGCGGTCGCGGCAGCACTTGCCAGTTTTCTTGCAAGGTGATTACTCAGCGCCGCGCCCAAATCTTCATAGTTAAGAATAGTATTGGCAAAGTATTCTGCGAAATTGGGCTCAGCTATGGCCGACACCTTGGCTTCATCAATAATGCATTGCCAGATTTCGTCGGGAGATAATTTAAGTTTGGAATTCATTTCCCTATTTTCCTTTAGCTAGCTCAAATATGCCAGCCCGTTCTTGCGAGTGCCCAAACATCGACATATTTCGCACCAGCATTTATCAGCACAGTCGCCAGAGCGCCAGATGTTGCGCCCGTAGTCACAACGTCGTCAATAATAGCGACAGTTTTACCTTCTAAAGCTCTTAATGCTCCTGAGTTTTTTTCGGAAGATGTTTCTCCCTCAGGCATTATTGCAAATACATTTTGCATACCTTTAAAACGTTGCTTCTTTGTTTTCAGATGCTGGGGAGTTGAGTGAAATTGACGGATGCATAGGTTGTTGCAAATTTCTATTGGGGTTAAGTATTGCGCCAAAGCAAGCGCTATTCCATCAGTTTGATTGAAACCTCTTTTGAGCATAGCTCGCCAGTGTAGGGGTACTGGAATTATCATTTCTGGCATGACCGAATGTTTATAAGTATCTTCAATTACGTTCGCGAGTAGCAGTGAAAGTTGCTTAATCTCTGGGCAGGAAGGGTTAGTTTTTATAGCCATAATAAGCTGATCTATTGAGCCATGTTGATACTCAAAAGCCGCCACACATCGCCTAAAAGGAGGAGGAGATCTTTGGCATTGAGGGCAGAGCTGATTTGACTGAAATCCTATACCACATTGAGGGCACCGGTGTTTTATCCACGGTAAATTTTTTACACACTGTTGGCAAAGGCAATAATTGGGAGAACATATGACGTCTCTACATAAGCAGCAGAGACTAGGAAAAAGAGTACTCAGGGCGCCATTTTTGCCGCCAGCTAGATCGGACTTCAGCGTAAACCTCCATGTTTACTCGAAACCTAATTTATTTTAGCTTACATTTTCGGTCGGGTCTGACTCCGTATCTGGTGTATGCACTGCGTTTGGCATTAACGAATTTGAGTCACTATTAATTTCAGCGTCAGTCAAGCCGTAGCCTTCACTCAGAACACCACCTGGTACCTTAGGCGCATAATCTCTGGGCACTTCGACATCATCCATGCTAATGAGTGGGTTACCTTCTGCGTCGAGCAGAGAGATCTCAGACCCCCCCGATTTTAGTAGCTGTCGCCCTATCTCGGGGCTTGCTAGGCGAATAGCACTGGTTGCCAAATGCTCATGTATTTGTCGGTAGCTTTGAGCGATATTGGTTGTCAGATGAGACACTGTAATAAAATGCTCAGAAACTTCCTGTTGGTAACGTTTCAGTTGCTGATCACTTTTAAGAATTTTCTTCTGTAATTCACTTGTGTCTGCTGCGCTCTTGTCGCTTTGGCGAAGAAAAATTAAAACGGCAGCGGCTCCAGCAACAAATGCTAGGGCTGCAATAACTAGCACTGTCAGCCCTGACCAGCCAGCAGTGGGAGATGCAACAGATACGAGCGTTGCGGCAGTACTAGTAATTTCAGGCACTGCGATAGGTATTGAAGATATCAGCACGTCCAAAGAGAGACCCCTTTCTTTAAAATCTTAATAAAATCGATTCATTAGGCGCTCATATATAGCAAGCGCGATGATTTTTTAGTGTTAAATTATTATTATACCGTAGATTTTAATTTTGTGGCGGGAAGGTGTTCTAGTTGAAAGAAATTAGTTTGCTAGTTACAGTTGGAATCAAACACTTGCCAGATGATCAGCAGATGCAGTCTCCTCAACAACGTTATCAGAATGATCTTAAACAGCAGGGTTTTGCGGCAGACATGGCGCAAGCATCTGCCGTGATTGATTTTGAGAATCTTTATGTAGTGATGCTGGCGAGATATCAAGAATCTTTATGGAGTCCTTCGAAAAAACTTCTCCGAAAATTGCTGTACACGTCGGTTCCAGCGCCCGTGGGTCTTTATCTTTGGGGAGGAGTCGGCCGAGGTAAAACCTATTTAATGGACAATTTTTACGAGAGTTTACCTTTTGATAACAAAATGAGGGTACATTTTCACCGCTTTATGCGTAGGGTCCACCAAGAATTAAAGGAACTCAAAGGCGAAGTGAACCCACTAAGTAAAGTGGCAAAAAAAATTGCCAGTGAGACTTGGATTATCTGCTTTGACGAATTTTTTGTGAGTGATATTGCCGATGCAATGATTCTCGCGACGTTACTTGACGAATTATTTGCACTTAACGTATGTCTGGTTACTACCTCAAACATTGTGCCAGAGCAGCTTTATCGAGATGGGCTACAACGCATTCGGTTTTTACCGGCTATCGATTTAATTAATCACCACTGCAAAGTCATCAATGTCGATGGAGGAACTGATTACCGACTTAGAGCGCTGGAAAAGGCGCCTCTCTACTGCTTTCCTCTGAATCAGCAGGCGGATATAGACATAGCTGCTATTTTTGAACGCTTGGTGCCGGTAGAGGGCGAAATAAAATCTAATGTTGATTTGGAAGTGGAGGGCCGGTCGATACCTGTTATTAAGCTCTCAGAAGATATTGTTTGGTTTGCGTTTGGCTCGATTTGTGAAGGGCCACGAAGTCAAAATGACTATATTGATATTGCTAAAGAATTCCATGCTGTTATTATTTCCAATGTGCCAGTAATGGGTGTTGGTAATGATGATGCGGCAAGACGGTTTGTAAATCTGGTTGATGAGTTCTATGACCGCAACGTAAAGCTGGCGATATCTGCTGCAGAGCCCCTAGATATGTTATACTGCGACGGTCGATTAGGGTTTGAATTCGAGCGCACAAAGAGCCGCTTACTAGAGATGCAGAGCCATGAATATCTCGCTAAACCACACCGACCTTAATCTTCTTTAGAAAAAAGTTAAACTTTGGTGCAAACAGCGCTTGTATTAGGTCTCTCTGATCATTACAATTCGCACCCTTTTTGGGGATGTCCCAAATCCAGGTAGGAACTAATGAAAACATTTAGCGCAAAAGCAGAAACAGTAGAACGTGATTGGTTTGTGGTTGACGCAGACGGAAAAACTTTAGGCCGCTTGGCGACCGAAGTGGCTTCACGTCTTCGTGGTAAGCACAAACCAGAATTTACCCCTCATGTCGATACCGGTGATTACATTGTCATCGTTAATGCCGAGAAGATTACCGTTACTGGTAACAAGGCGAAGGGGAAAATCTATTATTCTCACACTGGTTACCCAGGTGGAATTAAAGATATTAGTTTTGAAAAGTTGATTGAGAAAGCACCCGAGCGTGTTCTCCAGTCAGCAGTAAAGGGCATGTTGCCCCGCGGCCCTTTGGGTCGGGAAATGTTTAGAAAGTTGAAGGTCTATGTAGGGGCGGATCATCCGCACACTGCACAGCAACCTCAAACACTCGACCTGTAACGGAAAGCGATTATGGCAGATACTCAATTTTATGGCACTGGACGTCGAAAGACATCCGCCGCACGTGTTTTCATGACTTCTGGAAACGGTAACATTAAAATCAATGATCGTAGCATCGAAGTTTACTTCGGTCGCGAAGTGGCTAGAATGATCATTAGGCAGCCTTTCGAAGTTGTCGATATGGTAGAAAAATTTGATTTAAATATCACAGTAGCTGGTGGTGGAAACTTTGGGCAGGCCGGTGCTATTCGCCACGGCATTGCTAGAGCGCTAGTCAATTATGATGAAAATCTGCGCTCTCCATTGCGAAAAGCTGGATTCTTGACACGTGATGCCCGTCAGGTTGAGCGTAAAAAGGTTGGTTTACACAAGGCACGTAAGCGTCCGCAGTTCTCCAAGCGTTAAGTTTAAGGTTATTAGAAAGCCCGACTCATTGGTCGGGCTTTTTTTTGCCCAGTAAAATCAGTGAGTTAACCTATTTTTGCAACAATGCCGTGTTGCGTAAAAAATTCAAATCCGGTAAGATCGCGCCCAAGAAAAGACGTTGATTTTTTCCAAGAAAAAAACTATTTTTCTACCTTTTACCCTAATTTCTATATTGAGGAACCGCCATGAATGGTGACGTTGTCAATGAGAGCCGCCGAAAGTTTTTACTAGGTGCAACTTCCGTTGTTGGAGGAGCCGGTGTCGTAGGCGCCGCGGTCCCTTTTGTCGCTTCTTGGCAGCCTAGTGCAAAAGCAAAGGCTGCAGGAGCGCCCGTAAAGGTCAATATATCCAAGCTAGAAGTCGGCGCACGTATGGTTGTAGAGTGGCGCGGAAAACCTGTTTACATCGTCCGTAGGACTGCAGAGGCGCTTGCGGCAATTAGCCAAATTGGTGACGACATTTTAAGAGATGTTGATTCTCAGGAAGCCTCGCAACCGGATTATGTTAATGGAAGTGCCCGTACTTTGGCTGGAAAAGAGGAGTATCTGATTTTAGTTGGACTATGTACTCACCTGGGATGTGCTCCTTTATATCGGCCTGATGTAGGTGCGGCAGATCTTGGCGGCGATTCTTGGCTCGGCGGATTCTTCTGTCCTTGCCATGGTTCTAAATTTGATCTTTCCGGACGTGTTTTTTCGGGTGTTCCGGCGCCAAAGAATCTCGAGGTCCCACCCCACATGTATGAATCAGATAATATCGTAATTATTGGCGTCGACGCGGAGGTTGCATAATCATGAGTGAAGAAAAAGGATTTGCCGTTTGGTTAGATTCTCGAATGCCTACGCTGAAAATCTTGTGGAATGACCACATGGCGAAGTATTACGCGCCGAAAAACTTTAATTTTTGGTACTACTTTGGCGTGCTTGCCATGGTTGTATTGGTTATTCAGTTAGTTACTGGCGTTTGGCTTCTGATGAGTTACCAAGGATCCGCAGAGCAAGCATTCGCCTCTGTGGAATATATCATGCGTGATGTTGAGCTCGGTTGGATTATCCGCTATGCGCACTCAACCGGAGCCTCGATGTTCTTTCTTGTGGTCTATATGCATATGTTTCGTGGGTTGATGTACGGCTCTTACAAGCCGCCACGTGAGCTAGTGTGGATTTTTGGAATGACAATCTACGTTGCGTTGATGGCTGAAGCTTTTATGGGCTATGTTCTGCCTTGGGGCCAGATGTCCTATTGGGGTGCGCAGGTTATTATCTCTTTGGTTGGAGCGATTCCAGTAGTCGGAGAAGATCTCACTACTTGGGTGCGTGGAGATTATTTGATCTCTGGAATTACCCTAAATCGGTTCATGTCCCTGCATGTTGTTGCGATACCTATTATATTGATTGCGCTCGTTTTGATGCATATTATTGCCCTTCATGATGTCGGATCAAATAACCCTGACGGCGTTAGCATCAAGAAGTACAAGGATGAAGATGGTGTCCCTATTGATGGTCTTCCATTTTTTCCCTATTTTGTGATCCATGACCTCGTGCCGATTGTGGTCTTCTTGCTGGTGTTTTGTTCAATCTTATTCTTTATGCCTGAGATGGGTGGTTATTTCCTAGAGTACGCTAACTTTGAAATAGCCAATGGACTTAAGACGCCAGAGCATATTGCACCGGTTTGGTACTTTACGCCCTTCTATTCCATGCTTCGGGCGGTTCCCGATAAATTAGGTGGCTTTATTGTTATGGCAGCTGCCATCGCAATATTATATGTTCTGCCTTGGTTAGATCGGAGTCCGGTGCGCTCAATACGCTATAAAGGAACATTTAGCCGAGTAGCCCTATTGATGCTAGCCGCGGTATTTATTATCCTCGGATATTTGGGTGTCAAAGCGCCGACTGAAGGGCGTACGATCCTTACGCAAATTTGTACTGCCCTATACTTTAGCTACTTTATTGGAATCTACTTTTGGACGAAAATTGAGACAACTAAACCAGAGCCGGACCGCATAACGATGGACGGTGGTATGGGATTCGCTAAAACGTTTGGTGCAGTTTTGATTGTGGCACTCATGGTCGTTATACCCATCAAGGTAGTTGGCGCAGAGAGTAATTATTCTTGTGGAACTATTGACTGTGATCCCTTTGAAGCGCAGCTCAGTAATGACGCTTCATTACAAAATGGGGCTAAGTTAGCGGTGAACTACTGTATGGGATGTCACTCATTCAAATACTCACGCTGGCAGAGAGTAGCTGACGATATCGGTATTCCACACGGAATTATGATGGATAATATGATATTCACCGGACAGAAAATTGGTGAGTTGATGGATATTGCGATGCCCCCTGAAGAGTCTTCGTCTTGGTTTGGTGCTGTTCCTCCTGATCTAACGTTAGTAGCGCGAGCAAGGTCACCAGAATGGGTTTATACCTACCTCAGAAATTTTTATAAGGATGATTCACGGCCATTAGGCGTCAATAATAAGGTTTATAAAGATGTCGGTATGCCTCACGCGCTCTTGGATCTGCAAGGTCTTCCAGAGTGTGAGTTTGGTCAAGCTATGTCAGTGTATGGCGGCCTGAAAAGAGATCTTTTAACGGGCGAAGATATACTCGACAATCCTTGTGGACGTTACAAAATAGAGCAAACTGGAACTTTGACACCCGAAGAGTTTGATGTCGCTGTGTTTGATTTGGTCAATTTTTTAACCTATGTTGCTGAGCCAATGGCAGAACAGCGTAAACATATAGGTAAACTGGTTATCTTATTTCTGCTACTATTGTTAGTGTTTGTTGTGTTGCTCAATAGAGAGTACTGGAAAGGTATTCACTAGACATTAGAGCGTTAGTTTAATTTAGCTCATCTATTCGATTTTCTCGGTTGGGAGGCAATTAGCTTCCCAGTTTTGTACTACTAACTAAATATTCCTTGAGAGGTATGTGTGCGCCGTTCTTCAATGACATTATTTTCAGATCCGACTTGCCAATATAGCCACCGCGTTCGCATAGTGCTCGCAGAGAAGGGCGTTACTGTCGAGATCGAAGATACAGATCCCAAGTCGGTTACCGAAGAAATACTCGAAGCCAACCCGTATGGCACGCTCCCAACGCTAGTTGATCGTGATCTTGCGCTCTATGAGTCGAAGGTGATCATGGAGTACCTTGATGAGCGTTTTCCTCACCCACCACTTCTCCCGGTATATCCTGTTGCTAGAGCAGAAAGTCGTTTATGGGTTTATCGTATTGAGAGAGACTGGTGTGTCTTACTAGACGAGATCAGACTAAATCCTGAGGGTAAAAAAGCTGATGACGCACGAAAAGAGTTTCGAGAGTCTTTAATCACAGTCGCCAGCATTTTTGATGAGATGCCGTACTTTATGAGTGAAGAATTCACTCTTGTAGACTGTTGTTTGGCACCTATGCTTTGGCGTTTGCCTGAACTTGGCATAACATTACCGAATAATCGTCAAGTGAAGCCGCTATTAGATTATATGGACAGGTTGTTTGAGCGCCCCTCTTTTGAAGAAAGTTTGACGGATCTCGAAAGAGAGATCCGCGAGTAAGAATGCGACGTTAAAATGCACTCCAACCGACCCTATTTGCTGAAAGCATTTTTTGATTGGATCGTCGATAATCAATGTACACCTTATATTGTTGTCGACGCTTACCACTCTGGTGTGGAAGTTCCGCAAGAATTCGTCAAGGATGGTCAGATTGTGCTTAATATAGCGCCCCGTGCCGTTTCCGAATTTGCCATTAACGATGTTGCTGTGGAATTCTCCACTCGCTTTAACGGTATGCCGATTAACTTGTATCTTCCTATTTTATCCATACTAGGTATTTACGCTCAAGAGAACGGCAAAGGTATGATGTTTGACCCCGAAGAAAGTACCGAACCACCCCCAGCGCCACCAAAAATCGTCGATGGTAAAAACAATATTAAATCTGATAACGCCGCGTCGTCTAGAAAATTGAAACCGTCTCTACGGGTGGTCAAATAGTCTGTTTTAATATATTTTTGAAAAGGAGCCCTCAATGTCTAAACCAATAGCTATACTATCTGCCGTCCGGACACCTATCGGTGGAATGATGGGTGGGTTATCGACGCTCTCAGCGTCAGATCTTGGTGGTATAGCAATCGCTGCGGCTATCGAAAAAAGCGGCTTAAAGGGCTCTCAGGTTGAAGAGGTCCTAATGGGTTCGGTCTTGACAGCAGGTCAGGGGCAGGCGCCTGCCAGGCAAGCGGCGCTAAAAGCAGGACTTCCGATGTCTACCTCCTGCACAACGATTAACAAGGTTTGTGGGTCAGCAATGAAGTCTATTATGCTTGCTGGAAACTCACTTCGCTCGGGTCAAACGGAGTTAGTGGTTGCTGGTGGGATGGAGAGTATGAGTAGGGCGCCTTATCTGCTACCTCAGGCTCGGCAGGGTTATCGTTTTGGCCATGCGCAGATGTTGGATCATATGCAATATGATGGTTTGCAGGATGCTTATACAGATGTAGCGATGGGCGTTTTTGCCGAAACGTGTGCCAATAAATATAATTTCAGTCGTGAGACACAGGACGCCTATGCCTTGGAGTCATTACGTCGTGCAAATCAGGCAATTGATCAAAATTTGTTTGAGAATGAGATCATCCCAGTTACGGTAGAATCTCGCCGTGGTAGTGTTGTGGTGACAGTTGATGAGCAGCCTGGCAATGCCAGACCGGACAAAATTCCGCTGTTGAAGCCCGCCTTTCAAAAAGATGGTACGGTCACTGCTGCTAATGCTAGTTCAATTTCCGACGGTGCGGCGGCACTTACCCTAATGATGGCGGATGAGGCAGCTGCGCAAGGTTTGAAGCCGATCGCTTTGATTCATGGGTATGATGAGTCAGCTCAGGATCCTGAGTGGTTTACCACTGCCCCGGTTACAGCAATTCAGAATACCCTAGAGCGAGTCGGGTGGACGCTTGATGAGGTTGATTTGTGGGAGGTTAACGAGGCTTTTGCCGTAGTGGCTCTGGCCGCGATGCATGAGCTCGGTATCTCTCACCAGAAACTTAACGTAAACGGCGGTGCTTGTGCTCTGGGGCATCCAATAGGCGCCAGTGGCGCGCGGATAGTAGTCAGTCTGATCCATGCAATGATTCAGCGCGGCGATAAGAAGGGTATTGCCAGCTTGTGTATCGGTGGTGGCGAAGCTACCGCTATGGCTATTGAAATAGTCTAAGAAGGAAGGGAATAAAGATAGTTCTTATTTCACATACTCGAGGCATTTTACCACTTTTTGGACGCCGCTAGTATTGCTTGCAGTTTCCGCGGCAAGGTTCCCCGTGGCTTCAGACACAGTTCCGAGTAAGTAAACAACGCTATCCTCAGTGATTACAGTCAAGTCAGAGTAATTGACACCCTTATTGAATGCTAACTTAGTCTTTATCTTTCCGCTAATAATACTGTCGTTAGTTCGCGAAATGATTGATGTTCTTCCGCGCACTTGAAGTTCGTTATAGACCTGACGGACTCTAGTATATTCTCTAGCCACATCGCCAGCCAAGGTCTTCAAAGTAGCACTAGAAACTTCGCCGGTTAGTAACACTAATCCGTTGAACACTGAAACATTGATGTGTGCTTTTTCCAGTTCTGGGTCGGCTTTTTTAAGATTGACACCAATCAAGGTTCTCATCTTAGTATCGTCAATGTCCGCACCTAAGGTGCGTCCAGTCGGGTCAGGTTTGAACGACTCCGTCGTTACTTTGTTAACAATTGATGCACAACCAGAGAGCAAGGCCATCAAACTGCATATCACAACTAACTGCCGCATTTACGATCCTCCAATAATTTTATCATCGACCAAAGAGCACAGGCATTGCACTATCTGAAACTGCGCAAGTAAAGACAGATGACCAGTAAAGTTAGCAACACTGATGTGCACGTCAGTGTAACCGATCGCATCTATCAACCTATCATCATTTGCTCCAGACAATAGCACTACCGACATACCTTTTTCAATGCCTGATTCAACGACTTTTATCAAACTGGGATCATTATCACCCGCGCTAGCTATTACTAACAAATCGTTACTGCGCGCATGAATATTTAAAACAGCCGAGTACTTATCTTGATGAATATTTTGATGACATAAATCATGGATATTCAGTGCCGGGAACCCTGGTCTTTCAATTTCAAAGCCCGCTGTAAGATAATCGCATAAAAGTTTCGCGATCAAAGTACCTGATTTTTCACCACAAGCGAAAATAGTACCGCCTGTGAGTAAAGTTTTACTCATTATCTCCGCAGCATTGGTCATTGAATCAGAAAACAGATCGCCAACCACCATGGTCGTTTCGATCATATTTTGAAACTGACTAAATATTTTTTCTTTCATTATTTAAAACGAAATTCTCAGTTGGGTTGTTATTTTTACAAAAGAATTTTATAGGATGATAATGATTAGCCAACTAAAAAATTCTTCACCCAGTTTACACTATAAAGTTCCCTTCTACTTAAATCCCCGGTCAACGCGATTGCATCAAATCGCGCGGCAGTACTATTGGTTAATCTATGAATTTGCATATATGCGGCGGCGGCAGCTTTAAGTTTCTGGCATTTCTTGGCAGTGATCGATGCCTCTGCACCGCCAAAGAGCGTCGACTGTCGGAAACGTACCTCTATGAAAACGAGCTGTGCGCCATCCCGCATTATTATGTCAATTTCGCCACGCCGAGTACTGAAGTTACGCTCGATACTCGTAAGCCCTTTTGAGATTAAATAATCACAAGCAATTTGCTCGGCTTTAACTCCTGAGGCAGATATATTTTTCTGTTGGTTACCCTTGCCAGCGAAATTCATTTCACAGACCTTTTTTAACGTTATCACATCATGGTGTCAACGGGCGTGCATTCCCTTGTTGGAATTCACCCCATTGTGCTTGTCGTTTAATAATTCCGTTTTCCAGGCTAAGAATTCCGGTAGAACCAAATAATGGTATTTTCCCTTCCAACTGTAGGTTATCTAAATTCCGATGAACCAAAAAGGCGTCATAACCCATTGCATAAAACTGCCGATATGCAGTGTGCATGGCTGTATCAGAACTAAGCTCTGTCGTTAGATGACCTAAAAAAGTCCATGGCATAGCAGTAAATCTTATGCCGCTCAAATCTCTGTTTAGATCTGAGCGCTGAATACCATTATAAATTTTTGAGCTAGAATAGACGGGTAAACCGGATGCATAAAGAAATTCTAATGCGGGCTTAATTTGCCGAGCTCTGTCCGGATACCCCAATAAGACAACAAAATCTATATCCTGACGACGACGAGCGGTAAAGATAACTCTGCTGTTAACGAAACGTTTCAGCTGGACTCCACGCTTTTCGCTCAAATCTATTTGGAGTGGCGGTTTGAGAAACTTAGTGAAGTCTTTCACCGAGTCTGAGTATAAAGATGAGCTAACAACGCGCCCACCCTTGGCTTTCCATAAGCGGGCAAAATAAGCTGTGGCCTGTTGTCCCCAGTTCTGATCAGGAGCGATCAAAAATACTGAACGGTGGCCTTTATTCCAGGCTTTTTCCGAGATTTGCTCCATCTCGTCACGCTCTGAATTACCAAACTGAAATAAATTTAATGATTGATTAATCGAGTCAGTCTCAATTCGATTCAAACTAATAGTTGGCACTGCTAACGTCGGCATATTCATCAATACTTGTACTTCAGATTCACGAATACCACCTATAACTATCTCCGCACCCCCCGCCAATGCGTCGCTATAAGCCTGTTCGATCGATACCAATGAAGTATCATGAATTTTTAGATTTAGCGGTGAACTATTCTCCTGTTGGTGAAGTTTATAGTACGCCTCCATAAAGCCATCTAAGAATGTCGAACTAGGTCCTTTATATTGCCCCTGCAGAGGCAGTAAAATAGCCACTCTAGTGGGCGTTAAATTATCTACGCTTTGTTTGAACCAAGAGGGAGTCACCAGAGCCGCGGGATGATCAAGATGAGTTGTTTTCCATATGCCAAACTGGGTCTTTTGAGCCATGTTATTATTTTGGAATAGGCGATTAGAATGCGCTAAATGACACCACCCTGCTAGAACTCCGTCAGTACTTTCCTTACAGGCCTGCAACTTACTGAACGTTTGTATCGCTAATTGGCGCCAAATTTTGTTGTGAACATTAACAACATCAGTTTTGTTTTCTAGCAGCGCGCTGAGTGCTATAGAGTCGCTGATGCTAGCTATACCGTCACCAAGTTGAGCATTTATATCACTACGAACGCTAAACACGCGACGAAGGTATTGCCGCCCGAAATTTAATTGTAGATCCAAAAAGCGCTGATTATCGATGTTTAGAAGTGCAGTAGCGGGTTTATTAAACTGTAAATTCAACTCAACACTGAGTAGTGAGAATTCGATAAATAGCTGGTCATTAATTCTATCGGTATCTACCAGTGACAATGACTCAGAGCTTCTTTTAAGATTGCCGTTTTGGGCAAACATAATTGCAACATCAACCATTGCTTTGTCGGGCATTTCCAGCTGTTGCGCTTCAGCAAATAAAAGTTCTATTTTCTGCTCGACGGTTATATCTAAAGATGTTGAGATATAAACAACAGGAACTCTGCCGCTGTCGTTGGTTGCAGTTGGCGCACAACCGCCAATAAAGGCTAAAATGCAGCTTAAATAAATAATCCTTGGAAGAAATTGTTTGCCCATGACTTCAAATCAATCCGGTACGTTATATGTTGTTGCCACGCCGATCGGCAATCTGTCCGATATGGTACCTCGCGCGGTCCATACTCTCCAGTCTGTTAGTGTAATTGCCTGCGAAGATACTCGCCATAGTAAAAAGCTGTTGGAGCATTTTAGTATAGACACACCCTGCATTGCGTATCATGATCATACTGATCAAAGGAGTGCCAATAAAATTCTTAACCGTTTAGGGGGCGGTGAAGATGTGGCTCTAATTTCTGATGCGGGCACACCTCTTATCTCAGATCCCGGTTACCGGCTGGTAGCGCAAGCGCGTAGCCAAGGTGTTTCGGTTATTCCCATCCCTGGTGCATGTGCGGCTATTTCTGCCTTAAGTGTTTCGGGTCTACCCACCGACAAATTTCGTTTCGTTGGGTTTTTACCGGCTAAGTCGGCGCAACGAAAAAATGTTTTAGAAACCCTAAAGTCTGTGCATGACACTCTGGTTTTCTATGAGGCACCGCACCGAATTTGTGCCACGCTAAATGATTTAATTGATGTTTTTGGCGCGGACCGTATTGGTTTCATGGCGAGGGAAATTACTAAGACGTTTGAAACTTATATCTATGGAACTATCGCTGAGCTATTCGAAAAGGTTAGCAATGATAGCAACCAGCAGAGAGGAGAAATCGTTTTAGTACTAGCAGGTAAGATTGTTAACGATGAGAGTCTATCTCCAGATGCTGAAAAAATAGTAAAATTACTAATCAAAGAACTACCGATCACAAAAGCTGCGTCTCTCGCCGCCAAAATTACCGGCGGCGATAAAAAGCAACTGTATCAACTGGCATTAACGCTGCAGAACAAGTAACCCGTAATCAGAGTTCTTTGGCGGCATGAATATCTGCAACGGTCAATGCCGTCATGTTAAAGATACCGCGCGATGAGACTGATGGAATGACAATGTGAGCAGGTTTGCGAAAGCCATTAATAAATGGGCCGATAAGCAGTGCATCTGTTAGCGAGCGAATTAGGCCCATCGCGATATTGGCTGAATCCAAACTTGGCATAACCAATACATTGGCACGGCCTTTGATGTTTGCCTGCGAGTAAATGGTATCTCGCAAAGCTGGATTCAAGGCGCTCAATACATGCATTTCACCATCAACCTGTAACTTGGGGTATCGCTTACGTAATAGTTCAGACGCTTTACGCATCTTCTTTGCTGAGCCGGCATTGGACGTACCGAAATTAGAGTGGGACAACAATGCAACCTTCGGTTCTATGCCAAAGCGCGCCACCAATTCAACACTGGCTTCGGTTATCTTCACCAGATCTTCGGCAGATGGATCAACATTCATAGCCGTGTCCGCCAAAAAGAGTGGGCCGTCAGGCATTAATAGAACAGCTGCGGAGGAGACTAATTGGTCTTTGTCCTCTGGGCCAAGTAAATGCATGATTTCTCTGAGATGGAAGTCGAAACGGCCAACCTTGCCGCAGATAAGACCATCTGCGTCATCATTGGCCACCATTACAGCGGCAATTGCAGTGTTGTCATCACGCATAATTTTGCGGGCAGCAGCCACTGAAACTCCATCTCTGCCAACTATTTGATGATATAGCGAGGCATACTCTTCATACTTATCGTTATTATCTGGATTAAAAATTTCGACCTGTTGATCAAGATCTATTCGCAGGCCAAGACGATCAATTTTCGCTGCCATCCGGTCCCTGGCGCCGATCAAAACCGGAGTAGCAATACCTTCATCAATAACCGCTTGGACAGCTAAAAGCACATCTTCATTTTCACCTTCTGCATAAACGATTCGTGCGGGAGCTTTTTTGGCCACTTCAATAATAGGCTGCATAAAAAGACCCGCCTGATTGACAAATTCATGCAGAGTTTGTCGATAAGCTTCTAAGTCTTCAATAGGTCTAGTGGCAACACCACTAGCCATGGCAGCCTTAACTACTGCCATTGGGACTACCTCTATCAAGCGCGGATCAAACGCTTTCGGGATCAAGTATTCTGGTCCAAAGGTCAGTTTTTCATCAGCATAGGCCGCAGCAACAACATCTGAAGTTTCCATTGTCGCAAGATCGGCAATAGCCCGTACCGCAGCCATTTTCATCTCTTCGTTGATGGTTGAGGCACCACAATCTAAAGCGCCACGGAAGATAAATGGGAAGCAGAGAACATTATTTACCTGATTCGGGTAGTCTGAACGCCCCGTTGCTAAAATTGCATCTGGCCGCGCAGCCATAGCTTCTTCGGGCATAATTTCTGGAATTGGGTTAGACATTGCCAAAATAATTGGTTTTGCACCCATTTTTTTTAGTAAGTCACCATTTAGAACACCCGGGCCAGAGAGTCCCATAAAGAGGTCTGCGCCGACAATGGCGTCTTCGATAGTACGATCACTTGTCTGGATAGCATAATCTTCTTTCCAGGGATTCATACCTTTAATGCGACCCTTATAGATAACGCCAGTACGGTCAATCATACGAACATTCTTTTTTTGAAGTCCCATACTGACCAGTAAGTCGACACAGGCAATACTAGCAGCACCAGCGCCAGACACGACTAATTTCACGTCCTCAAATTTCTTTTCGACGATGCGAAGGCCATTATAGATTGCGGCTGCAGCAACAATGGCAGTGCCGTGTTGATCATCGTGAAACACCGGAATTTTCATCCGTTGACGGAGCTTTTCTTCGACCATAAAACATTCGGGGGCTTTAATGTCCTCTAGATTAATGCCGCCGAAGGTGGGTTCGAGTGATGCAATTATATCAACGAGCTTATCGACATCTGTTTCATCAATTTCGATATCAAATACGTCAATATTAGCAAATTTTTTGAACAGTACAGCCTTACCTTCCATGACCGGTTTAGACGCTAAAGGACCGATATTACCCAAGCCCAGGACAGCACTACCATTGGTAATAACGCCGACTAAATTACCCCTCGCGGTAACCGATGCTACATCAGTCGGATTCTCCTGGATCAGCTCACAGGCGTAGGCCACACCCGGGGAGTAGGCTAGCGAAAGATCCCTTTTATTAGCCAACGGCTTGGTTGGCCTAATCTCTAATTTTCCAGGGACTGGATGGGTATGATATTTAAGCGCGCTCTCTTTAAAAGAGTCTGTCATGACTTTTTCCTGTTATGGCTGGGGGTGCGCCATTTTTTATGGTTAAACTTATTTTTTGGGTCGGCATTTTAACGCTGATAGGTCTTAATTAGCTAACTTGATGAAGGTTAGGCTTGTAATTCAGGCTATTTCATAAAAGAATACGACTTCTTTGACTATTCGGTTTGCGCTTTAAGGTGAGCCTTAGCAAATTTTCCGCTAGTACGACTTTTATTTATCGCAGAACATTAATGGATTCTAACTATTTATGACTATACAGCTTACTTTTCCCTACCGTTCAAAACCTATCGCAATCAAAAAAAACATGTGTGACCAAAACGGCCATATGAATGTTTTGTATTATTCGCAAATATTTGGCGAGGGAATTGAAGACTTTTATGCCACCACCCTGGGTTTTTCAGCAGAATACTTCGACTCCGGATTTTCTTCGTTTACTCTTGAGGACAATATTAAATATGTTAAGGAGTGTTTATTAGATGAAGTTGTGGTCACGCGCTACAGGTTGCACCGCGTTAATAAAAAATTGATTCATCTCACCGCGGTTATGCTTAACCAAAAAGATCAGCTGTGCGCAATTTATGAAACGGTCCTGGGTCACATTGATATGAACACACGAAAAACAACACCAATGTCGGGCCCTTTTTTCGATAATTTATATCAGATAATGCAAGAGCATAATCAACTGGTTATTGATATTCCTTTAAGACTGGGGGTCAAGGAATTTTAAACAAAAACTATTATTGGCATTTAAAATTACACTCACGGTCTACTGAGCTGTACCATTGTCAAAAAATCTTATAATGAACATGGAGAAACATCGTGGAAGCCTTCGTAAATTACCTTAACAGTATCATCTGGAGTTCAGCGCTTATCTATTTGTGCTTGGGGACCGGTTTGTATTTTTCGATCCGTACCCGCTTTTTGCAGATTCGGCACTTCCGTCACATGATAGCATTGATGTTTCAGGGTAAAAGCTCTGACTCCGGTGTATCTTCATTTCAGGCTTTAGCAATCTCTCTATCCGGCCGCGTTGGTACTGGCAACATTGCAGGTGTTGCTACCGCCATTGCTATGGGTGGTCCAGGTGCGGTGTTCTGGATGTGGTTGGTTGCGTTTCTCGGCGCCTCCACAGCCTATGTTGAAGCTACATTGGCCCAAATCTACAAAGAAAAAGACGATAAAGGTATGTATCGCGGTGGTCCGGCATACTTTATAGAAAAGGCAATGGGGCAGAAATGGTATGCCTGGTTGTTTGCGGTCTGTACCATCATTGCCGTTGGTTTTTGTCTACCAGGCATCCAAGCTAACAGTATTGTTGCTGCCGTTGAAAATGCCTGGGGCGTGCCGCCAGTCGTTGCTTCCTCAGTCATTGCGGCCGGTGTTGCTGCAATTGTCTTTGGTGGAGTTCGCCGTATCGCCCGCTTTACACAAATCGTAGTGCCGGTCATGGCACTAGGCTATATTCTCATTGCTCTAGTCGTGATGGGTGCTAACTACGAAAAAATTCCGGCGATGTTTGGTTTAATTATCGATAGCGCCTTTGGCTTTGACGCGGGCTATGGGGCGATTATTGGTATGGCCATCCAGTGGGGTGTTAAGCGCGGCATTTATTCTAATGAAGCGGGCCAGGGAACAGCCCCTCATGCTGCAGCTGCAGCCGAGGTTTCACACCCGGCTAAGCAGGGCTTAGTGCAGGCCTTTTCGGTTTACATCGATACCTTATTTGTCTGTACAGCTACTGCCTTTATGATCCTACTCACTGGCCTGTACAACGTGCAGGGGCCAGACGGTGTAATGCTGTATACCGGTTTGGCGGGCGTAGAAGCGGGGCCTATTTATGTACAGAGCGCCTTTGAAACGATCATGCCAGGTTTAGGTGCCAGTTTATTGGCGATTTCGTTATTCTTCTTCGCTTTTACTACTATTTTAGCTTACTACTACATCGCTGAAACAAATGTCACTTTCATTAACCGCGCAGTCCACCGTCCTTGGTTGATGATATTTTTAAAGTGGTTAGTGCTCACGTCTGTTATGTATGGCGGCATCAAGTCTGCAGACCTTGCATGGGCTTTAGGTGATGTCGGTGTTGGTGCTATGGCCTGGTTAAATATTGTAGCGATTTTAATTTTACAGCGGCCGGCATTATTGGCGCTAAAAGACTACGAGGCACAACTTGAAGATGGAGTTGATCCGACATTTGATCCAGAGGCCGTGGGTATAGAAAATGCTGATTTCTGGGTGAAGGAAAAAGTAAACTAACGATCATTTAGTAAAAAAGGCCGCTTATATAGCGGCCTTTTTTATGTCATCCGCCTAAAAACAGAATCCTGAAAAGTAACTAGTTATTAGGTGGCCAGCCACCCAACTCTTTCCATCGATTAACAATGCTGCAAAAAAGCTCTGCAGTTTTGATGGTGTCATATAGCGCGCTGTGCGCATCATGATTATTAAAATCGATTCCTGCGGCTTTGCAGGCTTTGGCTAATACAGTTTGTCCGTAGGCAAGTCCTGCTAGGCTGGCGGTGTCAAAACAAGAAAACGGATGAAACGGGCTGCGTTTTATATCGCAACGATTAATCGCAGCATTGACAAAACCAAGATCAAAGTGAGCATTGTGAGCGACCATGACCGCACGAGTACATCCAGTGTTCGAGACTTCTTGACGAATGGGTTGGAAGATTTCACGCAGTGCCTCGCCTTCTTCCTCAGGGTCACGCTCTGGGTCAAAAAGATCGATGCCGGTAAATTCTAGAGCAGCATCTTCAACAATAGCACCTGGAAAAGGCTCAATATTTTTGCTGTAGCTTTCTTTAATTTGTAGGTTGCCTTGGCCGTCCATTTCTAAAATAACCGCGGCAATTTCCAGCAGGGCGTTTTTGTGGGAGTTAAAACCGCCTGTCTCCACATCGACCACAACCGGTAAAAAGCCACGGAAGCGCTTGGCCATGAATGTATCGGTCGTTTCATTAATAATGTCCATTATTCCACCAACTTCCAGTTTAGTGTGGTGCCCGCACCCAGCGGAATGACCTGGGTATCTTCAAATGGCAGACTGTCGGGCAATTGCCAAGCCTGCTTTTTCAACTCAATAGTGACCTGATTATGTGGCAAACCATAAAAATTAGGACCATTAGTACTCGCAAAAGCTTCAAGTTTGTCTAGTGCGTTTGCTTGGTCAAATACTTCGGCATACAACTCTATGGCGGCATGATGACTAAAGCAGCCGGCGCAGCCACAGGCACTTTCTTTAGCACCTTGAGCATGGGGTGCTGAATCAGTTCCTAAAAAGACTTTGTGACTACCGCTGGTCGCAATATTAATGAGTGCTTGCTGATGAATGTTACGTTTTAAAATAGGTAGACAAAACAGATGGGGTCGAATACCACCGACCAACATGTCATTACGGTTATGCATTAAGTGCTGTGGCGTAATAGAAGCAGCTATATTATCACCCGCACTCAATACAAAATCAGCACCTTGTTTGGTAGTAATGTGTTCCATGACAATCTTTAGCTTTGGAAACTGCGCCACTAGAGGTCGCAAATGTCGCTCAATGAATACAGCCTCACGGTCAAAGATATCGATATCTGGCGCGGTAACCTCACCATGCATTTGCAGAATCATCCCCACCTCTTGCATGGCCTCAAAAACTGCGTGCATGTTATCCAGATTGGTAACGCCTGAGGCAGAGTTAGTGGTAGCACCGGCTGGATAATACTTGCAACCATAGATAAACCCGCTATCGGCGGCCGCAATAATGTCAGCAGGACTAGTATTGTCGGTAAGATACAGCACCATCAGTGGTTGCCAGTTGGAGCCTTTAGGGCGCTGAGCAAGAATTCGCTCGCGATATGCGCTAGCCTTTTCGACGTCAGTCACTGGGGGTGTGAGGTTTGGCATTATAATGCCACGACCAAAGCTTCTTGTTGCTGCTGGGACCGTAGTCTTTAAAGCCTGGTTATCGCGCAAGTGGAGATGCCAGTCGTCAGGTTGGATCAGTGTTATTGTATCCATTAGAAAGGGTCCGCTGATAAGATGTGAATGCTACCGTAAATAAAGGCTGCATAATAGGTTTTGTGAAAAAGTAAGCAAAATCAATTAGCCAGTAGAGCTATTTATATGAATATAACGCTGTTAATTAACCGAGATTTGGCGAGTCATTTAGCATTGAGTTATCTCAGTAGGATGCTCAGAGGACATAATTTTTCGCTATTTATTTCAGAAAGAGTTGGCCCCGTTCAGGAATTACCCTCTGACTTGCTAGAATTAGCGATCTTTGAGCGTGAACTTCTTGATGATGGGCGCCCCACCTTTGCTCAGTTAGCAGAGCAATTAGGGTGTCAACTCCAAGATTTTGCTGATTGTGACGATCAAATTAATACGCCCAAGGGATTAAAAAAAATAACACTCTGCGAACCAGACCTGATTGTCTGTATTCGCTTTGGCCTAATTCTTCAACAGCCAGTTATTGATTTACCCAAGTACGGGGTGATTAATCTCCATTCTGGATCTTTACCATTCTATCGTGGTGTGATGGCTACTTTTTATGCGATGCTTAATGAAGATACAGAAGTGTGTTCGACGCTTCACTATATTGATGACTTTAGCATCGATAATGGAGCCGTCATTGATACCGCGTCGGTACTTTTAAAACCCTCCGTTTCATACACGTTGAATTCACTACATTTATATTATTCCGGTTGCGAGAACATAACCTCTGCGGTGAATAATATTGGCTATGGTCGTCAGATCGAGCAGATCGCGCAGGTAAAAGACGGACGTTATTACAGCTTCCCAACTGAGCATAAGCTATCTCAGTTCCATCTTATGGGCTACACATTATTCAAGCGATCAGAGATTGATATAATTAATAAGTTATACGATCAATAGTAGACAAACAGTGAATCCCCAGCAAGCTTGAGTTAACATTGCGACCTAATTAACTATGTATGAGGTTACCTAGTGACATCAGTTAAAAAAGTTGTTCTGGCCTATTCCGGCGGTTTAGATACTTCGGTCATTGTGAAATGGCTACAAGAGGAATATAACTGCGAAGTCGTTACCTTTACTGCCGATATCGGTCAGGGTGAAGAGGTAGAACCAGCCCGCGCAAAAGCCGAAGCTCTTGGTGTTAAAGAAATTTATATTGATGACCTGCGCGAAGAGTATGCTCGGGATTTTGTATTTCCAATGTTCCGTGCCAACACTATTTATGAAGGTGAATATTTACTAGGTACCTCTATTGCTCGCCCGCTCATTGCTAAACGACTCATCGAGATTGCTAACGAGACGGGTGCGGAAGCCATATCACATGGCGCGACTGGCAAGGGTAACGATCAGGTGCGATTTGAATTGGGTGCTTATGCGCTAAAGCCTGGGATAACGATAATTGCACCTTGGCGTGAATGGGATCTTAATTCACGGGATAAATTAATGGAATATTGTGAAACTCACAATATTCCAGTGGAAATGAAACGTGGTAAAAAGTCACCCTTTTCTATGGACGCCAACTTGCTACATATTTCCTTTGAAGGAGGTAATCTCGAAGATCCTTGGTCTGAGGCAGAGGATGATATGTGGCGCTGGACGGTTTCGCCAGAGCAAGCGCCAGATGAGGCGACTTACATGACGATAAGTTATGAGAAGGGCGATATTGTCGCCATTGATGGTACCTCTATGTCGCCAGCAACGATTATTGAACACTTGAATACTGTGGCTGGTGCAAACGGGGTCGGTCGGTTAGATATTGTCGAGAATCGCTATGTTGGTATGAAATCTCGCGGTTGTTATGAGACACCCGCGGGTACCGTCATGATGAAGGCGCATCGTGCGATTGAATCGCTGACGCTGGACCGAGAAGTTGCCCATCTCAAAGATGAGCTTATGCCGCGTTACGCCAAGCTAATTTATAACGGTTATTGGTGGGCCCCAGAGCGAATTATGTTGCAAACGGCAATTGACCAAAGCCAAGAATTCGTTAATGGTGATGTCCGCATAAAACTTTATAAAGGAAGTGTAAGCGTGGTTGGCCGACAGTCTAAAGATAGCCTATTTGATGCCAATATAGCGACCTTTGATGATGATGGAGGGGCTTATAATCAGGCAGATGCTGAGGGTTTTATAAAACTTAATGCGCTGCGTATGCGAATTGCTGCTAATGCAGGTCGAAAGTTTTAAGGTATATGGCCAGATTGATAGTAGCGCACCAATAATATGGACTCAGTTCTAGCGGAAGACTAGAGCCCAATTTAGTGAAGGATGGATCAATGTCAATCAGTATTGCTGATGTGAGAGATGCACACCAACGTATCAAGCCTTACATTCACTGCACACCAATGCTGCAGAGCTCGCAACTAAATAAACTATTGGGCTGTGAGCTAGTCTTTAAAGCTGACAATATGCAGAAGGTGGGTGCGTTTAAGGCGCGCGGCGCTTGTAATGCAGTCTTTTCTATGGATTCGGATAAACTTAAGAAAGGCGTAGTTACTCATTCTTCAGGGAACCATGGTGCGGCTCTGGCATGGGCCGCAGCGATGCGCAAAACACCCTGTACGGTAGTGATGCCTAATAATGCTCCGCAAGCTAAAAAAGATGCTGTTATTAGTTATGGGGCTGCCGTGGTTTATTGTGAACCGACCATGACTGCTCGTGAAGGCACAGTAGCCAGTCTAATGGATAAGTACGGCGCTAGTCTTGTTCATCCCTATGATGATGATCTAATCATTGCAGGCCAGGGGACTGCAGCACTGGAAACATTGTCACAGATTGAGCAACCTATCGATATTCTTATGGCGCCTGTCGGTGGTGGCGGTTTATTGGGAGGCTCTGCACTCGCGGTTAAGCAATCCTCAGGATTTGATTCGGTAAAAGTCATAGGCGCTGAACCAGAGATGGCGAATGATGCTTGGCAGGGTTATAAGTCTGGCGTGAGAGTAGCTACGTTTGTCCCTAATACTATTGCTGATGGTTTGCGTGGCACTCTGGGGGTGCGCAACTTTGAGATTATAACTGAGCACGTTGATGATATTTTATTGACCTCAGAAGCGCGTATTGTAGAGGCTATGAAACTTATTTGGAGCCGGTTAAAGATTATTGTTGAGCCATCAGCAGCAGTTCCAGTGGCTGCAATAATGGATCAACCTGAGCAATTTCAAGGCCAACGCATTGCGGTCATACTCAGCGGTGGCAATCTAGATTTAGATCATCTGCCGTGGTGATTACTGTCTAAAACTAGGAGGGTAGATGAATTACCGATACTTCATATGCGATGTTTTTACCGATCGACAGTTCAGTGGTAACCCGCTAGCAGTTATTCCAGAAGCGGAAGGACTTAGTGAGTTGCTTATGCAACAGATTGCTCGGGAGTTCAACTTTTCAGAGACAACCTTTGTGTTCCCCTCGCAACTGGGTCAAACGCGAAATGTGCGTATATATACGCCCCTGCGAGAAATCCCTTTTGCCGGTCACCCCAATATTGGAACGGCTTTCGCGCTAGCTCAAGATGGTGCCTTTGGCCACTTCGATAAGCGGCTAGACGTAGTCTTTGAAGAGACTGCAGGGCTTGTTCCTATTAGTATTAATAAAGACGATAACGGATTAATTAGCTGCGAGTTAAATGCGCCAGAACCGCTATGGTTAGGAAAAACTGTTTCTAAGGCCGTTATCGCTAATGTTCTAAATTTAGAGGTAAGTGACATTCTTTGTGACACGCATGAGCCTCAAGAGGCCTCTGTTGGTTTAGAGTTTTTATTCGTCGAAATAGCCTCACATGAGGCGCTGAAAAAAGCGCAGGTTAACCTAGAGGCTCTGACTACTTTGTCCGATCAGGGTGTTATTCCGCATATTCATCTGTACTTTCAAAGTAATGATGAATTTGATGTCAGAGTCAGAATGTTCGCCCCTCTTGATGGTGTTTCAGAAGATCCGGCAACTGGAAGCGCCAACTGCGCACTAGTTGCATTACTTAGTCACTTTAATACTGCGACTGATGGAGACTTTAGCTGGCGTATATCTCAGGGCGTCGAGCTCGGACGTCCAAGTATTCTAAATGGACGAACCGAAAAACGTGAGGGTAGTATTACTGGAGTGTGGATCGCGGGAAACAGTGTTTTAGTCAGTGAAGGTGTCCTGCATATTTAGTCATCATAGTTCGGTTGAAGTTTGCGTGGTGGGGCCTTACCATGGCGGCTATGGTATTTTCGGCTGTCCGAACAGCGCGAAGGATCATTAACCATCACTACAACATTATTCGCATACACAACAATAAGGAAAAGTTATGTTTAGTCACGTTATGCTCGGTGCCAACGACATCGATGAAGCCAAAGTATTCTACGACGCCACGTTGGGCGCCATTGGCCACAAGCCAGGAATGATCGACCCCAAAGGTCGCTGTTTGTATATAGCGGATGGTGGAATTCTCATCCTCACCAAACCCATCGACGGTGAGTCTGCGAGTCATGGTAATGGCAGCACTATGGGATTTGCAGTTGATAGCCCAGAAGCAGCCGATGCTTGGCATGCCGCAGGGATCGCCAATGGCGGAACGACTTGTGAAGATGCTCCTGGTGTTCGTGAGGGTAGCCCAATGAGTATGTATTTGGCGTATCTGCGCGACCCTTCGGGCAATAAAATTTGTGTCTTGTACAGAATGCCGTAATGCTATGTTGAAGTAATATTTAAGGAGGCACTCTGGATATTAATAAGTCTTTATTATGTCCAGAGTGCAACTCTAATCCACTTATAAGTACGCTCAGTTATTATGTCAAAACCAGCACAACCCCTTTTTCATTTAGCATTCCCGGTTACTGACTTAGAGCAGGCGAGAGCTTTCTACGTCAATATATTGGGATGTTCAACAGGCCGAGAGTCTGACCGTTGGATCGATTTCAATTTTTTTGGACACCAACTTGTGGCGCATCTTGTCTCGCCCGAAGATCATCCCGCGGCGTCCACTAATGCGGTAGATGGCCATGCTGTGCCCGCATCTCATTTTGGCGTTATCTTAGAGTGGGCTGTGTATGAGAAATTTGTTGCGCGATTACAGGTCGCAAAAGTTGATTTTGTCATAGCCCCCTACTTGCGCTTTAAAGATCGCAGGGGAGAACAGGCCACATTATTTATTCGTGACCCCAGTGACAACTATCTGGAGTTCAAAGCCTTTCGTGAAATCGATATGTTGTTCGCCAAGGATATCGATAGCTATTAGTCAGTATAAGCTAGCTAATATGCCCGGTCGTTCTGACCCTTTTTGCCCCTTTGATTGATTTCACGCGCCCAGCATCTGCTCGGTTTTTAGCGATATCATCGATCATATTCTTTAATGCAATAAGTAAGCCTGTGACTAGAAATGCGCCGGGTGGTAGCACAAATACTAAAAAGCTGTAGCCATCACCAAATGGCTGGATAAGCCAGTTGTCAGCAAGGGGGCCGAACAACAGGTTCATGTCGACAAATAAAGTACCTTGTCCAAGCAACTCTCTGGTTGCTCCTAACACAACCAGTACAAGTAAAAACCCAAAGCCCATCATCAAGCCATCTAGGGCGGCTAAGCCGATTGGGTTTTTACTCGCAAAGGCTTCCGCGCGACCCAGAATGGCACAATTGGTGACGATCAGAGGAACAAAAATACCGAGTATTTGATACAACTCATAGGTATAGGCTTTCATCAGCATTTCAGTGCAGGTAACGAACGACGCAATAATCATAACAAACACCGGTAGCCGCACAGCATCACCGACATGATGACGAATTAAAGAGACTATGGTATTGGAACCTACAAGTACCAGCAAAGTTGCAAGGCCTAACCCCAAGGCATTGGCCACCGTTGAAGTGACTGCCAGCAGTGGACAAAGCCCAAGTAGTTGGACCAGCGCTGGGTTATTACGCCAGACACCGTTGGCAACTATCTCCTTAACCGTTGATTGGCTCATTTTGGACTCTTTATTAAAGAAGGTTGGTCTAAAGCGAGTAGCATGGGCTTGTCTTGTTCAAAGTATTTAAGTGTATTAACTAACTGATTTATGACTGCTCTAGGTGTAATTGTTGCACCGGTAAACTGATCGAATGCGCCACCATCTTTTTTAACTGCCCATTCTGATGATGACGTGTTGTTAAGAGAACGGCCGTTAAAGTCGAGAATCCACTGACTCTTACGAAGCTCAATTTTATCACCTAAACCTGGGGTTTCACGATGGTCAACAACTCTAACCCCAGCAATACTCCCATCGATATTCACACCAACAATCATTGCAATATTGCCGCTATATCCATCAGGGCTAACGGTAGGGATAATCGCTGCTATGGGGATATTATTGCTGCGAGCAATATAGATATCGCCACCCTCATCTAGGCCCAGTAGTGGCCAGAATTGCTTGGGAATGGGTCGAGTGTCCAGTAAAAGATCATTGTCATGCCGATCTGGAGGTACTATTTCAAGCAGAGCCTTCTGAGCGGCGATTCTTTCTGAATGGGCAATACGATCAGCGGTCAGATTATTAACCGATGACAGTAATAATGCAGTTATTAAGGCAAACGACGCTAGCGCGACAGCATTTTTGCCTACTGACTGAAAGATCATTCACTCTTCTCCTTGGCTGTAGCGCTGCGACTTTGATCGTGGCCATAGGTTCTGGGAACTGTGTAATTGTCGATAAAGGGTGCGGCAAAATTACCCAGTAGTACTGCAAATGCAACAGCATCGGGATAGCTTCCCCAGGCCCTAATTACATAAACAAGGAGACCAATTAAGGCGCCATAGATCAGGCGGCCGCGATTACTAACGGCGGAAGAAACTGGATCAGTAACGATAAAAAATGCGCCTAACATGGAGGCGCCACTAAACAGATGCATAATTGGTGATCCCGGGCTGTTTGAACTACCACCATCCCAAAATAGCATGGACATTAACGCCAAAGTACCAAGCATCGCGATGGGGCCATGCCAGGTAAAAATTCGCGCCTTTAGTAGGGCTAAACCACCTATTAAAAATGCGACATTAGCCCATTCCCAGCCAACTCCAGCAAAGCTAGCACGGCTAAATAGAGTATTATTCTGATAGATTTGATCTACCAGTAACCCATCATTATGCTTGAATAAATCAAGTGGTGTAGCCCCAGTGACGCCGTCTACGGGACTGTTACCGGCGAACACAATAGATAATGATTCCAGAAGTGCCGGATGGCTAACATCGGCTGCAAGGAGAGATATTGGTGTTATCCAAGTCGTCATCTCTATTGGGAAAGAAATTAGAGCGACAACATAGCCGACCATTGCCGGGTTAAAAGGGTTAGAGCCAAGTCCCCCATATAGCTGCTTGGCGATGACAATTGAAAATACCGTCGCCACAACCACTAACCACCATGGTGCCAATGGTGGCAAGGCTAGCGCGAGAAGCACTGCAGTGACCACGGCACTATAATCGCGTAGATAAAATTTGATCGGTCGGTTGCGCAGTTTAAGAATTAATGTCTCGGCGAAAATAGCTGAAAGAGTCGCTATCACCAGATTAATTAAGAGGCCCCACCCAAATTGATAAGTTAGTACTAACATACCTGGTACGGTTGCTAAAACGACCAGTTGCATAATTTCGCTAGTTTTTTGACGAGCGTGGCCATGGGGTGAGCTGACTTGCTTGAAGGCCATTAGTGGCTTACCTCAGTCAGACGCTGTGTGGTCTGTTCAACCTTTCGTTTAGCGGCTTCAACGCTGGCTAATTGCTGCGTTTGTTGATCAGCACTGCCTTTATTAGTAACTTGAAGCAGACGTTGTTCAGCCTCATCCAGGCGCATTTGGGCCGCCAGCAGTGTGCGCTCTAATTTAGCCCGTTGTTGCTCTGGTGATGCCTGTTTAGTGATTCCCCGTAGCTGAGCCGCTTTTATAATATCGGCCGCTGATGATCCAGTTGACTGTACTGCAGAGGGAGACGCTAGTTTTGCTTGCTCAGTGCTTAGCCGGCGTGCTTCGCGTTTATATTCTCTTGCATTATCTGCTTTTTCGAGTCTGACTTGCCTGAATTCAAAGCGTTCACGAGCGACAGCCGCAGTAGCCTTGTCAGCCAGAGAATTAGAGATATCGCCTTTACTACTTCGATAATACTGGACTAACGGGATATTGCTGGGGCAGACATAAGAGCAAGCACCGCACTCGATGCAGTCGAAAAGATTGTGCGATTGAAGGCGCTCATGATCCTTTGCCCGTGAGTACCAATAGAGTTGTTGCGGAAGTAATGATGCTGGGCAGACCTCCGAGCAAAGACCGCAACGAATACACGCTTGTGCAGGGTCATCATCAGGGATTTCAGTATGACTTGGTGCAAGGATACACGTACTAGTCTTAATCAGCGGTACTTCACTAGAGGCCAGGCTCATCCCCATCATCGGACCACCCATGATGAGCCTGCTGCACAGGTCTTGATCGAAATCATTTTGCCGAAGAAGATGGCTTACCGGCGTACCGATTAAAACCTCATAATTGCGGTTAATACCGCAAGCCTCACCGGTGAGGGTAGTAATTCTCGAAATAAGTGGCTCACCATCAATTACCGCGCGCTTAATAGCAAATGCAGTGCCACTGTTTAGGCATACTATTCCTATATCAGCCGGTAATTGACCGCTAGGTAACTCTTTACCAGTGAGAATGTAGATCAGTTGCTTTTCCCCACCAGAGGGATACTTAGTCGGAAAAGTAACCACTTCAATGTTAGTACCGTGACAGTAAAGATTAAGTGCGGCAATGGCTTCGGGTTTGTTATTTTCGATACCAATTAAAATCGTCTTTGGTCTACCTAATAGATGACTAATGATGTCAATACCTTGGATAATCTGATCAGCGCGTTCGCGGATGAGTATATCGTCGGCGGTAATGTAAGGTTCACACTCAGTCGCGTTAATAATTAACGTATCTATGTGCTTTTTTGCTGCCCCATCAAGCTTAATCGCCGATGGAAAGCCTGCGCCACCCAAACCGGTAACACCAGCATTGGCGATTAGATTACGCAGTTGCAGAGCACTGGCCTGCTGATAATCTGGGTAGCTCACGCGCTCTATCCAGCGATCTTCTCCATCACAGGTGATCTCTATGCAGGGCGCTGACATACCTGATGGATGAGCCACGGGTCGTTCTTCAATAGCGGTTACCCAACCGGAGCTAGGTGCGTGAATTGGTGCACTAATGCTCGCGTTAGCAGATGCTAGTTTTTGTCCTTTGAGAACTTTTTCACCCACTAAAACGCAGGTTTTTGCGGCAGTGCCTACATGCTGTGTAAGCGGCAATATTAGCTTCTCAGGAAGTGGGAGGTGGCCGATACCTGAGATAAGTGACTGTGCTTTATTGTCTGGCGGATGAATGCCGCCAGGCGCATTCCATATGCGTCTCATGCGGCATCCTCGTGTATTCCAGACGCTGTTGTGGCAATTAAATCAGCATGGTTTGCAGGCGCAGACCATTGCCATTGGTTAATATTTTTTACAACGGGTAACATATCTATACAGTCTACTGGGCATGGTTCGACACAGAGGTCACAACCAGTGCACTCCTCTGTAATTACTGTATGCATTAGTTTTGCGGCCCCTAATATTGCATCAACAGGACAGGCTTGAATACACTTAGTACAGCCAATACATTCGTCTTCTCTAATGTAGGCTATGGTTCTAATCTCTTCTTCACCGTGCTCTTCATCCAGGCTCGGCGCTGAGATATCGAGTAAATTGGCAATGGCATTAATTGTTGATTGGCCCCCCGGGGGACATTTGTTGATGGCATCTCCATCTGCTATTGATTGAGCGTAGGGTCGGCAGCCGGGAAAACCACATTGACCGCACTGCGTTTGCGGTAATAGCTCGTCAAGTTGCTGAACAATAGGATCGCTGCCAACTTTAAATCTTTCAGCGGCATAGCCTAGCAGGCCCCCAAATAGAGTACCGAGCCCAACTAGTGCTAGTAGAGCGGCGAGCATAGTGTTTTCAGTGAGCAATGTGATCATCTAAACAAGCCCACTAAAACCCATGAACGCCAATGACATTAAGCCCGCGGTAATCATGGCAATCGCAGCTCCCTCAAAAGGTTTCGGGATGTCTGCAGCGGCTAGTCGTTCACGCATTGCCGAAAAGAAGATTAGTACGAGAGAAAAACCGGCACCGGCACCAAAGCCATAAAGGGATGACTGCATAAAATTGAGATCTTTATTAGCATTTTGTAGTGCGACACCCAACACCGCACAATTCGTCGTTATTAGAGGGAGGAATACACCGAGCACGCGATACAAAAGAGGACTGGTTTTTTCAATAAACATCTTAGTAAATTGAACGACCGCGGCAATCACCAAAATGAAGGCGATGGTACGCAAATACATTAATCCCAACGGCATCAATATCAACTCATTGACGATATAGCTGACCATGGCGGTAAGCGTCAATACAAATGTCGTTGCAGCGGACATTCCAATGGCAGATTCAAGCTTTTTCGATACACCCATGAACGGGCACAGTCCAAGGAACTGCACTAGAACGTAGTTGTTGATCAGAATAGAGCTGACCAGAATGACGGCGAATTCTTGCATGCTCTTATTATAGTGCCTGTTGTCTATCTCCATTATCATGGAATCGATCGATGCTATTCAACAAATATCACGAAACAAGCGAATCTTTTATCAATTATCCTTCAACCACTAGCACTGGTAGCATACTCTCACTGATTTTGCGTATGCTTAGGTTATACGTTGGCCTGGCTGAGCTCCGCTGTCAGGTTCTAATAGGTATATACCGTTCTTGTCGGCCGCTGCGAGCACCATACCTTCGGACATCCCGAAGCGCATTTTACGTGGCGCTAAGTTAGCAACCATAACCGTCAGCCGGCCCTCTAAAGATTGCGGATCATAGGAAGATTTGATCCCTGAGAACACTTGCCGTGTCTCTCCACCAATATCCAAAGTCAATTGCAGTAATTTGTCTGCCCCCTCAACATGCTCGGCTTTGACAATTAGCGCAACGCGCAAGTCCACCTTAATAAAATCATCAAAACTGATCTCATCAGCCAACGGTTCATCAGTTAATGGGCCGCTGACTATGTTTTTGGTAGTCTTAGGAAGATCCTGTTTGCTGGCTTCAACCATGGCTTCAACTCTCTCTTTTTCAATCCGCTGCATGAGTGGTTTAAAGGGATTTATTTGATGCTCAACTAGAGGCTGGTTAACACTTTCCCAGTTCAAGCTATCATTCAAGAACGTCTCTCCGGCCGCTGTCATAGAGGGCAATACTGGTTTGAGATAAGTCAGTATTACTCTGAACATATTGATACCTAAGGAGCAAATATCTTGAACTTTTTGTTTTTGGTCTGGATCTTTATTAAGTTTCCAAGGTTCTTGGGCCGCGATATATTCATTGGCTGCATCCGCCAGTGCCATAATCTCTCGAATAGCCTTACTAAAATCACGATTCTCATAGTGGTTAGCAATACTGTCTCTTGCCCCACTGACCTGATTCCACAGCGCTTGATTTTCAATGGTTGATGAAAGAATGCCATTATTACCGTTAGTTATAAACTTGGCACAGCGGCTAGCAATATTAACTACCTTACCCACCAAGTCGCTATTGACCTTCTGAATAAAGTCTTCCAAATTAAGGTCAATATCTTCCACCGAGCCAGACAGTTTAGAGGCGTAGTAGTAGCGTAAATACTCCGGATCCAGATGATCCAAATAACAGCGTGCGTTAATAAACGTGCCTCGGGATTTGGACATCTTTTTGCCATTAACGGTGACAAAGCCATGAACACAGACCTTTGTGGGGGTACGATAACCCGCGCTCTTGAGCATTGCGGGCCAAAACAGCGCATGAAAATTAACAATATCTTTGCCAATAAAGTGGTAGAGCTCTGTAGTACTATCCTTTTCCCAAAAATGGTCAAAATCTATTGCTTCGCGTTCGCAGAGATTTTTAAAGCTTGCCATATACCCAATAGGAGCATCCAACCAAACATAAAAATACTTACCAGGCGCATCGGGAATTTCAAACCCAAAATAAGGCGCATCACGGCTGATGTCCCATTCTTGCAAACCACTGTCTAGCCACTCACCCAGTTTGTTGGCAACTTCTTTTTGGACCGTGCCACTATTGACCCATTGTTTAAGAAACTCGGTAAATTCGGGTAATTTAAAAAAGTAATGGACAGATTCTTTTTCAATTGGAGTAGCGCCAGATATAGCTGATACAGGGTTGATAAGATCAACAGGTGAGTAAGTTGCGCCGCAGGCTTCACAATTATCGCCATACTGATCCTCAGCTTTACATTTTGGACAGGTACCCTTTACATAGCGATCAGCCAAAAAAAGCTTCTTTTCCGGATCAAAGGCCTGAGTGATAGAGCGTTGTGCAATGTGATCATTTGCCTTTAACCGATTGTAGATTAACTCTGAAAAAACTCGATTTTCTTCTGAGTGCGTAGAGTGATAGTTATCTACACCGATTAAAAAGTCTTTAAAGTCAGCTTCGTGAATAGTGCGCATATCGGCGATATGCTGTTCTGCAGAAACCCCCTTTTCATCGGCCTTGAGCATTATGGCTGTACCATGAGCATCGTCGGCGGAAACGTAGTAACATTCATGACCGCGCATCTTTTGAAAACGAACCCACACATCAGTTTGAGTGTACTCTAAGATATGACCAAGGTGCAGTGCTGCATTGGCATATGGTAGGGCGTTAGTAACCAGAATTTGACGTTTTGAGGACATGGTCGGGATCTTTTAGCGTTTATTATAAAGACGCGAGTATAGCGATTTTATGGTAACTTTTCATCGGCTATTCAGTTCGCGAGCATCAGTTAAGCGAGTTATTTAAAAACAACTATAAGTTGGAGTATTTTTTGTGTTGACCCAAGTTAAAAATATTATTGCAGTTGCCTCAGGTAAGGGTGGTGTTGGTAAATCAACTACCGCGGTTAATTTGGCTCTGGCATTACAGCAGCGTGGCCAAAAAGTGGGTCTTCTTGATGCCGATATTTATGGCCCCAGTATTGCAATGATGTTGGGTGTTGCTGAAAATACTCGCCCACAGGCAGTTGATGAAAAATATTTCAAACCCATAAAGGCGCATGGGTTGTCGACGATGTCGATGGCTTATTTAGTGACAGATAAAACGCCTATGGCGTGGCGCGGACCAATGGCGGCTGGCGCGTTGCAACAGTTACTGCAGCAAACAGCATGGGGTGAGCTAGACGTGTTAGTGGTAGATATGCCCCCCGGTACGGGTGATATTCAGCTGACACTAGCGCAAAAGGCACAGGTGGCTGGAGCAATTATCGTTACCACCCCGCAAGATATTGCCCTGCTTGATGCGCAAAAGGGCATAGAGATGTTTTTGAAGGTTAATATTCCTGTGTTGGGTATTGTTGAAAATATGGCAGTTCATATATGTAGTCAATGTGGGCATGGCGAACATATTTTTGGCGACGGCGGTGGCGCTAAAGTCGCGGACGAGTACAGTACTAAGTTATTAGGTAGTCTGCCGCTAGAATTAGCGATTCGGCAGCAGGGTGATCTAGGTGTTCCCGCGGTGGAGGCCTTTAAAGATACCCAGGTTGCTCAACAATATAGAGATATTGCTGACTCGATAATGACTGAATTAGCGTCGATGGATAGCACTGACGGGCCAGAGATTGTCTTTGAATAATTTCACATAAGGGTTAAGACTAGTCTTGCTGAAAGACTTTAAATGCGTATCATACCGGCTGTATTCATAAGTCGGTGCGATCCGCACCTGATGGACCAACCAAGAGAAATTAAGCCATGAGCATCAAATCAGATAATTGGATACGAAGAATGGCTGAGAGCCAGCAAATGATCTCACCATTTGAGCGAGAACAGGTGCGATATTCTGGAGAGGAGCGCGTAATCTCCTACGGAACATCCAGCTATGGCTATGACGTACGATGTGCCAATGAATTTAAAATTTTTACCAATGTCCACTCCAAAACTGTTGATCCAAAGAATTTTGATGAAGACTCTTTTGTTGATGTGTCAGGGGAATATTGCATTATCCCACCAAATTCATTCGCGCTAGCCAGAACCGTTGAATATTTCAAAATACCACGTTCAGTATTAACTATCTGTTTGGGCAAATCGACTTATGCTCGGTGCGGTATTATTGTCAATGTGACGCCGCTAGAGCCCGAATGGGAAGGGCATGTCACTCTAGAATTTTCCAACACGACTAATCTTCCGGCCAAAATCTATGCTAATGAAGGTGTTGCACAGATGTTGTTCTTTGAATCTGACGAGATTTGTGAGACGTCTTACGCTGATCGAGGTGGGAAATATCAAGGTCAAACTGGCGTAACACTTCCGAAAACCTAATGGCCAGCTCAGCGATTATTCATTTCGTCTCAGTTGTTACCGCTCGGGTTTAGCAACGCGTTCTTGAGAAGTAGCGCCTGCTGCTGAATTCGTTGAGTATTTTCAGGGCCACTGCGAACTAATTGTTTTTGCAGTGGCGATAGGGACTCGAGCTCTGAGTCAGCAAATTTATAGGCAACCGACTCACTCGTAAGCCGAATGGGTTCAACAATAATGGGTGCTGACAAGATTTGATCTAGGGCGGTTAGAATAATGCCATCCATTTGCCGAGGCTGATAACCCAGTTCTGAAAAAGCTCGCTCTATGAGCGGCCGAGAGAAATGGAACATTTGCGCCATCAATTTCATATCCATGGAAGCCAAAACTAATATGGACGAATTGTAGCGCTCATAATTACCGGCGTTTAACCAGATTCCTTCGCCATCGCGATGAGTGACAAATTTTCCCTGTGGGGTGCTCAAGGGAAAAATCTTAGTCAGGATGACTCCTCTAGCAAGGCCATCCAGGTAGCTGGCACTTCGTCGCAGTAAATCATCTGTAGCCAGCCAACCCTGTAGGTTCTCTTTATTGCTCATTAGTGACACGCGCTTGCGAACGAATTGATCACTATTGTCCAGCGAGGGGAGCGCTGGCTTGATTTGAACGACTTCATCTACCTTAGTGACGGTACTTACTGAATTTGGTATTGATGCCTTAGGTACGCTTGGCTCAGTGATTGGCTTGACGGCTTCTTGCTCTGGAATAGCTAGGATTTCTTCATCGACCCAGCTATCATTTTGCGCCTGATATAAAATCCCACCGACAATAATAATTGATGCTAAGGTGCCGAGCACAAGTATAAATTTACTCGTATTATTAGAAGTTCGAGGTGCAGTCATAACTCGCTCTCTTGGATCATTTTCAAAGGGACTATATCGCGGTCTGCGATTTTCCCATTGGTTATGTTAAGTTCGTGGCTGTCACCATTTTCACGATGAGATAGTTTCACGATAAGAAATTCCCAGTCATCAGCCAACCAAATGACAGTTTCGCGCTTTTTACCCTGCTTGACAACTCTTCGTAATTTAGTGGTATTTAGAGGGCCTAATGCAGTGGTTAAAATTTCCGTAGCGAGTACTTCATAATTATATTGTTTGGCTTTATCGCGAGACATTACTAAATAAGAGAAAGCGCTTTTGCCCGCCGTTAAGTCTCGACGTATTTGTAACTTATGAGTAATAAGATCTAGCGAGTTTGGTACTAAGGGAATAACTTTTTGAGTTCCATTCTTTGAGTAAGTCAGCGTGCTATTACTCCAATCAAATAATTGTTCTTCACGCCGAGAAACTCCCATTAATGATCTTTTATAATGGTAGCTTTGAGGAATTATTTGATCCAATGCATTTAATTCAAACCTGGCTTCTTCGGTAATTTTGCCAAAAACACTTTTGGCTTCAGACGTTTCTAGGTACCCACCAACACCAAGCTGCTCTAATTGATATTTGGCACGGATATCCATACCGTTGTAATTAGCACTATAGCTGGCAGTATAGCTGGATAACTCTGTACTACTTACAGAGGACAAAAACGTCGCGGCAAGGGTAAATAAAAAAGTGCGGACGATATTCAAAAAATGCATTGAAGAAGTTGGGTTGAAGATGTTTGTAAGGCTAATCATTTTGCTCCTCAGCACACCAAGTACAATCGGCGTTGTGGAATTAGAGTCTTAAAACTTATTAATGTTCACTTTCACTAGAAAATAATAGCCCACTTTTTTCAACTTCCACACTATCATGAAAAACAATGCCGTTATCCATGATAATGCGACCCTGACAATACCACTGCGCCACTAGAGGATAAATTTTATGCTCTTCAACCAATACTCGAGCAGCGAGCTCAGCTGAACTATCCGTCGATAATATTGGAACCTGTACTTGTAGTATGGCTGGTCCACCATCTAGTTCTGGAGTCACAAAGTGAACAGTGGCTCCAGCCACTGAATCACCAGCCTCAATAGCTCGTTGATGGGTATTGAGACCAGGGTATGAAGGCAGTAAAGAGGGATGGATGTTGATGAGTTTGCCGACGAACTGATTGACAAAACCGCCAGTGAGTATGCGCATAAAACCCGCTAAAACAATTAAGTCTGGAGTAAACCCATTTATTATTTCAGCAAGATACTGATCAAACTCTTCTCTTGATTCAAAGGCGCGATGGTCGACTACTATGTTGGGTATGTTAGCTGCGGCTGCGCGATCAAGACCCTTAACGCCTGGCCTGTTACTAATAACAGCCATAATTTTGCCATCGACACTACCTTCTTCACAGGCGTCAATAAATGACTGCAAATTGGAACCGCTACCGGAAATAAGTACTACGATTTTACTGAGTGGCTGGTCGCCAACTGTCATTGGCGGAGTCCAAGTAATTCAACCTGCTCATCGCCTGGTAACATTGGCTGAATATCTCCTAAAACAAATGCTGTTTCTCCATTATCCGCGAGTTTTTTAAGAGCAGTATCTACTGACGATGCTGGCACGCAGATAACCATTCCAACTCCGCAATTTAGCGTGCGATGCATTTCGTGCTCATCAATATTGCCTCCTTTTTGTAACCAGTCGAAAATCGCTGGACGCTGCCATGCATCCACATTAATTATGGCCTTGGCATTATCAGGTAGAACACGAGGAATATTTTCCAGCAGACCACCGCCAGTTATGTGAGCAAGAGCGTGTACTGGGGATTCTGAAATTAGTTTGAGAAGAGATTTAACATAAATTTTGGTCGGTGCCATGAGTAAATCAATTATTGGCTGTCCGTCCAGTTGGGTAGTAGCAGGGTTAGTTTCTGTCACTTCGAGAACTTTTCGGATGAGAGAATAACCATTGGAGTGGGGTCCAGTTGATGCCAGTCCAATCAAAACATCCCCAGTAGCTACTTTACTACCATCAATGAGTTCAGATTTCTCTACAATCCCAACGCAAAAACCGGCGAGGTCATAGTCTTGATCTTCATACATTCCGGGCATTTCTGCGGTTTCCCCACCAATCAGTGAGCAACCAGATAGTTCGCAGCCGTCGGCAATGCCATTAACAACAGCCGCAGCCGTGTCTATATCAAGTTTGCCAGTCGCATAATAATCGAGAAAGAATAATGGTTCAGCACCACAGACAATAAGGTCGTTGACGCACATGGCGACAAGATCGATACCAACGGTATCATGCCTTCCGTAATCCAGAGCGAGTCGCAGTTTGGTACCAACACCGTCAGTACCTGACACTAATACCGGCTGTTTGTAGCCAGTGGGTAGTTCAAATAATGCTCCAAATCCGCCTAATCCAGCCATTACCTCAGAGCGGCGTGTGCGCTTTGCCGCGCCTTTTATTTTTTCGATTAAAGCATTGCCAGCGTCAATATCAACACCTGCATCTTTATAGCTCAATGATGGTTTATTGTCGGCCATGAGGAAACATCCTATTTTAAAGAGGACATTTTAGCGCGGCTATCATAGAGGCGCTATTTTTTAATCGATGTTATTTTAAAATAACGATATTTTTATCAATAAACCTAATCTGGATAAACCACTGTTACAATGCAAGACGTCAGTTGGAGTAGTGATGTTAAGAAAAATATTAGTCATATTATTATGCATGGGCAGTCAGCTTAGTGTTGCTGAAGAGGTTGAGAATCTCTACGTTAGTCTGGTACCTGTTGCAGATCAAAGCGCCGAGTCGAAGCAACGAGGCATGAGTGATGCACTTAAAAACGTTTTAGTTAAACTGACCGGTGATGGTGAAGTTTTGCAATTAAGCCGGTTGACCCCGCTTTTTGATAATGCCAGCACCTATATTGATGCCTTAAGTTTCCAAGATTTATCAATAACAGATAATCTAGCCTCAGAAAACTCAGCTATCCCAAAAATCGGTTTACGAGTGTCATTCTCCCGTTCTGCCATTGATGAGTTGATTCGCAACAATCAGTTGCCAGTACTGCCGTCTAATAGGCCAAAATTGTTAGTGTGGATAGTCTCAGATGATGTAACAACTGGCCGAGAGTTTTTAGGGCAAGATTCCTCCAATTTGGATGTTGGAAGTAAGGTAGGCGCCGATGTGCTGGCTGAATTTTCAGAGATTATGGCAGAGAGAGGAATCCCTTATATGCTGCCTACCTTTGATCTTGAAGATCAGTTGGCACTGCCTATTGATTCGGCTTGGAATCTGAATGCAGAAAAAATTCAGGTGGCCTCTCAAAGGTACAATGCCGATGGCTGGTTGGTGTTGCGTTTTTATCGAAACTCAGTGGGCGAGGTCCGAGGGGCTTGGGTCTATCAAGCTGCCGGCCGACGTCAGTTAGGCGATTTTAATACCGAACGTGACGAGCCGTTTGTAGCGTTGGCCGTCAACAATATTTTAAATGGTCTAACTCGTTCCTTCAGTTACATTCCCAGAGGAGACACTAATTCGCTACTTGTCGAAATTACTGGAATAAACTCCTACAGTGATTATCAACGCGTTAATGAGCAGTTTAAGAAACTCGAGATAGTGAGTTCATTTGACTTATTTTCAACGAGAGAAAGTCAAATTACTTTATCAGTGGCTGCCGAAGGCGGCGCCGCACTGCTTCACAAGGCTTTGGTGCGCAGCGGTTACTTTCGCAGCCGCGAGGTTAATTTACCGAAAGATAGCGGATATCTTGTTTTTGACTGGACTGCAAAATGAAACCTATTGAACAATTGAGTTTGGCCATTGCATTAGATGATCAAGCCACTTTTGACAACTATTATGCTCCTAACGGTACTCCTCAGCACATGGCGACTTTTTTGCTCAAAGACGAGGGTCGTAAGTTTGCTTATCTGTCCGGTGGAAGCGGTACTGGCTTATCTCATCTTCTTCAGGCTATTTGTCAGACTTCAGTGCTTGGGAGAAACGTAGGCACGGTTTATTTGCCACTCAAAGATTTACACAGCTATCCGCCAAGCCAAGTATTGGAGGGCCTAGATAAAGCACCTCTAGTGTGTATTGATGATTTACAGCTAGTTGCTAGTTGCCAAGATTGGCAAATACCGTTGTTTAATTTATTTAATAATTGTCGAGATTCGGGTACTCGTTTGGTGATTGCAGCTCATCAACCAGCGGAGCAACTAGATATCCCGCTTGCCGATTTGTTGTCGCGGCTAAAATCGGGAGTTGCGTTACACTTGCCAAGTTTTAGTGATGCTGACCAACGGCGACTGTTGCAATATCGATCTAATCGGCGCGGTTTATATTTATCTGATGACGTGGCTCTTTTCCTACTCCATCGACTGCCTAGAGATACTCATACGCTAATGCAGGCGTTAGAACATTTGGATAAGGCATCGTTGCGCGAACAGCGTCGGTTAACTATGCCTTTTGTGAAGGAAATCTTGGATCTCTAGTGGCATAGAGAGGGCGTGATTTACCATTAAAGTAACATGATCTTAAATAAGGTTTTTTGAGTCTCAAGCCTTGTTCTTTACAATGAGTTTTTCAATAACGCCTTCATCATACAACTTCAGAAAAGCGTCGGTCACCGCTGGGTCGAACTGGCTGCCACTCTTTGCTTTTATATATTGAATGGCCTCCTCAATCGACCATGCTGGTTTATAGCAGCGGATATTGACTAGGGCATCAAACACGTCAGCAATGCCCACAATACGTGCAGGCAACGATGTTTGATCTGCAACTTTACCCTCTGGGTAGCCTGATCCATCCCAATGTTCATGGTGGCTAAGGGCAATATCTTGTGCCAAATCCATGCCATACATTTCACCTAAAATGGACGCACCAATAGTAGTGTGCTGACGCATAATATCAAACTCTTCCTCAGTCAGTTTCCCCGGTTTAAGCAATATAGTATCTGGGATCCCCATTTTTCCGACATCATGCAGACGAGCGGCCTGTGCCCATTTATAAGCCATTTCGGGGGCCTGACCCATTTCAGTAGCAATTTTTTCTGTATAACCAAAAATCCGATTAATATGTTCTGCGGTGTCTTTGTCTTTGAATTCTGCTATTTGCGCTAGGGTATTTATCGATTGTTGGTAGGCGTTATCTAAATTATTGTAGAGCCGAACACTTTCGAGAATACTACTGCATTGGTTTAAAAATACTTCCAATAACACTCGCTCAGCTTGCATGATTTGGCTGTCATGCTCGATATATACAAAGGCAACAGTCTCATCAAAAATATTGAGAGGGATGAGTATTTTCTTAGAACTTAAGTCGATGGGTACCGCGTTTTGATATTTTTTATTTTGATGCTTTCTGAGTAGGCTAATAATGTTAGCTGAGTCTTGGTTGAGTTCAAGAAAGCTACCCGTTGCATACTCAATCTTGGCATTATTACCTTTAACACTAGCAATCACGGTGTTAACGCAATCTTTGTGTGAAACGGGCAAACAAAAGAATGTGACTTGATCTAGTACAGCCTTAAAAAATAATGACTCTGATTCTCGAGCAAAGTGATAAATTCTAGGAACTTGTGACAGAATCCTGCGCAAGCCATTACGATTTTTTTGAAGCTGGTTTAAGTCACGGTAGCCTTTAATGGCCAGACGCAATTTGGCATAAAGATTTTGACTGGTTAATTCGGTTTTAGTGAGGTAGTTATCAATATCGAAGTTATCAATTACATACCGTTCTGGTGCGAGCCCAGGTTGTCCGGTACTAATAATTATTCTAGATATTTGGTTACTCATAGTATTGCGAATATATTCAACTAAATCTAATCCTGCATGATCAGTCTCCATAACCACATCGACGATGAATACTGCAATGTCATGATGTTCATGCAGAATTTCTATTGCCTGTGCCGCACTATTGGCCTCCAGAATTTCTAGAGTACCCCCTGAAAATGCAAAATTTCGTAAGCTTAAACGAGTTACTTGAATAATATCTGGATCATCATCGACGAGCATTACTTTCCAATTTAATGGATTACTTGTTCTTATGATGTCCTGATTATCAGGACTCGGTTTTAACTTAGATGATACTAATTTCATATCAGCCCCCCACCATGTCAGCAAGCCTAGGGCCTATAATGTCTTGTTGATCTGTTTCCAGAGGAAAGGTCACTAAAAATGTTACACCTTGACCTCTAGAGCTCTTGCAGGTGATCGTTCCATTGAGGTCTTGAGTCACTATCGAATGGCAAATATAGAGCCCTAACCCAGAGCCCCCTGTGCGTTGACTAGTAAAAAAGGGTTCAAATATGTTGTCGATAATATCGGCTTTAATACCAACACCATCGTCATGGTAATGCATGGCAATAGTTTTATTTTTCGGATTAAAAGTCCAGTCTATGCTGATTTGTCCCCCGATCGATGGATAGCCATGCGCTATACTATTACTGATGAGATTGGTGATGAGCTGCTCAATTAGACCGGGGCGTCCATCGAGAACAAGATCATCTTGGCAGTTAGTCTTCACTACCACAGATTTAGTCTTTAGCTGATGACTGAGGTTATATGCCGTATCTTCGGTTAGATTTTTTAAGTTGAATTCACGCGACAGCTCGCTATGCCTATCTATAGAACTCTGCTTAAAGCTTTCTACCAATCGCCCAGCACGAGCTAGATTATTTGATGCTAAACTCGCGGTCTCATTCAAGGTTTCGGTATTATGCTTTAAGGTCTCCAAATCAATAGATTGAGAATTGACCTCGTAAGTTAGCCTCTCTGCGGCTTCTTTCATTTGACTCACGGCACTCACAGCGATACCCACGGGTGTGCTTAACTCATGTGAAAATCCTGACACCATCCGTCCTAATGAAGCTATTTTTTGGCTTTTAACGAGTTCATTTTGTGTTGTTTTCAATTCAACTACTTTTTTTTGTAACGTTGTGGTCTGATTTTCTAACAGCAAGAACTGTTTCGTAATGGTAGCCATCGTCGGTCGAAAAATAAAAAACGCTTCCAATATAAGAACAATCATTGCTGATATCCAGAGTAGGATCTCGAGCTGCCCCATTTGTTTGAGGGCATTTTCTGACTGAGTTACGTGTGCGTTTACGACGGTTTGCATATCAGTTAATAATGTTTCTGTTAAATCACCAAAGCTGGAACTAAGTATTGGTTGTTCATCTAACTCTTGATCGGTTAACGACAGTAGCCTGCGGGCTAGGGAAACATAATCAGAAATTTGTTTGTTCAGCTGGACGGGCGTATCAAAATAAAGTGCCCGAACCGCAGGAATCATTTCACCGCCTAAGTTTTGCGATTCTTCCCGGTCTAAGAGGGCTTGATGATTTGTTTCTAACGCGGTTGCCGCATCAGACAGTTTTTTATGGATAACAGCCTGACGTGGATCGCCTCGGTACGCTAAGTAGGCAACGTGGTAAACCTTGATTGTTTCTAGTAATACACGCTCGGCGCCAGCTCTACTAATGGTATTTGAGGCATATCTTTGATCTGAAATTATTTTTTGAAAACTAAAAGTGGATAGAGTCACCAAAATAGCAATCAAGCTAAGAGCGAAGATGTATCGCATGGTCAGGCTTTTATGACTAGAACTAGAGGATAAAGGTTTAAACATTCCGTGTACTCATATTAACAAACATCCTTGTTTGTCAGAGCCTTCAGCAGATATTTGCTGACAACTCCATAAATCGAAGATTTAACGGTTAAGAATTAGACCAGCAATGCTACAAAGTCAAGCCAGAAGCGACCTTGTCATCTGACTTTTCACATAACACTTTATTTAAGCGCACAATAATTAAGATTAAGGCGCATTTTAGTGGGCCTTTAAATCTTCGTTAAAGAGGGCATTTATCACAATATAAATAAATATCTTTAGGGTCATTTAAGGCGTTGATGAGATTTAAAGGCTCTAAGACCTTTTTGGCGTAGCGTAAAAGACTATTGTTAGACATTGAGCTATTTACACCTGATACCAAACCCAGTCCATGCAAGGACTCTGCAACATTGCTATTTAACTCAGTTATCAACGTTTCAATGGGTGTCATTTCCTTACGCCGATAGTCAATCTGATAATCATCCAAGTCAGCTATTTCGGCAGCCACCAAGATAGCATCGTTGAGATCACCTAATTGATCAACTAAGCCATTGGCAAGCGCCTGATTTCCTGTCCATACTCGGCCTTGGGCAATTTCATGCACCTCTGCAGGAGTCGAGTCTCGGCCATTAGCCACAAGCGTAATAAAACGAGTGTAAATGTTGTCTACACCGGATTGAATAATGGCTTTAGTTTGCTGGGTGAGGGGACGATCTAGTTGCATCATAGCGGCGATGTCAGTAGTGCCGACACCATCTGAATAAATACCTAACGAGGCTAAAGATTGGTCAATAGTAGGCACAATCCCAAATACCCCAATTGATCCAGTGATGGTTGCGGGCGTGGCTAAAATTCTGTCGACCTCAGCAGCGATCCAGTAGCCACCAGACGCGGCCACACTGCCCATAGAAACAACCACAGGAATACCTTGATCTCTAGTAGCATTAATAGAGTCTCGAATAATTTCAGACGCAAAAGCGCTACCACCACCACTATCAATTCTCAAGACTACCGCTTTTACATTCTCATCTTCGCGCAATGCTTTGAAAATGGACGCCAAAGTATCACCACCTATACTTCCTTCTGGCTGTTGCCCATCCATAATAGAGCCACTGGCAACTACAACAGCTATTTGATCTTGAGCGCCTGAAACCTGTTTATTAGCAAGACGTGTATTGGATAAATAGTTGTCCATTCCAATACTGTTAAAGTCATCATCTTCACCGGCTATATTAGCGTTTAAATAACGATGAATACCTGACCGATTGACGACGGTGTCAACTAGGCCGACAGCTTTAGATAAGGCCGCGCTATCGCCGTCATATTCGTCGAGTAAAATATGTAATGTATTAGCATAGTCGCTTAGAGCACCAGCATCTAGCCCTCTTAGATCCTCTATTTCTGACGTATACGACTGCCATAAGTCGTTAAGTAAAACGCCGGTTTCATCTCGCACTTGAGTTGACATACTATTGCCCATAAGCGGTTCTACAGCGCTTTTAAATTGGCCAACACGAAATATATTCATGGTGATTTTTAGTTTATCCAGAGCGTCTTTAAAATAACTTTTGTAAGAGCCAAAGCCAGTGATCATGACTCCACCCAGGGGATTGAGCATTATTTCATCGGCATGTGCCGCAAGAAAATACTGCGACTGTGTAAAATAATCTGCAACTGCAATAATAGGTTTGTCGGTTGCTTTAAAACGGCGCAGCGCAGAGCCTATCTCTTGCAATTTACTGAGACTAGCACCTGTCATATAGTCAGTGTCTAGGACCAAGTGAGTAATTCTATTGTCATCTTTGGCGGTATCGATGGCTTCTATGATATCTCTGACTAGAGTTTCCGAACTCTGCTGACTTCCTTGAGATAAAATCTGGGCAAGCGGGTCAACATAACTTTTTTGATCAACTAATAGCCCTTGAGGCGCAATATAAAGTGCACCTTCGGCAGGTATTGGTTTGAGGTTTTCTGCGAACATGCCGCCAATGACTGAGATCATAACAACTAAAATTAAGAGACTAAACGCATGGCGTATAGCCGTCAGAGCACTGCCGATGAATGTAAAGATCCGACGAATTAAACCAGGCTTTTTCTCAGTCACTTATAAATCCTTTTAGTAGTTAGTTAGCGCTCTAGGGAGCGTTTTTTTGTCTCAGTCGCGCATTGCCGGTTGCCACAATAAACAATACAACAACTAGCACCAATTCTGCAATGTCTAGTATTAAAGGGCCGGGATTGCTCATTCTACCTACCGCTACCGCGAAGTATAGCAAGAGCACAAAACCTAGCCAGATTAGAGTGCGTATTTCGCCCCTAATTATCCCAGGGATTAAGATCACTAGGGGTAGTAGGTACAAAAAATAGACAACCCCTGGTGCATCTTTCTGCCAGAGATTAATCGTTATTACAATCAATAAACTGAAAAAGCTGGCCTGTACTGCGAGTCTTGAAATAGTTATTTTTTGTTCTACCTTCACCGATACCTTCCTGAGGTTATTATTGGATTACTAATTATTTTGGCGCGCATAATTTTTTGGCGAGCATGGCTAAGCGAGCACCTTGAGATCGACAGATCTGCATTTCCTCTGGACTTAGCGTATCGCCTTCCACATGGCTTGAGCCATAGGGCGTTCCACCGGTGGTGGTTGAGGTTAATGCTGGCTCAGAGTAGGGCACACCCGTAAACAACATGCCTTGGTGCAGCAAGGGAAGCATCATCGACAACAATGTAGACTCCTGCCCACCATGCAGACTTGATGAAGATGTGAAAGCGCCTGCCGGCTTATCTACTAGGGCGCCTCTAAGCCACAGGCCAGCTGTACCGTCAATAAAGTACTTTAGCGGTGCGGCCATGTTGCCAAATCGAGTGGGGCTACCAATCAGTAAACCTGAGCAATGGGCTAAATCGTCTTCAGTGCAATAGATATCACCGTTAGCGGGGATATCATCTTCCGTTGCTTCGCAGACGGCCGATATGGCCGGCACGGTTCGTAACCTCGCCTCCAATCCGGTACTTTCAATCCCTAGTGCGATCTGCTCGGCAAGCATTTTCACGTGTCCGTGGAGACTATAGTAGAGAACTAAAATATAGGTGTTTTCACTAAGAGTATTCATTATAAGAGGCCAAGTACATTTTCAGGAGGGCGTCCAATGACGGCTTTTTCGCCAATCACAACAATAGGGCGCTCTATTAATATAGGATGCATTAGCATGGCGTCAAGCAACTGTTGCTCAGTCACAGCCGGTCCACCTAATTGTAAGCGTTTGAAGTCAGTTTCAGTTCGACGTATTAGCTGACTCGGCGTCATGTTTAGTTTTTTTAACACTGCATTTAGTTCAGAGGAGCTCATTGGATCCTTTAAATAAAGAACAATGTTGGTCGCAATATTTTTAGCATACAAAATATCCAGCGTTTTGCGTGATTTCGAACATCGTGGGTTGTGATAGATTGTGACCATATTTTTTTAGATACATGCTTTTTTCAGTCTTTACATTGTAAGACTAATTAGCCAAAACAGAAAGAATCTTAAACTTTGTATTGTCGATGCTTTACGGCTGTTAATGGCTATTAGTTTTAGTCAATATTTTACAAAAAGTACGTTATGCTATATGACTGAGAACCATCGTTAGATGCTCGCATGAATTGATTTTTACAAGGAATAGAAATGTTAAGAAAATTATTTGTCATCGGTTTACTACTATCTGGATGCTCCTCCGATGTTGGATACCCCACTTTAGATGGAAAAACCATTGATGTAGAGTCACCTGGAAAGTTACTGGTTATTAACTATTGGGCAGTATGGTGTGCACCCTGCCGCAAAGAAATTCCTGAGCTAAACGAACTTGCGGCACATCATGCGGATCGTCTAACAGTATTGGGAGTGAACTTTGATGGTTCGCAAAACGATACTTTGCGCAGTGAAATTAGTAAACTCAATATCCAATTTCCAAGTTTCATCAGTGACCCCAGAGTTACCTGGGGATTGGGGCCAGTCTCGGTACTGCCTGAAACGTTAATTATTAGTCCCGAAGGGAAACTCTTACACAGATTGATAGGCCCGCAAACGCTAGCTTCAATAGAGGCGTTGCTGTAGTCGCTTCCCCTGATAGGGTATAGGCGATTGCTTGGTGGGCTAATACAGTCTTATTTTTAAAATGAAAAACTGTTGCAGAGGTAATTATGAAAGATTTACGAAAATTTTATATTGATGGTCAGTGGGTCGATCCTGTTCAGAGTAACGACTTGGCTGTGGAAAATCCGGCTAATGAAGAGCTTGTGGCAACCATATCATTGGGTGCTGCGGCAGATGTAAATCTTGCTGTAGCTGCTGCTAGACGAGCCTTCCAAGGGTTTTCGCAAACCCCAGTTGATGAACGAATTGCTCTGATGGAAAAGCTTTTACAAATTTATATGGCTCGCTACGATGAAATGGCGGTAGCTATTTCTGTAGAAATGGGAGCACCTATTTCTTTTGCTACTGCGGCCCAGGCAGACTGTGGACGTGGTCACATCAGTACCGCTCTTGAAGCATTAAAGCAGTTTGAATTTGAACGCCAAGTTGGTAACACGCGAATTGTTAAGGAAGCTATCGGCGTTTGTGGGTTTATTACTCCATGGAATTGGCCCATTAATCAAATTAGTTGCAAGGTTGCTCCAGCGCTGGCAACAGGCTGCACAATGGTACTTAAACCCAGTGAAATTGCGCCTATTTCAGGTTACTTATTTACTGAAATGATGGATCAGGCGGGTTTCCCCGCTGGTGTTTACAATATGGTCAATGGAGATGGTCCCAACGTAGGTGCGGTGATTTCTAGCCATCCTGAGGTAGACATGGTTTCGTTTACTGGGTCAACACGCGCCGGAATTCTGGTCGCTAAGGCCGCTGCTGATACGGTTAAGAGAGTAACGCAAGAACTTGGAGGAAAGTCGCCAAACATTATTTTTGAAGATGCTGATCTTGAAAAAGCGGTTACCGCTGGTATTAACCACATGATGGGAAATACAGGGCAATCCTGCAATGCGCCTTCGCGTATGTTGGTTCAGTCATCTGTATATGGAAAAGCATTAGCTATTGCAAAAGAGGCCGCTGCGAACGTGAAAGTGGGTCAGCCGACTGCAGAAGGTTGGCACTTGGGACCACTCTCTAGTCGAGTGCAGTTTGATAAGGTTCAAAGTTTAATTCAGACCGGTATTGAAGAGGGTGCGACTCTAGTGGCAGGAGGGACAGGTAAACCCGAAGGCTTAGAGACCGGTTATTTTGTTAAGCCGACTGTTTTTGGGCATGTTAATAATGAAATGACGATAGCCCGTGAAGAAATATTCGGCCCCGTCTTAACAATGATTCCTTTTGACAGTGAAGAGCAAGCTATTGAAATTGCTAATGACACGCCTTACGGTCTAGCGGCTTATCTCAGCACGGGTAGTGAAGAGAGAGCAACCCGAGTGGCAGGAAAATTACGCGCAGGTATGGTTAGTGTTAATAGCGCTTCGCAAAATTACACCGCACCTTTCGGTGGTTACAAGCAATCGGGTAATGGTAGAGAGTGGGGTGAGTTTGGTTTTGATGATTTCTTAGAGATAAAGGGTATTACAGTATAAGCATGATCTGTTAGTTAGGTGCTCAGTCTGATCGCTGGGCACCTATCATTAAGACGATTTTAATTCTTTCGTTTATCGATTTTCACTGTCACGAAATACATGACAGCCCCCGCCGCAATGATGGCGATTCCCATAGAGCCCTCTTGAGGCTTTGAGACCAGAACATAAATTAGAGTCCAAAACGTGACAGCTAAATAAATGAGTGGGGCTATAGGGTACCCAAAAGTTCTGTAAGCCCCTTTTATGTTGAGCTTTTTAAAGCGCAATATGAAAACCCCTATCACCGAAAATAGTGTGTTGACGCCAAGGACAAAGCTGGAGAACACTAACACTGACTCGAAGGTTGCACTAACAATAAAAATAACGGCCAGCGTGCTTTGAAAGAAAATAGCAGTGGTGGGAATACCGTTGGCGTTAACCTTACTTAATCCTCGAAAGAACCTAAAATCTTCACCGATCACTTGCAGAACTCTGGGGCCGGCTATGGTCATTGCGCTAACGGTAGAGATGAGAAGCATCGCTAAAACAGCACCCATGGCTTTGCCCGCGGTATCGCCAAGCGCATGATCGGCAACAATAACCCCAACCTCTAACTTACCTTCTAGTAGAGTTATTGGCGCGGCGCTTAAAAAAGTGAAGTTAAGAAGTAGGTAAATCAGCATTACAGACACCGTACCCACTAAGAGTACGATTGGTAGGTTTCGTTGTGGATCATCTAGCTCGCTAGTGACATAGGTCACTGCATTCCAGCCAGTATAAGCATAGTTAACATAAATTAATGACACCGCAAAAGCACCGCTAAATAGTAATTTTTCATCACCTGCGCTAGGCATGAGACTTATCGCTTGAGGTGCGCTGCCCCATATGAAAATCGTCATACAAAAAATCAAAATCAAGATTACTTTGAGCGCGGTAAAGATTTGTTGAAAACTACTGCTGGCTTGCCGTGACAAGCAGTGAATGCCTGTTAGCACAACAACCAAAACAACCGCAGAAGTAGTTCTCGGAAGTTCTGGAAATACTGCTGATAAATAAGCACCAAAAGTCATAGCAGCGAGTGCGACAGGTGCTGCAAAACCTACTGTGGCCGACACCCAGCCTGAAATAAAACCAGCACATGGATGGTAAAGTCGCCCAAGAAAATTATATTCGCCGCCGGAACGCGGTAAGTTTGCGCCAAGTTCAGCATAGGTCAGTGCGCCACATAGTGCGGTTAATCCACCGATCAGCCAGAGCATCATCAGCGCAAAATATGACTGAATGCCAAGCAGTTGAAAACCGAGGCTGGTGAAAACGCCCGTTCCTATCATATTGGCGACAACCACTGAAATGCCGGTCATTTTAGAAAATTTTTGCATAGTAACCTTGCTCAGGCGCTTTAGTTTTTAAGCACTTTACCTTAGAGCTAAATTTTGTACAGTAAATTCCTGAAATCATTGAAATGACATTTTGTATGCCATAATATATTGATCAGCAAGATAGTAGTTCAGGCCTAGCGAGGAAATGTAATCCTCCTCAATATAAATTAGCCGCGCAAGAGGGTAATAAAATCAAAATAAAAAATAAAACGTTCGAGGGAGCAACCACAATGAAGAGAATTACTATGGCGCTCTGTGCCATGGCTAGTGTGATGGCTAGTGCAGAGACAACTAAAAATGTTTATTTTGGTGACACCCATTTACATAGCTCTTATTCCTTTGATGCATTTCTAAATAACAATCACAGTGCGGACCCAGATACAGCCTATCGCTGGGCTAAAGGTCAGCCGGTGATACACCCCTATAACCGAGTTCGAGTGCAAATTGATACGCCGTTAGATTTTTTAGTGGTATCAGATCATGCCGAGATGCTGGGTGTTATGAGAGCAGTCCGCGAAGGCACCATGATAAAAGAAGATCTTGGTTGGATTGGAAATATAAAAAGATGGTATGCCTTTCGACTAATGAATGAGGCTATCGATACTGATACCGGATTACAGTTTTTTGGACAGTTCTTACCTAAAATTGCTACAAACAGTGATCATAGTGATCCGGTCAAAGACACCAGTAATAATATCTCAGATGTAAATATTTTTGGTGACATGAGCAAAACATCAAAAAGGGCTTGGGATGATATTATTGAGAGTGCAGAGAGGCACAATGATCCAGGTACTTTTACGAGCATAATCGGTTGGGAGTGGAGTTCTATTCCCATGGGTGCCAATTTACATCGTATTGTTATAACACCAGATGGCGCTGACAAAGCTTCACAGTTTTTACCTTATGGGTCCGATAAAAGTCAGTATCCAGAGGATCTCTGGCAGTGGTTAGATGAAACTCAGCAACGCACAGGGACCCGATTTATGGCGATCCCTCACAACTCGAATATCTCCAAGGGCTATATGTTTGATGATACCAGTTTGCGAGGCGTGCCTATTGACGCAGAGTATGCTCGTCGGAGGATTAAATGGGAGCCCATTGTCGAAGTTACTCAGATCAAAGGCGACAGCGAAGCACGTAGCGACTTTTCTCCGAATGATGAATTCGCCGATTTTGAGAATTACGACCACTATATCCAGCAGGGAAAGTCAGCGTATAAAGCGTCCACTGCAGATTACATTAGACCTGCGCTTAAAAAAGGACTGGCTATTGAACAAGAGGTTGGTGTTAATCCTTACAAATTTGGCCTCATTGGATCAACAGACGCTCACTCTGGTTTGTCATCTGCGGAGGAAAATAACTTTTGGGGGAAAATGGCTAAAGACTCAACGCCGGAGACCAAAGAGCGTTTCGGTAGTATAAGTTCTTCCAATGGTTGGAATATGTCGGCGTCTGGTTTGGCCGCAGTCTGGGCTGAAGAGAATACGCGCGAGGCAATCTATGCAGCGTTTAAGCGCAAGGAAGTCTATGCAACCTCAGGCCCCCGGTTACGTATTCAAATGTTCGCGGGATGGAATTTTCCTGAAGGCGCTGAGAGTAGTGAGGATTTTGCTCTAATCGGCAATCAGTATGGCGTACCGATGGGTGGTGACTTGGCGGCTAATGATAATGGTGGAAAAGCACCGGTATTTTTATTGCGAGCAGTAAAGGATCCTGTGGGCGCTAATTTAGACCGATTACAGGTGGTTAAAGGTTGGATTGATGCGACAGGAGAGCAACAGGAAAGAGTTTATAATGTGGCTTGGTCTGATGAGCGTGACTTAGATGCCCGCGGAAATCTTCCCTCTGTCGGCAATACAGTGGATGTAAAATCTGGTCGCTACACTAACACTATTGGCCAATCGGAATTCTCTTTGAAGTGGGCGGACCCAGATTTTAGTCAACAGCAATCTGCATTTTATTATGTAAGAGTGTTACAAATCCCAACACCAAGGAATGGCTTGCTAGATAGTCTGGCATTGCAGTTGGATGAGCCACCAAGAGGACCAAAAACGATTCAGGAGCGAGCTTACTCCTCGCCTATTTGGTATACGCCCTGAAAATGTGTCCATTTATGTTGTTAAATAAATAGTGTCATTCATGAAACTGTCTTTTCGTAGATTATTCAAAGAGCCGTTGGTCCAGTTTCTGGCTATCGGCCTAGTATTGTTTGGTGGCGAAAGGGTATTGAACGCTGATAGTTATGCAGATAGCCACTATAAAATTCTGGTTGATGACAAAGTATTGATTCAATTTCTGCAACAGCAAGCGAAAAAATTTAAACCCGAGCAAGCAATTCAGGCATTAGCGGCAATGGACAATAGCGAGCTGAAAACGCTTACTGATGACTATGTTCGTGGGGAGGTACTTTACCGAGAGGCCTTAGCCTTAGATTTAGATCGTAACGACCCCATTATTCGCCGCCGTCTTATGCAAAAGATGGACTATTTAGCGCAGGGCTTTTATGACGAAATAGAGCCTCTTACAGAAACTGATTTAACATCATTTTATGAGGCGCACAAAGAAGATTACAGGCGGCCGGCAAGCGCTACCTTTACCCATGTTTTTTTATCTAATGACAAGCGTGAGTCTGCACAGAGTAAAGCAGAAGCTGAGAGTTTACTTGCGGTGATTAATAATAGTCGAGTGCCTTTTGAGAAGGCGGGGCGGTATGGTGAACGTTTTCTATATAACCGAAATTATGTCAATCGAGATAGTCAAGAAATAGCCAGTCACTTTGGCCAATTATTTGAGCAGAAATTGTTCGATTTAAGGCCCGCCTTGCCAATGACAGACGCGCAATGGCAAGGGCCATTGTCGTCTAATTATGGATGGCACTTGGTATTGCTGACCAAAAAGGTTGAGTCATTTGTCCCTGCTCTTGCTGAAATCAGTGGTGTTGTTCTGGCAGACGCTCAACGGCAACAGCAGAGTGAACGTAAACGCTTGGCGGTTGATGCGCTTCGTGCGAAATATCAGATTATCAAAAGAGCCCCAAAAAATTGATCAGAGCCACAGTAGTCTTTTTGTGTCTTTTTATGATGATGTCCCAGATATCGGCGGATGAAGCCAGGCCGGTCTATATTGAAATTGAACAAGTCTCAATCTTTAAATACTCAGTCAGATGGAAGATTCCTCCGGTAATGGTAGCGGGAGAAGAGCCGCGAATTAGTCTTGAGCATGCAAGTTGTAATCGCTTAAAAGGCGAGTCTCCCCCGGGCTTGCTCGGACGTGCGCTCTATGAGTGTAGCGAAGCCGATTTAAAATTCGATGTTAGGCTAGTTTATCCAGCGGGCAATCCTGCGTTGACTTCTCTTGTTGTATTTAAGCGCTTATCCTTGGAACCCCAGCAAATATTCTCGGGTCCTGAGGTAACAATAATTGCCTTAGGGGGTCGCGCCAAGCCGTTCGGTGTGGCCAAGCAATATTTTTTTGCGGGCATAGAGCATATCTTAAAGGGTTCAGACCATCTTTTATTTATTGTGTGCTTAATTGTTATTGCAGGTAGTGTTAAACGGATAGTTCTTACAGTAACTGGGTTTACTCTAGCGCACTCTATAACGCTGAGTTTGGCCACATTAAATATTGTCCAGGTCAGGACTGAATTGGTTGAACTACTTATTGCTCTAAGTATTCTTTTGCTTGCTGTGGAGATTATTAAGCATTTTCGAAATAAAAATCCAACCAGTTTTACATGGCGATATCCTATAACGGTCTCTTCGGTATTTGGATTACTTCATGGATTTGGCTTTGCGGTGGTATTGCAAGAGTTAGGTTTACCTCAATCAATGAAGATTCACGCGCTATTGTTTTTTAATGTCGGGGTAGAGGTTGGACAGCTCTTGTTCATCGCTGCCGTAATGGCGATCTCATTCTTTGCTATAAAATCCATACCTGCGGTAGATAAAAGCCAGGTAGTCATCACTCAACTAACCATTTATTTTATTGGAAGTTGCAGCGCTTATTGGCTTTTTGAGCGGTCTATGTCAATGATGTGAGTATAGATTCAAGTTATTAGCTTTTTACCTATTTAATGTGCCCCAGATGTTTGGCAACCACTTTTAGCGTTGGTTTAAACAGTCGGGGTGTGCAGGCAACAATATGTCCGGTGTCTAGAAATGATTCTCCGCCATGGAAATCACTAACCATCCCGCCTGCTTCACGGACAATTAGAGCCCCAGCGGCTATATCCCAGGGTTTTAGGTACATTTCCCAGAATACATCCATTCGCCCTGCCGCGATATACGCTAGATCCAGAGAGGCTACTCCCAGGCGTCTAATGCCAGAGGAGTTATCTGCAAACTCGTGCATGCATGCCAAATAATTGCTCATTTCGCTAAAGGATGGGTCACTAAAAGGGATACCGGTGGCATAGAGCGCCCCCGCTTCTTCTATACGACCTGATACACGGATTCTGCGACCATTGAGTCGAGCGCCATCGCCTCGACTGGCAGTGAACTCTTCACGTTTAAAAGGTTCTAAAATAACCGCATGTTCCAAGCGCCCCTTAACTCGGCACGCGATCGAGACAGCTACGTGAGGTATGCCTCGTACAAAGTTTGTTGTGCCATCCAATGGATCAATAATCCACTGAAAATCACTGCTACTGTTTCCGCTAGATCCCCCTTCCTCGCCCAAAAAGCAATGATCGGGGTAGGCTTTCTTAAGTTGATCAATAATCATTTCTTCAGAGCGCCGATCAACTTCGGTGACAAAATCATGACGACCTTTTTCATCTATCTTGACCAGCTCTAGATTGTCGGCAGCTTTTACTATCATTTCGCCGGCCTGACGGGCAGCGCGGAGTGCGATATTGACCATCGGTTGCATAAGAGTTTTCCAAGTGACGTTTAGACGGCGCGCATTGTACCAGAGAACCTTGATTCTGATACACTCGCCACCCATTTTTTAACTGATCATTAAAAGTGCGTCAAAACGCGCTTGAGAGGTAGTTTGTGTCAACTGTAGAGCGACAATCTAAAATTCGTATGGTATTGGTGAATACTACACATCCTGGCAACATTGGCGGTGCGGCCAGGGCCATTAAAAATATGGGCTTAACTGAGCTCTATTTGGTGCAGCCGCGAGAGTATCCAGCGCCTCGAGCGGTATGGCGTGCGGCTGGTGCGCGAGACATCTTAGCTAACGCAAAGATCGTGGAGTCTTTAGATGAGGCGATTGAGGGGTGCGGCTTGGTTGTCGGAACCAGTGCTAGAGAACGCCGAATTCCTTGGCCATTAATTAATCCTCGTGAATGTGGAGAAAAAATCTGGAGTGAAGCAGCCAGTCATGATGTAGCGCTTCTGTTTGGTCGAGAAGATCGCGGTTTGACAAACTCTGAGTTACAAAAATGTAATTTTCATGTACATATTCCGTCGAACCCAGACTATAGCTCTTTAAATTTAGCGACAGCAGTCCAGGTTCTTGCGTATGAAGTACGTATGGCTAGTTTGCAAGATGATAAAGGTGTCTTGCCTACTATGGACGAGTGGGATCAGCCTCTGGCCACTGCTGATGAGTTGGAACTATTTCACAATCATTTAGCGGAAACCATGGCCACATTGAAGTTTTATGACCCGGACAATCCCAAGCAATTACTCACTCGTATGCGCCGACTTTTTAATCGAACTAGAATGGATAAAATGGAAGTTTCAATGCTGCGTGGTCTATTGACCGCAGCTGGTCGTAAAAAGGGATAATCAGCAGCTATACTACTCTCCATATTAGTTGACTAAAATACTCGGGTATTAGATAATTACTTATCTGATTGGCTATTTTAAGCTTCTATTTTAGGGACGATAAGAATAATGCGACTGACTACAAGAGGGCGCTATGCAGTGACTGCGATGTTAGACCTTGCATTGCATGCACAAGATAAGCCAGTGTCTCTGGCAGAAATTTCGGAGCGACAAACAATCTCGTTGTCGTATTTAGAACAGCTTTTCTCGCGGTTGCGCCAGTCTGGTTTAGTGGCAAGTGTAAGAGGGCCCGGTGGAGGATATCGATTAGTCGAGTCCAGCACAAATATTTGGGTTGCAGACATAATTGATGCGGTCAATGAGTCTGTTGATACGACTAATTGCCAAGGCAGAGGCGACTGTCAAGGTGGGAGTATTTGTTTGACGCACCATCTTTGGGATGACTTGAGCCAGCAGATCCACAATTTTTTAAGTAGTATTTCGTTGGCTGATTTAGTGGCCAAGCGCAATGTGCAAGATATAGCCCATCGTCAAGTGACACAGCTTTTGACCTTGGATGAAAACGTGCGGGCAAATGCCTGCTAATTTGGAGTAGTAAATGAATCTTCCGATTTACCTAGATTATGCGTCAACAACCCCAGTCGATCCCGCGGTTGCCGACAAAATGATGGAATTTATGACCCCCGCGGGTCACTTTGGAAACCCGGCGTCCCGCTCTCACATGTTTGGATGGCAGGCAGAGGCTGCTGTTGAAGATGCACGGCAGGACGTGGCGACCCTAATTGGTGCGGATCCAAGGGAAATTGTATGGACCTCTGGTGCCACTGAGGCAAATAATCTAGCAATTAAAGGATGTGCCCATTTCAACCAGCGTAAAGGGAAGCACATAATTACGTCTCGGATTGAGCACAAGGCGGTTTTAGATACCTGCCGCCAGTTAGAGCGAGAAGGGTTTGAAGTCACTTACCTCGACCCTGACAGCAGTGGATTGATTCATCCAGAAATGGTTGCCGGTGCGATTCGTGCAGATACAACGGTTGTATCGATCATGCACGTTAATAATGAGCTCGGGACGGTTAATGATATTGCAGCGATCGGTAAGATCTGCAGAGAAAGTAAAGTGTTTTTTCATGTTGATGCCGCGCAGAGCGCAGGTAAGACTGCCATCGATGTTGAGGCGATGTTTGTTGATATGATGTCATTTTCAGCGCACAAAATTTATGGCCCAAAGGGCATTGGTGCGCTTTTTGTCCGTCGTAAGCCACGCGTTAGAATTGAAGCGCAAATGCACGGCGGAGGGCACGAGCGAGGCATGCGTTCGGGTACGTTGCCAACTCATCAGATTGTTGGAATGGGTCATGCGTTTAAAATTGGCTTTGAAACACTAGCCGCTGAGAATACACGTATAGAGGCATTGCGAACACGTCTGTGGGAAGGTGTCACTGACATGGATGAGGTGCATCTAAACGGTTCGGAGCATCAGCATGTGCCTGGTATTGTGAACATAAGTTTTGCCTTTGTTGAAGGAGAATCATTGATGATGTCGCTTCGCGACTTAGCAGTATCATCAGGATCTGCATGCACGTCTGCCAGTTTGGAACCATCCTATGTTCTGAGAGCGCTCGGGCTTAATGATGAGATGGCACATAGCTCGATCCGATTTAGTATTGGGCGCTATACGACTGAAGCTGATATTGACGCGGCTATCGCACAAGTGCGGGTGGCAGTAGAGAAGTTACGCTTACTTTCTCCTCTTTGGGATATGTTTAAAGCAGGTATTGATCTAAGTACGGTACAATGGTCTGCACACTAAGGGCTCGAAGATTTAGAGCCATCGATTTAGTTTAATTAATAGGAGTCATTATTGTGGCTTACAGTGAAAAAGTTTTAGATCATTATGAGAACCCTAGAAACGTTGGGCAGCTTGACGAGAATTCTAAAAATGTTGGTACTGGCATGGTTGGAGCACCTGCATGTGGGGACGTTATGCGTCTTCAGATCCGGGTCAATGATCAAGGGATTATCGAAGATGCTAAATTTAAGACCTACGGGTGTGGCTCAGCAATCGCATCAAGCTCTCTGTTGACTGAATGGGTCAAGGGTAAACATTTAGACGATGCAGAGAAGATTAAAAATACTGAAATTGCGGAAGAGTTGGCGTTGCCACCCGTAAAGATTCACTGCTCTGTGTTGGCGGAAGACGCGATTAAAACCGCTGTTCGTGATGTAAGAGCAAAGCAGGGGAGTTAATATTTCTCATGAGTATAACGATGACAGCAGCAGCCCAGCTGCACGTAAGTAAGCACCTAGAGCATCGCTCTAAGGGGCTTGGTGTGCGTCTCGGTGTTCGAACAACTGGGTGCTCTGGTCTGTCTTATGTCTTGGAATTTGTCGATGACGCGGCTGCCGGGGACGAAGTTTTCGAATGTGGTGATGTCAAATTAGTGATTGATCCCAAGAGCTTACTATACCTTGATGGTACTGAGTTGGACTATGTCAAAGAGGGATTAAATGAGGGGTTTGAGTTTAGGAATCCCAATGTGAAGGATGAATGTGGTTGCGGAGAGAGCTTCCACGTTTAACTCACCTACCTGTCAATGTAAATTAGTCAGAGTGATGGCCCATTGAATTTTTCTAGCAATTTCTTTGAGATTTTTTCTATTCCCATAGCGTGGGATATCGATATTGGTGGTCTTGGTATCCGTTATCGTGCGCTCCAACAAGAATTTCATCCCGATCGTTACGCTACAAAAACAGATGTTGAAAAGCGTCTCGCGGTGCAATCTGCATCGCTGATCAATCAAGCCTTTGATACCTTAAAGTCGCCTTTAAAGAGAGCGCAGTATCTTCTTGAGCTAAATAGCGTCGATGCTAGCCAGGAGGCACACATAACCACTGACACTAGTTTTCTGATGCAGCAGATAGAGCTTCGTGAGTCGCTGTCAGGGATTTCTGAAACACAGGATCCGTGGGTTGAATTAGATCGCCTGAAAGCTGAAATAGAGCAAACTTATATCGAACTTCAGCGTGAGTTCCAGGACTTTTTTTGCAAAAACGCGTTGGACCTCGCTTTTAATACAGTCGCCAAAATGCAATTTTTTTCCAAATTATTGACCGAGATAGATCACATTGAAGATGAAATGGACGATGCTTAACTAATGGTTCTTTTGCAAATTTCAGAACCGGGCCAATCCCCCCAGCCCCACCAGCGGAAACATGCTGTCGGGATTGATTTGGGCACCACTAATTCGCTAGTCTCTGCGGTGCGTAGCGGTATGCCTGAAACCTTGGCGGATAGTCAAAATCGCCATTTACTGCCGTCTGTTGTGCATTATTCCAAGCAGGGTGCTACCGCCTTAGGTTACGAGGCAATGGACTTCAATATTAGCGATCCACTGAATACTATTTCTTCTGTGAAGCGATTGTTAGGCCGTGGAGTGAGTGACTTAGTGACGCTTGGCGACCAATTACCCTATGATTTTATTGATGGGGATGGCGGAATGCCAAAGATAAATACCGTAAGTGGTCCAGTTAGCCCCATTCAAGTATCCGCCGAAATACTCAGGGCCCTAGTAAATCGTGCTGAAGAATCTCTGGATACCATGATTGATGGCGCAGTGATCACGGTCCCTGCCTATTTTGATGAAGCTCAGCGTCAGGCAACAAAGGATGCAGCCACTCTTGCTGGCATTAAGGTCCTACGGCTGCTCAATGAACCTACTGCTGCTGCTATCGCTTATGGCTTAGATGAGGGGGCTGAGGGTGTAATAGCCGTCTATGATTTGGGTGGTGGCACTTTTGATATCAGTATTTTACGTCTATCTCGAGGAGTATTTGAAGTTCTTGCCACCGGCGGTGACTCAGCGCTCGGCGGAGATGATTTTGATCATGCCATTGCCCAATGGTTGCGAGACGAAATTGGTATGCCCGCGTCATTAAATCCAATGGAACAAAGAATTCTTTTGGAGACCGCGCGGGCGGCTAAAGAAGAACTCACCGAGTCAGAGCAGGTAGAGATAGAAATCTTAGACTGGCATGGTGTGTTGTCTCGACAAGTGATGAACGATTTGATCGACGGCCTAGTGACTAAAACGATACGGTCATGTCGACGGGCATTACGAGATGCTGACGTAAGTATTGACCAGATTGATAGCGTTGTGCTGGTTGGTGGGTCAACAAGAGCTGTGTTGGTAAGAGAGAAAGTAGCTAGTTTTTTCGGTATGCAGCCTATGTGTAATCTTGATCCTGACCGTGTCGTTGCCATGGGTGCTGCCGTTCAGGCTGATATTCTTGTGGGCAACAAATCTGGCGATGAGATGTTACTGTTAGATGTTATCCCGTTATCGCTTGGAATAGAGACTATGGGTGGTTTGACTGAAAAAATCATCCATCGCAATACCACTATCCCCGTAGCTAAGGCGCAGGAATTTACCACGTTTAAAGATGGCCAAACGGCTATGGTAATTCACGTATTGCAAGGTGAGCGAGAGTTGGTAGATGACTGCCGCTCTCTCACCAGATTTGAGTTGCGTGGTATTCCACCCATGGTTGCTGGCGCAGCAAAAATACGAGTTACCTATCAGGTTGATGCTGATGGTTTACTGAATGTCACCGCGCGTGAGCTCACCAGTAATGTAGAATCTCGGATAGAGGTTAAACCATCTTATGGTCTGGCCGAGGATGAGATTACTCAGATGCTACAAGATTCATTCAGTTATGCGCGTGATGACATGCAGGCAAGAGCTTTGCGCGAACAGCAAGTAGAAGCAGACCGAATGGCCGAAGACCTACTAGCCGCTCTGGCAAAAGATGCAGCTGAACTCCTTGAAGAGGACGAACTACAGTGTCTGCAGCGTGCCGTTGAAGAATTACAGCAGGTACGGCAAGACACGTCAGAACATCGTGTTTTGGCACGACAAATTGAAGCGGTCGGAAAGATGAGTGAAAGCTTTGCGGCTCGGCGGATGGATGCGTCGATTAAGAGAGCCTTACAAGGGCAAACTCTTGATGAAATTGAGCGCGGTTAGCGTAACATTTATGGAAACAGGAATTAATAAATAATGGCTCGAATCGTTTTTTTACCTCACAAAGAAATTTGCCCAGAGGGCGCAGTTGTTGAAGCCAAGAAGGGCGAGTCAGTGTGTGATGCTGCGTTGCGTAGTGGGTTGGATATTGAGCATGCATGTGAGATGTCATGTGCATGCACTACCTGCCACGTATTTGTTCGTGAAGGGTTTGATTCTCTGCCTGAGGCGGACGACTTAGAGGAAGATTTCTTGGATAAGGCATGGGGTGTCGACCCTGACTCTAGACTAAGTTGCCAGGTTATTGTTGAAGACCAAGATCTGGTTGTTGAAATTCCAATGTACACCATTAACATGGTATCTGAACGACACTAAAGAGAGTTAGCAATGCCGCAGTTAACTACACTTCAAACAACAATAGTTCATCGTATTTGCCTAATTTTGCTGTCTATAGTGTGTGCGTCATGTGTTCTTTCTATCGACACGGTTGTTGTATCGTTGGACGACCCCATAATTTTAGAACAAGCCTCTCCGGTCAGGCATACGGTGATGTCTGATGATCATCCAATGGCGCTGTGGGGAAAAAGTCACGACGATCCAAAAGGTATTATCCTGTTTGTCCACGGCAGAACGTGGAGCGCTCTTCCAGATTTTGATTTGCAAGTTGATGGAGAAGAACTATCTCTTATGGATGGCATGCTGGAGAAGGGCTACGGGACTTATGCGGTTGATTTGCGCGGTTACGGTGCGACGCCAAGAGATGCTTCTCAATGGCTTTCGCCGACGAAGGCTGCTGCTGATGTAATCAACGTCACTCGCTGGATATCCCAGCGACATCAAAATACCCCAATTCATGTATTTGGCTGGTCCTATGGTTCAGTGATTTCGCTGTTGGCCGCTCAGACTGATTCGAGCGACATAGCCAGTTTAACGCTCTTTGGTTTTTGGCTGGATTTGGATAATGTCGCTGTTAAAGACCCTAAAGATAAGTCTCTAGAGAGACGTATAAATACAGCTCAAGCCGCTGCAAGTGACTTTATAGTTCCGGGATCCATAAGTCAGCGGGCTATCAACGGCTACGTCGAGGCCGCCTTAGAGGCTGACCCAGTGAGGGTTGATTGGCGTAATGAGTATGAATTTTTATCCATTGATCCCAGCCAAATCGATGTTCCAGTACTACTAATGCAGGGAGAATTTGATCCTATTGCCCCAACCGCGTTCCAAGCTAAACTATTTTCTCGATTGAAAACGGCTAATAAAAGCTGGTTAGTGGTTGCCGGGGGTGATCATGCTGCGTTTATGGAAACTCCAAGACCGTACTTTATTCGTGGATTTAGCGACTTTATTGATCGATTTAATCCATAATAAGAATTAATAGATGCCTAATTTCAGGGCACATGAATATGAGGTAGGGGCAATGCTCAAGTGGACCGATGTAAACGATATCGCCATAGAATTAATGGAAAGTCATCCTGATGTTGATCCGCAATACGTCCATTTTGTAGATTTGCGGAATTGGGTGATGGCCCTTGAAAGTTTTTCTGATGATCCTGAGCGCTGTGGTGAGAAAATACTTGAAGCGATTCAGATGACCTGGATCGAGGAGATGGACTAGCCAGTTACCTCATAAACTTAACCCGAATATTAGAGAGGATGTATTGTGAAACGGATTTTTAACGTTCTAGCACTAAGTGCTTTGATATTACTGATTGTGATAGTGGTTAGAGCGCTTCTTCATACGCCAAAAATCACCGACCAAGTAGAGACCATTGATTACGCTCTGGATGAAGATCTTATGCTAGCGCATTTGTCTGAGTCTATTCGGTTTCAGACTATATCTCATCAAGGTTCGCTTGCTTTAAATACCGATGACTTTGACAATTTTCAGGCTTGGGTTCGGCAGACATACAGTCAATTGGATCAGGCTCTTGAGTTAAACATGTTCAATGGCACCATGCTTTATAAATGGGCTGGAACGGACTCTGCATTAAAACCAATTTTGGTGACAGGCCATTACGATGTAGTACCGATTATTCCCGGTACTGAAGACTTGTGGCAGCAGCCACCGTTTTCTGGGGTAATTAGTGATGGCTTTGTTTGGGGTCGCGGGGCGCTGGATGATAAAAGTGGTGTGATTGGTATTTTAGAGGCAGTTAGTTACTTGATGGCTGAAGGTTATCAGCCAAAAAGAACTATTTATCTCAGTTTTGGACATGACGAGGAGATAGGTGGAGCTAAAGGCGCGGCCTTAGTCGCTGATTTTTTGGAAACTAATGGTGTGCAGTTGGCCTGGTCGTTGGATGAAGGCTCATTTTTGCTTGATGGTTTTTTACCAGGGATCGATAAGTTAGTCGCAACAGTTAATGTCGCAGAGAAGGGAACTACAACGCTGCAAATCGTGGGCAAGGGTGCAGGTGGACACTCATCCATGCCTCCCAGCCAAACTGCCGTCGGCATTTTGGCTGCGGCGATTACCAAGCTTGAAAAAGAACCGATGCCGGGAGGGCTCGATGGTTTGAGTCTGGCTCTCTTTGACACAACTAGTCGAGAAATGCCTTTCACTTTAAAGTTGTTGTTTGCCAACAGATGGCTTTTTAGTGGATTGATTGAAGCTACATTAGCAAAGGATCCGGCCACCAACGCAATGTTGCGAACAACCACAGCGCCAACGATGCTATCAGCCAGTGTTAAAACTAATGTATTGCCCATCGAAGCCATTGCTACAGTCAACTTTAGGGTGCACCCGAGAGATAGTGTGGCTAGTATCTTTGATCATGTTCGCGAGGTAGTGGAGAACGACAATGTTGAGGTTAGGCCAATGGCATGGGATGGTTTTGGCTTAGGTAAACCGGCATCGCAAGTTTCTAGCTGGGAATCTGCAGGTTATAAAAATATCGAGCAATCGGTAAAAAATATCTATGGTGATGTCATTGTTGCACCAGGCCTTATGGTGGCCGCGTCTGATTCGAGGCATTACGGCAGAGTTGCAGATGACGCTTATCGATTCAATCCATTTCCACTGACTAAGGCACAATTAACGGGCTTTCATGGCACCAATGAGCGAATTGGAGTAGACAGTTTTGTGCTTGGTATTAAGGTCTATATACGTCTTTTAGAGCTTGGATCAAGTCAATAATTGGCTGTAGACATTAACCTTAGGTGTGGGAAGATAAATAGTCGGTGGTTATAAGGTTGATGATCTGTTTTTTTTGCGCCGTTAATGTCTCCCAATATACTCTCTACAAAGCTATCGCCTACAGAGCTACCGGATCTTTTTATAAGACTGACATTAATCCTTTGGCGCTTGCCTATGCTGGCACACTGAATGGATTCCATGATATTTTGGGTTTTCCAGAGGAATCTACAGTTGAGCGATCTAAAGATTCAGCTAGATACTCGATCAGTTATTTACCAAGAGACCGATCTATTACCGTTAGGCGCAGCTACGACGATGAGCTTCGATGGTACCTGGCGGCTGGCTAAAAACTATGTTTTGGATGTTGTGATTACCAAAGATGTTGGGGTAGGCACTACACCCGATGTAGTCTTTCAAATTAATATAATGCGAAATACAAGATTGTAATATAGACAAGAGGATTCACAGAAGTTTATGGATTTGGAAATCACCCATGGGAAAAACAAGTATTCTGTCAATAGGGTAAGATAAACCGGTTGTGACGTTGCCTATTGATAGGTAGAATTCGCGCTCGTTTCACCCTGAGATTAATTTTTACTGACTTTGGAGAATTTACATGGCGTCTGAACGCACACTATCGATTATTAAACCTGATGCAGTTGCAAAAAATGTTGTAGGCCAAATTTTGGGCCGTTTTGAAACAGCAGGACTGCACATCGTCGCGTGCAAAATGATGCACTTAAGCCGTGAGCAAGCTGAGGGCTTTTATGCTGAGCACAGTGAGCGCGGATTCTTCAATGACTTGGTAGGCTTTATGACTTCTGGTCCTGTCTCTGTGCAGGTTCTTGAGGGTGAAAATGCTATCATGACCAACCGTGATTTAATGGGTGCCACTAACCCAAAAGAGGCTGCAGCAGGTACTATCCGCGCAGACTTCGCAGAGTCAATTGATGCTAATGCCGCTCATGGTTCTGATTCAGCTGCATCTGCAGCTCGAGAAATCACCTACTTTTTTGCTGATGACGAGATTTGTGCTCGTTAGAAACTAATACAATAGGGCGTTTATGTCCCAAGAATTAGCAACAACAGTAGCCAGCGAACAACCCCAGAAGGAGAAAATTAACCTTTTGGGGTTTTCTGCGTCTCGTCTTGGCGAGTTTTTTGAAGAGATTGGCGAAAAACGTTTTCGGGCAACGCAGGTTATAAAATGGATTCACCAAGAAGGTGAATGTGATTTCAACGCAATGACGAATATCTCAAAAGAGTTGCGGACTAAATTGCATGATATTGCTGAAGTTAAACTGCCAGAAGTCGTTAATTGCCAAGATTCTGTTGATGGTACGCGGAAATGGTTAATACGAGTTGACGGTGGCAGTTGTATTGAAATGGTCTACATTCCGGAGCGTGAGCGAGGCACTCTTTGTGTGTCATCGCAAATTGGTTGCGCCCTAGACTGCAGTTTTTGTGCGACAGGCAAGCAAGGTTTTAATCGGGATCTCACTGCTGCAGAAATAATCGGGCAACTTTGGATTGCTGCAGACTCCTTTGGCCAGTTTATGCCGAAGGGAAAGCGTCGGGTTACTAACGTAGTGATGATGGGGATGGGTGAGCCCTTGATGAATTTTGATAACGTCGTTGCCGCGATGGGTATTATGTTAGAAGATAATGCCTACGGTTTGTCAAAACGCCGGGTAACACTGAGTACAGCAGGGGTTGTCCCTCAACTGGACAAGCTAGGTGATGTCAGTGATGTTTCTCTAGCTATTTCTCTACATGCACCCAATGATGAACTTCGTAATCAGTTGGTGCCGATTAACCGAAAATATCCTCTGGCTCAGTTTATTGAGAGTGCCAAAAACTATATTGAAAAAATGCCTGATAATCGGCGAAAGGTGACGGTCGAATATACGTTGATGGATCAGGTTAATGATCGTTCGATTCATGCGCGAGAATTAGTCGAGTTGCTGAAAGATTTACCCTGTAAAATTAACTTAATCCCATTCAATTCATTCCCCGGCTCAGGTTATAAGACAGTCACCAACACCGCCCTGCATCGATTTCGGGATATTCTTATAGCTGGGGGTTACACCGTAATGGTAAGAACGACGCGAGGTGATGATATAGCGGCTGCTTGTGGTCAGTTGGCTGGCGAAGTGAATGATCGAACTAAGCGACAGGCGCGCTATAAAAAGCGCCTGGATGAAATTCAGTCACTCAATATCCAAGATTAAATAGACTCATTTATTGATCAGTTATAACTTGGTTTAACAGGAGCCAAGTCGTCAATGTTAAAAGGACTTAATGATGATGAAAGCAACGTTAAAAACATGTCGTTTTACTACTGCTATGCTATTGGGCCTGCTACTTTTTGGGTGTGCGAGCACAACAAGCAATGTCTCAAGTAGTCGTGACACTAATCAAACGGCTTACGATCAGCACGTGAATTTAGCAAAGCAGTATATTGGACTTGATAAGCGTAACTTAGCGCGCCTACATTTGCGAAAAGCTGAAAATTTACATGATACGGATGACATCAAAGGGTTGTCGCAGCTTTATAATAGCTACGCATTGCTTTACCAGATTGAACTTGAAATGGGATTGGCCGAAAAATATTTTTTGAAGGCCATGAATAGCGATCCTAGCGATTCAGTAGTGAGATATAATTTCTCATCATTTTTGTTTAATCAAGAGCGTTTTGCAGAGTCCTTGGAGCAGATATTACTAGTCTCTACTGATCTAAGCTATCAGCGTAGGCCCCAAGCGTTCTTTATTGCTGGTTTGGCTCAGAATAAGTTAAACGATAGAGATACCGCTATTCAATCGTTTAAGCGCGCTATAGAGTTGTCGCCTCAGTTTAACCGTGCATATTTCGAGTTGGCAAAAGCATACTTTGAGCAAAAGCGATATTTGTTGGCAAGGGATACGATGGGTTACTATAAGGCACTCTCGCAAGATACCGCGGAAAGTTTATGGTTACTTGTGAGAATAGAATTTAATATGGGTGATTCTCAGGCAATGACGATATATGGGAATCGATTGGTTACCTTGTTTGGAGACTCTGAGCAAGCAGGCAGTTATCAAAAGCTAGTTCAGTAACCATTAATGTGCGGCACCTCTTTTTAGGTGATTAAAGTGAGAATTTTTTGAGTTTTAGTGAATCACCAATTATAAGACGAAAGTCTCGGCAGATTATGGTCGGCGATGTTCCGGTGGGCGGAGATGCGCCTATATCAGTTCAAAGTATGACTAATACACCAACGTCTGATGTTGCTGCAACTGTCGCGCAGATTGAAAGTATTCAGCAAGCTGGTGCGGATATTGTCAGAGTATCAGTGCCCTCTTTGGCAGAGGCTGACGCCTTCGGAGAAATACGTAAAAGAGTGTCAGTTCCATTGATAGCCGACATTCATTTTGATCATAAAATCGCCCTTCGAGTAGCTGATCTTGGTGTGGACTGTCTACGCATTAATCCTGGTAATATTAGCCGAGAAGATCGCTTACGAGAGGTCATCTGCAAAGCTAAAGATCTAAATATCCCTATCCGTATTGGTGTTAACGCGGGGTCTTTGGGTAAAGACTTATTGCGTAAGTATGGTGAGCCAACGGCAGAAGCAATGGTTGAGTCCGCTATGCGTAATGTTGACCGGCTCGATAAATATGATTTTCAGAATTTTAAAGTGAGTGTCAAAGCGTCAGAGATATTTATGGCGCAGGCCGCGTATCGAGATCTGGCAAAGCGTATTGAACAACCATTGCATTTGGGTATCACCGAAGCGGGTGGGCTTCGTTCTGGAACTGTAAAGTCTGCGATTGGTCTAGGTGCTTTATTGCTCGATGGCATTGGCGATACTATCAGAATCTCTTTGGCCGCTGATCCAGCTGAGGAGGCAAGAGTAGCGTGGGCTATGTTGCGCAGCCTCAGGCTTAGATCCAAGGGTATAAATTTTATTGCCTGCCCTAGTTGCTCACGACAAAATTTTGACGTGATCTCTACGGTTAATGCGCTAGAGGCGCGTCTAGAAGACATCACAGTTCCCATGGATGTCTCCATTATTGGCTGTATCGTAAATGGTCCCGGAGAAGCTAAGCTTTCTGACTATGGCCTTACCGGTGGCTCTCCCGCTAATCTGGTTTATCTTGATGGTATGCCCGATCACAAAATAAGCCAAGAAAGTTTGGTTGATCAATTAGAAACTGAAATTCGCGCTAAAGCAGCTGCCAAGGAAGCGCAGATGGCGATTGATGCCGAACAAATTATCGCACGAGGCTAGGATAGATCTATTATGAAAATTCAATCCTTACGTGGTATGCACGATCTCCTTCCTGATCAGTCAACGACATGGCAGTATCTTGAAAAAACTGTAGCCAATATATTGAGCCGCTACAGCTATAAAGAAATCCGCTTTCCTATTGTCGAGCAAACGGAGCTATTTAAGCGCTCTGTTGGCGAGGCAACAGATATCGTTGAAAAAGAGATGTATACCTTTGAAGATCGTAATGGTGATCAGTTGAGTTTGCGTCCAGAAGGTACTGCCGGTTGTGTCCGAGCATGCACGCAAAATGGTCTTCTACATAATCAAACTCAACGTTTATGGTACACAGGTCCTATGTTTCGGCATGAGCGACCACAAAAAGGTCGGCTGAGGCAATTTCATCAGATTGGCGTTGAAGCCTTCGGTCTAAGTGGCCCTGATATTGATGCAGAATTACTGTTATTAACGGCGAGATTATGGAAAACGCTAAAAATCGATCATGTAGTAACGTTGCAGATCAATTCATTGGGTACATCGTCCGATCGTAAAATGTATCGTGGCGAGTTAGTCGAATATCTTACCCAGCATTACCAGGCATTAGATGAAGATAGCCAACGACGATTATTGACTAATCCGATGAGAATACTGGATAGCAAGAACAAGGATGTGCAAAAAATTCTTGAAAATGCCCCTGTTCTCAGTGATTTTATTGATCAGGAATCGCGTCAGCATTTTGAGCAACTATGCTCCATCTTAGACGCGGCTAATATCAGTTATGACATTAATCCAAAATTAGTCAGAGGCCTGGATTATTACTCAAAGACTGTGTTTGAGTGGGTAACATCAAGTCTTGGTGCTCAGGGGACCATTTGTGCTGGCGGTCGTTATGACGGTTTGGTAGAGCAGTTAGGTGGAAAACCCTGTCCTGGTGTCGGTTTTGCTATGGGGTTAGAAAGGCTTGCGCTATTGCTTGACGATTTGAATACTGTCCCGGATAGTGTTGCCCAAACTGTCGATGTCTATATAGTTGCGGTGGGGAATACCATGTCAGATGCAATGGTGCTGAGTGACATGTTACGTAGCCGATGTCCGACCCTTCGTTTTGAGAGTCATTGCGGTGGGGGTAGTTTTAAATCACAAATGAAAAAAGCTGATAAAAGTGGCGCACACGTTGCTATTATTCTTGGCGAGGACGAAATAATCAATAAAACTGGTGGAGTAAAGTATCTCCGCCAAGAACATCCGCAAGAAACTGTTGTCCAAAGCGAATTGGCTGACTTATTAAATACATTTTTTACTGATTGAGGAACACCCGTGGCAGAAGAGCGTACTGAAGAAGAGTTAATTGAAGCATTAAAAATTTGGTGGCAAGAGAATAGCCTTAAAGTTATCGCTGCGATTGTATTGATTGTAGGTGGCTACTTTGGTTGGCAGTCCTGGCAACAAAACCTTACCGTTGAATCGGAGGAGGCATCAAGCCTTTGGCAAGCTAGCATAGAGATTGTCGCGACTCAGCAACCAGGAGAGCTACTGGACAGCGAGCAGCAAAAGGTGGTCACTGGTAATGCGGATAAATTAAAAGCTGACTTCAGTGGTACCGCCTACGCGCACTTAGCTGCGGCATTAAAAGCTAAGTTAGCGGTAGAGCGTGGTGATTTAGACCTTGCTGCAGACGAATTGCAATGGTCCTTGGATAATGGATCCTCAATGGCGACTGAAATTCTTGTGCGCTTGCGATTAGCGCGAGTAGAAGCCGCTCGAGATAATGTTGAACTGGCATTACAGATGCTCCAAGGTGTTAATCCAGGGGCGCACAAATCTGCTTATGAAGAAGCTAAAGGTGATTTTTATATGCTCCTAGGTAATACACAGGCAGCATATTCAGCCTATGATGCGGCGATAGTGGCTAATAAATCTACAGATCAAATTGTACGGAATGTGCTAGAACTGAAGATTGGACAGGTACGCCCTGCGCAGCAACCTCAGGTTCTGCCAAGTTCTGACGAGGCTAGCAAATCCGTAGATATGGCCAGTGAGGACAGCCAATGAAAAAACTGGGTCTTCTAATGTGCTTACTTGCTCTTTCAGGGTGTAGTTTGTTTAGTGACGAGGACGATATTGCCATTACGCCGGCTAAATTAGTCGATTTTACCTCCGAGGTTTCGATTGAGCGCCGCTGGTCTGTCAGTGTTGGTTCAGGCACCAAAGACTATCTAATTAGTCTTCGTCCAGCAGCTAGTAGAGATACTATTTTTGCTGCAGATTATACAGGGCAAGTTACCGCGCTTGATCTCACTTCGGGTAAAAAGAGGTGGGAAATTAATCTGGATACCATGGTGACCGGAGGCGTTGGTTATGGCGCTGGAATGGTCATGGTAGGCACTGTTGAAGGAGTTGTCTATGCGCTTAATGCTACCGATGGTTCTACTTTGTGGACTAGTCAGGTGACCTCTGAAGTACTCTCGAGCCCGAAAACTAATGGTAATGTTGTAGCTGTCCACAGTATTGATAATCAGATGGTCACACTGGATGCCAAAACGGGAGAAGAGCTTTGGCGGCATGATGGGGACGCGCCAATCTTAAGTGTTCGAGGAACGAGTGAATCAGTGGTTACCAGCAATATGGTCTTATCTGGATTTGACTCGGGTAAATTGATCGCTTTCAATCCCAGCAATGGCTCTGTGATTTGGGAAACACGCGTTGCCCTCCCGAAGGGTCGAACAGAACTAGAGCGTATGGTTGATATTGATGGTGAGCCACTATTGGTAGGTGATGTTATCTATGCAGCCACTTATCAAGGCCGTCTTGGTGCTATTTCGCGTGGTACCGGACGAAATCTTTGGTCTCAGGACACTTCTTCACATCATGCTCCGGCTCATCGTGCAGGAAAAATTTACGTCACGGCTGAAGAAGATTCGATCCAGTCCTTTGGTTCAGGAAACGGGCAAAAAGTATGGACTAATGATGAGCTATTTTTACGTCAGGCAACAGGCCCTGCGGTGCTTGGTGGAACTATTGCGGTTGCGGATGCTGAAGGCTTTTTACACCTGCTAGATGCCGAAGATGGACATTTCGTTGGTCGAATTAAAGTCGATGGGAGTGGTGTTAGTGCACCCTTGTTGAGCGTTGGAGATAGCCTTATTGTTCAGGCCAATAATGGCAGTATCAGTGTGTATGAAATTCAGTAGCGAAAAATATTGTTAATTGCAGTAGAATGCCGCACTTAAACCATGCGGCATTTTTTATTCTATGATTCCTGTTATTGCCCTAGTGGGCCGTCCTAATGTAGGAAAATCTACTCTATTTAATCGACTCACTCGTAGTCGCGATGCTCTTGTGGCTAACTATTCGGGACTTACCCGAGACCGTAAATATGGCGATGGTGAAATGTTTGATCGTCGCTTTATGGTAATAGATACCGGTGGCATTAGTGGTGAAGAGGAGGGTATTGATGCCGAAATGGCTGAGCAGTCTTTGCTAGCCATGGATGAGGCAGATATTGTTTTGTTTATTGTCGACTGCCGTTCAGGGGTGACTTCAGCAGATTACATGATTGCAGAAAAGTTACGTCGAAAAAATCGTAAAGTCTTCTTAGTCGCTAATAAAATTGATGGTTTGGATCCTGCCGCTGCGCTGGCCGATTTTTATCAGATGGGCTTCTCTGGTATGTATCCCACTACAGCGACTCATGGTCGTGGCGTACGCTCAATGATGGAGGAGGTGTTAGCACCTTATCCGGAATATATTGAACCTGAGGATGATGGCTCCAACAGCATAAGAATTGGCGTTGTTGGCCGCCCTAATGTGGGTAAATCTACCTTAGTTAACCGCCTCTTAGGCGAAGACCGCGTGGTTGTTTTTGACGAACCAGGGACCACCCGGGATAGTATTTACATCGATTTTGAGCGTCATGGGCAGAACTACACGCTAATTGATACAGCCGGTATTCGAAAGCGCAAAAATGTGAAGCTTGCTATTGAGAAATTCTCGATTGTTAAAACGCTACAAGCTATTGATGATGCTAATGTTGTTGTTCTAATGGTTGATGCTCATGAAGGCTTGGTAGATCAAGACCTCCATCTGATGGGCTCTGTCATTGATGCTGGGCGTGGTTTGGTGATTGGTATCAATAAGTGGGATGGACTTGATCCGGATAAGCGAGACCACATTAAAGTAGAGATAAAACGACGCTTACAATTTGCTGATTTTGCTGACGTCCACTTTATTTCGGCGCTACATGGAACGGGGGTTGGTAACCTTTATGACTCCATCGGTGCCGCTTATAGAGCGGCGACTGACGCATTGAGTGCCTCGCGCCTGACCAAAGTGCTAGAAGGAGCTGTTGAAGAGCATCAGCCACCGTTGGTGCATGGGCGACGTGTTAAGTTACGCTTTGCTCACGCTGGAGGTCGCAATCCTCCGGTTATTATTATTCATGGCAATCAGACAGATGCAGTACCGGCGCAATATACCCGTTATCTGGAGAAAATTTTCCGTCGTGAACTAGGTCTGCACGGAACCCCAGTGAGAGTTGAATATCGTACTGGAGAAAATCCGTATAAAAACAAGGCCGTCACTGCTAACGATCGTGCTGGGATGAAGCGTAAAAAGATTGTTAAATACAGTAAAAGAAACGATTAATGTGCTTTTCCTTTACTTGATATGGTCCAAAGGTAGTTCGGTACGCTGAACTACCTTGCGCAATACAAAGCTGGTTTTAATACTTCGTACTCCGTCTTCTTGAGACGTCAGTAGTTGTGGTTTTAGTGACTTCAATATGAAGCTCTCCATCGGTTAGTCGCGCCCTGAGATTTTCTCCCTTGCTAACCGATGTAATACTTTTTATGACTTGATTGTTAGCATCACGGATAACTGAAAAACCGCGGCCGAGTATTTTAAGCGGACTCACCGCGTCCAGCAGATGCAGTGTTTGTTCGGTATGACTCACTTTTTCCTTGAGCTGCTGGTTAACTACTTTGGATAGCTGTAAAACTGCGCTCTGAACATGCTGCTTTTGCCGTGCTAACGCATCTCGTGGGTGCTGGCGCAACAAACGATCTCGACTCAAGATAGTTTGATGACGATAGACTTGTATCATGCCTTTTATTGAACGCCTCAAGCGAATATCTAAGTGATCCAGATGCTGTGCTTGCTCTTGAAGCTTTCGTCCTGGGTGTTGCAGGCGATTGCGTAAATCGACAGTTTTTTGGCCTAAACTTTTTAATCGCCGGCTTATTGAGTTGGCCAATAATGTTTCTAGTCCGGCAAATTGAGCTATTAATTCATCGCCGTCTAAACTGACTAATTCGGCTGCGGCAGAGGGTGTGGGCGCACGAAGATCTGCAACAAAGTCAGCAATGGTAAAGTCAATTTCATGACCTACGGCACTAACCACGGGAATTTTGCTATGAAATATAGCACGAGCTACCGACTCTTCATTGAACGGCCATAAATCTTCTAAAGAGCCACCACCGCGACCAACAATTAAAACATCACATCCATCATTGTCATTGTCATTGGCATTCGCTATCGCTGCGACTATTTGACTGGCGGCTTGGTCGCCTTGCACTGCGGTAGGGAAGAGCGTGACTTTGATGCTGGGGAATCTGCGTTTTAAGACAGAAAGAATATCTGTAAATGCCGCACCTGTGGAGGAGGTTACAACACCAACATGATTAATTGATCGTGGTATAGCTTGTTTGTGGGTCTGATCAAATAAGCTCTCATTAGCGAGTTTGGCTTTTAGTTGATCAAATTGCCGCTGTAGTGCACCAAAGCCAGCTTCTTCCATATGCTCAATGATGAGCTGGTAGTCACCACGTCCCTCGTACAGGCCCACTCTGCAGCGCACTAGTACTGAAATGCCATTGCCTGGTTTAAAGTTAACGCGCATATTACTATTTTTGAACATGGCGCAGCGAACCTGCGCGTTCTGATCTTTAAGCGTTAGATACCAATGACCTGAACTTGGGCGAGCAAAATTTGAAATTTCGCCTTCTACCCATAACAGCGGGAGCGTACTTTCAAGTAATTGACGTACAGTGCGATTGAGTTCACTTACGGTAAAAATTTGGCGATTATGGGTATCTGTAGGCATGCCCACATTGTAGTGAAATGGGCTGCGGAAGGTAACTAATTTAAGCATTCTATTTCTATCTATTTTTTGTACAGGACGTAAAAAAAATATCAAAATCAGTGCCTTATCACCGTTTAATCTAATAGCGCTAGTGTCAAATAAATGTTTACCTTATAGCCCCTGAGGCATATAATTCACCGCTTATTTTTTAAACCCTATTGAGTACTCTCTAATTGAGACTACTGAGGTAAGCGTTCATTATGCTACGAATCTCTAACGAAGCACTCACCTTTGACGACGTCCTTCTCGTCCCAGGGTATTCTGACGTCACTGCAAAAGATGTGACCACCCGCTCTCAGCTAACACGTGGCATTACCATGAATATCCCGCTGGTTTCAGCGGCTATGGATACCGTTACTGAATCGCGCTTAGCTATTGCTATTGCGCAAGAAGGTGGTGTTGGTATTGTTCATAAGAGCATGACAATTGAGGATCAAGCCAGAGAAGTTTGGGCGGTCAAAAAGTATGAGAGTGGTGTGGTTAAAGATCCCTTCACTATCGAATCATCGGCCACGCTAGAGCAGTTACATGCGCTCACTATGGCGAATAATATTTCGGGTGTCCCCATTCTTGAGAACGGTAACCTAGTAGGGATCGTGACGCGCCGAGATGTGCGTTTTGCGACCGATATGAGTGCCTGTGTAACCTCAGTAATGACGCCTAAAGATCGATTAGTTACTGTAAAAGAAGGCGCTGGTGCTGATGAGGTAAGAGCACTACTTCATAAGCACAGAATAGAAAAAGTCATGGTGATTAATGATGCCTTTGAGTTAAAGGGCCTAATTACAGTTACCGACATTGATAAAGCTGAACAATATCCCCATGCCTGTAAAGATGATCAGGGTCGTTTAATCGTTGGCGCCTCAGTCAGTGTTGGTGAAGGGACCGATGAGCGTATAGAAGCCCTGATTCATGCCAATGTTGATGTTCTTGTAGTAGATACTGCCCATGGGCACTCGATGAATGTATTAAACCGAGTAAGGTGGATCAAAAAGAATTTCCCAGATGTGCAAGTGATTGGGGGCAACGTAGCGACTGGCGAGGGTGCTAGAGCACTAGTTGATGCTGGAGCAGACGGCGTTAAGGTTGGCATCGGGCCAGGGTCTATTTGTACAACACGCATTGTTACTGGAATTGGCGTACCTCAAGTCACCGCAATTGCTAATGCGGTAGAGGCCCTAAAAGGGACTGGCGTACCTGTTATTGCCGATGGTGGAATTCGTTACTCTGGCGACATGGCAAAAGCTATTGTTGCCGGTGCAAGTTCGGTGATGATGGGCTCCATGCTAGCCGGTACTGAGGAAGCACCAGGCGAAATTGAAATGTTCCAAGGTCGCTCTTATAAAAATTATCGAGGTATGGGTTCTTTAGGTGCTATGTCGCATTCTATGGGATCAAGTGACCGTTACTTCCAAGATGCTAGTGCTGTTGAAAAATTAGTACCAGAAGGTATTGAAGGCCGAGTGCCTTATAAGGGGCCAGTATCCAATATTATTCATCAAATGATGGGTGGTTTGCGTTCTGCCATGGGATACACCGGTTGTACAACGATCGAGCAAATGCGCACTGAACCCGAATTTGTGCGAGTGACCTCTGCGGGCATGGGCGAGAGTCATGTGCACGATGTTCAGATTACCAAAGAAGCACCTAACTACCCAGCAGGCGGACGATAAGGCTAGCGGTAGCGAGTGATTACATAATGTTTAATGAAGGGCTGGGCTGGTTAGTCTAGCCTTTTTACTTTAAGGGCAACTAATGATAGATCTACATTCGCAAAAAATTCTTATTCTTGATTTTGGTTCTCAATATACCCAGCTAATTGCCCGTCGTGTGCGTGAGATTGGTGTGTTCTCTGAAATCAGAGCCTGGGATATTACAGAAGAAGAAATACGCGAATTTAATCCCCAAGGATTTATTCTATCCGGTGGTCCTGAGTCGGTTACTGGAGGGGCTAGCGCACCTAGAGCACCAGACTGCGTGTTTACAATGGGATTGCCGGTGCTTGGCATTTGCTATGGCATGCAGACAATGGCCGGCCAGTTAGGTGGAGAGGTTGCTACCTCTGATGTTCGAGAGTTCGGCTATGCCCAAGTGAAAGTGGAGGGTGTGTCTGCTTTACTGGGTGATCTTAATGACCATGCCGATACTGGTGGGGCTGCATTGTTAGATGTATGGATGAGCCATGGAGACAAAGTTGTGGCTATGCCTGAAGGCTTCAGTTTAATGGCCTCTACAGAGTCATGTCCGATTGCTGGGATGGTTAACGAAGAAAAGAAATTTTATGGTATTCAATTCCATCCTGAAGTGACCCACACCCTGCAAGGCGAAAACATCTTCCACCACTTTGCTCTAGAAATTTGCGGTTGCGAGCCACTCTGGACTGCTGCCGCCATTATTGAAGATCAAATTACTCGAGTTCAACAGCAGGTGGGTGACAGTCATGTCCTACTGGGTCTCTCAGGCGGCGTTGATTCCTCTGTAGTTGCCGCGCTGCTGCATAAGGCTATTGGTGATCAGTTAACGTGCGTCTTTGTTGATAACGGCCTGTTACGTAAAAATGAAGGCGACGCAGTGATGGAGATGTTCGCCAAGAATATGGGTGTAAAGGTAATTCGCGCCAATGCCCAAGACAAGTTTTTAAATGGTTTAGTGGGTGTTAGTGATCCAGAGGCTAAGCGTAAAGTTATTGGTAATACATTCATCGAAATTTTTGATGAAGAGTCCAATAAAATTGATAACGTCAACTTTTTAGCTCAAGGCACTATTTACCCTGATGTTATTGAGTCAGCGGCCTCCAAAACGGGTAAGGCGCACGTCATTAAATCTCACCACAATGTGGGTGGCTTGCCAGATGATATGGCCCTTGACCTAGTTGAGCCACTGCGCGAATTGTTTAAAGATGAAGTACGTAAAATTGGTGTTGAGCTTGGGCTGCCCTACGATATGGTCTATCGTCATCCATTCCCTGGCCCTGGTCTGGGCGTCCGTATCCTGGGTGAAGTTAAAAAGGAATATGCTGATATCCTTAGAGAAGCCGATGCCATCTTTATTGAAGAGCTGCATAACTCCGGCTGGTATCAAAAAACCAGTCAAGCCTTTGCCGTATTCCTACCGATTAAATCTGTCGGTGTAGTCGGTGATGCGCGGCGCTATGAGTGGGTCATTGCATTACGTGCAGTAGAAACCATTGATTTCATGACGGCTAGATGGGCGCATCTGCCTTATGAGCTGCTAGAAAAAGTTTCTAACCGCATTATCAACGAAATTACCGAAGTCTCTCGCGTAACCTATGATGTTTCTAGTAAACCGCCGGCAACTATTGAGTGGGAATGAGCGTGTTCCTCTCAAAACCCCATTCTATATAGGTTTAGTACTCTAAAAGTTGTTACAAAATTGTTGCAAACTCCTCTATAGGCTCCATTCCTATGAAGCAGTTACAAACTGTGTTACAAACTAACTCGACTATTGCGATTCATTAGTAGTCATTAAAAACAGGATTTTATGAAAGAAGCTATAGATGAAGTAAAAAATGAAGTGAAAGCTAAATTATTACTTTGGAAAAATATTAAAAGCAGAAAAGTTAAAGTTATATTTATATTTCTATTTTTAGGGTTAGTAGGATTAAAAGTTTTCACAACAGTTTTAACATTTGATTGGTTGGCAAGGTTACTTAGTTGAAGAGGGTGGCTGTGCTGTTAAGTATTAAGGTTACAAGGTTTGTAACTCGGCATCTGCTAACATGCTGATACTACGAGGATTTTTAGAAGGTATGAAAGTAAGAAAAATAAGCAAGAGTTACAAAGTAGTTACAAACTACAAAACGTTCCTTGTAAGCCATTGTTATTAAGAGGTTTTTTATAACACTACTGTTGAGTGGGAATGATATGAAGTTAGGAAATTATTGATGGGAAAAACAAGAAACCCAAGATTCACCGGTGTTCTAATATTTGCAGGCCTGTGGAATTTATGTATTGCAACATGGGCGCTTTTTTTCACAGATATTTTCATACAAGTACTTGCTCTTGAAGGCAGCGGCTTCGTGATGACGCTGGGGCGTAAAGTATTTTGGACGAGCGTAGGTATATTTGGGATTATGTTTATTCTTTCTGGTCTAAATAATGCACGATTCAGATTCATAATTGCTATCGCAGTGCCAGGGAAAATCCTCGCCTTTCTAGGTTCAGCCATTGCTTTGTTTGCCGGACAGGCTGGTGTGAGGATTATGTTTATTGGGTTGGGCGACCTACTGTTTACGATACCTTTTATTATGTATCTGCGTGCAACGAGACAATTTGGTTGGATTTAATACAAATTGAATCTCATAATAAACAGTCGTGACAAACTACTTTTTTCACCTCTGTAACCCCTGTTTATAAGGGTTTCAAATCGTGTAACTATTGAGTGGGAATAGTTTGTCGCCCTACAACCCCCATTCCTACATTATTTTGTAGTTACACGATAGTTACACACCCCTTGTAACTAAAGCATTCCTAACGTTCATAGGCGGTTGCTTGCCAATGGGGCCTCTTTTTCTCGATAAACTCGATTAGGGCAGACAGCGCCTGCGGCATTTTTTGCTCGCCGAAGCCGATGCGAAAGTAATCCTGATAAAGGTCGCTTTGTGCGCTAAATAGCGGAGCTGGTTTGACCGAGATACGCGCTGCGGCCAATTGCTCGGCTAATTGATCTGCGCTCAGTGGACCTTTAAATCTCACGTAACCAATGGCTCCGGCACTGGGTCGGTTCCATTCAAAAAGATCGCCATGTTGGCGAAAAAAATCATCTAGTAAGCTGAGGTTTTTCCTGATAATTGCCAGCCGACTTTCAATAATGGTATCACTGGCGCGTAATATCATCATGGCCTGAATTTCACTGGCACGACCAATGCATGCAGTGCCAAAGTATTGGGTGTCGATGAGCTTTTGCTTAAGCTCTAAATCCTTTAGTACCAGCCAACCAATCGTCACGCCACAGCCACCCCAGGGTTTTGACATGGTGCAGGCACTGATGCCTTTGTCGTACAGTTCGGCCATGGCTGGAAGTCGATCCTTTGGGTTATGCTCCAGGAGGCGATAGACTTCGTCAGACATTAGGTAGATGTTATTTTTGTCAGCGATATCTTTAAGTTGCCGCTGCAATTGATGACTCATCAATGTGCCGGCAGGATTAAAGGGTTCGTTGATGATCATGTATTTAGTGTTGTGCTCAATCGCGGCTTCAACCGCGCTGAGATCTATCTGCCAGTTGTCTTTGGGGTGCAATTGAATCTGAGTCACCTGGCAGCCTGCATGCTCTGGAGTTTGCTGTACCGACTGATACCCCGGAGTGAACACAATGGCATGGTCATCCTCGTTCAACAGCGCTATTGCCGCCGTTTGTAGGGCCACTTGTCCACCGGCGAAGACAACGATATTGTCAGCACTAATGTTATCCTCGTAGAGATTGGCAATATCTTCTTTAAGATCCAAGCTTCCGCCAGAAGGCGTGTATTCCAGGGAATGATCATGGAATTCATCGACAATTGCTCGGTCACCTCTGGCCAGTGATAGCTTGACCAATTCCCGGTGACTAAGAGGCTCCGCAAAGGAATTGGACAGGTTGTATTCTGTATCCTTATTTATCAATTTGTGTCTTTTAGACCACGGTGTTTGATATCCCATGATAATTTCCTAGGCGAGTATATATTTTTCATCTTCAAGTTTTTTGAGTAGGGCACGTGCTGATTTTTGCGATATCAAAATATATTTATTCTCAGGAAATAGTTTGGCGCTGTGAGAGGTCATAATAATACTGGTCACTAGGCGCATGGCAACCAGATAGTAAATTATTTCCCGCTCGTTATCTGTTATTTTAAATTCGCGATCATATCCTTCGATCATGTTACTTGAGGCCATCTCAACATTGGGTTCTCCGAGCAATGAATAGGCCATACTGATGGCAAGATCGTTGATCTGGCTGGCCATTTGCATTTCACCAAAATCAATCAGGCCAGCAACTTTTTCAGGCTGTTCTGGATCGATAAGTACGTTTTGTTCATTGGCATCACCATGGATGATGGCCTTACGTAAATTCGCAAGCTTGGGAAAGATAGTTTTTTCATAAACGGCATATAGCCGCTCAATGCGATCGGCAGCGTCCCTATCGATGACATCTGCAAGATACTTTTTGCAGGCCAGTACATTATCAAGCATCCACAGTTCGTCGGAGCCCTCCACTACCGTCACCGAATAGGTCTGCATGGCTTGAGAAAGTTGACCCAAGAACCGGCCAATATCCTGATATAGCGCTGGCGTTCTTGGTATGTTGGTTAGTAGGTCACCCTCAAGATAGGTTAGTAGACGTATTGCAAAGCCATCAACATAGGTGATGTGTTCACCCTTTAGCGTAGGCACAATGCTGGGAAACGCCAGGCTCGGCGCCTGTGTTTCTAAATGGGTCAGTACATCAGTCTGCATTTCAATAAATTCATGTGACCATCTTGTATTGGCAATTTTCAGCACATAAGTGGTGGTGTCTGTTTTTATCCGAGCATTTTGATCTTCGAAGGAAACTAAGGGCGATATCTTACCCTCAAGACCGTAGAGGTCCTTCAGTAAGGAAGCGAGGGACTCGTCATCAAAATTAGGCACTTGCTCTAACATTATCTATTCTCTTTTATGTGGTAGTTTAAAATAATCGCGAGTCCTAAGATCCTGCTAGCACGGCTTGTACTATTTGCAAATCTTGAACACCAATACCCGAAGACAGAAACAGTTTTAGTTTTTTTGCCGCCTGCGGATTTTTCAGGCCGTTGTTTAAAAAGTCGCCGAACTCCTGCAGGTCTGATTCAACGATAACACCATTGTGCAGAGCATCTGCGGCATTACCGTGGTCTTTGCCCTGCGCAATGGAGTCAATCAACACGCAATCGGCTTTTTTTAATAGGCTTGGGGCGAGTTCGAGTTTGCCGGGCATATCTGCACCAATTGCGATCACCAGAGTGTTTTCTTGGGTTATATCATCGGCCTCCAACAATGCCACGTCTGAGGCTGTGGTGGTCACAATCAAATTGGCCGTTTTGGCGACTTGTTTAGGACTGTCTACTACAGTGACTTTCCAGCCATTTTGGGTCATTTCCCGCGCATAGGTAGCGGTGTTTGTTGGCGTGCGTCCCCATACAGTGAGTTGGCGACATTGTGGATATAAATCCTTGAGCAGCGACACTTGCAAGCGCGCCTGGACACCTGTGCCTAAAACACCTATGCCGGTCAACTCGGCCTCAGGCATTAGTTGTTGCGCTGCATTCCTGCCGGCAATTGCGGTTCTTAGATCGGTTAAATTTCCCT